>NZ_JBFUPL010000016.1:0-92230 GCF_041355235.1 Rhizobium sp. RCC_161_2 | reverse complement strand
ATGGCAATCTCCTTTTCTGGAGATTGAATCACACACCAGCACCAACATGAACCCCGTTATGGGGACACGGCCTAGAAAATTGACTAATTCCTGAGACCGCAATCGCCTATATCGGAAGGCCCGCTTTTCCCAACGCCTCGACATAGCTACTCTGATTGTCCTACCGCCCGAACGGTGGCAATCCATCTCAAGGTTCGCATGTAAGGCTGAAATGTGATCCGCATGTGGTGGGCACGCTTGCAGGCGAACGCTGACGCAACGGCCACCCGCCTATGTGGTGCTGAAGGAAGTGTCAGCGCAGCATAAATTTGAAGCTGTCCCATCCGCTAAGACATACGGTCCGTGGTAGGCTTCGTCTCAGTGCGGTGCAACCGAATTGCCGTCGCATCCATCGGCGGCTACTGCCGCCGCAGACAATAGCTTGGATGAAATTGTGCTCCAATCACATCTGGAGGGTGCAGTACCGGCATCCATAAAGGTCTCCAACGCCATGACTGGCTATGTGATGATCTACGGTACGCCGGGGCAGCTGGTAGGAGATATTAGACCTCCAGACGTCCCTTGGGTGATAGAGACTCAAATTCTGCCTAAGCCGGGGGAGATACTAGGTGTTCCCCAGGATTGGAGCGATGCCGTGTGCATCGTTTCCGTGACGGTTCGAACACAGTTGAAGTTGTAGAGCGCCTACAGATGACAATCGAGCAGATTTCTTCGCAGCTCACTTCAGCATATCGCTGACGGTAACCTTATTGAATGAGGCCATTAGCCTTGACGAGGAAATCAGGCGATTGAGACGGCAATTGGCCCAAAAGCTGCATTTGCAGAATGCTCAGCTTAGGACGCTGCTTCAGCGCTTCGACGTATCGTAAGCTTGCCTGACAATTGCAAAGATCGGACACATATGAAAACACAGCAGCGAACCTTCGTCGTCGAATTCAAATCGACGCGCCGGCGGTCAACTATGAAGCAAGATGCGATTTGGGGCAGCACTGATCTCAAGGCCCTTGCGCGTGAGGCGCAAGCGGAAGCGCCGCATCTGTTCGAGCCCAACATGGTTTCACCGACTGAGGGCCAAGATCGCGTGATGTCATCGGATTCAGAACCGACAACTCATCGCGACGACAGGTTTGAGACCGTCGACGACAAAAGGATTTCGGCTTCATTGGCCGAGACGGAACAAACTTATCCGCCGCAGCAAAACGATGTTGCAGCGTTCAGTCCGGTTTCGGAATCGAAAGAGAACCTTCCCGAGCTGGGACATCCGAGAACATCGCGGCGCCGTCGCGAAGCGCGTGTCGTTGATCGTGCCAGCGGTGTGAAAAGTGCCGCCCTCGTGCGATCAGCCGCCACTCATGTCGAAATACCTTCCGATGAGTTAGTCGCACTCGAGGAAGAGAATCGACGGTTGCAGGGCTTGCTGGCAGAACATCTGCGTCAACAGAACGTTCAGCTTCGAAAGATGCTTGAGCGGTTTGGCGGCATTTGAGATCTCTTCCAAATTAGTCGTCCGACTTACATATTGATGGTTCGAATCCCATCACATCAGGTCTTTTGTCAATTGTTCATCCTAGTGGCATCGAATTTCTCCTTTGTCGGCGGATCCACGGTCTGAGCCCATAGCAATTACGGGCCCGTTCGCGGGCCTGTACAACCTCACATTCGGTCGCCGTGCATAGCGGCTGCACCATTTCCCGCTTTCGACTGGCGTAGGCTCAGGAGAACGGGGCCAAACTGAAGATCGGCGTCTAAAGCCAACGGGATTCCCGGTCCGTTCACCTGGATCCGTCAGGGCTGATCACGCCCTGAGGATGAGCAGTATTCCGTGTTCGATGGTTGCTTGATTCAGGCAGTTTTCATGATCGCCCCTCGATTACGACGCCGGAAGTCACATACTGCCAGAGAGCAACCAGCAATTTGCGAGCTAGAGCTACGATCATAGGGGTTTTAAGGCGGCCGCTTTTGCGTGCGATGCGCTCCTTCAACCAGCCGGTCAGCGCCGAGCTCGGTTGATGGCGGAGCCATAGCCAGGTGAGCTCGACCATTGTCGCTCGCAGGCGCGCGCAATCGCCGCGACTTTCGCTCGGCGCGAGACACCGATCTCCACCGGCTTACCTCATGCTCCCCTTATATCACGATTGCTAGAGCCCCGTCGCGTTCGCGATCAATTAATCTACTATTATATATACTACTTACATATGCGATGTTTTAGTAGCGATCGCCGGTCGTTCCGATCTGGAGCCGAACTCCCGTTCTGAGATGCTTCCATGACCCAATCGAATATTGCAGCCAACGATGCTCCTGTTCCAAAGATCATAGACCGTATTGCGAGCTATGTCCCTGAACTCGTTGCGATCCGTCAAGACATTCATACGCATCCGGAGATCGGGTTCGAGGAGGTCAGGACCTCCGGCATCGTCGGCGACAAGCTGGCGTTCTGGGGCATCGAAGTTCATCGCGGTATCGGCAAGACCGGTGTCGTCGGGCGTCTGGTCGGACGGCATCCGGTCAATCGGTCGGTGGGGCTCAGAGCCGACATGGATGCGCTGCCGATGCCGGAAGAAACAGGTCTGCCCTATGCTTCCATCTATCCGAACCGCTTTCACGGCTGCGGTCACGACGCCCATACCGCCATTCTTCTCGGCACCGCGCGTTATCTTGCCGAGACCCGCGATTTCGCCGGCACCGTCATCTTCATCTTTCAGCCGGAGGAGGGCCTGGGCGGTGCCCGTGCGATGATAGCCGACGGGCTGTTCGATCGTTTTCCCGTTGACGAGATCTATGGGCTCCACAATGCAACCTTTCTGGCGCCGGATCATCTGCATGTGACGGCTGGAACGGTACTCGCCGGTGCCGACTTCTTCGACGCGACGTTCAAGGGCAAGGGCGCGCATGGTGCTCATCCGGATGCCGGGCGTGATCCGATCGCGGCGATCACTGAGCTTGTCCAGGCGCTTCAGACCATCGTCAGCCGCAACGTCCCGCCGACCGAGCCCGCGGTTTTGTCGGTCACCAAGATAGGGGCTGGCTCGGCCTATAACGTGATCCCGGAGACGGCGAGCGTCGGCGGGACGATCCGCGCCTTTTCCGATGGGGTCAGAGAGCTGATCCGCTCCCGGCTCACGACCATCGCCCGGAATGTTGCGGCCGCCCATGATCTCACGGCCGAAATCGATATCCGCGATATTTTCTCTGTCCTGACCAACCATGCCGAACATGTCGATATCGTCGCCGACATCGGGCGCGAGGTTCTGGGGCCGACACGGGTTTCGACAGCGCCGAAGCGGGCGATGGGCAGCGAGGATTTCGCGGACTTTTTGTTGCACGCGCCCGGAGCCTTCTTCACGCTCGGCCATTCCGGCACTGTTCCGGCCCACAATCCCGGCTTCATCGTCGACGACGCCATCCTGCCGGTCGGCGCGACATTGTTCGCCCGCCTCGTGGAGAGCAGGCTCAAGGCTGCGTGAAAGCTCCGAGCGGACCAACGATGCGTGCTGCGTAATGCAGCCTCCAATTGCCCTGAACGGGAATTGCCCGAGGCCGGGACAGGCTGAAGGTTCATTCTCCACAGCAACCCAAATATAGCATAGTAATTCCATAAACAATATTGATTGAGCCGGCCGGTGCGATACCCTCTCGATACATTCCAGTTCGAGGCATCAGATGACAATCGCACGTAATTTGAAGACATTGACGCTCTTGGGGTTCGTCTCATTGGCGCTTCCCCAAGCCGCCTTCTCGGCCGAGGACAATAAGCCGGTCCAGGGTGGGACGCTGATCTATCTGGAGCAGCAAGCCCACACGAATCTTTATCCGCCGGCCGGAGGCTTCTATCCGAACGGTGGTATCCTGAACCAGATCACCGACAAGCTGACCTATCAAAACCCCAAGACGCTGCAGGTCGAGCCGTGGATCGCCGAGTCCTGGGTCGTCAATGACAGCGCGACGGAATATACCTTCAAGATCCGCAAGGGCGTCACCTTTTCCGATGGCACGCCGCTTGACGCCAGCGCCGTCGCCAAGAATTACGATACCTTCGGCCTCGGCAACAAGGAGCTGAAGCAACCGGCTTCCGAAGTCATCAACAACTACGATCACAGCGAAGTCGTCGACCCCTACACCGTGAAGTTCTATTTCAAGAAGTCGTCACCCGGCTTCCTGCAGGGCACGTCCGTGATCGGCTCCGGCCTTGTTTCGTTGAAGACGCTGGCGCTGCCTTTCGATCAGCTCGGCGACGCGACGAAGATCATCGGTTCCGGCCCCTTCGTCGTCGAAAGCGAGACGCTCGGCAAGCAGCTCGCGCTGAAGGCTCGTACGGATTACAATTGGGGGCCAGCCAAGCTCGAACATCAGGGCAGGGCCTATCTCGACGGCATTAAATACATCATCACTGGCGAGGATAGTGTTCGCATCGGCGCGCTGCTGTCCGGCCAGGCCGACTTCATCCGCCAGCTCCAGGCCTATGACGAAAAGCAGGTGAGCGACCAGAGTTTCGCGATCTATGCCGCGCCGACGCGCGGCGTGAACGACAGTGTCGCCTTCCGACCGGACAATCCGTTCGTCGCCGACATCAAGGTCCGCCAAGCGTTGCTGCATGCCACGGATAACAAGGAGATCGTCGAAACGCTGTTTTCGGCGAATTATCCGCAGGCAAAGTCGATCATTTCGTCGGCCGCCGCCGGCTATGAGGATCTGTCCTCGAAGCTCACCTATAATCCGGCGCTTGCCGAAAAGCTCCTCGACGAAGCCGGCTGGACCAAGGGGTCGGGTGGCGTGCGGCAGAAGGATGGCAAGCCGCTGGCACTCGCCGTCTATGAATCCCTGCCGCAGCCGCAGAACAAGGCGGTGCTCCAGCTCGTCGCGCAGCAATGGGCCAAGATCGGCGTCAAGCTGCAGGTGCTTGCCGGCACCTCCGGCAATGTGGTGACCGACACTGTCGATCCGACAAAGACGCCGCTCGTCGTCGCCGAAGTCGGTCGCGCCGATCCGGATGTCATCAAGAGCCAGTTCTATCCGAAAAACCGCGACGCGCTGTTGCAGAAGGGCGGGCTCAATTCGAAGGCTACCTTCTTTGACGAAGAGCTGAACGGCATCCTCGAGACCGTCGCCTCTGAGACGGACAGCAGCAAGCGGCTGGCAGCCGCCAAGGCAGCACAGGAATATCTGCTGGATCAGGCCTATGTCATTCCCTTCTTCGAGGAACCGCAGGTGTTTGCCGGCGCCCCCTATGTGAAGGGGATCGCTTTTGAGGCCGTCGGCCGGCCGGCATTCTACAGCACCTGGCTCGCCGAGCATTGATGATGGCGTTAGGCCCGGCATTTCGCCGGGCCGACGTCTGTTGAAGGCATGGTAATCGGCATGACAAGATACATACTATCGAGGATTGGACAGTCCCTGCTCGTTCTCTGGGCGGCGTTCACCGTATCCTTCGTGCTGCTCCAGTCGATGCCGGGCGATGCGGTGCTCATCAAATTCCAGAGCCCGGACTATGGGCTCAGCCCAGAACAGCTTGCCGATATCAGGGCTGCCTATGGCGCCGATGGATCGATCCTGCAGCAATATCTCCATACGATCTGGAATTTCCTCACCGGTCATTTCGGCTATTCATTACAAGCAGGCGTTGCCGTCAGCACTCTGGTCGCCACCAATCTGCCGTCGACGCTGTTGCTTGCAGGCTTCGGCTTCCTGGTCGCCGCCATTCTGGCCGTCCTCATCGCCGTATTGTCCAATCTCCCAGGGCTTGCCTGGCTACGCGGTGCCATCCAGTCGCTGCCTTCGCTTTTCATTTCCGTGCCGACCTTCTGGCTCGGCATTATGTTCATTCAGATATTCTCGTTTCGGTTCCGGCTGGTCCCGGTGATCAATCCGGGACCCTGGGAAGGACTGGTCCTGCCGATCCTCACGGTGGCCGTGCCGATTTCCGCGCCGCTTGCGCAGATCCTGTTGAAGAATATCGACGAGGTCCTGACGCGCCCCTTCGTGCCGGTGGCGCGCGCCAAGGGTCTTTCGCATATGCAGGTTCTCTGGCGGCATGTCGCCAAAAACACGCTCCTGCCGGTTCTGACGGTTGCGGGATTGTTGTTAGGACAGTTGATCGCAAGCGCAGTCGTCACCGAAACGGTCTTCGGCCTGAACGGTATCGGCGGGCTGACGAAACAGGCGGTGGATAGCCAGGACGTTGCCGTGCTGCAAGCGATCGTCGTCATCGCGGCGACAGCCTTCGTCACCATCAATCTCGTCGTCGATCTGCTCTATCCGATCCTCGACCCACGCCTCAAGGCGAAGCTGGGAACGACGCGATGACGATCTTCGAAACCGCTGAACGTCATCATAATACCGACGCTGCTGATCCGATTGACAGCGCGCAGGTCACGCCGCTGGACGGCGGTGAAGGGCAGGCCGAGGCGCGCCGCTTCTCGCTGCGCATTCAACCCGGCCTCGTTCTCGCTTGCCTGGTGTTTGCGCTGGTCGTGCTATGGGCGATCTTGCCTGGCGTTTTCACGGTCTATGATCCGGTGCAGGGACTGCCCGGGCAGCATCTGCGGCCGCCGAGCGCTACGCATCTCCTCGGCACAGATTCACTGGGCCGCGACCTCTATGCCCGTATCGTCTATGGATCGGTGCATTCGCTGTCAGGGGCGCTTGCCGCCGTCTGCATCGCTCTTGTCGTCGGAACGGCGCTGGGTGTTCTCGCCGGCTCGCTTGGCGGAAGGCTGGAGACGGCCATCATGCGGCTGGTGGATGTCATGCTGTCGATTCCGGACCTGCTGCTGTCGCTCAGCATCATCGTCCTGCTCGGCTTCGGCACGGTCAATGCGGCAATCGCAGTCGGCATCACCCTGATTGCGAAGTTCGCGCGGCTGGTGCGCTCGGAAGTCGTCACCGTGCGGCGAAGCGACTATGTCGAAGCCGCGTTCGGCAGCGGCGGCACTTTCTTCAAGGTGCTGTGGCGCCATATCCTGCCGAACTCGCTGACCTCGGTCATCGCTTTTGCCGCACTTCAGGCCGGCTGGGCTATTCTTCAGCTCTCGACACTCGGCTTTCTCGGCTATGGCGCGCCGCCGCCGACGCCGGAATGGGGTCTGCTGATTGCGGAGGGACGCAATTACATCGCGACCGCCTGGTGGCTGACAGCTGCCCCCGGCATCGTCGTCGTCCTGGTCGTGATCTCCATCAACCGCATCAGCCGGGCAATCGGGAGTGTCAATCGATGATGATTTCCGCAGGGAGCACATTAGGTGAAGCGGCCGTACCCGTTCTGGACGTCTCCGGCCTAACGATCGCCTATCGTGACCGGAGCGGGTCACGTCCGGCCGTTCACGGCATCGATTTCAAGGTGAATGCCGGGGAAGTCGTGGCGCTGGTGGGCGAATCCGGCTCCGGCAAGAGCTCGACAGCCCAGGCGCTGATCGGCCTGCTACCCGAGGGCGGCCTTCTGCAGCAGGGTAGCATCCGGTTGAATGGCCAGGATATTGCTGGCTGGCCGCAAAAGCGGCTGGACGGCATTCGCGGGTCGGTCATCAGCCTCGTTCCGCAGGATCCGGGTAATTCCCTCAATCCGGTGCGGACGATTGGCGATCAGGTTGCCGAGATCCTTATCATTCATGGCAGGGCGTCCGGGGCTGCCGCCTATCTTCAAGCGATTGAGTTGCTGGAGCGCGTTGGCCTCAACCAGCCGCGACTTCGCGCGAAACAATATCCGCACGAGCTGTCTGGCGGCATGCGGCAGCGGGTGCTGATCGCTATCGCTATCGCGCTGAAGCCTTCGCTGATCATCGCCGACGAGCCGACAAGCGCGCTCGACGTCACCGTGCAGAAACACATCCTCGATCTGATCGATGACCTGCGCCGGGAATATGGCACGGCCATCCTGCTGGTGACGCACGATCTTGGCGTTGCCGCCGACCGATCAGACCGGCTCGTCGTCTTGCAGCATGGCCGCATTCAGGAGCAAGGGCGTACTGCCGATATCGTCCGAAATCCGCAGAGCGCCTATACGCGTCGCCTGCTTGCCGATGCGCCGTCCCTGAACGCGCGTGTGCCCCGCGCCGCGCGCCCGGACACGACGGCGTCCAAGCCGGCTGACGACATCATTGTCGTCGACGGGCTGGTTCAGGATTTTGGTCCCGGCGGCAAAGGGGGCAGTTTTAGGGCCGTCGACGGTCTGTCCTTCCGCGTCAGACGCGGCACCACGCATGCGATCGTCGGCGAATCCGGCTCCGGCAAGACGACCGCCATACGCATCGTCTCCGCCTTTCAGAGGCCGACAGCCGGCAAGGTCTTCATCAACGGGCTCGACCTGTCGTCGCTGCGCGGCGAGACGCTGCGGCTTTTCCGCAAGAAGATCCAGCTAGTCTACCAGAATCCCTTCAGCTCGCTTGATCCGCGCCAGACGATTGCGAAGATCGTCGAGGAGCCATTGCTGAATTTCGAGCGGCTGCCGCAGGCTGATCGACTGGCAAGGGTGACTGCGACGATCGAAAAGGTCGGCCTTCCCGCCGATGTCCTGCAACGGCGGCCGCATGCGCTTTCGGGCGGACAGCGCCAACGTGTCGCGATTGCCCGCGCGCTGGTGCTCGACCCGGAAATTCTCGTTCTGGACGAGGCGGTCTCCGCGCTCGATGTGACCGTTCAGGCACAGATCCTGTCGCTTCTCGACGAGCTTCAGCGCGAGCTCGGCCTGACCTACCTGTTCGTCTCGCATGATCTTGCCGTGGTCCGGCAGATCTCCGACACGGTCTCCGTCCTCAACGATGGCAAGCTGGTTGAGGGCGGCCCGATTGACGACGTCTTCGGTAATCCACAGAACGCCTATACGCGCGAGCTGATCGATGCCGTTCCGGGTAAGAAATTTCCACGGCTTCTCGAGCCCACCCACAGCAATGCAGGATGATCCCATGAGCACGCCAGCGTCACCGAAAAGATTGGGTTTCTTCAGCCGTGTCCTCGACCAGGTGGATGTGGCGACCCGCTATAGGCTTGTCAGCGAGCAGATCATCCATGCCGAGGCGCAGGGCTTCGATAGCGCCTGGGTGGCGCAACACCATTTCAATGGCGAGGAGGGCGGTTTGCCGTCTCCTCTGGTTTTTCTGGCGGGACTGGCCTCGCGAACGTCGCGCATCCGTCTTGGAACGGGCGTCATCACCTTGCCGATGGAAGACGCGGTGCGTGTCGCCGAGGATACTGCCGTGCTCGATATTCTACTCGATGGACGGCTGGAGGTCGGTGTCGGCACCGGCGGCACGCCGCAAGCCTTCCTGCCATTCGGTCTTGAGAGTGCCGATCGCGGGCTGATCTACGGTCAGCATCTGACATTGGTTCGCGACGCATGGGCCGGCGGGGAACTTGCCGGTGGCAATCGCCTCTATCCCACAGCGCCGCATCTGCGCGACCGGGTCTGGCAGGCGACCTTCTCCGTCGGCGGTGGCGAACGCGCCGGCCTTGCCGGTGACGGATTGATGCTGTCGCGCACGCAACCACGGCCGCCGGAGACGCCGGATGCCGAACTCTGGGATTTGCAGAATCCGATCATCGACGCCTATCTCGCCGCACTGCCGGACGGGCGCAGCCCACGCATTCTCGGCTCCCGCAGCCTCTTCGTGGCCGATAGCCGGAAGCAGGCCCTGCATTTTGCCGAAATCGGCTTGAGGCGCAGCGTCGAGCGCTTTACCGCGAGCGGTTTCACGATCCGGGGCGAGACCACGACCGATCTGATCAAGGCCTTCGATGTCCATGTCGGCACGCCGGAGGATGTCATCGCATCGCTTCAGGTCGATACCGCGCTTGCGCGGGTAACCGACCTCGTCTTCCAGGTTCATTCCGTCGATCCGCCGCATGAGCATATTCTCCGATCCTTGGAGCTTATCGCCGCCCAGGTGGCGCCCGCCCTTGGCTGGACGCCGCGGGCGCCGGCCTTAAGTGAACGCCGTTTCGCGACCAAAGCCTGAAAACCGACATTTGAAGAGAAGGCTACGACCATGACTTCGCCGATCACTGACGTCATCGATCTTCTGGTGGGAATTACCGCCGGATCCCCGCTGGATCGCCTCCGTGCCGAAAGGCCGGAAACCCGCCTTAACGCGCAGAAGAGCTATCAGGCACTGTTTGAACCGGCCCATCAAGGCGATGTTACGCAAGACGAGCGGCTTGCTATTGCCGTCTTCGTTGCGGACCTGCACGCGGCGACCGATATCAGCGGCTTCTATGCCTCCGGCCTGACGGATAAGGCGCTAGCCACAGCCGTTGGAGCCGAGGTGGAAAAAGGCCGCACCCACGGGCCATATGGTCGCTATCCGGCCGGCCCGCTTTCCAGCGAGGATCGCGCCGGTCTTGTCTATGAGGTGTCCGGCGATAGTCGCAATGCTCTTGGGCCGAAACTCGCCGCGGCGCTGGAACACAGCCATCTTCTCGTTTTCCGCCCGCGTGAGTCCAATGCCGGAGCCTTGCAGAAACTGCTGGATGCGGGCTGGACGACGACGGGTGTCGTCACGCTATCGCAGATCGTCGCCTTTCTGGCGTTCCAAATCAGGGTTGTCACCGGACTAAAGGCTTTGGCGACCGCCACCGCGCAGTCCCTGTCAGCTTAGCCGAACAGAAGGTAAATCCGTTATGACAGATACCGTCATTCATCCCGAGATCGAAAACCGTCCGAATGTCTTTACCCAAGCCGAAATCGGCTGGACGCCCTGGCTGGAGCCGCTTGTCGAAGGCGATCTGACCGAGCGCCATTGGGCGGGGCTTGTCGATGCATCTCGTTCAAAATCGCCCTATTTCATGCTGCTCGCGCGGGATCCCGAGATCCTGCAGGCGCGCACGAAAACGGACAAGGATATTTTCTACAATGTCGCGGCAGGCCTGCCGCGCGCCGACCGCGAGCTCGCCGCGACGGCGGCCTCGCGCACCAATGGCTGCATCTTCTGCGCCTCCGTGCATTCCCGCTTTGCTTCCCATCATTCGAAGCGAACGGAGGACGTCCAACGCCTGCTGGATGAGGGAACGGAAACCGATCTCGGCAGCCGGTGGAATGCGCTTGTCTCGGCCTCGTCGACCTTGAGCGAAACGCCTGCGGAGTTCGGCACGGCGGACATTGGCAAGCTGCGTGACGAAGGCTTGAGCGATCTCGAAATCGCCGATCTCATCCACGCGTCGGCCTTCTTCAATTGGGCAAACCGGCTAATGTTGTCGCTTGGAGAGCCGACGCCCGCAAAGTAACGGCTCGCCAGGTTTGCCTATCTCAAACGTCGGGTGTGATAGGTACCTGCCAAAGGGCTGTGGCTCTTCGAAGAAGCATGGCTTTCCATCGTCAGTAGAAATTCTGCCTTCCAATTATGACGCGCGAACGGGATCATCTCCATGCGGGGTGGGGCCCCGTTCGCGGCTTTGGCCGCTCTGACTTTTTCGGAGCAGAAGGCATGACCATCAATCGTCGTCAGTTCAATCAACTCTTGCTGCTCAGTGGCGCAAGTCTGGCATTCACCGGCATTCCGGATATCGGCGAGGCGGCTGGGGAGCCGCCTGTCAGGGGCGGTACGCTCAATTGGGCCTATTATCCCGACCCGACATCGCTGATTGCCATCAACACGTCGTCCGGCACCGGGCAGGCGATCGGGCCGAAGATCAACGAAGGTCTGTTCGATTTCGACTATGATCTCAACCCAATACCTCTATTGGCGACCGAATGGTCGGTGAGCGAGGATGGCCTGCGTTACACCTTCAAGCTTCGCAAGGGTGTGAAGTGGCATGACGGGCAGGATTTCACCTCCGAGGACGTCAACTTCACGATTTTCCGCTTGCGGGAGGCACATCCACGCGGGCGCATCACCTATCAGAATGTGACAGCCGTCGAGACACCCGATCCATACACCGCGATCATCGTTCTGTCGAAACCGGCGCCTTACCTGATCTCCGCACTGAGCAGCTCGGAATCGCCTATCGTTCCAAAGCATGTCTATGAAAAATTCAAGCCGGAGCAACAGCCAAACCTCGCACAGACGATCGGCACGGGGCCGTTCATCCTGAAGGAATGGGTGCCGGGCAGCTATCTGATCTTCGACCGCAATCCCGATTATTGGGATGCGCCGAAGCCCTATCTCGACCGTGTCGTGCTGCGCGTCATCCTCGATCCTGCGGCCCGTGCTGCGGCACTCGAAACCGGCGAGATCGACATCGGCGCCAATCCGGTGCCGCTCTCGGATATTGAGCGGTTGAAGACGAATCCGAATCTCGTGGTGGACACGACCACCTATGCCTATTCCGGTCCGCAACAGCAGTTGTTCTTCAACTATGAGAACGAAATCCTGAACAAGCGCGAGGTAAGGCTGGCAATCGCGCATGCCATCGACCTGCAGAAGCTCGTCGATATCGCCCTTTATGGATATGGCCAGGTGTCGCCCAGCCCAATCAGCACGGCATTGCCCAAATGGTACGATCCGAGCATCAAGGCTAGAGAACCCGATCCGAAGCTTGCGGAAAAGCTGCTGGATGAGGCGGGCTATCCGCGTGGCGCTGCGGGCAAACGCTTCAAGCTGCGCCTCGCCTATAATTCCTTCCTGACGCCGGCCTATGCCGATTTCATCAAGCAATCGCTGGCCGTGATCGGCATCGACGCCGAAATCCTGAAGCTCGACCTCGCGACGTTCCTGAAGACGGTCTATACCGACCGTGCCTGGGATATCGCCATCGAATCCCTCTCCAACACCTTCGATCCGTCATTGGGCGTCCAGCGCGCCTATTGGTCGAAGAATTTCAAGATCGGCCTCGTCTTTTCCAATGCGAGCCACTATTCCAATCCAGAAGTGGATCGCCTGCTCGAAGCGGCGGCAACCGAGCCGGACGAGGGCAAGCGCCGGGCGCTCTGGTATCAGTTCCAGCACATCATCCACGAGGATGTCGTTTCCGTCGATCTGGTCGCGGCCGGCGCGCAGATCGTCGCCAACAAGAAAGTGCGAAACTTTGCGCCTGGCGCCCAGGGTATCAACAACAGCTTCGGGCAGATATGGCTCAGTCCAACTGCATGAAGCATCATTGATCCAGATGTTCGGGCCGCGGGGATTCCAATCCCGCGGCCCGAAGCGTCAGATCTGGCCGATCTTGTACTGCGCTGGCGGCGGCGTCCCGTTCACGGCGAAATCGCCGACGATGCGGTCGCGGTAAATGCGCGGATTGTGGGAGGAGATCGTTCTTGCGTTGCGCCAGTAACGGTCGAGGCCAAGGCCACGCTTGGTTGCCGAAGCGCCGAGCGCATCGAAGAGAAGCGTGGTGGCCTCGAGGATCAGGCTGGTGACGGCGTGAACCGATTGGTTGACCTCGATCTCGGCAATGGCGTTGGCGCGTTCGCTGATCGTTGGGTCGACATGGGAGCGCAATTCATATGCCCGCTGGAGCGCTTCGGCCGCCTTTTGGACGATCGTGCCCGCCGAATAGGCCGCGCCGCGCACCCGGCCGACGACCTGCAGGATCTGCGGGTCTTCGCTGACGCTTGAGGCATTGCCGTGGCTGTAGATGCGCTTGCGCTCGCTGACCAGCCGGGCAACATCGGTGGCGGCGGCGCGACCGATACCGGCGAGCGTGGCGAGATGCACAAGCTGGAAGAAGGCGGCGGAGTATTTGAACCGGCCGCCGGGAGGCGTCACCAGTTCAGCCTTGATGACCACATCGGAAAACAGCGCGGTGCCGCTTGCGGTCAGTGATTGCCCGAAGCCATCCCAATCATCGACGACGTCGACGCCTTGCGCCTGGCGGGGCACCAGCGCGCCGATCGGCTCGCCGTTTTCATCGTTGCCGCCGAGATTGATCCAGTCGGCAAATAGCGAACCGGTGGTGTAGTATTTCGCACCGTTTAACAGCCAATGATCGCCGTTGCGGGTCAGCTTGGTCGAAAATGAACCGACTTTCGCCTCTCCGACTTCAGAGAAGCCGCTGCCGATCAGTTCCCGAGCGGCTATCCGCCGGAGCCATTCGGAACGCCAGGCGACGACAGACGAATTCAGAACATCTTCGGTGAAGCCGAAATGCGAGCGAAGGGCATTCGTCACATTCGAGTCGGCCGCCGACAGTTCGATCAGGAGATTGAAAAGCTCCGGCAGCGTCGCAGCAAAGCCGCCGTCGTCAGCGGAGAGCCGCAGCGTGGTGAAACCGCTCTCCTTCAGCCAACCGATCTGCTCATGCGGAAGCTCGCGAACGAGGTCGCGTTCTATGGCCGAGGATCGAATGCGAGCGAAAACGGGCCTGAACCGCTCTGCCAATTCATCATAGCGCAGCGTTGGGCCTGCACCCCACGCCAAATCGATCTGCGTCATCGGTATTCACCCACCTGTTGATATGGTCGTTGTATCGAAATGCCCGATCTCGATGATGTCGACATCGGTATGGGCGAGCTCATTCAACGAAAGCGCTGAAACCAGCCCTTTCAACGCGGTTGCGCATGAAATCGACAATGCCTTCGGATCGTACGCGGATCGGCGGCAGGTTGGCGCCGTGGCGAAAAGACCAGCCGAGCGTGTGATCGAAATAACTCTGGCAGACGTCTCGATCCGGTGAATCGATGATGGAATTCAGCGTCACGCCGTCCTTGCGGAAGGTTTCTTCGAGATAGCCGAGTTGGGCTGCGAGGCCGACGGGTGTCGGGACGGGGCAGCGTGTGTACCAGATTTCGGAAATGGCATTGCTTGTCATGGTCGTGCCTTTCAGTTGCGCAGGCCCGCTTGCTTCATCAGCGGCAGGACATCGCTGCCAAAGAAGTCGAGGTCGTCGCGGAAATCGAAGAAGCTGAGTTGAAGGCCGTCGACACCGGCCGCCTTCAACTTGAGGAATTGATCGACCACCTGCTCCGGCGAGCCGATGACGCGGATATTGCCGCCGACGGAGCGGTAGGGATCCTGTGCGTCACGGCCTTTCCAGGCGTGGGCGTCGGAATTCAGCGATTGGAAACCCTGTGGTGAACGTTGGTCGGCATGTGCAACGATCTTGTCGGCCAGCGCCCAGGCTTCCTTCTCGGTCGGCCTACAGATGACCATAGGGTTGAGGAGGGTGCGGATGCTGCGCCCAACGCTGATTGCCGTATCCTTGACCCGCTTGGTATGAGCGGGCAGGGATTGCAATGCGCTGTCGATATCGGCGCCCGTCGGGCTGGTGATGAAGACGATATCCGAATAGCGGCCTGCAAAGGCGATCCCGGCATCGGAGCCGGTCGCGTTCACCAGGATCGGCCGGCCGTAATTCGGCTTCGGCGTCACGAAGCCGCCGCCGAGCTTCCAGCTGCTTTCTCCCTCATAGGAGAAATTCTCGGTATCGCTCCAGAGCCGCTGCAGGACTTCGAGAAATTCAGCCGCGAGGTCATAGCGCTTGTCGTGCTCGATCCGCGGCCATCCGAACATCTCATGCTCGACGGCGCGATGACCGGTGACGACGTTGATACCCCAGCGCCCGCCGGTGATGTGGTCGAGCGTCGCACCGAACTTGGCGAGATGCAGAGGATGCCAGGGGCCGTAGAGCACATGCATGGTGGAGATCAGCATGATCTTCTTCGTGAGGCCTGCGAGCGCCGCGATCGAAACGAAGCTGTCGAGCGCTTGCCCATCGAACACACCGCCATACCCGCCCTTCGGCAGCCATTGCGATAGGGCAAAGACAAGATCAAAGCCCAGCTCTTCCGCCCGCAGCGTCAGCGCCTTGTTGTAGTCGAAGCGCCAATCGGTCGAGCGTTCCAGCGTCGATTGCGTCCAGCCACCTGCCTGGATCGGTAAGAAGAGCCCGAGCAATACGGGCTGCTTGAGTGCCTGCGACAGCGGGCTTTCGGGAAAATCGGTCGGCGCGGCAAATTTCGGTAGCCCGACGAAGGAGCCCGGTTGATGTTGGATGGACATGGCGTCTTCCTGTTTTCTCGCGTTTCAGTGTCGGTCAGGCCGTCGCGACATAGGCATAGGCCAGGCTGCCGGCGATGCCTTCGCCGTCGGCGGTGGAAGCGGGCAGCCGTGCTGCCATAGTCGCGCCAAGGGTTGCCGTAGCCAGGAGGACGCTGCGGCGGGTGGGGGGAGGGAGTGGGGTCATAAGCGTCAAGCCTTCACATTGCGGGCTTGTGACCCTCGGGCCAGCCCCTGCTGATTTCACTTTCTGCGGAAGTTTCTTGCGGTAGAGCTTTTTACCTCGACAGACATACGTGTTGATATTTTGTGCTAGTAAATGCGTATATTTTGGATTTATGATGCGATGATGTCGCGGTTTCAGGATAGTCGAAGGAATTATTTGCTAAAGTAAATTTGACAAAATCCACAGATTTAGTCAACTATTATTGCAATGCCGCGAAGTGGTGGCGATAGCAGTTGCGAGGTGAAGCGCGGTGTCAGCCTATAGACGTATCGCACGAACAATCCGGCGGACGGTGATCCAGGCCGTGCCCACGATGCTCGGGATTGTCATTCTCAATTTCTTCCTGCTGAAGCTTGCGCCGGGCGACGCCGCCGATGTCATGGCAGCGGAAGCAGGCTCGGCGACGGTCGAATCCATGGCGGCTCTCCGGTCGCGTTTCGGTCTCGACAATCCTATCCTCGTGCAACTCGTGGACTACCTCAACAATCTCGCCCATTTCAGCCTCGGCTTCTCGCCGCGCTATGGCATGCCGGTCGCTGACCTGATCGGGCAGCGCCTGCCCGGCACGTTGATGCTGATGCTGGCGGCGCTGGCGATTGCGATCACCGTCGGCTTGATCCTGGGATCGCTGATGGCGACCTTCGCGGGGCGGATTCCGGACCGGCTGATATCGATCGTGTCGCTGCTGTTCTATTCCATTCCCGGATTTTGGATCGGCCTGATGCTGATCCTGTTTTTCTCCGTCAAGCTCGGCTGGCTGCCAAGCGGCGGCGACAGCACCATCGGCTCGCGGCTGACTGGCCTGCCGGCGCTGCTTGATCGTGCCCGCTACATGATCCTGCCGGCGACATCACTCTCGCTATTTTACCTGGCGATCTACGCGCGGCTGACGCGTGCCTCCATGCTTGAAGTCAAGTCGCAGGATTTCGTCCGCACGGCTCGTGCCAAGGGCGTTTCGCCATTTTTCGTGACGACGCGGCATGTGCTGCGCAATGCGCTGATCCCGATCACGACCATGGCCGGCATGCATTTCGGCGGCATGCTTGGCGGCGCCGTGGTTGTGGAGACGGTCTATAGCTGGCCGGGCCTTGGGCGCCTTGCCTTCGAGGCCGTCATGGCGCGCGATTTCAGCGTGCTGCTCGGGATACTGCTTCTCTCCTCGTTCCTCGTGATCGTCGCAAATGCGGCCGTCGATCTTCTGCAAGCCTGGCTCGACCCCAGGATCGGAGCAAGCCGATGAATACGTACAAGCTCAGACCCTATACCGGAGAGCCGATCGAACTCGTCGCAGCGACGACTGAGCCCGAACCTGTCGCCGAGCCGCGTCCAGTGGCGCGCTGGGCTCATATCCATGCGCCCGATGCGCGTATAGCCTCGGTTGGCAAGCAGCGATGGCGTGGGGCACGGCGGGAGGTGAAGGTCTTCCTCGCCAATCCCAACGCACTATTCGGCCTTGCCTTCCTGGCGGCAGTGGCGCTTGCGGCTCTGCTGGCACCGGTTTTTTATCCCGGCGACCCGATGGAGATGGTCTCGCGTCCCTTCCTTTGGCCGGGCCAGAATGGCGCCTATCCACTCGGCACCGATTCCATGGGCCGCGATGTGCTTGCCGGCATTCTGCACGGCGCGCGCGTATCGCTGCTGGTTGGCATAGCGGCGACCTTGCTCGGACTTGGCGCCGGCATCACGATCGGCGCGCTTGCCGGCTATTTCGGCGGGCTGGTCGACGACCTGCTTGTCAAACTCGTTGAGATCTTCCAGACCATACCAAGCTTTGTCCTGCTTGTGGTGCTGGTCGCGATCGCGCAGCCGACCACGACGACTGTTACGATCGCGATCGCTCTCGTCAGTTGGCCGACGGTCGCACGTCTGACGCGCGCGGAATTCCGTGCCATCCACGAGAAGGACTATGTGCTTGCCGCCCGCAGCCTCGGCTTCGGGCACGCTCGCATTATCTTCCGCGAAATCTTGCCGAACGCGCTGCCGCCGCTGATCGTTACCTCCTCGGTGATGGTCGCAAGCGCAATCCTGATGGAATCGGCGCTATCCTTCATGGGGCTCGGCGATCCGAACCAGGTCTCCTGGGGCTCGATGATCGGTTCAGGCCGCGATGTCATCCGCACCGCTTGGTATCTGACCGCTCTGCCAGGCCTTGCCATCGTCTTCACGGTTCTTGCGCTCAATCTGATCGGCGACGGCTTGAACGATGCGCTCAATCCCCGTTTTGCGGAGGAACGCTAAGATGCCGGCGCTTCTCGATGTTCGCGATTTCTCCGTCTGCTTTGCCGCCGCAGAGCCGGTAAAAGGCGTCAGCGTTTCCGTGACGCCGGGAGAGATGCTGGCGATCGTCGGCGAATCCGGTTCGGGCAAGTCTTTGACGGCGCTCGGGCTGATGGGCCTGCTGCCGCGCCAGGCGAAAGCCGGTGGCCAGATCCTTTTTGATGGTCAGGATCTCCTGACGCTGCCGGAAAAGGAACTGCGCCGTATTCGCGGCCGGGACATCGCCATGATCTTCCAGGAACCAATGACATCACTCAATCCGGTGCTGACGATCGGCGACCAGATTGTCGAAGTCTTGCGCATCCACGAGAATCTGAGCCGCAAGCAGGCGCGGGCGCGCGCCATCGAGCTGCTTGATCTCGTCAGCATTCCCGATGCCGCCCGTCGCGTTGACGATTATCCACATCAACTTTCCGGCGGCATGCGCCAGCGCGTGATGATCGCCATCGCCGTTGCCTGCGATCCGAAGCTTCTGATTGCCGACGAGGCGACGACCGCGCTCGACGTGACCATCCAGGCGCAGGTGCTGCAATTGCTCGACGATCTGCGCAGCAAATTGAAGATGGCGGTCATCCTCATTACGCATGACCTCGGTATTGTCGCCCAGTGGGCCGACCGCGTCGTCGTCATGTATGCGGGCCGCAAGGTCGAGGAAGGCTTGCCGG
The DNA here is from genome assembly GCF_041355235.1 of Rhizobium sp. RCC_161_2. Taxonomy (NCBI): domain Bacteria; kingdom Pseudomonadati; phylum Pseudomonadota; class Alphaproteobacteria; order Hyphomicrobiales; family Rhizobiaceae; genus Rhizobium; species Rhizobium sp. RCC_161_2. Next base: position 73,205 of record NZ_JBFUPL010000016.1, on the reverse strand, counting down.
ATGTGGTCTTCGAGACGCCCTACCATCCCTATACGCAGGGCTTGCTTGCCGCCTCGCCGAGGCTGAATGCCAATTACCATTATCGCGACGGGCGGCTGTCCGAAATTCCGGGTTCGGTCGTCTCCGCGGCGGGCGAAACGGGCTGTTCGTTCCGGCCGCGCTGTCCGGTGGCGCGAGCTTCATGCTCCTCTTCCGTCCCGCCGCTGCTCCATCTTCCGGCCGGTCGGCAGGTTGCCTGTCCCTTTGGTTCCTCGTTGACGGAGGCCGCACATGCCGTTGCTATCGGTCGATAGGCTTTCGACCCATTATTCAGCCAACGCCGGCACGGTTCGGGCAGTCGACGACGTCTCGCTGGAGATCGGCGAGGGCGAAACGGTGGCGCTCGTCGGCGAATCCGGCTGCGGCAAGTCGACGCTCGGCAAGTCGCTGATGCGGCTCGTCAATCCGTCGGCCGGCCGCGTCACCTTCAAGGGACGTGATGTCTCGGCCATGTCCGCGAAAGAGTTGCGATCCATCCGCCGTAACATCCAGATGATCTTCCAGGATCCGTTCGCCTCGCTCAACCCGCGCCAGACGATCCGCGCGATCCTGACGGCGCCGCTTGCCGTCCACGGGATCGGCGATCGCAAGCGCCGCGATCAGATCGCTGCGTCCATGGTCGAGCATGTCGGCCTGCCACCGGATGCGCTGGATCGCTATCCGCATGAATTTTCCGGCGGCCAGCGCCAGCGTATCGGTATCGCCCGAGCCTTGATCCTGCAGCCGGAGCTGGTAATCTGCGACGAGCCGGTATCGGCGCTTGATCTTTCGATCCAGGCGCAGATCCTCAATCTCCTCGTCGAGATGAAGACGGAGCTGTCGCTTTCCTACCTCTTCATCTCGCACGACCTTTCCGTCGTCCGGTATTTCGCCGACAGGGTTCTCGTCATGTATCTCGGCCGCATCGTCGAGAGCGCATCGACCAGCGCGCTTTGGACCGGCGCCAAGCATCCCTACACGCAGGCGCTGCTTGCCGCCGTGCCCGATCCTTCCCGGCGCAGGCAGGCGGCTCCGATCACCGGCGACCTGCCGAGCCCGCACAATCCGCCGTCGGGCTGTCGCTTCCACACACGCTGTCCGCTGGCGACCGACCTCTGTCGGGCCGAGGACCCCGCCTTACGTCAATTCCACGGCGACCATGCCGTCGCCTGTCATCACGCTCAATAGAATGGAGAATGAAATGGTTGACTATCGCTATCTGGGGCGCAGCGCCCTCAAGGTATCGCCGCTGAGCCTCGGCACGATGATGTTTGGCGGCCCGACGCCGGATGATGTCGCCTTCCGGATCATCGACAAGGCGCGCGAGCAGGGGATCAACTTCATCGACACGGCCGACGTCTATCACGACGGCAAGTCCGAGGAAGTGGTTGGCCGCGGTATCAAGAACCACCGCGATCATTGGGTTCTCGCCACCAAGTTTGTCAATTCGCACAAGAAGGGTCCGAACCTCGGCGGCCATTCCCGCAAATGGGTGATCGAGACGGTCGAGAATTCGCTTCGCCGGCTCAAGACCGATTATATCGATATCCTCTATTTCCACCGAGCGGTCTTCGATGCGCCGCTCGAGGAGCCGGTGCGCGCCATTGCCGATCTCATCCGCGCCGGCAAGCTGCGCTATTTCGGTGTCTCGAACTTTCGTGGCTGGCGTATCGCCGAGGTCGCGCAACTGGCGGACCAACTTGGTATCGACCGCCCGGTCGCCAGCCAGCCGCTTTACAATATCGTCAACCGCACAGCCGAAGCCGAGCAACTGCCGGCCGCTCACCACTACGGTCTCGGCGTCGTCTCCTATTCGCCGCTGGCGCGTGGCGTGCTGACCGGCAAATACGAGCCGGGTCAGGCGCCGGGGAGCGATACGCGGGCCGGTCGGGGCGACAAGCGCATCCTGGAAACCGAATGGCGCCCGGAATCGATCACCATCGCCAAGGAGATTGCGGCGCACGCGACCCGCAAGGGCATCGCCCCGACCGAATTCGCACTCGCCTGGGTGCTGAACAACAAGCTCATCTCCGCCGCCATCACCGGTCCGCGCACGGAAGAGCATTGGGATAGCTACATTCGCGCCATCGACGTGAAGCTTGATGCCGAGGATGAGGCGCTGGTCGATCGTCTGGTGACGACGGGCCATCCGTCGACGCCCGGTTTCAACGATCCGAGCCACCCCCTCGAAGGCCGGGTGCCGCGCAGCAATCTATCGGTGTCCGAGAATGTCGTGCCGCTCGCACGCGCCGTCGCCTGACGATCTCGTTCAGGGCTCGCCGGTCGCGAGCCCTGACATTCATCACTCTGCTGCCGAGAAAGTTCCTTCATGCCGACTATCGCTCCAGCCATCCGGCCCGCACAGGCTGCGTCTCGTTCTGCCGAACTGACGGCGCTGCTTGCCAAGGTGCCGGAGCTTGCGGGGGAAATTGCCAAGGAGGCGGCAAGGCGGGACCTGGAGCGGGAGCTGCCATTTGAGGCGTTCCGGCTCTTCAGGGAAGCCGGGCTCGGCACGCTGCGCATTCCCGTCGATCTCGGCGGGCCGGGCGGTTCTGTGGTCGATTACATCGAGATGATCATGACGATCGGCGCGGCTGACTCCAATGTCGCCCATGCGCTCAGAAGCCATTTCAATTTCACGGAAGGGCTGCTGCTCAATCCCAATACGGCCCTCGACCGGACCCAGCTTAGCCGCGTCCTCTCCGGCAAGCTCTTTGGAGGGGCGCATACGGAGCAGGGCACCAAACGTCCCGGCGAAGTCACGACGCGGTTGACGAAATTCGGCGACAGCTATCGGTTGAATGGCGGCAAATGGTATGCGACGGGAACGGCCTTTTCCGACTTTGCCTTCTTCAGCGCCAGGAACGACGACGACCAGCTTGTTGGCGTTCTCCTGCCCGTTGATCGCAAGGGCATCACCATTCTCGACGACTGGGATGGCATGGGCCAGCGGCTGACGGCAAGCGGCGGCGTGCTGCTGGAGGACGTTGAGGTCCTGCCGCATGAGATTTCCACCCGAGGGCTGAACACGCTCGTCGGCCGCCATGTCTCGACGCTGCGGCAATTGCATCTTGCCGCCTCGATGGCGGGCGCCGTGCGCGGCGTTCTTGCCGAGGGCATGGACTATGTGCGCAGGCAGGCGCGATCGACCGCCCATAGCGCCGCCGAAACTGCAAATGCCGATCCCTTCGTGCAGAAGATCCTGGGCGAGATCGCAGCCGGTTCCTTTGCCGTCGACACCTTGATCCGCGAAAGCGCGAGAGCACTCGACCGGACTGTGGCCGCCTTCGGGGAGGGCGATCCGCAACAACTGGAAGCGGCCCTGGTCGAAAGTGCTTTGACGACGGCACGAACACAGGTCGTTACCTCGCAGCTCGCGCTCGCCGCTGCGACCAATGTCTTCGAGCTGGGCGGCGGGTCGGCAACCTCTCGGTATCTCAATCTTGACCGTCACTGGCGCAACATCCGCACGCTCCTCAATCACAACCCATTGCTGCACAAGGCGAGGGTGGTCGGCGACTATTACATCAACGGCACGACCACACATCTCGAGGAAGGCAAGGTCTTCTAGGGGCGGGACGCATTGTTTAGAGCCAAAAGATACGCTTAGCAGCGATACAGATGGCGGAGAAGAATGTGTGTCCGCATCTTCAGGTGCGTGGCGCCGATCATAATGCGGTCCGGTTTTATACTCGAGCCTGCCAAGGCCGCGAAGATGCGATCGAAGACGCCGAGACGGCTCCAGCGGATGAAGCGATTATAGAGCGTCTTGTACGGCCTGTGATCCCTTGGCGCATCCTTGAAGCTGGACGCTATGCATCTTCTGGACCGGATTCGTCTTCGGTGGCACGAAGATGCAAATCATTGACATGATCCTCGCCTATGTCCGGCTGGTCCTCTTCGATAAGGGTTTTCGGCTTAATATTCTTGATCATAAGACCGCCGGCTCCAAAGAAAGCGCAGGTAATTATAGCAATAAAAATGTACCAGACAGCTCTATCTATTGGCTAATCCGCAGTCTCCATGATCTGTTAAGCGTACCTCGTAGATATAAGGAAAATAAATTAGTTTAATACTTACTGCATGCGTTAGAAACAAACCAATAAAATCGATCTTGCAGCGCACGCGTGCTTTTAGTTCTGCCTTCAAGGAAATTCCCTATTAAAATCCTGTAGAATCCGCTTTGGTATTGGAAATACGCCAAAATGGGATAATGCCGTCGCTTGTTGGCCAAATAATAGCACTTTCGTGGTGGATTATTTCCCCAAGACCAACAGTGCTAACCGCCTGAACGCATCAGCAAATGTGACGCCCAGCGCCATGCCGCCAAATCCAATGACGCTGAGAGCATCCAAGCTATGAGCTTCCAGCTCTTCACGTCATCCGTGACGGGCCGCATCTCCGACACGTCCTCTTGAACCGCGGCGCTATTGCCTTCGACCCTGCTGACACGCTCAACAAGCATGATCCATATGTGTTGGTGCATTGAGGCCCGGCTACTGTCCGATTTGATCTCTGATCGTCGGAGTGCATCCCGCAGATTGCGGACTTCGGCTAAACCTTCCCCGTCTTCTGGTGAAGGCGTGGATCGTTCTCGGCTGGCGACATTACCGCTCTTTCGATGGGGGAATAGACACTAGAGCGCTTCAGTGCTTCACGGAATCCCTGAAGCGCTCTAGCTTATTGTTTCTACGCAATTCCGGACGGAAAACCGCTACGCACTTTTCCTGGAGTTGTTCTAGCCGGCGCTGACGACCCCTTGCTCGCGGCTGCTGCGGAAGCCAGTTCGATCCATTGCGATGGTTCACAAAACACTGCGAGCGGTCGACTTGCCGAAGATATCTTCGTGAGGCACTCTGCAAGCTCGGCTGTCGCGGGACCGCGTGCTTTTGTTACGTCGCAAAATTCCGCCTTAAACAGGGAGTTTTGCGGTGGAGGGTGTGAAAGAAGATGATCAGATTTGTCCTGGTCTTTTGGAGCATAGTCTGGCGTTCTCTCGTCATTATCATGCTAAGCGCCGGCATCACCTGGGGGCTGTCCGAACTGCTGCATTCGCTATTCGTCCAGTCTGAGTTTTCCATCAAGTTTCGGCTTTCGCTGACGTTTCTCCCAGCCGCCTTCATGTTCGCAATATTGGCCATGCGGACTGTTGGCCTTCGTAATCTCCTGCTCGAACAACGATCGGTAATATCGAGCGCAAAATGGCGACAGACATATGTTGGATTAGCGGCATGCGCGTTTAGCATTGTCGCAATCAGCTGCATTGCCGCTTTGACCACGAGTACCGACACATGGTTTGCACTCCGGACCTTGCTTCCCCTACCGCTGTTCGTGCTTTTTGGAGTTGGCCTCGCGATATGGCAGACGCTTGATGATCCTGCGGATCGTCTTCCCAAGTCAGGCCCTTAGGCGTTCTTGAGGAGGTAGGCGTTGGAGAGGCTGCCGGAGAGACCGTCGGCGACGACAGTGTGGTCCTGGACTTTCTTATTCAAGATCGTCAGCTGCCGGAACGACACCAGGGTGATGTCGGGCAAGTCGGTGGCGATGATGACTTGCATCCGGTTGAAGAGTTCGACGCGCTTGGCATGGTCGTTTTCGACCGCAGCCTGTTCGAAGATGCTGTCGATCTCGGGGTTGTTGTAGCCGGAGCCGTTCGAGAAGGGCACGCCCTTCTTGAAGTTCTTCGACCAATAGAGGCGCTGGACGCCAATGGTCGGATCGAACGTATTGCCCATGCCGCCGGTCACGAAGGCGAAATCGCGGTCGGTATAAACGCGCTTCAGCCAGGTCGGCACGTCCTGGCCACGAAGATCGACCTTGATGCCGATTTTTGAGAGCGTGTCACGGAGATAGTCGCCGATCCGGCTATAGGTATCGCCATAGGGCATGACGTCATGCGGCACCTCGAAGCGGATACCGTCGGCGCCGCGCGGAAAGCCGGCCTCGTCCAGAAGCGTCTCTGCCTTGGCCTGATCGAAGGCATAGATCGGGACGTCGGGGTTATAGAAAGTCTTGAGGTAAGGGCTGATCGGGCTCGGGGCCGGGATGGCGTAGCCGTAAAAGGCGATATCGGCGATCTTCTGCCGGTCGATCGCATGGGCGATGGCCTGGCGGACCTTGTCGTGCTGGAAATACTTGTTCGCGAGGTTGAACTCGATGCGATAGACGGTCGGCGAATAGTCGTTGCCGCGATCTTCGACTGAAAGCGTCGGCAGCGTCTTGATGCGATCGATCTCGCTCAGCGACACCGGCGTATCCGGGGCGATGTCAACCTCGCCGGTCTCCAATGCCGCGAGACGTGCGCTGGCATCGGGAATGAACTTGATGACGATCCGGTCGAGATAGGGCAGCCCCTTGTCCCAGTAATCGGGATTGCGGTCGAGGATGACATGGCTTCCAACCACCCATTCGCGAAAGATGAAGGGGCCGGTGCCAACTGGCGCGCGACCATTGGCATTGCCCGGAAGATCCGTGCTGCCCTCGTAGACATGTTTTGGCACGATGGGCGACTCGCTCGCCTGCAGCGCGCCGAGCAGATAGGGCGCGGGCTTGGAGAGCTTGATGATGGCGGTATGATCATCCGGCGTCGCCACCTCGGTCACGCTGGAGAAAGTGGCGCGGCCGCGCGGATGGACTTCTTTCAGGGCCAGGATCGAGAAGGCGACATCAGCCGAGGTGAAATCCTTGCCGTCATGCCATTTGACGCCCCGGCGCAGTTTGAACGTATATTGGAGGCCGTCGTCGCTGACCTGCCATTCCGTTGCGAGTTGCGGAATGGGCTTGAAGTCCTCCAGCCCATAGGCCAGCAGCCCCTCGGTCACCTTGCCGCTGACGCGCGTCGTCGGGCCGGCCGTGTGGGCGAGCGTGACGAGGGTTGGCGGTTCCGGCTGAACGAGCAGGGTCAGCGTTCCCCCGGCTGCCGGCTCGGCGGCTCGTGCAAAGCGGCCCAGCGGCGCTACAGTGCAGATGGTGGCAAAGGCGAGGACTTGATTGAACTGCCGTCTTCTGATGTTCATGAATTTCCCCAGGCTTGATCTCTCGGCAGTGACCTGCCGGTGCTATCTTCAGATCGGAGGCCGGAAATTCGGAAGAATGTTTTTCTCACCGTCTTTGAAAGAAAAGCTTCGCGCTACGCGCTGAGGCAGAGATGGTAATCTAGTAAAAATATAGACTATTCCGAAGTTTTAGTTTTTGCTTCCGCAAAGCGGGGCTTCAGGGAAAGAAAATGTTTCCATCGCGGCGGGCAAACGCAAAGCACGTTCTCGTCTAAGCCGGCATGATTGTGTTGCAATCGCCCTATGATGACGATCGCGAACCCCCGGAAAAAATCCATTCAGCCGACCCTGGCGCGTCTGCCTCCGCTGACGTCGCTTCGTGCTTTCGTCGCCACAGCGCGGCACCTGAATTTCCTGCGCGCAGCCGAAGAGCTGCATGTGACGTCTGCCGCGGTCGGGCAACAGATTCGCCTGCTCGAGGACTATCTCGGCCAGCCGCTCTTCCACCGTACGCGGGGGCAATTGCAGCTGACATCAGCCGGACAGGCGTTGGTGCCCGGTCTGACGGACGCCTTCGATGCGGTGCTCGGCGCAATGACGCAATTTGCCGCCAGTGATCACGAACAGCCGATCCGGGTTTCCGTGGCGCCGTCTTTTGCCAGCAAGTGGCTGATCCCACGGCTGGACGGTCTGCGCCGCGCCGCACCGGGACTGCAGGTTCTGGTCGATGCCTCCGCGCAACTGACTGATCTCGACAGCGGCGATGCCGATTGTGTTATCCGATATGGCAGCGGCGCCTATCCCGGTCTCGTGGTGGATCATCTGTTCTCCGAGGCGGTCATCCCGATTTGCAGCCCGGAATTCGCCGAGCGGCATTGGCTTCGCAACGGTCCGAAGGCAATCGAAGGGGTGCCGCTGCTGCATGAAGATGGCGCGGAGCACGATCATTCCTGCCCGGACTGGAATGCCTGGCTGAGGGCGGAAGGACTTTCCTATCGGCTGTCACAGGGCGGCTTCCGTCTCAGCCAATCGTCCTTGGTCATTGATGCGGCGCTGGCGGGGCAGGGGCTTGGTCTCGGCAAGGTCCGGTTGGCGGAAGCCGAGCTTAGGGCGGGGCGGCTCGTTAGCCCCTTCGGCAGTCCCCAGCCCGTCAGCTTTTCCTATTTCTTCGCGACAACGGCCACCAAGGCGCGCCTAATGCGCGTCGATCTCTTCCGCAACTGGCTGCAGGCGGAGGCGAAGACGCTGCAGGCGGTCGATGAGGTCCTGACATGGAATACACGCCCGGACCTCAGCATTATCGCCGCTGAATAGGGACAATCTCTACTTCAGCTTGAAACCGAGTTTGCGCACGGCAGCGCCGAGGAGATGACGCCCTTTCAGGGCCTCGACAGTGCCGATCCTGTTCTTCACCAGCTCCGTCCAGTCCGCGAGCGGCAAGGACTGTTCCGCCTGAAAGCTGCCGAGCGCGGCGTTATAATCCCTGAGATCCTCTGGACGAGGTGTCGTATCGTAATGTTCACGATGCAGGACAGTCGTCTGCGGCAATCTCGGCTTGACCCCGGCAGGAACGGCCGGATCGGGGTAGCCGACAGTCAGGCCGAAGACCGGGAACACGCCTTCCGGCAATTCCAGCTCGCGGGCGACCACTTCCGGATCGTTGCGGATCGCGCCGATATAGCAGGTGCCGAGTCCCTGTGACTCCAGTGCCGAGACCGCATTCTGCGCGGCGAGTGCGGCGTCGATGACCCCGAGCAGGAAACTTTCGACATAGTCGAGACCCGCCGCCGATGAGCCGCCCTCGGCAGCTATGTTGCGCGGCCGGTTAAGATCCGCTAGCCAGATCAACAGGAGCGGTGCCTGCGTGATCTGCCGCTGCGTGCCGGCAACCGTGTTCAGCCTGCTCTTGCGCGCTTCGTCCTTAACGGCGACCACGCTCCAGGCTTGCAGATTGGAAGAGCTAGGTGCCGACTGGGCGGCGGCGATCGCCAGATGAAGCACGCTGTCCGGAACCGCCTTGGGCAGATAATTGCGCACGCTGCGATGTGACAACAGCGTGTCGAGCGTCTCGTTCCAATCGCCCGAAAGGCGCTGGCCGTTGCGATAGCGCTCGGTGGCAAGGACGGTCAGGCGATCATCCTCTTCGGTCCTGACGGGAGCTAAGGATGTCATAGGGTCTTCTCCTTCATTCGGCGGCAGCTATGGCATAGGGATTGGCGGGACGTGGGAGGCCAAGATGATCGCGGAGCGTCCGGCCGGCATAGTCCTGCCGGAAAAGTCCTCGGCGGCGCAGGATCGGCACGACTTCGTCGACGAAGACCTCCAGTCCATGCGGCAGAACATCCGGCATCAGATTGAAGCCGTCTGCGGCGCCTGAGCGGAACCATGTCTCGATGTCGTCGGCGACCGCCTGCGGCGTGCCGATGATGGTGCGATGTCCTGTCCCGCCGTTGAGCGCCCGGATGAGGCCACGCACGGTCAGCTGGTCGCGCCGGGCAAGCGCGAGGGTTGCCTGAAAGAAGGTGTGCCCGCCATCAGGTGGCAGTGGAATATCGTCCGGCAAGGGCTCGTCGAGCGTCAGCCGTTTCGGGTCGATCTGCAGTACGCCGGACAGCCGCGCAAGACTATATTCCAGCGGAATGAGTTCGCGCAGCTCTTCCTGTCGCCGTTTGGCTTCCGCCTCCGTGCTGCCGATGATGGTGGCGAGACCGGCGAGCACCAGCAGGCTGTCTGGCGCACGGCCGAAGCGTGCTGCTCGGGCCCTGAGATCACCGGCATAGTCCAGCGCTTCCTCGAAAGACTGGGACGCCGAGAACACAGCTTCGGCATGCTCGGCCGCGAGTTGCCGCCCGTCGTCGGAGCCACCGGCCTGAACGAGAACGGGGTGACCCTGTGGTGGGCGCGGGATGTTGTGCGGGCCATGCACGGAAAAATGCTTGCCGCGATGAGCGATCGCATGCACCCGCGTGGGATCGACGAAGCGCCCGGTGGCGACATCGCCGAGAAATGCCTCTTCCTCCCAACTGTCCCACAATGCTTTCACGACCGTCGTGAATTCGGATGCCCGCTCGTACCGGCTGCCATGTGCCACCGGCTTCTCGAGGCCGAAGTTCCGGCTTTGCGAGAGATCGGCGCTGGTGACGATGTTCCAGCCCACGCGACCGCCGCTCGCATGATCCAGCGTCGCGAAGCGGCGGGCGATGTTGTAGGGCTCGTTATAGGTGGTCGACGCCGTGGCGATGAGGCCGATGCGGTCGGTATGGGCCGCGACGGTCGCCAGCACGATCGTCGGTTCCAGCGATGTCAACGGACGGAAATCGACGCGATCGGAAATGGCCGCCTGGTCGGCAAGGAAGATCGCATCGAAGGTGCCGCGCTCGGCGACGCGGGCAACGTTGACATAATGGTTGATATCGAAGGAGGCGCGGGGATCGCTTCCCTCCATTCGCCAGGCCGCCGGCGAAAAGCCGGAATGCAGGATGTTGATGTTCAGGTGCAACTGCCGTTTCGCGTTCATTGGAAGATCCCCGGCTCAGGAAACTCGCCGGTCAGAAACCAGTTTCCGACGTTACGCGTCTTGTATTCAGCGGGGTTGTGAAGTGTGTGGATGCGGACGTTGCGCCAGAAGCGGTCGAAGCCATAGGGCCTGACGGCCGAGCGTGCGCCCATCACCTCGAAGATCTCGCTGGTCACCTCCAGAGCGACACGGCCTGCCAGGACATTGGCTGAAGCAACGGCGATCGTCGTCTTGCCGCGATCCTCGGCCGTTAGATTCGTCCCCTTGGCATAGGCGTCGTCCAGTGCCGTCAGTGCCCGGTCGGCAAGCGCCGTTGCCGCCTGTACCTTGATCCAGAGTTCGCCATATTGCCGCTTGATCCAGGGGTCGTCCTGATGGCGTTCGACGCCGGAATGGATCCAGGGCCGCGATTTGGTGATGGTATAGTCGCGCGCCGCAATCAAGGCACCCTGGGCGCTGCCGATGAAGACGTTGAGCAATACGCTCTGCTGTTGCATCGGCGTCAACAAGGCGATTGCGTCACGCGGCCGCTCCGGCAAAATCTCGTCGGCCCCGATCTTCACGTCCTTGTAGAAGACCTTGCCGCTGCCCGTCTGCCGTTGGCCGATGCCGTCCCAATCGTCGGCAATGGTGATCCCTTCGCGGCTTGGCGGGATATAGGCGGTGCTGCGCTGGTTCGTCTCCTCATCCTCCCAGGCGACCGTCAGGTAATCGGCGACATGTGATCCGGAAGCAAAGGGTCGGAAGCCGTTGAGGACGGCCCCGCCATCCGATTCCCGCCGGCCGAAAAGGCTCTTGGAGAAGCTGTTGGTCGTATTGCCCCAGAACCATCGTCCCGCCGCAGAGCGGCGCAGAATGCCCGCTGAATAGCTATCAGAACTGGCGGTAACGGTGTTCTGCAATGGGCTGAAATGATAGCCGTAGAGGTGTCCGATCGACCCATCCACCTTGGCGAATTCGCGGACGATCCGCATGGCCGTTGAATAGCGCTCGCCGATCCCACCGAATTCCCTGGGGATCAACAGATTGACGAGCCCGCTTTCCTTCAGGAGCCTGACCTGCTCTTCCGGCCTGCCACCCTGTTGGTCCCGCTCGATCGCATCGCGGGCGAAGATGTCGCGTAGTTCCACCGCCTTGGCGAGGTACGGGTTCGTCGTATCCGGTGCGAAGAGAGTTGGCGAAAGGAGGGGCAGTTCGAAGCCGGCGGGTTTCACGGTCATGCTTCATTCCCCTTCACTTATGGAGACGCGGAAAACCGTGCCGCTCGGACAACAACTCTAGAATGCGATCCGTCGCGCTGACGAAGCGGGTTCCATTCCGATCTCCGGCGTCGGCAGGTGCTTCGCCCGCAAGAATGAGAACCGGCAGGGACTGGTTTTCCTCGCCGATGGCATCGATCACCTTTTGGCGTGGCCGGGCGAAGGGAACGCGCTCAACATCGATTCTGGCTGCGAGAACGGGAAAGCTGGCGAGCAGACCCTCGATCGCGTTGCAATGGGGGCAGGCGAAGGTGGTGCCGGGGTGTTTGGGATCGGAAAACCCCGGTGAAATCAGGAACAGCTTGTCACGCGCCATTGGTCTTCTCCTATTCTGCTGCGACCGCATTGCCAGCGGAAAAGCGATTGGGCGGGCGCTTCAGCCCGAGATTTTCGCGTAGCGTCGACCCCTCGTATTCCTGGCGGAACAGGCCACGGCGGCGCAGGTCCGGCACGACGAGATTGATGAAATCGGCCAGACCGCCCGGCATGATCGGCGCCATGATGTTGAAGCCGTCGGCGCCATAGTTTTCGAAGCGCTCTTCCAGCACGTCGGCGATCTGCGTCGGCGTGCCGGCGACCTGCCAATGGCCGCGCGCCCCGGCGATGCGCAGATAGAGCTGGCGAATGGTCAGGTTTTCGCGTCGGGCAAGATCAAGCAGTAGTTCCTGCCGGCTCTTGCCGGCATTGGTGACCGGCGGGTCAAGCGGCACAGGGCCGTCGAGCGGATAAGATCTCAAATCGACACCACTCAACTGCGACAGGAGATTGAGGCCGACCTCCGGCTGGATCAATTCCTGCAGCGCCTCGAATTTCTCTTGCGCCTCCGCTTCGCTTCGTCCGATCACCGGGAAGATACCCGGCAGGATCTTGAGGTCGTCGTGCGAGCGGCCGAATTTGGCGAGCCGTCCTTTGACGTCCGCGTAAAAGGCGGTGGCTTCCTCAAGGGTGATCTGTGCGGCAAAGATCGCTTCCGCCGTTCGGGCGGCGAGCTCCTTGCCTGGTTCGGAGGCGCCGGCCTGCACCACGACCGGCCGACCTTGCGGCGAGCGCGGAATGTTCAGCGGCCCGCGAACCTTGAAATGCAGGCCCTTGTGTTCGAGCCGATGCAATTTCTCGGGGTCGAAATAGCGGCCGCTCTCACGATCGCGGACGAAGGCGTCGTCGTCCCAGCTATCCCAGAGGCCAAGCACGACGTCGGCGAATTCCTCCGCGCGGTCGTAGCGGTCACCATGCAGGATTTGCGTATCGTGGCCGAAATTATAGGCGGCGTCGGGATCGGACGACGTCACCAGATTCCAGCCCGCACGCCCGCCGCTCAACCGGTCGAGCGATCCGAACTGCCGCGCCAGATTATAGGGATCGGAGTAGCTGGTGGAGGCAGTTGCGATCAGCCCGATATTCTTGGTGACGCTGGAAAGCGCCGAAAGCAGCGTGATCGGCTCGAACGGATAGACGCCGCTATGCGCCTTGCGGCTCGCCGCATCAACATCCTTCAGCCGCGCGGCCACGCCGTCGGCAAAGAAGATCGCATCGAACTTCGCAGCCTCCGCCAGCTTGGCGAGCTCGATATAGTTCTCGAATTCGGTGCCGACCGATGCCTGCGGATGCCGCCAGGCGGCTACATGATGGCCGGTGAACAACAGGAAGGCGCCGAGCTTGATCTTGTCCTTGCGTCTTGCCATGGAGGGTCCTTTCAGCGGTACATTGCCGGTATGGGAAACTCGCCGGTCAGCAACCAGGTGCCGACGGTGCGTTTCTTGTATTCGGCGGGATTGTGCAGGGTGTGGGTGCGGACGTTGCGCCAGAAACGGTCGTAGCCATTGGCGTTGGTGGCCGAGCGCGCGCCCATGACCTCGAAGATTTCGCTGGAGACGGCGAGCCCGATTTCGCCCGCATAGACATTTGCCGTGGCGACGTCGATGGCCGCGATACCGCGATCCTCGTGCGATAGGCTTGGCCCCTGATTGAAGGCTTCATCCAGGCTCCGGGCCGCCTTGTCGGCAAGTTCGGTTGCCGCCAGCGTCTTGATGTAGAGATCGCCATACTGCCGCTTGATCCAGGGATCGTCGCTGTGCTTCTCGACGCCGGAATAGATCCAGGGGCGTGACGATGTCGTCGTATAGTTCTGCCCCTCGTCAAGCGCGCCCTGGGCGCTACCGACGAAGACGTTGAGCAGTACGCTCTGCTGCAACAGGGAGATCAGCGACGTATAGGGCGTCAGCGGTACATTCGGCGCACTAATCACCTCGTCGTCGAGGACTTCGACATTGTGGAAGCTGACCGTGCCGCTGCCAGTCTGGCGCTGGCCGATCCCGTCCCAATCGTCCTCGATGACGATGCCATCACGGCCGGTCGGAACGGCGGCGGTGATGCGCTCGCCCTCCGGGTTCTCCCATGAGATCTGAATATAGTCGGCGATATGGGAACCGGAAGAAAAGGGGCGCTTGCCGCTGACGATCCAGCCATTGTCGATGCGCCTTCCCGACGATGTCTTCGACATGGCATTGCCGGAATTGCCCCAGATCAGGTTCCCTGCGGCCGCGGCGCGCAGCCAATGATCCTTCTGCGCGCTCGAGCCACGAAAAAGAACGAGATTGAGCGGAAGATGGTGATATCCGAAAAGATGGGCCAGCGAGCCGTCGGTGCGGGCGAATTCCCGCACGACCCGCAGGATGGAGAGCCAGGACGCTCCCTGTCCGCCATAGTGCCGCGGAATTTGCTCCGATGGCAGCCCGCTTTCCTTCAATAGGCGGATCTGTTCGACGGGCCTGCCGCCTTGCTTGTCGCGCTGAACGGCGTCGCGATCAAATATTCGCCGCAACTCGACGGCCCTGGCGACCAGGGGATCTGTTGTATCCGGTTCGAAGGACATGGTTGCCTCACGCATCTGGCCCTGGCGGCCCTGCTTTGCATCATGTGTGAGGGTTCGGCGACTGATGCCGCAAGTCCAGCAATATCTATTTGATCTCGTGAGAAGAAATTCTTTCCTGATCGCCATGTTGAGCTCAAGACGCGTGCACGCATCCGGCTCCTGATCAATCCTCATGGAACATTGTCCGTGCTGTGGGCGTCGCCAGCGATGACAAAATCCGAAGCGGCTCGCTTAAATAGAATATAATTTCTATAGATTATAATATTTACTGCTAGCCTCTCCTGACTCTACTGGGGAGAGAACGATGACTGGCAAGAAACGCCAGCTCAGGCGCAGAGCCTCCCTTTAGCCGACCGGCCATCGCCGCCGAATGGGGGACAGGGAAGAATGAGCGATCCTTTGCATCTGAAGATCAGCCATGTGACGCGGCGGTTCCAGGTCAATGGCGAAAGCCTGACGGCGCTCGACGATGTCAGTCTCGACATTGCCGAGGGCGAGTTCGTCACCATTGTTGGCGCCAGCGGCTGCGGAAAATCGACGTTGCTGCGTCTCGGTGCCGGGCTGGATACCGCCACCTCCGGCTCGATCACCCATGCGGGAAAGCCCGTCACCGAACCGAGCCTCGATCGTGGCATCGTCTTCCAGGAGCCCCGATTGTTCCCGTGGCTGACGGTTGCCCGCAATGTGGCGCTCGGTCTGGAAAATTCCGGACACAGCAAGGCGGACAAGAAGAGGCTCGTCGAAGAGCATCTGGAGCTGGTCGGGCTTTCCGGTTTCGCCAAGGCCTATCCGCACCAACTTTCGGGCGGCATGGCGCAGCGTGCCGGCATTGCCCGCGGTTTGGTCAATCGTCCTGATGTGCTGTTCCTCGACGAACCCTTCGGCGCGCTCGATGCCATCACCAAGGCGCGGCTCCAGGACGAGTTGCAGGAGATCTGGGCGAAGGAGCGCATCACCATGGTGCTGGTGACACATGATGTCGACGAGGCGGCCTATCTCGGTGATCGCGTCGTCGTCATGTCGCCGCGACCCGGCCGCATCCGCGAGATCGTTCCGGTGGATTTGCCGCGACTGCGCGCGAGGACCTCGCCAGCACTGACCGAGGTGCGCAACCGCGTTCTGGAAAGCCTCAATGCGACGACGCATTCCTCGCCAAGTCTCCGTGCGGTTTCGCCGGGGGGAGGGCAACGCCCGGCAGATGCCAGACCGGCCATCGCCGCCGTCAGATAAATCAGGAAACGGAGTAGCTTTATGAAACTGGTATCTATTTCCCGCCTTGCCGCTGGCGTGGCCCTTGCATTGGGCATGTTTGCCGCATCCGCCCAGGCGGAAGAGCCGCTGGTCATCCATATCGGCTACGCCGCAATCGGCGTCGACAACCGTCCCTATTCGGAAGGGACCTCGGCGGCGACGGCGCGTGCCGGCGAATATCTGGAAAAGGAATTCGCCAACGATCCCAACGTCAAGATCGAATGGACTTTCTTCAAGGGCGCCGGCCCGGCGGTGAACGAGGGGTTTGCTAACAACCAGCTCGACTTTGCCTATCAGGGCGATCTACCAGCGCTGATTGGACGGGCCACCGGTCTCAAGACCAAATATCTTCTCGCCAGCGGGGCGCGCAAGCCGCTCTATCTGGCCGTTGCCAAGGATTCCGGCATCAAGAAGATCGAAGATCTGAAGGGCCGCAAGATCGCCCTGCAGCGCGGCACCAACGGCCACCTGGCCGCGATTAAGATTCTGGAGGCGCATGGACTGAAGGAGCGTGACCTCCAGGTGATCAATCTCGATAGTGCCGGAACGGTGGCAGCGCTTGTCAGCAAGGATATCGATGCCGCCTTCGGCGACACCCAGCTCATCAATCTCGCCGCCAAGGGCAGCGCCGACCTCATCTATACGACGAAGGGCGACGATCCCCGCTTCGGCCGCAATGCCGGCATCGTCGCGCGCGAAGCGTTTATCGACGCTCACCCCGAAATCACACAGCGGGTCGTCGATGCTTTCGTCAAGGCGGCGCAATGGTCCTCGGAGGAGCCCAACCGAGCAGCCCTTTTTGAGCTCTGGCACAAATCCGGCACGGAAATCCCGATCCTTGAGGAGTATTTCCGCAACGATACGCTCGTCTACCGCAATTCGCCGCTGATCGATGACCTGCTGGTCTCGCAGTACAAGGAGCAGGCGGTGAAGAGCAAGGAATACGGCCTTATTCGTCGTGATGTCGATCTCAATGGCTGGTTCGAGCCCAAATACCTCAATAATGCGCTGGAAAAGCTCGGCCTGAAGACATTCTGGCAGCCCTATGGCGCTGACGGAAAGCCGGTCGCGTCCTGATCGCGGGCCTTGAAAACAGAGTAAAGGGAGCGGGCATGGCCGCGTTTTTCGAGACTGCCGCGCATGCCGGCATCCGGCTTCCCGCTCCATGGCGCAGGCGTCTTGCGATCGGGACTACGGCTCTAGTTGTTCCGCTTGCACTGTTGGTCCTCTGGTGGGTCGCCTCCGCCAGGGGCTGGCTGCCACAACAGATCCTGCCGCCGCCCGACTATGTCTATCAGGCGGCACGGGACCTGATCGTCAGCGGCGAGCTTCTCTACCATACGGGGGTCAGCCTGCGCCGCGTTATTATCGGCTTTGCCATCGGCGCCAGCGCCGGCCTGGTTCTCGGCATATCGATGGGCCTTTCGGAACGGGTCGAGGATTATGTCAAGCCGCTGTTCTTAGCCTTCGCGCAGATTCCGACACTCGGCTGGATCCCGCTCCTCATGCTGTTCGTCGGCATTGACGAGACCCTGAAGATCATCATCATCGCCAAGGGCGCGATCGTGCCGATGACGTTGAACACGCTGACGGGCATTCGCGGCGTTTCCCCTAGGTATCTTGAGGTCGGCCGTGCCTTGCGTTTCAGCCGTTGGCAGACCTTGCGGCTGATCGTACTGCCGGGTGCCGTGCCTTCGATATTCACCGGCATCCGCTACGGCCTCACCCATTCCTGGACCTCGCTTGTCGGGGTGGAACTTCTGGCTTCTTCCGAAGGGCTTGGCTACCTGCTGGTCTGGGGACGGCAGATGTTCTGGCTGGATACCGTCATCGTTGCGATGATCGCCATCGGCCTCGTTGGTTTCATCATGGACAAGAGCCTGGATCGCACCGAGGTGCTGCTCCAGCGCTGGAAGCGGCAGGAGATCTGACCATGGCCACCGCAAGCAGGGCAGTCCGGTTTCGCCGTGGCATCACCTTGCCGATCCTGATGTTCGTTGCCTGGGAAGTGTCGAGTCGCACCGGTCTTGCCGACCCACGCTTTCTGCCATCACTGGAAGAGGTTGCCCGCACCGCCAAGCGCGAGTTGTTCGACAATGATCTGATCGGCGAACTCGGCTTCAGCCTGATGCGCAATATTGCCGGATTTCTAATCGGCTGCGTTATCGGGATCGTGTTCGGCACGTTCCTGGCGCTCTCGCGCATTGCCGACAGGCTGCTGACGCCAACCTTCAACGGCTTGAAACAGATCTCGCTTCTCGCCTGGATCCCGCTGATCTCCGTCTGGTTCGGCTTCGGCGAGCAGGCAAAGATCGTCTTCGTGGCGCTGGCATCTTTCATTCCCATCGCCCTCAATACCTATGACGGCATGCGGGATGCGCCCGAGGACCTGATCGAGGTCGGCCGCGCTTTGAAATTCAACGCACGGCAGCGGGTGCTGCGCATCTATCTTCCGTCCGCCATGCCATCGACCGCGACGGGCGTACATCTCGGGCTGATCTATGCTTGGCTTGCGACGGTCGGGGCTGAATATTTCCTTGCCGTCGGACGCGGCGTCGGCGGTCTGGTCATCGCCGGCCGAGAACGGTTCGACATGGCCCTCGTGATGGTCGGCGTTCTCGTTCTAGGCCTTGTCGGGTTCTCGTTAAATCGTCTGGCGCATGTCCTGGAATCCTATCTGCTTCGCTGGCGGCCGAAACAGACGCCTTGAAGGGCAGTGTCAGATAGGCCGAAAGACATTCTTCGCCACCCGCTTATATTGGAATTTCGTTCCTCGGCAATTTAGACCATTAAACATATAGATTAAATAGATAATTGAAAAGTTTGATGGCGGATTAGATGAGTTACGCGTTGAGTTTGCTCGACAAAAGTCCGATTGATGGACCGGAGGAAGCGAGTACGGCATTGGCCCGGACGCTTATCCTGGCGCAGCAGGCCGAGCGCTGGGGCTTCCATCGTTTCTGGGTCGCCGAACATCATAACAATGCGCGACTTGCGAGCTCTTCCCCGGAAGTGCTGATCGCATTCCTGCTCGCACATACATCCCGCATCAGGATAGGCTCCGGCGGCGTGATGCTACAGCACTACAGCGCTTATAAGGTTGCCGAAAACTTCAATCTCTTGGCAACGCTGGCTCCTGGCCGCGTCGACCTTGGCGTCGGAAAAGCACCCGGCGGCCTTCCTTTATCGACCCGGGCGCTGCAGGGCGCCTATGATCCGGCGCGCAAGCCGACATTCGCCGAGCAATTGGCCGAACTCGGTGCCTTCCTTGGCGATGAGGCGGCCGAGGACGATCCGAAGGCTGGCCTTCGAGCCTACCCGGTGCCGGTCACTCCGGCGAAGCGCTTTCTGCTCGGTGCCAGCATCGAGAGCGCGGAGCTGGCGGCTACTCACGGCTGGGAGTTCGTTTATGCGGGGCATCTCAACGGCGACGAAGCCTTGCTCGACAAGGTGCTCGCGACCTATCGCGACGCGAGCGGCGGAAAGATCCCGCGGCTTGCCATTGGCGTGATCGCCGCCGAAACCGATGCGGCGGCAGAGCGTCTTGCCGGCGACCTCAGACGCTTCAAGGTGGAGGTGACGAACGGTCAGAGCGTCACGGTCGGCAGCCTTGGCCAGGCGGAAGAATATATCCGGCAGGCCGGCGTGACCGACTACCGGATCGAGGAGAAGATGCCTGGTGTCATTCGCGGCACCGCCACGCATATCCATGGCGAACTCGATCGGCTTCACCGACGCTATGGGATCAGCGAATTTATTCTCGATTGTCCCGTCGCCGAGGCGCAAGCGCGCCTCATCTCGATCGACCTTCTGGCGGCGACCCATCTCGCTGTTGCCGCATGACGCATCTCCTCCAACAGCAAGCCGACTTTTGGGATGGCCGCATCCGCTTCATTCGCGGCCGCACCAGCGTCGGTGACAGCACAATCCACGCGGCACGGGAGGCCGTCCAACGATGAGTGACAGCATTCGCATCGCCACGGTCGACGACGCGCCGGTCCTGCATCGCCTGTTGCAGGCCGCCTATCAGCCATTGCGCGAGATGAACATCCAGTTCACCGCGACCACGGCCGACGTCGATCTGGTTCGAGAGAAGGTTCGCCGTCATACGACTTTCGTTGTCGAGCGCGACGCGGCGATCATCGCCACGGTCTCCGTCCGCTTTCCCTGGCCGATGGGCGAAACGCATCTGACGAGCTACCCGTTCATCCACTGGTTTGCCGTTTCGCCGGACTTCAAGCGGCAATCGATCGGCAGCGCTCTGCTCGATCATGTGGAGCTGACCTTCTTGCGCGACCAGATCAAGGCGCCGGCCGTCTATCTCGCGACCGCCACCCGGCATCCATGGCTCGCCGGCATCTATGAGCGCCGGGGCTACGAGGGCTTCTACAAGCACACCAAGAACGACGAAGAGATCGTCCTCCTGCGCAAGATCCTCAATCCGGACATCTACGAGACGCTGGAAGTCGCCGAATACAAGCGCTTCGAGCCGCAGCTGCTGGCGCAGGCGTAGTAGCGGCCGATCGACATTCAAGGGCATTGAGGGGCTGGGGCATGGCGGTAACGAGAAGAGGTTTTATAGGAACGGCGGGCGTCGTCGCCTTGACGGTGGCTATCGGTCACCGAGCGGCGTGGGCTGGAAGCAATGCAGTGCCGGTCAAGGGCGGTTCGCTCGTTTATGGCGTCGAAACCGAGCCAAATACGCTGAACCCGCATCTCAACGGTCAGGCCAAGGCCAAGCTCGTGCTGCGCAACGCCTATGAATCCCTGCTGGCACGGACCGCCGACGGCGGATATGTTCCCTGGCTCGCGGCCGGCTACGAGATTTCCGACGACGGCAAGACCTATACGTTCAAGCTGCGCGAGGACGTCACCTTCAGCGACGGCGAGAAGCTCGATGCCGCGGCCGTGGTGCTGAATTTCACCAAGCTGAAGGAGCCGCTCTATTCGGGCAGCATCAGCGCCGGCTATCTCTCCTATGTCATGGAAGCCAAGGCGGCAGATCAGCACACTGTCGTCTTGAAGCTCGATCGGGTCTACGCGCCGTTTCTCGACGGCGTGGCCAGCATCGATATCCTGTCGCCGCGCGCCTTTGCCTCCACGCAGATCAAGTCTGGCGGTCCGGAGATCGCCGGCACCGGACCTTTCATCCTCGACCGTTATGTCAGGGGCCAGGAGATCCATTTCGTTCGAAATCCGGATTACAAATGGGCGCCGGCAAGTGCCGGGCATCAGGGGCCGGCCTATCTCGATGAGGTGACCTATCGTTTCCTGTCGGAATCCTCGGTCCGCACCGGCGCGCTCATCTCCGGACAGGTCGATGTCATCGAGGGGATTTCCGGCAACGATGCCGCTCTCTTCAAGGACAATTCCGATTTCACCTACCAGAGCGCGCTCAATCCCGGCACGCCCTATACACTCTATCTCAACACCACCTACGGCCCGACCAAGGACGTCAGGGTGCGCAAGGCGGTAATCGCTGCGACCGATGTCGGCCAGATTGTCGACTCCGTCTATCGCCGCGAGCGCACACGCGCCTGGGGCGTCCTGACGCCGGCGGACAAGGATTTTTACGACGCGAGCATCGAGGGCAGCTATGGCTTCGATCCGAAGCTTGCCAATCAGTTGCTGGACGAGGCGGGCTGGACTGCGCGCGATGCCGACGGCTTTCGCACCAAGGACGGCGCGCGCCTGTCGATCGAGATCGTGCAGGCGCAGGTGACGCTGCGCGATCAGCGCGATGTGCTGTTGCAGGCATTGCAGGCCCAGGCCCGGCAAAGCGCGGGCATCGAACTCATCCTGAACAATGTCGATTCCGGCACCTATAGCGAGCGGCAGAAGAGCGGAAAATACGGCGCCATTCCCAATTCGACGACCAACCAGGGGAACGCGGTCACCATCTATTTCCACTACCTGCCGCCGGACCAGGGCGGCTCGATCAACTACAGCCGAACCGAGGCGCCTGAGGTTCTTGCCTGGCTGAACAAGGCAGCCTCCACGCTGGATGCCAAGGAACGCTTCGCCACCTACGCCGACCTCCAGCGCTTCGCCATCGTCGAGCAGGCCTTTGGCCTGCCGCTCTACGTCCCGGAAGACCAGATCGCCGCATCGACAAGGGTGCGCGGGGTCGGGTTCCGCCCGTTCAAGCAACTGCCCGAAAATGCCTACGACATCTGGCTGGGGACCTAGTGGGAGACTAGCGCCGCCCGGCCTTCGTCACCGATCAGCTTCCTCCTTCATCACGGAGATAATGCCCAATATGTTTTCCCGACGATCTTTTCTGAACGCCACGGCGGCCACGCTTGCATCAGTTCTGCTGCCCATCACCGCGTATGCGCAGGACGGCAACCCTGTCAGCGGCGGCAAGCTCGTCTGGGGCGTGGAGACGGATCCGGCAACGCTCAATCCGCAGCTCAACGGGCAGGACAAGACCAAGCTCCTGCTGCGAAACGTCTACGAGTCCTTGCTTGCCCGCACGGCGGACGGCGGATACGTCTCCTGGCTTGCTACCGGTTACAAGATCTCCGATGACGGCAAAACCTATACGTTCACACTGCGCGACGGTGTCACCTTCAGCGATGGCGAGAAGCTCGACGCCGCCGCCGTCGTTACCAATTTCACCAGGCTTAAGGATGCTGCCTATTCCGGCAGCGTCAGCGCCGGACCGGTTTCCAGGGTGGTCGATGCCAAGGCCGTAAACGCTCACACTGTCGTGCTGACGCTGGGTGATGTCTATGCGCCGTTCCTTGATTTTGCCGCCAGCCTCGAAATCCTATCGCCCAAGGCCTTCACGTCTTCGCAATTGAAGTCCGGCGGGACGGAGATTGCCGGCACAGGTCCGTTCATCCTGGAGCACTATGTCAAGGGCCAGGACATCCACTTCGTCAAGAACAAGGCCTATAACTGGCCGCCGAAGATCGCGTTCCATCAGGGGCCGGCCTATCTCGATGAGGTCACCTATCGCTTCCTGCCGGAATCCTCCGTGCGGACAGGCGCGTTGACCTCCGGGCAGGTCGACGTCATCGAGGGTATCTCCGGCAATGATGCCGGGTTGTTCAAGGACAATCCGGACTTCAGTTATCAGACGGCCTTGAATACCGGCACGCCCTATTCACTGTTCCTGAACGTCACCTATGGCCCGACGCAGGATATCAAGGTGCGCAAGGCGCTTGCGGCGGCGATCGATGTCGATGCCGTGCTCAAATCCGTCTACCGCGGCGAGCGCACCCGGGCTTGGGGCATTACCTCGCCGATCGATACGCAGTTCTATGACAAGACCATCGAAGGTGCTTATGGCAGCGATCCGAAGCTTGCCAATAGCCTACTCGATGAAGCCGGATGGACGGCCCGCGACGCCGACGGCTTCCGCACCAAGGACGGCAAGCGCCTGACGATCGAAGTGGTCCAGGCGCAGGCGACAGTGCGTGATCAGCGCGATGTGCTGCTGCAGGCCCTTCAGGCCCAGGCACGGCAGAATGCGGGGATCGACCTGCTGATCAACTATGTCGATGCCGGCACTTACACCGACAGGCGCAAGACCGGCATCTTCGGTTCGATCGCCAATTCCAACACGCCGACGAACGCGATCGATATCGAATATCACTATCTGCCGCTCGATAAGGGCGGTTCGATCAACTACAGCCGCGCGTCGGCGCCGGAACTGCTCAGCTGGCTGAAAGCCGCCGCCTCGACGCTCGACGATAAGGAGCGCTTCGCTCTCTACGCCAAGCTGCAGCGCTTCGCGATCGTCGATCATGCCTATGCGCTTCCGCTTTACGAACCGGAAGATCAGGTCGCCGCCGCTTCCTATGTGAAGGGCATCAGCTTCCGCCCATTCAAGCAATTGCCCGAGAGTGCCTACGACGTTTGGCGCAGCGAGTGACGATCTGAACCCGCGCCGCCTTCCGCATCCTAGCGGAAGGCCAAGGAGCAAGTGATATGGACGTTGAGAATGCGACAGCACTTCGCCAGGCGCCGGCTTCCCCGGTATCTCGGCGGCTTTTCCCGGCGCGCGGCACGTTGCTGTCGCAGGTTCTCGGGCGCGTCGGCTCCGGCATCGTCGTGCTGTGGGCGGCCGTGACGCTCAGTTTCGTCAGCCTGCATATCGCGCCCGGCGATATCGTCGATCTCCTGATCGGCGAGCAGCTTCGCACACCGGCGGTGGAGGCGGCGATCCGTGCCGAATGGGGGCTCGATCAGCCGCTCTACTCGCAATATCTGTCCTATCTCTGGCGTATCCTGCATGGTGATTTCGGCCGCTCCTATATTCTCCAGACCAACGTCTCAGCCCTGGTCCTTTCGCAGCTGTTGCCGACATTGAAATTGACGGCTGCCGCTCTCGTTGTTGCCGTCGTCTTTGCGGTGGTGAGTGCGGTCGCCACCGCCGGTCGGCGCTGGTCCCGGCGTATCGCCGGCGGCTTGGAACTCGTGCTGATCTCGACGCCGTCCTTCTGGCTCGGCATTGTTCTGCTCTTCGTCTTTTCCTTTACGCTCAAGCTCTTTCCGGTCGCCGGCGACCGGACGTTCTCGGCACTCGTGCTCCCGGCTCTTGCTTTGGGCCTGTCGCTCGGTGCGGTGATCGGCCAGGTGTTGCGCGAAGGGCTGGAGCGGGCGCTCGAGGAGCCCTTTGCGCTCACGGTGCGCAGTTGGGGAGCGAGCAGCGTGACTCTGCGGCTGCGTCATGGGTTACGCCATGCCGCCCTGCCGGCGGTGACGCTGACGGGCTGGCTCGTCAGCGGCCTCCTGTCCGGCGCCGTCATCACCGAGCAGGTTTTTGGACGCCCCGGTCTCGGCAAAGTCACTGTCGACGCCGTGCTCGGCAAGGACCTGCCGGTGGTGCTGGCGGTCGCGATCCTGTCCGCCTTTATCTACGTCGTTCTCAGCACGCTGGTCGATGTGCTCTATCTGTTTCTCGATCCGCGTCTGCGGTCGC
The DNA here is from genome assembly GCF_041355235.1 of Rhizobium sp. RCC_161_2. Lineage (NCBI taxonomy): Bacteria > Pseudomonadati > Pseudomonadota > Alphaproteobacteria > Hyphomicrobiales > Rhizobiaceae > Rhizobium > Rhizobium sp. RCC_161_2. The sequence continues at coordinate 48,361 of NZ_JBFUPL010000016.1, read as the reverse complement.
GTGCGTGAGGTATCCGACATGAGCCTCTCGATAACAGTTTCGCCCGCTGCGGGTCTCAATCTCCGGCGCATCCTTGTGGCCGCTGTTGCCCGACCCGGCCTTCTGATCGCGGCAGCCTTCCTCCTTCTGGTCGCTCTCGGAGCGACCTGGCCGCATCTCCTGAGCTCCTATAATCCGATTGCCGCCGATCCGCTGCAGGCGCAATTGCCGCCGGACGGCGCCCACTGGTTCGGCACGGATCAGCTTGGCCGCGACGTCTTCTCCCGCGTCGTCCACGGTGCACGCTATTCCATCCTGATCGGCGTTAGCGCCGTGGTCATCGCGGCGACCGTCGGATCGATCCTTGGGCTGGCTGCCGGGCTGGCGCGGGGGCTCATCGACGAGGCAATCACCCGCTTTCTCGACGTCGTCTCCGCCTTTCCCGATCTGCTGCTGGCGCTGGTCCTGATTTCCTTTACCGGACCCGGTACCTACAACCTCATCTTAGCCCTCGGCGTCGCCTCTATCCCACGCTTTGCCAGAGTGGTACGCGCCCAAACCTTCGTCATTGCTGAATCCGGCTATGTCGAGCAGGCGCGGACATTCGGCCTTGCCCCGGCTGTGCTCGTCCTGCGGCATGTCCTGCCGCATGCGATCGCCCAGGTGCCTATCCTCGCAACGATTGGCCTCGGCACCGCGATCATCAGCGCCGCCGGACTGAGCTTCCTCGGCATGGGGCCGCAACCGCCAACGCCTGAATGGGGTGCGATGCTGGCGGAAGGACGCAACTATCTGCGCGTCGCTTGGTGGATCGGTGTCTGGCCGGGCGTCGTCATCACCCTCACGGTGATCTCCGTCAGCGTCCTCGGACGTCAATGGCAGGCGGCCTTCGAAGGCAGGAGGCGCGCATGACCCCGCTCGTTCACGTCCGCAACCTGAGTATCGCTTTCCCAGGGGCAGGGGATGCGAATGTCGTCGTCCGAGGTCTCGACCTGACCATCCGTCGAGGGGAATCTGTGGCCCTGGTGGGTGAATCCGGTTCCGGTAAGTCCGTGACCGCCCGCTCGCTGGTCGGATTGAGCGGTCCCGGGGCGACGGTGAGCGCCGATGTCTTCGATGTAGATGGCAAGAGCGTGCTTGAGTTTCGCGAACGAGACTGGCGGCGGCTGAGAGGTCACAAGGTCGGCTTCGTGCTGCAGGATGCACTGGTGTCGCTCGATCCGCTGCGCCGTATCTCGCAGCAATTATCGGATGCGATTGGAAGCCGCAGCCTGCTGCGGCGTCGCGAACTGCGGGACGACAGCCTGGCGCTGTTGCGCTCCGTCGGCATTGCGGACCCGGAGCGGCGCCTGCCGCAATATCCGCATCAGCTGTCCGGCGGGCTGCGCCAGCGCGCCTTGATCGCGACCGCGATTGCCCGGCAGCCGGCCCTCGTCATTGCCGACGAACCAACGACGGCACTCGACGCGACGGTACAGAAGCAGATCCTCGACCTCCTGGCGGAGCGCCGGCGTGTCGGCAACACACTGCTGCTGATCAGCCATGACCTGGCCGTAGTCTCGCGGTTGGCGGATCGGGTGCTGGTCATGCGCAATGGCGAGGTCGTGGAGGAAGGACGCACTCAGGAGATCCTCTCTGCCCCGCGCCACCCCTATACGCGCCAGTTGCTCGATGCGATCCCTTCGGCGCACTCTCGTGGCTACCGGCTGGCGCCAGTGAGCGACGATACCAGCAAGCCGCAAGCAGAGGGGCAGCCAAAAGTGCCAGCACAGGCAAAGAGTGCCGAGCGGCTGAGAATCCCTCTGCCGGTGAAACAGATTGATGCCCGGCGAAGCATGCTGGTCGCCGAACACCTGTCGAAACGCTATGGCAGCGGTGCTTCGGCATCCCACGTCGTCAACGATGTTTCCTTCCGACTAGCGGCTGGCGAAGCCCTCGGCATCGTCGGCGAATCCGGCTCGGGAAAGACGACCGTCGCGCGGATCATCCTCGGCCTCGTTGCCGCCGATGCCGGAAGGGTGCTGATCGACGGGCGCCCCTGGAGCGGACTGACCGAGGCACAGCGCCGGGCTCAGCGCGCTGGTATTCAACTGATCGCGCAGGACGCCCTAAGTTCTTTTGATCCGCGATATACGGTCGAGAAGATCGTCGGCGAAAGCCTGGATTCCGTCGGCGTTTTCGGTGTCGCGCGCAAGGAGAGGGTCATCGAGATTCTCGACGCGGTACGGCTGGGAACCAGCTTTCTTAGTCGCTACCCGCGCGAGCTTTCCGGCGGGCAAAGGCAGAGGGTAGCGATTGCCCGCGCCTTCGCTCCGCGCCCGAAATTGCTAGTCGCCGATGAGCCGGTCAGCGCGCTTGATGTTTCCATCCAGGCGCAGATCCTCGATCTGCTCGCCGAGCTTCAGGCCGCCTCCGGCACCTCGTTGCTGTTCATCTCGCACGATCTCGGTGTCGTCCATCATCTCACCGACCGTGTGGTCGTGATGAAGGAAGGGCGGATTGTCGAGACAGGCGATGTTGGCACGGTCTTTTCCGCGCCGCGGCATAGCTACACCCAGGCCCTCTTGGAGGCCATTCCCACCCTGGCGTGAACTGCCCGGCCGCAACAGTGCGGCGTGCAGCTTGCGACATTGACGACGATTAAGGAACGTGACGATGAGTGACAAGACGAACAAGCGGCAGATCAGGCTCGGCGCTATCATCCAGGGGGCGTCCGGCAATATGTCCGCCTGGCGCCACAAGGATGCGATTGCCGACGCCAGCATCAATTTCGATTATTGCAAGGCGCTCGCCAAAAAGGCCGAAGAAGGCAAGGTCGATTTCCTGTTCATCGCCGACGGGCTTTACATCAATCACAAGTCCATTCCGCATTTCCTCAATCGTTTCGAGCCGATTACTCTCTTGTCAAGCCTCGCCTCGACCACCTCGCATATCGGCCTCGTCGGCACGCTTTCGACCTCCTACAGCGATCCCTTTACGGTCGCGCGTCAATTCTCCAGCCTGGATCATCTGAGCGCCGGCCGCGCCGGGTGGAATGTGGTGACGTCGCCGCTTGAAGGCTCGGCCAAGAATTTCTCCCGGGCGGAACATCCCGAGCACGGCAAGCGCTATCATATAGCGACGGAATTCCTGCAGGTGACCAAGGGTCTGTGGGATTCGTGGGAGGACGATGCCTTCGTGCGCGACAAGGAAACCGGCGTCTTTTTCGATCCCGACAAGCTCCATACCCTTCATCACAAGGGCGAATATTTCTCGGTCGAAGGCCCTTTGAACGTAGGTCGATCGCGGCAGGGCCGTCCGATCCTGTTCCAGGCCGGCGCTTCGGAGGACGGCAAGAAGCTAGCTGCCGGTGAGGCCGACGCGATCTATACGCGGCAGGAGACGATCGAGCTGGCGCGCGAGTTCTATCTGGACGTCAAGCGGCAGCTCGTCGAAAACGGCCGCGGCGAGGACGATCTGCTGCTTTTCCAGGGCATCAGCATCATCGTCGGCGACAGTGCCGAGGATGCCGAGCGCAAATATTGGGAAACGGCTGAACTGGTGACGATTGAAAGTGCCCTCGATTATCTCGGGCGCTATTTCGAGCATCACGATTTCTCGCAATATCCGCTGGACGCGCCGTTCCCGGATATCGGCGATCTCGGTCAGAACAGTTTCCGCAGCACGACCGACACGATCAAGAGCAATGCGCGCGAACGCGGTCTCACCTTGCGGCAGGTTGCACTACTTGCAGCAACGCCGCTTCCGAGCTTCATTGGTACCGCTGAGACCGTCGCCGACGGATTGCAGCAATGGTTCGAGGCGGGCGCTACCGATGGCTTTATCGTCAGGGGAGGAACGCCGACCGCCTTCGACGATTTCGTCGACCGGGTGATCCCGATCCTGCAGGCTCGCGGCTTGTTCCGTCATGATTACGAAGGGGAAACCCTGCGCGACCATCTCGGCTTGCCATTCCCGGTCAATCGTTACGCCGTGACCTCGAAAGAAGAGCTCGCGCGAGCCAGCTAGGCGCCGGCGAGACCCGCACTGTTATTGAGAATCCAGGAGTGCCCACATGACTATCGCCCGTCCCCGCCGCCTGAAGACGCTGGTTGGCGCCGGCAATTTCGCCTTTGCCTCCAATGACGAGACCCCGGTGATCGGCGCGCGCCGGTCTGTCGAGCTTGCGCGCAAGGCCGAAGCGGAAAAGATAACTGGTCTGTTCACGGCCGATCTCCTCCATGCCGACCCGGATGGTCTTTCGGGCACGACGGGAACGCAGGAGCCCATTGTTGCGCTGGCCGCGCTCAGTCAGGTGACATCGCATATCGGCCTGATCGCAACGGTGTCGACCACCTATCATCACCCCTATAATCTCGCCCGCCTGATCGGAACGCTGGATCACGCAAGCGGCGGCCGGGCGGCATGGAACGCGGTGACATCTTCCGTCGGCGAGGAGAACTTCGGAGGCGATACTTTGCCGGATCCGGCAAAGCGCTACGCGCGCGCCACCGAATTCATCGAAGTCGTCAATGCGCTTTTCGATGCCAACGATCCCGACGCAACGCGGCGCGGCGTCAGCGGTTCCATTAACGTCGACCCTGGCAAGCTGCATCGCATCGACTATCGCGGCGAGCATTTTCAGGTGCAGGGTCCGCTGAACGTTCCGCCTCCGCCGCAAGGCCGGCCCGTACTGTTTCAAGCGGGCCAGTCCGCCGAAGGCGTGACGCTGGGCGCCCGCTATGCCGAGGTGGTCTACACCTCGCAGCCGACGCTTGAGGCCGCCACCGCTTTCGTCGCGGAACTAAGACGACAGGCGCGGGGCTTTGGTCGCGGCGGCGGTCTGCCGTTGGTGATGAACTCGTTCCACTCCGTCATCGGCGACAGCGACGCTGACGTCGCGCGCCGGCTTCGGGAGAAGCACGAAAAGATCGACTATCAGAAAGGTCGCCTGAAGCTGGCCGACATGCTGGGGGGGGAGATCGACCTGTCGGACCTGCCGCTCGATCAGTCGTTGCCCCAAAACCTGCTGCCGGAGATCGACAGCGTCAACCGCCGGCGCGGCCGGGTTGAGATTTTCCGTCGCTATGCGCAACAGGGGCTCAGTCTTCGCGAACTGATCATCCAGGCGCAGGAAACGGGCCACTGGTCGGTCACCGGGACCCCAGAACAGCTTGCCGATGCCCTGGAGGAGCGTTTCCGGGCCGGCGTTCTCGACGTCATTTCGCTGCACGGGCTCGGCAATCCGGATCAGGAGGATCTGCTGGTGAACGGGCTCCTTCCCGAACTGCGCAAACGCTCGCTCCTGGACACTGACTATCTTGATGGTGACTTCCGCGCCAATCTCGAACTGCCGAAACCGTGGGCCAGTCATGCGGCGGAGACGGTCGCGCGCCAGGCGAACGGGTGATAAGCCTGCGATGTCACGTTGTCTGCTACTTAACGGTTGAGGGATAATTCAGCTGAGATGAATTCACCGACTATCAACGACAAGCACCACCGCTTTCAAGCTGAGATCATCGCCCGTGCTGTCTGGCTGTATTTCCGGTTCCCTTTAAGCCTACTGCTGGTCGAGGAAATGTTGTTGGAGCGGGGCATTGTCGTGTCTTACGAAACGATTCGGCGATGGGGCTGCAAATGCTTTCTTGAAGCAGTTGCGCGCAAAGAAGCCGGTACGACAGGACATCTGGCACTGGGGCGAGGTCCTGATTTCCATCGGTGGCCGAAAACATTGGCTTTGGCGCGCCGTTGACCAAGACGGTTACGTTCTCAACAAGATCGCCCAAGCCCGCCGTGATACCAACGCTGCCAAGCGATTGCGCGTCAGACTGCTGAAGAGGCAGGGTCTGATGCCGACGCATCATCAGCGACAAACTGCGCTCATACGGAGCGGCAAAACAGGAGGTGATGCCCACTGTCGAACACCGATCGCATAAGGGCCTGAATAATCGCGCGGAAAATTCTCACCTACAACTTCGAAAACGAGAACGGATGATGCAGGGCTTTCGTCCCGTCGCACCACTTCCGAAACGCTCAGCCCTCGCCACCTACATTCATCGCATCCGCGCAATGGCGCAGTGGAAAGTTGTGATCGGCGCAACTGCCTGAGTTCGCAGACAAATCCCATTGTCCGGGTATCGATGAAACAAAGTGACATCGCCCGCTGGATCACAGTGGGCGTGAACTTCGTCCAACGCCATGTCGATCTCATCGAATGTCCGCATCAAAACGGCCTGTAGCATTTCGCCAACCGCCGTGAGGACGACGCTGCGATGGTGGCGCTCGAAGAGCGGGCAGTCGAGGCGTTCCTTGAGCTCGCGCACCATGGGTCAGTTTGTGGCGGAACCCGACAATCTTGCCATGCTCTGGAATCTTATCTGCCGCGCTGACGGCCAAAACCTCTGGACCCGCCGCAAACCGGATTTTGATCGACACGCCCACCGGGAAATACCGTGTCGTTTTGCTGTCAGGTTTAGGGTTGTTTGGCCCATTTTCCGTTTACAGCGAACCAGGGCCGATTTGAAAAAGCAAAGTGCCGTAGGGTTTTTGACGGCTTTGATGGCTCACCGCAAAATGAACATCAGGGTGAAAGTGACGTAAAACTCTACACCGTCACATTTGGAGATTGAACACGGCTTCAACCGGTGTTCCCCGCCAAATCGCAGACGCATCGGGATCGGCAAACAATAGCCTGAGGTGGCCTACGAGTTGTCCGGCTCTGGGATCGGCGAGGCGATAGACGACGGCGCGCGCGGAGCGCTTGCCCACGATGATGCCCGCTTCCCGCAATTCGCCCAATTGCTGGGATAAGGTCGGCTGATGCACATCGAGCATGGCTTCGAGCTCGGTTACCGAACGAGCCCCTTCTACGAGGGCGCAAAGTATCGAAAGGCGGACCGGGTTCGCCATCGCCTTCAAAAAATCCGAAGCGGCGCCGATGGCGCGGCATTTGACCTTTTGCCGGTCGCTGGCTTCATGCCTTTCGGCATTCATGACATTCATCGTGACGTTCTTCATCATCCAGTGCTTGCCGTGAAATAGTTTTCTCTCGACCCGAAAAAGTTTGATCGAAACATTCTTCGATTGCAATCGGTCCTCCATTATATAATTTTATATATTGAGAATTTCAACGATCGCGGAAATATTCATGGCCTTGAGGATCGGGTTTCACCCGAATAATCTGCATCTCAGTCTCGCGTCCCGCTGGCCCGGCGCCTTTGCGGATTTCGATCCAGAATTCGTGCCCTACCAGGAGGGGCGGGAGACTGCCGCCAAGCTTGCCGCCGGAATTTTCGATATCGGTGGCACCGGATCGACACCGCCGATCCTGGCGGCCGCCTCCGGCCTGTCGGTGACCTATGTTGCCGGTTCGTCGCCACGGCCCGCCAATGGGGCGATTTTGGTCAATCGCCAATCCGCAATTGAAAACTTGGCGGATTTGAAAGGTCTTGCGGTCGCGCTCGTCGATGGCTCGTTCCTGACCTATTTCCTTGCCAGGAGCCTGGAGGAAGCCGGTTTCGGATTGCAGGACGTGCATCGCCACGACCTATTGCCGGTACCATCTCGCGATGCATTGAGATCCAGTGCGATCGACGCCTGGGTGGCGATGGCTCCACATCTTGAGCAGTCACTGTCATCAGGCGAGTTTCGGGTGCTTGCTCATTGTGGCGCGACCATCCCGAACCGGTCGACCTTCTGGACGATCCGCGAGCGTGGGCTGTGTGCCGATGTCATCGATGGCTTTGCAAGCGAATTGGCGCGGATCGGCAACGAAATCACATCCGATCAGGAAAAGGCGGCAGCGCTTCTATCCGAGAACGGAACCGAGACAGAGCGGCGGGCATGGACGCGCGTCGTCAATGAACGGGATTGGCGTGTTGTTCCGGCCGGCGATCTGATCCTTCGCGAGCAGCAGGCGGAAGCTGATACCTTGTTCCGCCACAAGGATCTAGCGACCAGGCTTGAGATCGCAACCAATACTATCGCAGGGAATCCATAGCCATGAACGTCCTTTGGTACATGTGCGCGCCGGACGGCGCTTATCCGTGGAAGCCCGAGGGGTCACGCACGATCGACTACGGCTACTACAAGCAATTGGCGCAAGCCTACGATCACCTTGGTTTCACCGGAGCATTGTTTGCAACGGGCGCCCACGATGTCTGGCCACTGGCGGGTGCGCTGCTGCCATACACGGAGCGGATGAAATTTCTTCTGGCATTCCACCCCGGCCTGGTGGCCCCGACCTTGCTGGCCAAGATGGCCGCAACGTTCCAGGAGTTTTCCAACGGGCGGCTGCTTCTGAACGTTGTATCCGGCGACGCCAAGATGCTGGGCGCTTACGGCATGACGCTGCCGCACGACGAACGTTATGACATGGCGGATGAATATCTGACCATCTGGCACCGTCTGATGGCCGGCGAAAGCGTGACCCATCATGGCAAATACTTCCAGACGCAAGGCGCCAAGCTCGCGCTTCCGGCGGGCACCTCCATTCCGGCGCCGCCGCTCTGGTTCGGCGGTTCGTCCGACAGCGCCATCGAGGTGGCGGCCAAACATGTCGACACCTACCTTTCCTGGGGCGAAACACCCGAGCAGATGGGCGAAAAGGTCCTGCAGGTGAAGGCTCGGGCCGCCGCGCATGGGCGTGAGTTGAATTACGGTATCCGGCTCTATGTCATCGTGCGGTCGACCGACGCGAAGGCCTGGGAGGCCGCCGCCGATCTCTACGAACAGATGGATGCTGCCGCCATCGCCGCCAATCAGCGTTTCGTGTCGAACACCGATTCTGTCGGTCAACAGCGCATGAGCCGCATGCATGGGGGCATCAAGCCGGATAATCTCCGCGATCTGGAGATATCGCCGAACCTCTGGGCCGGTATCGGCCTCGTCCGACCGGGTCCTGGAACTGCGATCGTCGGATCGCCCGACACCGTCATCCGCACGCTCGAGGCCTACCAGGCCGTCGGCGTCGATACTTTCATTCTGTCCGGCATGCCGCTTCTCGAGGAAGCCTATCGTTTCGGCGAGATGGTGCTGCCGAGGTTGCCTGTCGAAAGATTGATCCCGGAGAAGAAGCAGTTTACCTGGTCGACGCTGTTCGACCGCGATCTCTCGGGAAAGAAGGCGAATGGTTGATACCCGCTCTATCGGACAGGCGCTGGACCGGCCCGCCGCGTCGGAGCTTCGGAGCCAAAGGCCCAAGCCTCGCTTCGGCTCTCTCAGCCGTCTCGTGTCGCCCTTGGCCATCCTGGTTCTCTGGCAGCTTTTGAGCGTCTCCGGACTGTTATCCCCACGCGTGCTGGCATCGCCCATTCAAATCGTTGCCGCCGGGACGAAACTGATAGCATCGGGTGAACTGATCATCGGCCTTGGCGTGTCGTTTCTGCGCGTGGTCGCTGGCTTCTCCATCGCTCTCGTGGTCGGTGTATTGCTTGCCCTCATCTCCGGACTTTCCCGTTTCGGGGAAACGATCATCGATCCGTCAATCCAGATGCTGAAGGCGATGCCGTTTCTCGGGCTTCTGCCGCTGTTCATCCTGTGGTTTGGAATTGGTGAGGTGCCGAAGGTCGGTATGGTAGCCTTTGGTTGTGTGTTCCCAATTTATCTCACCCTGCACGGCGGCATTCGCGGTATTGACCGCAAGCTGATCGAGGCTGGAAAGACACTTGGCCTCGGCACGCTCGGGATCGTGCGCCATATCGTGATCCCCGGCGCGCTGCCATCGTTGCTAGTCGGTATCCGCTACGGTCTCAGCGTTGCCTGGCTCAGCCTCGTGGTCGGCGAGCAGATCAACGGGTCGAGCGGGATCGGTTACATTATGACCTATGCGCGCGACTTCCTGCAAACCGATGTGATTGTCGTCTGCCTTCTGGTCTATGCTGCGATGGGGCTGCTGACAGATGGCCTGGTGCGGATCATCGAGGCCTATGCGCTACGCTGGCGACCGGCGGTGATCGCATGAGCGCGCTTGTCGATATCCAGGGCCTGAGCCGATCGTTCGATGGCCCGGCGGTGCTCGATGGCATCGATCTTCAGATAAAACCAGGCGAGTTCGTTGCGCTGCTTGGGCGTAGCGGCTCCGGCAAATCCACGCTTCTGCGCGTCCTAGCCGGGCTCGATCAGGCACCTGCGGCAAAAGCCGATATCCCCACCCGGCGCGCTGTCGTCTTCCAGGAGCCGAGGCTGATGCCGTGGAAGCGCGTCATCGACAATGTCGTTCTCGGCGTGAATTCCCCGAACGCTCGAGAGGCGGCCGAACAGGCGCTTGCCGATGTTGGACTGTTGCATCGTCGCGACGCCTGGCCATTGACTTTGTCGGGTGGCGAGGCGCAACGGGCAGCCCTTGCACGCGCACTGGTCAGGACACCGCAATTGCTGCTGCTCGACGAACCTTTCGCAGCGCTCGACGCGCTGACCAGGATCAGGATGCATGCACTTGTCGACGAGCTATGGCGCAAGCACAGGCCGGCCGTGTTCCTGGTCACGCATGACGTCTGGGAAGCCGTGGCGCTGGCCGATCGGATTCTCGTCATCGATCAGGGACGCTTCAGTCTGGAAATCAACGTCGATATCCCACATCCCCGACAGCGAAGCGACCCGCGGGCCACCCAGATCGAATCCGACCTGCTGTCGCAGCTCGGCGTCGAACAAAATAATCTTGAAAACCTTCAGGCCGCTCGGGCGGAAAGGAAGACATATCCATGAAAAAACGCTCTCTTTTTAAGGTATTTGCTGCCGCTGCTTTCCTGTCTCTAGTTGCGCCGATGGCACAGGCCGCTGATCAGGTCGTCAGGATCGGCTGGCTGCGCGGCCCGAACGATCTGACTCTCGCCAAGTCGCGCGGCACGCTGGAAAAGGCGCTCGCCGAAAAAGGTATCAAGGTCGAATGGGCCGGTCCCTTTCCGGCCGCCGCTCCGGCATTTGAAGCATTGAATGCCGGAAGCATCGATATCACCGCGGGGAGTTCGACATCGTCTATCGCTGCACTTGCCGCCAAGATTCCGCTTGTCGTCTTCGCCTACCAGAAGATGGCGGCCGGCTCCGAAGGTGTGGTGGTGAAGAATGGCGCCGGCATCTCGTCGCTGAAGGACCTTGCCGGCAAGAAGGTCGCCGTGAACCGGGGCGGGACCGGCGAATATCTGCTGATGCGCGGCCTCGAAAAGAACGGCGTCGATCCATCGACCGTCACGCGCGTTTATCTCAGCCCCAGCGACAGTGGACCGAGCTTCGTTCAAGGCCACGTCGATGCCTGGGCGACCTGGGATCCCTTCCTGACGATTGCCGAGAAAACCTATGACGGCAAAGTCCTTGCCGACGGCGCGGCGATCGGGTCCGACAATGCCGTCGTGCTCGTCGCAAGCCGCGAGTTTGCATCCAAGAAGCTGGATCAGTTGCAAGCCATATTCGACGTCGTGAAGAGCGAGAACGCCTGGTCGCTGGCAAACAAGGCAGAGGCGGGCGCGATCTGGGCGAAAGAAATGAATATTCCGGCAGAACTTGGTGCAAAGATCGGCGAGAATAACGCCGTGCAGACGACCGCCGTCACCGATGCCGACGTCAAGCAGATCGGCAATATAGCTGTATGGTATGTGAAGAGCGGCATCATCCCGGCAACGCCTGATATCGCAGCCGGCGTGATTACGTTGAAGTAGGCAGCACTTTCAAATCGTCTCGACGGGAGCATTAAGTACGCTCCTGTCGAGACAGTTCCATAGTGTTGCTATTCCTTGAACCAAAGCGCGACGCCCTTGGCGGAATCAGCATCGACGAGCAAGCCTCCTTCGAAGGCAAGAGGCGTAAAACCGCCGAGCGCGAGGGCATCCGCCGCGGCCTTGAGTGAGCGTACTTTCAGTCCGAGAGCGATCTTTCGCTCGTTGCCCTCAAAGCTCTGCGGAATGGCTGATCCGAAACGGGCGACTGCCTTGTCCTTGGAAAGAATGTGGATCGTGACACCGCCGGCTTGAATGACGACACCATCCTTGTCGATCCGGGGCGCCGCCACCGGGAACCCGTCGAAGAGTTCGGTAATCGTTTGGGGCTTATGGCTGACGATGAAGACGTCGCTGATATCCAAAATGCTGTTCGGATGGTCCTGATCGGCCCGGCGCCACACCAGCTCCGGCGTATCGTGCTGGCAAAAGAAAAAGCGGCCATTGGAAATCGCGTCCGGGCCGAGTTGGAAGGTCCGGAAACTGGCCGGCTTCTGTACACCATTCACCTCAACGGGACGGGAGAAGTCTTTCCAGTCGGTCACCGCTTTGCCGGCGGCGGCCATTTCGTCTCGCAAGGTGGCAGCGTCTGTGGTGCGAAAGGCAAGGCCATTGAGGCCGGTCGGATACGACCAGAGGTCGCTCCGTTTCTTGTCGTCCCCCGGCGGAAAGCCCAGAAGCTCCAGATAGTTCTCGCCGAAGACGGCAAGATGGTTGATGGAGCCGAGCGTGTGATAGCCCCGAGGGGTTAGTTTGAAGCCAAGCTTGCGGTAAACCGCCGCCGCGGAATCGAGCTGGTCGAGAACGCCAATGACAGCGTGATCGAGAGCAAGTGGTTGAGCCGTAACGGACATGGGTGGGCCTTCGAATATACTATATTATGGGATCGCATGTTCTCGCTGAACCCGGCTCGTGCTTTCGTGCCGGGTGCGAGCCCTCATTCACCCTTGTTCCAGCCTTTGCTTTCGGCTGTCTTGGCGACGAGGGATGCGTACTCCTTGCCGATCTCGTCCAGCTTTTTCACAAGTTCGGAATCCGACCCGCCGAGCCGGCTGACATAATCCTCGCCTTCTTTGGACTTGTCCCAATCATTCCCGACAAAACGTGCCGTAGCCTTGCCGGACGCCGATACTTCCGGTGCTGGTGCGCCAAACGATGCGGCAGCTTGCTTTAAGCCGTCAAGGAAGGTCGTGTCGTCGAGACCGGTATAGGGCTTTCCTTCGGAATTCGTGACGTTGAGGAAGATTTGCTCGTCCCCGAAAGCCGTGTAGCCACCGCCCAAACCTTTTCTGGTTGCCTCGGCCGTCTCGAAGAATTTCTGCGCGACGGTGGCGTTGAGGCTGTCCTTGGGGAACTGCACGACAACGAAACCGGTGCTGCCGGCTGTGTCGGCCAGGCGAGAGACGAGGACGCTATACTGGCGAAAGGTATAACCAAGAGAGCCCGCAAGGCGGTCAGCCACGGCATCATCAAGCGTTCCCTCGGTCTGAAGCGACGCGTTGGTTTTCAGGAGATACCCGCCGGGCGTTACCTCCGTCTCCAGGGTCGCGGGGTCGACACCATTGGCCGCTATGATCTTCGGTACGATGTCTTTCAGCACTTCGGCCGAGAAGGCCGCGCGGTCGTCATAGCCGGCCTGGGCGAGCCGCGGCAGATGAAACCCTGCGGAAGGCGTGGCCTCATAGGACAGAAGTACCTTCTGGTCCGCGAGGGCCACATTCTGGAAGGCAAACGGGATGACAGCAGTGAGAATTGCTGCTCCCAATGTGGTTCGCAACACAAAGGCTCTTTCGGCGAAAAATCTATCTAACATTCGTTATATTCCTGGTTGAGGGCATAGTGCTTTGGTGCCGATGATGAGATTGAAGATCGTCTGTCAATGGTGATGCCGGTAGCGGCGTGACGAGATTTCGGCGGAGAGTTCGTCGCATCTCGATTGCAGTTTCCTGTCGATGCCGTCGTCGAAATGATCGTCCAGGAGTAGGAAACGATACTCCTGAGCAAGCAGCCTCGTTTCAAGATCGTCGCGCTGGGTGGAGAGACGGAAAAAGTGGCGCAGCCTGCCCATGACATCCCTCCGATCAGGCGGCGCGATCGACGCGGTTGACAGAGGCCGACATCAGCTTGTGGATTGCCCGCTGCACGTCGGACGCGGAGGCAAAGTGCTGGCCATCGAGATCATGCACATGAAACTTGACGGCGATGAACTTCAGCAGGTCCCGGTCCTAAACGACGATTCCCACCGGCACTCCGGCATATTCGATCACTTGTTTTGCCATTGCGATCACCCGCCAAATCTGCCCTGCCGACTGGATTACCGAGTGCATTCGGCGGGACAGCGTTTATAATCTACTAATTTAATAGACTATATGGCGCGAGCATCTGGATGACCATTCTGATTGATGCCAAAATTCCTATGTAATCATAGAAAATAATTCTAATAATGGTGGAGGCTATTTTCCGCCTTGTCTAAAGCAGTCGGTGTCCAACGCGTAGAAACAAGACCATCTGTCTCGTCCAACGATTGCGGCCCATAGACCGGCAAGGCTTTTCGGAAAACCAAACCCGGCACACATCAGGGCGCCGAATATTTCGGCCTCATCGGGCCGAACTATTCGGGTCTTAACGGCGCCTGGCGATGGAAGAGAGACCGCGTCCGTGGATCGCCGAAGCTTCGCCCACCCGGGACCATAAGCAACCAATCCCTTTGACTGGGTCCAATGTCTCACCTCATCGGATGCTGCGTCAGTGTTGACCTGCAAAAATCGGTTTCCCTGCCGATCTCCCATCCAGTTGTAGGCTTTGTCGAGATCTTCATTGTCAGTGAGACCGAGGATGCGGTTGAGGCCGATCGCAGGCGCGCTCGGAAGTGAGATCGCGCATCCGCCATTCATGGAAATGCATTCGAACCGTTCTTCATCCGTCAATCGGCTGCGGGCGGCCTCGTGCAGATCAATGAAAGCCTTGGCCTCTATGGCGTCCTCTTGCGTAGGGCAGGGCTGATTAGATGAGCAAGATTTCAAGAAAACACTCCAGGGAAAAAAACGTCGCTGGCGGCAGATAAAGGAATTGTTGGGCTAAAAATAGAACAATAGCATCGGCGAATTCCTGCACATCTGTCCGAACGGGGAATGCCGGCGACGAGGATTTGGGCAGACTTTGGCGTTTGGGGATTTTCAGTGAGCCAGTCGATCTTCCAATACCTCAAAGGCTCCGAAGAGACGTGGTATCGATCATTTCAGGCAGTGTGCAGTGCGACTATGTCGCCATGCGCCTTGAAAACTGGTCAGGGCGGTGTAGCGTCGATGTTTTATGAATTGTGAGAGCAAGGTGTCACACGATCTCGGGTTCCAGACATTGTCGAAACGGACCACTTTCCAGTTCGGAGATTTCCGTTTTCTGCCAGAAGCTCAATCCCTCCTGTACAAGGGGCAACCCGTCGGCCTCGGTGGGCGAGGTTTCGACATTCTGACCCTGCTCGTGGCGCGAGCGGGCGAGGTTGTCAGCAAAGCCGATCTGTTTGCGCATGTATGGCCAGATTATATCGTCCACGACCATAACCTGAAGGTCAATGTCGGCAACCTTCGACGCTCGCTGGCCGAACTTGATCCTTCCATGGAGTACATCGTAACCATTGCTGGGCGAGGTTACAAGTTCGTCGCCGCCTTGGAAAGCGATCGCCCGGCGCCAGCCCGGCAAGTGGTTGCCAGCACAAGCCATCATATCGCGGCACCCCAGGTTCGGCCGCTCCTCGGCCGCGACGACGCGACCCGGCAGATCTCGGAAATGCTCGATCAAGCGGGTTACGTCACCATCGTCGGGCCAGGCGGCGCGGGAAAAACCTCTCTTGCGGTCACGGTTGCTGAGCAATCCTGCGGGGCAAACGAAGCCATCGCCTTTGCGGATCTCTCGACGCTGAGCGACCCGCGATTTGTGGTGCCAGCGATCGCGTCCGCCCTCGGCGTGTCGCTGGGGTTTGACGATCCCATCGCAGGCGTGATCGACGTCCTTCGCAGCATCCCGCTGCTTCTCATCATCGACAATTGCGAGCACGTTATCGCGATGGCCGCGACGATCGTTGAGCGGATATCAGCGGACGTTCCTTCGGCGCGGATCATTGCGACCAGCCGCGAGCCGTTACGGACGCGGCACGAGCAGATTCATTTTCTCTCAGGATTGGCTTATCCGCACCCGGCGACGACACTGTCCATCAGCGACGCGCTACAGTTTCCGGCAATCCAGCTGTTCATTTCAAAGGTGTACGGTTCAGGCGATACAAAGCCTACTGATGAATATGTCCGCAGTGTTGTTTCGATCTGCTCACGGCTGGACGGCTTGGCACTCGCCATCGAACTGGCCGCCGGTACGGCCAGTGTTCTTGCACCCTCGGCGCTCGATGACCTCTTCAGGGATGGCTTTGATACGATGAACCGGGGAGCAAGGGATGCACCCTTGCGCCACCAATCCTTAGAAGCGACGCTCGACTGGAGCTATCTACTTCTTCCTGACCGTGAGGCGGTCTTGCTCGGTCTGCTTTCGGTATTTTCCGGCCGTTTCAACGCCGACGACGTGGAGGCGATGTATTTCGCGGGCGCCCTGGAGCCGGTGACCGGGCGAGACGCGCTGGCGCAGCTCGTGGCAAAGTCGCTGGTATCAGCGGAATACGACGGCGGGACTGTGCATTACAGACTTGCCGAAAGCACGGGTGCCTATGCCGCGCGGCGTCTTTCAGGTTCCCTCTACAGAGAGAAGGCAAGACGGCATTTTGCCGTTCGAACAAAGGACAAGTTGCAGATCGCCGAACGGGAATGGTCGTCGCAGACGTCTCGCGAATGGCTCGGCAGATATCGGAGGCAGATCGACGACGTTCGCGCGGCCATCGGCTGGGCGTTTGATCCCGCAGGCGATGCGGCTTTGGGGGTCGAACTGGTGGTCGCTGCCTTGCCGCTGTGGCAAGAACTATCGGCGTTTAGGGAAATGCTGGAGGCCATCGACCTTGCCGGGTCAAACAGCGCTGCCCTCATGGGGCTCGCGCCACTGGGCCGAGCCAAGCTCTCCACGGCGCGGGCCTGGGCCATGACACTGGCGCGCCACATGCACCCGCAAACCGATGATGCTTGGCGCGAAAGCATCTTTCATGCGAACGGGTCGCGCGACGCGGAATTTCAAATACGATCGGTGTGCGGACAGGCCGTTTTTCTGGCCTATTCCGGCCGGCCCCGCACGGCATTGCGCAGCATGAACGAGTTTGCGGCAGCAAAGGCTCTGGACTGGACGACGGCGCCCGACGGCAAGCGACTTTTAGCGCATATCAAGATCTATGCAGGCGAGTTCAATTCGGCATCGGCCCACTTGGAGGCGCTGATGGATGATTGGGGTCACCTGGAGGAGGGGCATGGCTTGTCCAGGTTCCAGGTCGATTTGCCTGCCGGTATTCGTTTCTCTCAGGCATTTCTGTCTTGGCTGCAGGGTGATTCTGATCGCGCCTCCCGGCTGGCCGGTCAGGCGATCGATCGTGCAGCCGATCTCGATCACATGATCTCCTTGGGCAATGCGATCTCGCTTGCGGCCCTTCCGATCGCTTTCGTGGAGGGTGATCTCGAAACTGCTTCGCGGCTTCAGCACCAACTGGCCGACGTCAGCCGGCGAGAAAGCGTCGGCATTTACGAGGGGACAGCCAAGTTTTTCGCGGGTGCTATCCAGTCCTCTCGAGGTGAGCAGGCAGGTTTTACCCTGATGCAAGACAGTATCAGCGGATTGCTTCGGGGAAACTGGCGTGCTCGCGTGCCCTTCTACCGGAGCCTGTTGGCGGAGGCATATCTTGCCGCAGGCGAACTGCACCTTGCTGAGGATAGTCTGCGCGCCGTGCTGGCAGAAACTGGCATACGAGAAGAGCGTTGGTGGCATCCGGATCTTTGGCGCGTTGCGGGAATGATTGCAGCCGGAAACAGGCGGCCCGACAAGGCGATGCGCTATTTCCAGACGTCATTGGATTGCGCCCGCGCAATGGGTGCAGGTGCCGCTACCAAACGGACCCAGCTTGCCATCGATGCAACGGACTTTGGTTGACCTTGCTGCATTCATCCTGGGTTCGTGCTCAATCGTTTTGTCGCAAATCGAGGCGCTCCCGCAGTGACGCATTTTCCTGCTCAAGCTGAGCGACCTTGTCTAAAAGATGTCGCGAGGCTGCCAAAAACTCGGCTTCGGTGTAACGCGGCATGATATGCTGCGGACAGTTCCAGTCGAACGCCTCGAGCTTCAACCTGAAAATGCGTTCAGCCTTGGCTCCATAAGCACCATCGGTGATGGCCTCGGTAAGTACCGGATCGGCGTCAAGGGCCAGCTTCTCGGCACGGGCATAGATCTTCAGGCGGGTGCGCGCGGGGTAGTCGATCAGAAACAGGCATGTCCGGTCGTTCCCTGCCAGATTGCCGGTGGTGATATATTGACGATTGCCGCGGTAATCGACGAGGGCGAGGGTGCGATCGTCGAGGACCTTGAGAAAGCCGGCAGGCCCGCCGCGATGCTGAACATAAGGCCAGCCGGTTTCCGAAACGGAGGCCATGTAGAAGCTGTCGCGCTGTGCGATGAAGGCGGTCTCCTGTGCCGTGAACCGGTCGAATTCGCGGTGTCCCTTGAAGTCGGACCAGAAATGTTCCGCTCCCATTTCCGCTTGCGCCCTGCGAACTGAAGGCGTGATCGCGATATCCATAAAACCGTAACTCATATCGTATCTCCCTAAAGTGTGGTCAGTTCGCAGGGCGTCGGATGCACAAGGTACTAGATTGCCTCACTTGCGGCCTTCTGCGCGCGGGCATAGCTCTCGGCCACGGCGGCATAGTTTGGTGCGGCAAGCCCGTAGAGCTTGCCAAGCTCGGCAGCCTCGGGACGCGCCCAGGTGCGGTGAAGCTCAGACAGCAATGCATTGGTCGATGTCGGCTTGACGCCGCCCTGCACGAAGCGGGCGAGTGAAATCCGCGAGGCCATTTCGCTCGGATCCCCCGAGGCATCGAGCACCGCATAGACGTCGTAGCCGGCAGCGCGGGCGTCGAGTGCAGGAAACATCACGCAGACACTGGTCCAGACGCCTGCCATGATGAGAGTTTTGCGGCCGGTTGCCCGAACCGTTGCGACGAAATCGTCATTGTCCCACGCGTTTACTTCCCCCTTGCGTGGCGCATAGACGGCGTGCGGAGCCAATTCATGGATTTCGGGCATCAGCGGACCATTGGTGCCGGCAGGTTCCGAAGCGGTGGTGATCACCGGGATGTTTAAGAGAGTGGCGAGTCTGGCAATCATCTCCACATTCCGGCGCAGATCAGACACGGATATGTCCTTGACCGTCTGGAACAATCCCGACTGATGATCGAGAAGCAGGATCAGCGCGTCGGAGGGATCGATGAGGGCTGCGCCGCCACCGGTCGGAAGGACGCTCGGCTTGGATTTGCTGTTGTACATGGTCATTATCCTCTTTTGGGTTTCAGTTACTGAGTGAGATTTCGCGCGAGGAAGTCGCGCATGACCGGGATCATCTCGTCCGCCTTGTCCTCGAGGGCAAAATGTCCGGTGTCGAAAAAATGAAGTTCGGCGTCGGGAAGGTCGCGGAGGAAGGCGCGCGCGCCGTCGGGTAGGAAGATGGGATCATTCTCGCCCCACAGGATCAGGGCCGGCGGCCGATGCGCGCGGAAATAGGCGTGGAAGCCGGGGTAGAGCGCGACGTTGGTCCTATAGTCGTAGATGATGCCCAGCTGGTCCGTGCTGCCTGGGCGGTCGAGGAAGAGCTGATCGTATAACCATGCTGCCGGATCGATCCGCGTCTCATCTTTCGTGCCGGCGAGATATTGAAAACGTGTCCCGTCAAGCGATAGAAAAGGCCGCAGCGCGTCGCGGTTTACCGGGCCGTTGTCGGCCCAATAGGCCCGCGTCGACCCCCAGAAATCCCCCATGCCGTCTTCATAGGCATTGCCGTTCTGGACGATCAGGGCGGTCACCCGATCCGGTTGCGCGACCGCCAGACGAAACCCGGTTGGCGCGCCATAATCCATGACATAGAGCGCGTAGCGTTCGGCGCCCAGCTGTTCGAGGAGACCGGCGATGACATCCGAGAAAATGGCAAAGCTGTATTCGAATTCGCTGGAAGACGGCATTGCCGACACACCGAACCCCGGAAGGTCGGGCGCGATCACATGATAGTGGTCGGCCAGCGCTGGGATGAGGTTGCGGTACATGTGCGAGGAGCTTGGAAAACCGTGCAGCAACACCACGACAGGGGCGCCTTTCTCTCCAGCCTCGCGGTAGAAAATTTCCACGCCTTCAACGCTGGTGGTTCGGTGATGGGTGACGGGCCGGGTCATTGTCCGGCACCTTCGGTCGGCGTTGCGGCCGAGGCGGCGGCTGCGATGAACGCCGCGACGTCCTGCGGGTGCGACAGCATCGCGGCGTGGCTACTGTCGATCTCGGTGATCGCAGCACTCGCACGCTTGGCTATCCGGCGCTGCGCGCTGGGCGGAACCATCCTGTCGACGGACGCCACGAGATAGGAGCTGGGTTTGGTCTTCCAGGCTGCATGGGTGAGGGGTGCTATGACCGCTGCAAGGCCCCAGGGCAGTTGCGCCGCCGCCATGAAGCGTGTGGTCGCAAGGTCGACATCGGCGGCAAATGCTTCCGGAAAGCGGGCCGGGTCGACAACGAGGTAGCCGTCCTGCGGCGGCAGCAACGGTGCCTTCGTTTCGCCGGGCTCTTCAGGAGCTTCGTTCAGGGCCGCGACGGATTCGCCGGCATCCGGCACAAAAGCCGCGATGTAGGCCAAAGCCTGGACTTTTGGGTTGACGCCAGCCTCGGTGATGACGGCTCCACCGTAGCTGTGGCCCACCAGGAGAACCGGGTGGCGAGCCGCGGCAGTCAGGCTCTCGGTCACGGCAACGTCGCCTTCAAGCGAGGTCGTCGGGTGTTGGGCGACGAGAACTTCAAAGCCGCGGTCGACAAGTTCGCCATGGACCTGTTGCCATCCGGAGCCATCGACAAATGCGCCGTGCACGAGGACGATCGAGAGGGACGGGGTACCAGCTGTCTGGGTGCCCGAAACGGGATTGGTCATGATCTTTTCCTTTGGTTGGGGGAGTTGCGGGGCCGCTGGCCCCGCAGAACGGTTTGGCTATCGATCAGTTGCAAACCCTGCGGTCGAGGAAATCCCGGATGAGCGGCGCCATCACATCGAGCTTGTCTTCGAGGGCGAAATGACCGCTGTCGAGAATGTGCATCTCGGCGTTCGGGAGATCGCGAAGATAGGGGTGCGCGCCAGCTTCCGGAAAGATCTTGTCGTTCTTGCCCCAGACGATCAGCGTTGGCGGTTGGTTGTCGCGGAAGAAGGCCTGGAATTGCGGGTAAAGCGGTACATTGCTGCCGTAGTCGCCCAGGAGATCGAGCTGGATGTCCTTGTTGCCCGGCCGATCGAGCAAGGCCTGATCGACGACCCAGTTGTCGGGGCTGATATGTGAGACATCGCCCATTCCGTCGGTATACTGGAATTTCGTGGTTTCGAGCGTGACCAGACCGGCGAGCGCTTCCCGGCGTTCCGGCGTTTTCTCGGCCCAATAGGCCTTGATCGGATCCCAGAACGCGGCGAGGCCTTCGGTATAGGCGTTGCCATTCTGCACGATCAGGGTTTCAACCCGCTCGGGATGTTTGAGCGCGAGCCGGTATCCGATCGGTGCGCCATAATCCATCACATACATGCTGTAGCGATCGGCTCCGACCTTTTCGGTCAGTTTTTCGACGATGTTGGTCAGGTTCTCAAACGTGTAGGAAAACTGGGTGTGGTCGGGTGCGTCACTCTGGCCATAGCCGGGATAGTCAGGCGCGATCACGCGGTAGCGGTCGGCCAGCAGCGGAATGAGGTTGCGGAACATATGGGACGAGGTCGGAAATCCGTGCAGGAGAAGGAGCACCGGTGCGTCCTTGGGGCCGGCTTCACGATAGAAGATGTTTACGCCATCGATCACCGTGTTTTTGTACTGAATGACGGGAACGGCTTTCGCGGCTATGACTGGGGTGTTCGGCACGCAGCGGGCTTCAGCCGCAACGGGAGAGATGGCCATGAGAAGTGCGACAGTGGCGAGCAGATGCTTTTTCATGATGCTTTCCTTTTTCCAAATTGGGTGCCGAAACACATCAGCGCCTCTGGAAAAAGGACTAGCATCGCCGGTTTTCGGACCTGGGATAAATAAGGGTAAAAAGTTGAACAGTTGGCCGTCGAAGGACTCACAATGAGCAGCGTGAACGGCTCGATGCAAACGAAAGCCGATCCATTGAAGCAGCCTCATGGGAAGTTCTCCGCGTCTGCGGTTCATTGAACGACCGATAGCTATGGCGATCAGAGAGAGTGTTTTTGCGGTAAAATCAGCGTGATAGGTTCTTCGGTTTGCCGGCTCTGGGTTCGATTCCTATCAAGGCGAGCGATGCGCAGTCGACGGCTGTCAGGTGCGCGCGAATTCCAACAGCGGTGCAATATCATGATTGTCTGCCGCGCGCAGGGCTGTGACGTATCGAGCGCGCAGTTCGCCAACATCGGCCAGGCTGCCGCCGCCCCAACTGAATCGCTCGCCGCCAAGGCGTTCGATCAGAAGGTCGGCCGTCAGGCGAGCGTGACGGCCATTTCCGTTCGGAAACGGGTGAACGGCGACCATGCGATGGTGGAATCTGATCGCAATCTCATCGGGCGGAAATGTCTCGTGCTCGATCCAATAGCGGATGTCGCTCAATAAGCTCGCAAGCTCTACGCCGATACGATAAGCCTCAACGCCGATGTTGCGCTCCGTCGTTCGGAATGTGCCGGCCCTTTCCCAGACGTCTCCGAACATCCGCTTGTGCAGTGTTTGCATGAAGTCTTCGCTGAGCATCCGCTTAAGCGACGCGCGCCGGCGCGCCCAAGCCGCACCTTCCACAATGTTTTCCTGCTCCGCCTCGTTGAGGTCACGACGGTGGGTTATCCATGTCTGAAGCAATCCCTCTCGCTCATGCGGTTCAAGGGGTGTGGCGTCCTCTGGCTCCTGAAAAAGATCCGTCATGCCTCGTTCCATAGGTCACGCTCGGAGAGCTTGTCGCGAATGTACGCCTGGACGCGGGATTCGAAGTTCACTTCGTCTGTGCCTTGAGCTTCGAGCCGCATTGTATGTGCGATGCGCTGAAGCTCGCTAGTTGCGATTTTCCTCGCGCGCGACTCGATGACAGTCTCAAGTGAACTGTTTGGAACGAGGGCGTAGACGAGTGTGCAATCCAGCGCCTCAGCAGCGCGACGTAAGGTATTGAGTTGGATCGTGCCCGCGGCTTCAGACTTCTCGATGGCTTCAACAGTTTGAGGGCGCACGCCAATGCGTTTGCCGAGCTGCGCACCCGTCATCCCGAGCGCGTCGCGTAGTGCGCGCACCCATCCCTTTGGCGGCGCCCTGAACCGGTCAATTGGTTGGAGCGCTCGAAGTCTTTCATCGAGTCGCAGGCGCCCCCTCTTTCGATTGTCGCTCTTCATCTATGGCCCTCAGATTACAACCTGATCACGAGCCAATGTATATCAGTTTATAGGCTGATTATCAATATATTAAAATCAGCCCATGAGCTGATCAGATAAATTATTATATCAGTCCCTAATCTGTTCTTTAGACAGAAAAATCATTCTGTAGTGGATACCCGCAACGCCTTTCGCACCTTCCGCGAGAGCTCATCGACCGTCGCCATAACTCGGTTCACCGGTGACAGCGTGGACATGAGTTCAGGGGCATACCTGATGACGTGATACTCGTTGTTTGCCGAGAGCGTTGCCAGGTGCGCCATCGCACGCTTGCGCAGCACAAGGCCAGCTTCAGAGGCTACACGCGTCGGCTCGCGGAGGTCGTGCCGAAAACCGCCGATCGTGGCGGTGTTCACGCCTTTGGCAAGCAGGAATGCATCCAGATAGAGCTCCATCGCATGGAGCGCCAGAAGACGCCGTGGTGCCTGGTTGGGCGTGGACGAGCCCTCGCCAAGCTTGCTGGCTGCGTCTTGGTACTGCTTCGCCAAATTTAGAATGCCTCGTACGCCCGCTGCTTTGCCAGGATATGCAGGCCCATCGCATGATTTCGGCCGGCGCTTGTCGGCAATGCGGAGAAGATCCTTCAGCATCGTCCGCAGCTCGGGCCAAGGTGTATCTTCGAGCTTCAGGCTGGGATCGTGCATGACGATCAGGCAATGGAGCTTTGCGGTGACTTCGGTCAGGGAGGAGGGCCGTGTGATCAACATGACACGTCCGGATATCCCGGCCCGTTCCGTGAGCTCCTGTTCGAGCGCGACCGCCTCACTGTATCCCAAACGCCGATCGGCTTCCTTCCATCTTCTCCGATCTCTTCGAAGCTCCGCTCGCGCCTGAGACAGGTGTTCGGCATCGAACTGAGTGGCCATTCGATTGATGTCGGCAAAAGAGTGAACCTCGATGACGCCATCCTTTCCAACATTCCGTAGCGTCGCGACCGGAGGACCACCGGCCTCTTCGAGCAATTGTTTTTCAAGCTTTTCTCTAAGACGGGTGGCCCTGACGCGCTGCTGGTGGCAGGCATACCAGCGAGGCCAGATTTCTCTGACGGGCGTCGGGCCGCCAGCTTTCCGGTAATCGCCGGGTTCCACAACAAGCGTCCTCAGCAGGCGTGCCGCGACAGGCAGAAGGTTTCGGCGGTCGATGATGTGTGGCAGGTTCTCTGCCGTGCCGCGTTCCGGGTTTTCTTTTCTACGGGTAATTACGGGCAAAGTTCTGCTATTCTCAGAATCAGCCATGATCCAAGCTCCAGATAGCTAGGTTGTGGTTAGACCGAGCAGGGCGGTTGCAACGCCGTGCTCGGTCGTCTCCAATGATGCAAGACCTGAATACTCTAGTACGAAAACATGGCGGATCAACTAAATTCGCCTGCGGTAGGCGATTTTACAATGTTACCAGTTCAGTGCCGGATGGCGCGCGCAGCTCTTGGCCTCAAAATCGCGGAACTCGCGGAACTGGCAAAAATGTCTACCAACACGATTGTCCGCTTTGAAACAGGCAAGGAACTCAAGCAGTCCACAATCGACGATCTCCGCCTTGTGTTGGAAAACGCCGGTATAATCTTCATCCCTGAAAACGGGGATGGTCCTGGCATACGCTTGAAGAAACCTGTTTCGTGAGATCGACAGCTTAGCGACGCAGTCGCTCCGGCCCGGAGGCGAACGCTCTTTCGATTGGGATGTAGAGAGCCGGAGGGTCGCCATTAACATTGCCCGGCGGGCATCGCCGGGACCGCTTTCCGGTGTTTCAGTGCACCGTTGGCTTAGGCAAAGGCAGCAGATTCACGGTCTGGATTATGACCTTGCGTATCTTTCGCCGGTCACGACGGTTTCGTTCGTTCACCCGCTCCTGAAGAGCCATGAGTGTCCAGCCGACGCAAGCAATGTCGTTGGCTGCTCTGTAGGCGTCCGACCGCTCGAAGCAGGCCACAATGAGGTCAGAACAAGATTAGTGCGAAATCGTACGTTTAGCCGAGAAAGTGATGCTCGGGATCGATATTCGTTCCCAAAACTGGGTCCCGAATAGCATTTTACCCTAAAACTTCATATTCCGGAAAGGCGGCAAACCAGGAAAATATGCAAGAACGTACGATTTCGCGTTAATCTTGTTCTGCCCCCCGTTAGCTGACTTCATTAAAATTGAAGTAGCCGCCCTCGAAATAGTCAGTGCCGATTGATGATCAGATCTGGATCAGGCGAACCAGATTGCCCCATGGATCGGCCACCTCCAGCCCATTCGAGAAAGTCTTCAACGCAATATCCGCCGTCCGTAGACGCCGCTTCTGCTCTTTCAGAAGGGATGGATCGGTGACTGCAATCTCAAACCACGCCAAGCCGAGCTCGCCTTCGTCGCGTTTGCCCGCTCCCTGGCTTTCCCAGACGTTCGCAGCGACGTGGTGATGATATTTACCGGAAGACATGAACACAACACCCGGCGCACGACGCGTCACATCAAGCCCGACCAGCCCTGCGTAAAACGTCTCGGCTGCAGTGAGTTCACCTACCTTAAGATGGATATGACCAATGCGCATCGCATCTGGCGCATTTGAGTAGTCGTCCTTTTCCCGATCGGTGAGCTTGAGAAGATCGCCCACGTCGAGATCGAAGACTCCCATATCAACCTGGTCGCCGCTCCAGTGCCACTGGTCAACAGGGCGCTCGGCATAAACTTCTATTCCGTTGCCTTCTGGATCGTTCAGATAGACCGATTCCGTCACACGGTGATCTGCGAGCCCTGACACCTGAAAATGGTTTCTGGCTGCATGAACGATCCAGCGAGCCAAATCTCGACGAGTCGGCATTACAAATGCAAGATGGTAGAGTCCAGCGGTGGCCGTTGGCGGAGACGATGCCGCCCGAGTGGTTCGGACCAATTCGATCAGTCCCGCTCCGCCGATCCCGAGCAGAGCTCCTCCTTGATAGCGGTTCATGATCTTAAGGCCAATGACCTGTTGGTAGAATAGGATCATTCCTTCAAGGTTGTGAACCAGTAAGCCCGCCGCCTTGATGAACATCGGGCGACGATGAGCGATAATCTCGTCATTTTGTTGGGCATTCGCTCGCGCGTTGTCGATGTTTCCATCCGCGATCATCGCGCTGAGCGCGCCGGCTAAGGAAGCTAGGAATGTTCTTCGATTGGGTGTTGATAGAAGCTTCATTAGACACCGATCTTCCCGTCTAGCGCCGATTGCAATGGCGCGAGATGCCATGTGGCGAGCTTGCCGACGCCCGATGGGCGGACACGGCCGCTTCATTCCTCGTTGACGCCCGCGGACCTCCGGGTCTCCCCAGATGATGCCAGCTCCCAGGGTTAATCGTCCCATGCAAGTGGCAAATAGGTGTCGTGGCCGACGTGATAACGAAAGGGTGTGGGCCATCACAAGTCCAAATCTCGCGCCGCGATTTCCTTGAGAAGGAACAGATAGCGGGACCAGCGTCTATCCCACAGCACGGAATTGCAAGCATATCTGATAGTTATGGCAAGGGGACGGATTGTATCCGTTCATTGATGTGCCTTTAGTTTCACTCCAATGCCGCGTGCTGCCCAGCAGTCATCTACATAGTGCATAACCATTGGCTATGACCGCTATCACTGCATAACGTCTGGACATATCGGCCTATCTGGCGACTATCGGCTGAATTCGAATGGGAAAGCTGCCCGGATCCGATGAACATTACCGACACCAAACCAGCCCTGTCGCGCAGAGTTTTCCTCCTTGGAGCCGCTTCTGCGAGCGCTTCGCTTGGAGGATGTGCTGCGACAGCTCCAACACGGACGCAGCTCGTCGCACCAGCTGCCTACCGTCCGATCGAGGAGGCTCCAGATAATGGCGAGCTGGAAGCACGCTACGCATCGCTTATGGACGATGGCCATGCGATTCCTGCTGTTCCCTATCAAAAAATGGACCCCAAATATTACCGGCAACGTGTCACCGACCCGACAGGCGAGGCGCCAGGGACAGTGGTGGTCGATACGCCGTCGCGCTTCCTCTACCTCGTCGAGGCCGGCGGCACAGCGATGCGGTACGGCGTCGGAATTGGTCGAATGGGTTTTGCATGGGAAGGCGAAGGGATAATTCACTGGAGACAGCATTGGCCTCGTTGGAAGCCGCCGAGTGAGATGATCATTCGCCGTCCAGAGCTTGAGAAATATTCTGTGGCGAATGGTGGGATGGACCCGGGTGTCGATAATCCCTTGGGTGCCCGTGCGCTTTACATTTTTAAGAACGGAGAGGATACGCTTTACCGCCTTCACGGCTCCCCGGAGTGGCACTCGATCGGCAAGGCGATGTCCTCCGGATGTGTCCGTCTCGTCAACCAGGATGTGATCGACCTCTATGAGCGCGTACCCTATCACGCCCGCATCGTCGTATATCAATCTCCGCTGCGAGATCAGGGGCTGCCCGCGTGAAGACGCAGACATCTAGGTCATAGAGATGGTGCTGAATGCAGTTGCTCAGAATCTCCCGACCCAGGTTTAATCGCTTGCCGCAAACTCGTGCGCCTCGGGCGAGGAGGTGCCACCACCGACTGGTTCGACGTCAGGCACCATTGCGTGCGGGTTCAGGTCGCGTTTTGTTGTAGTCTTGGTTGCCGCTTGGCCAGCCACAACGATACCTTCCACAGTCCGTAATCTGGGGACGACGAAATCGGTAAACGCGCGTACGACCGGACGCATGAACTTCGTCGACGGATAAGTAAGCGCTATCTCCGTCGGCCGAACATCATATTGGGGAAGAACGCGCTGCAGTTTGCCTTCCCGGAGTTCATCAAGAATGAGGTTCACCTGCACAGGTCCGACACCTCGACCGGAGAGAAGACTTTTCACCAGAACCTGCGCGTTATTCGTCTTCAGGACAGGTCTGACCGCCAGTTCGACTGCCTGATCACCGTCGCAAGAAAGGAAGATCGTATTTCGGGAAGAGATCGTTGACGTCGTGGCCACCATATCCAATTCGGACAAGGCTTCGATACTGCCGATTTCGCCGACCCGATTAAGAAACTCCGGCGATGCTACAAGAATTCGTTGTATCCAGCCAATCCGTCGGGCGATAATGTTCTGCCCTTCGATTTTCCCATAGCGGATAGCGATATCAAAGTTCTCATAGATCAGGTCGACGTTGCGGTTGTCCAGAACCAGTTCGACATTGACACCTGGATGCGCGTCCTGAAACTCGACCAACATGCCATAGAGATGCTTTTCCCCTATACAGGAAGGTGAGTGAACCCGAATGGGTCCGTCGATTTCTCCCACATTGAGCCGCACGCCTTCAAGCGCGGCGTCGATCGACGCCAATGCATGACGGCAGGACTCGTAGAGCGCCAAGCCCTGGTCGGTCGGTCTGACATTTTTGGGCGACCGTTCCAGAAGCCGAGCTTTGACATGCCGCTCCAGGTTCAGCAGATGCTTGGTGACGGCTGGTTGCGAAATTGCAAGATCGCGCGCTGCGCCAGTGATTGAGCCTCGTTCCACTGTACGAACAAAAGCCTTCAAAGCGGAGTTGATATCCATTCATAACTCTCCGTTATGGCGACGATATCAACATAACGGATCGACGATCGCTAAACAATCCTGTTTCCTACATTGGCCGCCCATTAAATAAGATGTGAAATCCATGCCTCATCAACCGTTGCTTTTGACAATCGTGGCTGAGAACGAAGCTATCCAGCCACTGCCGCCATATCCAGAGATGCTCTCGGAGCATCTAAAAGGCCGCGAGAAGAGATCACTCGGCGATCCCTTCGGGCTGAGCCAGTTTGGGGTCAACTTGACGTCCATCGCGCCCGGTTCGCATAGTTCACTTCACCATCGCCACAGCCATCAGGACGAATTCATCTTTGTCCTTAAGGGAACCCTCACGTTAGTCTCGGACGGCGGCGAGGCGGAGCTTCGACCAGGAATGTGCGCCGGCTTCAAGGCGGGCGGCGCCGCACATCATCTCGAGAACCGCGAAAATCAGGTGGCCTTGCTTCTTGAGGTTGGGGATAGGACTGCTTGCGATGTCGTCGAATACCCATTGCATGACCTCATGATCGACCAGCGGGCGGATGGCAGTTACAGGTTTTGCAACAAGCAGGGAATCCCATATTAGTATGGGTAACCTCGCATGTGATTGGCGCCCTGTTGCGGAGTTCCACGGCGCAGTAGATGGCCGTCTCGACATCTTCCTTTGCGAGGACGTCGAGAACGGTTTCTCCGACATCCTCAGCATCCATGAACGCGAGCGATTATCCCGCCTCAACGGGCAACCTGCACATCTTTTTCAAGCCGGAAGAACCTGCCTGCGAAAAGTACTCTCCTGGAAAATTGGGTTGCCACCCCGAGAAATCGATATTCGCGAGACCGAGCTCGGCAGGCCGTTTGTAGCGAATTTGCCCGCTTTCGATTTCAATCTTTCCCATAGTGGGTCATGCGTCATGATAGGGATCTCGGGAGCCGGCTCCATCGGAGTCGACATCCAGCAACGCCGCACCATTCATGTTGACGATATCGGGTACCTCGTCTTAACTGAAACCGAGCGGCAAAAATGCCTCTCAACCGATGCGCCTGAGGCCGAGTTTTTCGACTATTGGACGAAGAAGGAAGCCGCACTAAAGGCATATGGTGCGGGATTCTTCATAGACCCTCGCCAAATCGAGATTAACTCGTGCCCGGCCGCTGATGTCTGGCCGCAGAGCGAGTATGTGGAATTCCCGCCAAGTGAGAACGCTGCTAGATACTATTTGCATCAACCGCCAGCAATTGTCGGGTATTCGACCGCAGTCGCAAGTCAGGTTCGCACCTCAAATCTGATTTTTTGGCGGGGCCAGTTGCGCCAATTCATCGAACACCACCCCGAGCGTGCTCATCGGCGTCGCTGACCAGACTTACGATCTCGCCGTGTACGAGCAACGCGCCATCCTCGTTGCGGAGAGCGCAGCTAATAGTAATGATATCGCCACCAAGGCGATTATCATGCTTGATCTCCGTAATTTCCCAAGTGGCAACGAGCGGTTCGTCTGCCAGGACCGCCCGCCGAAATTTGAAAGAAAACTGCAGACCGAGGCTCGGCCTCAAGTTGCACAGATTGGCCGCTACTGCGCCGGCAAGCAGGGTGGAACTCTGTGTTCCAGCGGCGATGAGCTTTCCGAAACGGGATACGCGAGCAGCTTCTGAATCATGATGTAGAGGGTTGGTATCGCCTGCGAGACGCGCGAATTGCTTTATGCTTTCGGCACTGAACGACACTTCGCGACAGAAACTTTGGCCGACATAGAGAGGCAGGCTGATATCGGTCTCTACTTCTTTCGCTGAAAACACGTTCATGGCAAGACCTTCGCCTGCGGGACCGCAACGAGACCCTCGGCCAGGCAACTCGCGGTGAACGACGGATCCATCTGTTCCAGTTGCTCCAATGTAACTTTTCCAGTCCTAGTCATGTATTGAAACGCGAACTCGATCGGTGAGAGGTTCAATTTGTCCTCGATCGTCTCATACCACTGGATGCTTTGCAGAGCGGTCTGCTGAAGTTCCTCGGCAATTGGCTTATGTTGACGCTCGTACGTCGATAGTGCCGCGACAAAATCGCTTTGGTGCATGTGAATCGCTTGTGCGAGAGCAAATGCGTCCTTCATCGCGGCTCTCGTCCCGGAGCCGATGCTGGGGTGCAGGGACTTTAGAGCATCGCCAATCAGGGCAACATTCCCGCAGGCCCACCGTGGCGTCCAGACAAGTTTCGGTCTGAACCAAACCGAACGATTTGAACGAAGTCCCGATCCTTTCAGATGCTCTGAAAAAACGGATGAGCAGAAGTCAAGACTTTCCCGCTCAGACATTTGATCCAGGCCGGCTGTACGATATGTCGTTGGTGTGCATTCGACGACGAACGTGTTGCGGTCAGGTCGATATCGGTAAGTATGCCCGATCATGAGCCCAAAAGGCGTCTTTTGAAATATCAGTTCTATGCCATCGGTGGGGCACTCTGAGCCGTACCAGATCATGAAATTCCGGCAGGGTACTGTTTTCGATTCAAATGACTCATGGCGCCTCACAAAGCTGTTTAAGCCATCCGCTCCGACGATCATATCGAAGCCTGCCAGGTCTGCGTTGTTGCTGATATTGCTACCGTGAGTGACGTCTACCCCGCTCGACAGAGCCCGCTCCGTTAACAATTCGAGCAGACGTAGACGGGCCACCCCGAAAAAATCGTTTCCGCGGACGACAACCCGTTCACCCTGATGGACAATTGTCAGGTGAGGAAGGTATTGGGATGCTGCCCGAATAGAACGCCCCAGCTCCGGACCAACTGTCTCGATCGATTTCAGCCCCCCGGCGGAGAACGCCACACCGAACCCGTAGGTCGATCCCCTTGGGGATTTCTCAAAAACCGTCACGGCATGCGACGCATCGAGACGCTTGAGCGTTGAGGCGAAATACAGACCCGCAGGTCCGCCCCCAATGACCGCGATCTTCATACGCCCTCCGAGATATTGACATCGAGGGACTGCGCTGGCTGATCCTCCAGCCTCATGCGCTCGGCTACCATGCTGCGCATGGCCGCCTTGTCGACCTTGCCAACCCGTGTAACGGGAAACTCCGAAACCACCTCAATACGTTCTGGATGCTTGTAACGAGCCAGTCCAGATTCAGTCAGAAAGCGCCCGAGCTCAGCCACACTTGGCGAAGGTTGCCCGCGTCTGAGCACGAGAAAAACACATGCTTTTTCACCGAGAAGCCGATCAGGCATGGCGACGATTTTTGCGTCGACAACGGCGGGATGGCGGACGATTATGTGCTCGACTTCTTCGGCGGCGAACTTTTCGCCTCCTCTGGAGATATTGTCCTTTAGCCTGCCAAGAAATGTGAAGCTTGTTTTGCCGCTTACGTTCGCGGCTTTCACGATATCGCCAGTTCGATAGAAGCCATCCTTTGTGAATGCCGTCGAATTCAGTTCCGGTGCATCGTAGTATCCGCGGATCATATGTGGCCCGCGAAAACATAGTTCGCCCTCCTGACCTTCGTTTGCGGGAGCCTCTCCGTCGATCTGAAGGACCTGAATCTCATCCCTGAGACCGGTCGGATATCCAGTAGTGGCGAATCTCAAGTCTCGAGGATCCGCTGGATCGCACGTCATCAACAGGCCCTCGGTGATACCGTAAAGGTTCACGGTGGGAACCCCGACATGGCGTTCGATCGCATCGGCGCGATCAAGCACAAAGAGCATTCTCATTGAGCGTAAATCACGCGTCGATATGTCTTCATCGTCAAGCAGGCTTTGTGCTATCGGGCCGATGCTGCCAGCATAGGTGACTTTGTTGGTTTCAATCGCGTCCAAAAATTCGCGTCGGTCGAACTTGCTTTGCAAAACCAGTGTCCCACCCGTGAGGATGATGGGGAAAACCATCACGACCATCGCCGCGTTGTGAATGAGTGGCAAGGGCCACAGCGCTATGTCCGACGAAGTTAGCCGGTGGCGTCGAACCACGCTGCTTGCCTGACCGAGATACTCTCCGTGGAACCGTGGAATGATCTTTGGGACGCCGGTTGATCCCCCTGAGAGCTGTAAAGTCAAAACATCGCGTGCGTCTGGCTCTATTCCGGTTAACTGGCTTCTCGCGAGGTCATACGTCATCGAGGTTGCAAGACAGGATAGCGAGCCTTGGCAATCCCCTGTCGAAATGACCCGGGACACGTGCCCATGCCGTTCAGCCATGTGGTTGGCGAAGGCCACCAGATCGAAGTTTGGTGAAAAATCCCTCTGGACAAAATATGCACGCGGCCTTGTGCGTTCGATCATGGCCGCTATTTCGTGCTCTCGATGTTGGGGCAGGGTGCATACCGGGATCAAGCCCGATTTGTAGCAGCCAAAGAGGGCAAGCAAGGTGTCTTCGACCGTCCCCATCTGGAAAATCGCACGGTCCCCCGGACGCAATCCAGATGTCAGCAAGGCGGCGGCGAGCACCTCCGTCTGCCGGTCGAATTCCCCGTAAGTCGTCGTGCCCTTGTCCGAAATCAACAATATTTTATCGCGAAGTGTCCGCGCCCGATCACGGATTAGGTTTCCGGCGCTCTTCTCGAGCGCGCAACCTTCATTGAATGAGACTGCGATTTCTGCCTCGGTGGGGTAGGTCACCCCCTTGATCGGGTATCGAGCGTACATGGGGAGCACTCCGGCGGATCGCTTTATCCGTCACCGTCTAATCGGCAACAGGCTTGGTGTAGTCCTTCAAAACATCATCCCGGTAGGTAACAAACTTGCTGTGAAGCGCGCGGATTCGATCGAGCTCTGCGTCACTCAGCACCCTCGGCTCTTGGCCTTCTGGGACGGATGTGTCCCGGAAATATTTCTCGATTCCGGGCTTGGGAAACAGCCACAAGAAATCAATGTCCTCGGTGCCCGTATTGTCGAGGCCTGCCCAGGAATATTGCGGAATAAAGACGATATCGCCAGGACCGACCTTCTCTCGCGTATCGCCGAGAATGGCAGTTCCCGTACCGGAATTGATGATCAGCATTTCCTCTGCGTAGTCATGTTTGTGGACATGGACAGACTTGCCCGGCGGAAGCTTCTCGGAGCCAACGACAAATTGTTTCGCGCCTCCGTTTTTCTCGTCGATCTTCATCAAGAAGGAGTAGCCCCAGTTTCGCACCAACCGCTCACCTTCGTGAGGTGACACCACCATTCCCTTTTGATCATGCGCGTTCGAGGTCGAAACGATCGTCAGTCCGCTGAAAAGCGAGAGAAAAAGAATTTTCTTGATCATAATATTTCCTCCGGGTTCAAGCGCTTTCGAACACCATGTCGCTCTGCAGGGCTTTGTCTACGAATTGCGCGATCGCATATACGGAAGGGCTGTTCCAAAGAAGGGTTGGGGGGAACTCAAAACCATATCGCTTACGCAACTTCACCCTTAGGGAAACTGTCATCAGAGAATCGACGCCCATGTCCACCAGCGGCCTCTTCACCTCGAGATTATTCTCGTCGGCCTTTAGCTCAATTGAAACGAGGCGCCGAATGTCTCCGATCAGCCACTCGAAGCGGTTGTCTGCGGGAATATCGAGGGGGGCCTCTCCGGTCGTCGGTTCGTCATCTTGCCCTGCTGTGAGTTCGCTAAGAACGGGAAGATCGGCTGAATATATGTCTGCCGTCGGGGTAAAGATTGCGGCGTAGGACAGGTTCAAGTCCTCGCAGTAACGCCATGCCTTTAGCGCTGCCTCACGCTCGATCGCCTCCAGACCCCTTCCGCGTGCCTCGACCATTGTCGCATCAATCGACTTGGACATACCCAAGCCGCGCCATGCCATCCATCCGAGGCTGATCGAGTCCGCGCAGGACGAGCTGTTCCGAAACTTGGCCAGAGAATCGAGAAACGAATTAGCAGCGGCATAGCATGCTTGTCCGGTCAACCGGGCGATCTGCCCCGACGAGGAAAACTGCACGAAGAAATCGAGTGACCCAGGCGGAAACAGGCGATGTAAGTTGGCCGCGCCCCCGACTTTTGCTCCGAAAGCCTCGCTAAGAGAGGCCTTCTCCACTTCGCCGATGGTTCCGCCGTCAAATATGCCGGCCGCGTGAACAATGCCCTTGATCGGTGGAAGCGAGTTCGCCAGCGTTGCGAGATTTGATTCGACACTGGACGGATCGGCGACGTCCATGCTTATTGGCAGCACCGTTGCTCCGCTCTCTTCGATTTCGAGGATGTTGTCGACAATGGTACGTTCCGCTAGATCGTTCACGCTGTCCCAATCGGAACGGGGAGGTAGCTGTCGTCGGCTTGCAAGAACAATCCGCCGCGCTCCTCTGCTCACGAGGTATCGAGCCGCTTCGAGTCCGAGAGCACCCAATCCCCCCGTGATCAGATACGTGGCGTTTGACCGGCACTCCATCCACCCGGGGCGCCTTGTTCGGCCATTGCCTTGCTCAGATGAGGCTGGGACGAGCCGCAAGGCCCATAAACTTCCATCATCAATATTGATAACATCCTCGTTCGCGCCGGACCCGAACGCACGCAGGAGCCGATGAGCGCTTTCAACATCCAGCGCTTCAGGCTGAAGATCAAATGTTCCGGCCCAGAGATCGGGTCTCTCGCCAGCCACGATGCGGGCGATCCCCCACATTGGAGCTTGAGCCAAGGCGCCCTCGGTGTCGCCGGATCGAACTCCAGATGTGACACAAAGCAAGCGGGCGTGCTCGAATTCAGAGGCGTCCAAGAGGAGACGCTGGGCGGTGTCGATGAGAATCCAGGCATTGCGTTCGGCGGCAACCTCTAAGGCTTCGCCGGGGCGCGGCGGAGAGCCGTGGACGACAACATAAAGCTCGGCACCGCTCGGAATGGCGGACGCGCTGTCGACGAATTGGAAATCAACATCGGCCTGTTGCAGTGCTTCAACCAACGATTGGGGGCACTGATCATCAGATCCAACAAACACGATTTTCCGGGGCGTAGGCGCATTTAGATCGCCAACTGGTAACTGCAGCCAGGTCTCCGCAAAGACAATGTCGGTGGTTCTGCTCGTGAAGTCGCGGACACCGTCGAGTACCCCGAACAGAACTCCTTCCATCGAACCGACGATATGGCCACTCTCACCAATGATTTCGACACACAGGAGGCAATCCTCGCTGCTCGGTGTGTCGGCATGACGTGTTACACGCACCGAGTAATTCGCTGGCGGCATCCCAATTGCGATTACCTTGCTAATGCGCGAGGGCATTCGCAACAGCGCATCGTCGGGGAGAAGAAGCGGGCAAATTGTCAGCGCAGCGTCCAACACTTCTGCCCAATCATGAGCGGTCCTTGTTCGCTCGTCGGCTTCTGGAGCAAATGATGCCCATATCTCGTGCTCGCGGCGATGGAGTTCCAACATCTTCCATGGAAATCCATATCCGCCAATACCTCGTCGTTTATAGAGCTCCTCTACCTTCTCCCATGACCAAAATTCGCCCTGCTGCTCCTTCGATATGTCGAGTCTTGCCGTCGGAATGGCGTCTCGTTCGATATCTTCGACGCGCGCCACTGTATGCGTGGTCCAGGACCAGGCGCTTTCATTATCGACGTCTTTCCGACGTGTCGAAATGCTGATTGTTTCGCCTTGGCGAACAATTTGCACCTCGAGTGGGCTATCAACCGGAATAGGAGTGCGCAGAGCAATATCTGACAGCTCACCCAGCTCGCCGTTCTGGCCTGCGGCAGTCATCAGGCTGTAGAGGAGGGCCGCCGCGGGAACGATTTCGACGCCAAACAGCGGGTGAGACCCGGGATAAGGTCTGGTCGAGTATTCCAACTCTGTTCGCCAGACGATTGCGGGCGGTGAACTGCGAACATGTTCAGGTTGGCCAAGTAATGTATGCGAGCCGGGGGCGTGGCCGCCACTCCGAGCCCCGCTCGAAACGTTGGTCGACGGCCAAAAGGTTCTGTGCTGCCATGACTGTGTAGGCAGCTCGATAAGATTGCCGATTTGGTGGATCTGGGCCCAATCAATATCGTGCCCAACGCTAAAAAGGGTGGACAGAGACGCCAGCATTGACATCATCTCAGGCTTATTCGGCGCTAGCGTCGCGAGAACGGCCACCTCGTCACGACCGGCCACGTCAACAGTCTCACGGATTGATGGGGCAACGATCGGGGCCGAAGATACCTCGAGGAACGCTGTGAAGCCGTCCTCAAGTGCGGCGTTCACTGCATTAACCAGTTGCACAGCGCCCCGAGAATTGATGGCCCAGAAATCTTCCCCGCGGTCGTCCACTGAGCGTGGGTCGTCCAACGTCGTCGTGTACAGGGGTATCCGCGGTCGGCCTGTCCTGAGATGCGCCGCAGCAGCGCGAATGTCGTCGAGGAGGGGGTCGATTTGGGGGCTGTGGAAGGCAGCGTCGATTGTTCCTACCTTGCGAACTACAATCCTTTCTTTCTTCCACGCGGACAGGATTTGATCCAATTCATCAGAGTCGCCAGAAATCACCGTCGCGTTCGGGCTGGCGGCAATAGCGGCAACGACGCTGGTATTTCCAGAAAGTCTTGCCTCGGCCTCTTCAAAAGGAATACGCGCCATCGCCATCGAACCATTCCCGGCCAGGCGCTGGTAAATTCCAGCGCGGCGGCAAGCAAAGACCGCTGCGTGGTCGACCTCCAGAGCTCCAGAAGCAACTGCTGCGGCAATTTCCCCGACTGAATGCCCGATCACGGCGCCGGGATAGAGTCCAAGACTGTTCCAGACCTCGGAAAGCGCAACTTGCACCGCGAACGTCAATGCCTGCACGCGCTCGACAGTGCTCCAATCGCTTTCCAAGAGAGCGTCGCGAGCCGAATATCCGAGCTCGCGTTGAAATATTGGCGCCAAGGAATCAATCGCGCCGGCGAAGACAGGATTTTCCGAAAGAAGCTCTCTGGCCATTCCCTCCCACTGCGCGCCGTGCCCCGAAAAAACCCAAACCGGTCCTGCTTTCGTTTCGCCGCTGGTCTCACCTCGAACTACATCGGGGCCTTCCTCGCCTTCCGCGATCGCCGACAATCCTTCCATCCACGACTCGATCGATGAAGCGATAATCACTGCACGTTTGTTGAGATGGTCACGCCGTCGACTTAGCGTATAGCCGATCGAGGTTAGATCAGTGTCCGGATTGTCCGAAATCCAGCGTACGAGCTTGCTGGCGTTGGATTGCAGCGAAGCATGCGAGCGTCCGGAAATCGGAAAAACCTTAAGTCCAGGTTCCGCTATCGTGGGCAGTGATGGTGCTGCAGCGTCCCGCGGCACCGTGGGGGCTTCTTCAACGATCGTATGTGAGATGACTCCGCCGACGCCAAAGCAGGATACCCCCACGCGGCGAGGTGAAACGTCCGACGGCCACGGCGTTGGTTCCGAAACGACGCGCAGGTTTGCTTCGACCCAGTTGATCTCGTCATTCAGTTCGGAGTGAACGCTTGGAGGAATAGTGCCGGTTTGAAGTGAAAGAACTGCCTTGATCAAACCAACGATTCCTGCCCCAGCTTCGAGATGTCCAATGTTGGGTTTGGCAGAGCCGATCAGGCAGGGACCCTCTCTATTCTCGCCGAAAACCCGCGATAGCGCGCTGATCTCGGCCTTGTCGCCCGCCTGAGTTCCTGTGCCGTGTGCTTCGACATATGATACCGATGACGGAGTTATGCCGAAACGCTCATATGTTTTGCGCAGCATTGCTTCCTGTGCTTCGGGATTGGGCGCCATCATGCCCGCGGTTCGACCGTCCTGGAATATTCCACCGCCACGCACGACCGCCAGAATATGATCCTTGCTTCGTGTGGCATCCGACAGGCGTTTTAGAACGACAAGGCCCGCGCCTTCGCCGCGACCATAGCCGTTGGCACTTCGGTCGAATGCCTTGCTTCTCCCGTCCTTGGCCGTAGCGCCGGCTGCATCAAGTGCGAGCATCATTCCGGGATTGGACATGATGTTCACCCCGCCGACGATTGCGAGAGGAACTTCGTTGCGCCACAGCGCCTGGCAGGCCAGATGCAAAACCGTGAGTGATCCCGCGCATGCGGTGTCGACGACCATGCTCGGACCGCGCAAGTCCAGCACGTAGGAAACGCGGTTGGCGATACCAAACAGCATAGAGCCATTCATCGTCCATGGTTGGATCTCCGCCAGATTGGACATCAGCCGGTGGCCGAAATCGAAAGAATTTGCAGCGACATAGACGCCGACGTCGGTGCCCTTTAGGGAGGAGGGTGGTATGCCCGCACGTTCCAGTGCTTCCCAGCTCAACTCCAGTACGACCCGCTGTTGCGGATCCACAAACTCTGCTTCCCGCGCCGACATCCCGAAGAAATCGGCATCAAATCCCTCTATGTCCGTGAGGAATGAGCCTAAACGTGTCGCGGAAGACAAAGCTGCCGCGATTTTCGGCGATGCCGAATTGTACGCGTCCCACCGCTTCGCAGGAAGCTCCCCCACCGTCACTCGCCGTTCGACCAGAAGTTCCCAGAATTTCTCCGGTGTATCGGCGTCTCCTGGAAAGCGGCAACTCATACCGACGACTGCGATGGGTTCAACGTCTTCGGTCGTGTTTTCGATTGAAACTTCCCGAGCCAGAACATTCATGGAGACCTCCTTACAGGCAGGCGAGACAGCACGGCGAAGCGAAACCGTCAGTAGCCTTCGGTTGATTCAGGGGTTCAGCAAGATGCTATTAATTCTGCGGCTTTCGGCACGCATAAGCGCGGCGAAAATCAATCCACTGAGGCAACGAGAAAACGTTCGTTGCATTGCACGAAGAGAAAATCATGCAGTGCACAATTTTGTCAACGCCTGCGTGTGTAATCGTCAGGATAACCAATAGTAATTGTGGGCGATGTGGCTACGAACATAGTCGGCTATCGATCCTCTGTCGCCCACACCCATGGGAACGGCCGATGCCTTTCTGCCGTCGCTGGAGCTCGAACGCCGCGACGCGCTCTGGGCGATCAAGGCGCTGCGCGATGAACCCTTGCCGTTGTTTGCGGCGGCGGCCGAACGGGAGATGGCTGCAATCGCCGAGCAGCAGGAGCCGGAGGTCGCACTTCGGCAGATGACGGACGGGCATAACGTCATCGAGGACTACAGCCATACCGGGCTGACATTGCGGCAGCATCCGATCGCCTTCCTGCGCAAGGAACTCGCAGCGCGCAACGTCATCACATGTGCCGAGGCGATGAGTTCGAGGTATGGGCAGTGGGTCTATACCGCTGGACTTGTCCTGGTTCGGCAAAAGCCGGGATCAGCCAAGGGCGTCATGTTCATCACCATCGACGACGAGACCGGGCCGGCCAATCTCGTCGTCTGGCCAGCGCTGTTCGAAAAACACCGGCGGATCGTCCTCGGTCCTCGATGAGGGCGATAATGGCCGGATTCAGCGGGAAGGGGAGGTCGTCCATCTTGTTGCCCATCAGTTGTTCGACCTGTCAGGCGACCTGGTTGGTCTTGCAGATCGCGACGAAGAGTTCAAACTGCCGGCCGGCTGACGTGATGAGTTTGCCAGAGGCGGAGGGCCTGATACACGGGATAAGCCCAAGCCGGTTTTAGCCCCGCGCGACATGTTCGTGCCTGCCCTTCACATCGATGCGCTGAAGGTGAAGAGCCGGAATTTTCATTGATACGCGGGACGGAATAACGGGTCGTAGGTTCGTATTGGTTCAAGGCGTGACCAAATCCTTCGATCAGATGCAGTGTGTTGTTTCAGCATCTGATCGAGTTCCTTGCGGTCCTACTTTATCAGGCCGAGTTATGCAGCCTCCCAGACTTGGTTCAATATCTTTGCCGCCAAGGCCGCTTTGTCCTGCGGCAGGAAGCGACCGTAGTGCTGCTGTACCACGTCCGGGGTGTCCTGGACGGCATAGCTGGCCTGCTCATAAGAGCCAGTCTGTTTCAGGATGTGGGTTGCGAGAATATCCCGTAGGTTATGTGGCCCATGCGGCAATAAGCCCCTAATGGCGCCGCGGCCGGTGTAGGGGTTATAGATTCCGTATCGCTGAATCACGGTCCGCCAGGCCTCATAGAACGTGGCCGAGTTGTAAGCCGCGTCGAGGCTGGTCGTTTTCACCGTCTTGATGAACAGCGTGCCCGGATCCTTGGCACTGCCGAGCAGCACACCGCGATGCTTGTCGATGTAGGCCCCGAGATATTTGTAGAGGTCGAGCAGATCCGGAAGGATCAACCTGAACGGCTTCTGGCCGAAGAAGGATGAGCCGGAGTTCTTGAACGCGACCGACGGGATCAGCACTTCCCATCCATTATCGCGGTCGCTCCAGCGCAACTCGCCGCATTTCACGTCCTCTAGCCGACGTTCCGAAGTCGGGAAATGCCCGCGCGGGCAAACGCGCAACTGGCGCAGATTTTTCTGCCGAAGGCCGAGATGCAGCCCAAGGCGTAGCAACAGGAACGACCGCACGGCCTCTGCTGCCGGTCGCGGGTACCGGTCCTCGTCGGGCATACGCTTCAGGATCTCATCCGTGATCTTGCGATATTCCGCCAGCGGGCTGTCGGCTTCGAGGATGCACATGATCGGCTCGAACGGATCACGATGGACCCGCATGACCCGCTGGATTTCCTTTGAACGGTTGGCCGCATGCCGGTGAAACGCATCGCAGGCACCGTTCCAGTCGCGCGCCGCAAATTCGATCTCCTCCGATGCGATCAGCCCTTCGATTGGTCGGATGTTCTTCAGAAGTTCCGGATGCTGGCGGATCCAGCCCACCTTTGCCCGAGTGAGAGCCTGTGCCACCATCAGCATGTCTTCTTCCCATTTGGTACAGAAGCCACGCCGCTGTTCGCGCCACCGTAGGTACCAATCCCAGACGCCGGGGAAGACGAGAAGACCAAAGCTCAACTGGTTGAGCGGAACACCGCGTCCTTTTACGATTCCGGACGGGGAGGCGGCGAGTGCGCCAAACATCAAGCCGAGATGTTCGATCTTCTGGGAAGCGGTTTCTTTGCGCATTCCGATGAAGCCGGCCACCTATTCCGACATGAAGCCGGCCACCCGTTCCGAATTCATCCGGCCGCGATTCCGGCCTGAAGCCGGTCATCTCAAGCTGAACTCTGGGTCTTCGCAATGAATGGATCCTGATTGTCGTGTCGTCAAGCCTGGGTTGTTTCCGCGGTGGTGACGGAACGTTGTTTTCCCATGCTCTCGCCGGACAATTCGATGCGGTATGCATTGTGCACGAGGCGGTCCAGGACGGCATCGGCGATAGTCGGATTGCCGATCATGTCGTACCAGTGTTCGACGGGCACTTGGCTGGTGACGATGGTGGAACGCTTCTCATATCTGTCCTCGACGATCTCCAAGAGGTCACGTCTCTGCTCGTCATTGAGCTTCTCTGGCCCCCAATCATCGAGAATGAGCAGGTCTGTTCTCGCCAAAGCCTTGAGCATCTTTGGATATCGGCCGTCCCCACGCGCCAAGGCCAGGGTGGCGAACAGTCTGGGCAGGCGATGATAGGCTACAGAGAAGTCCTCCCGGCATGCCTTGTGTCCTAGAGCGCAGGAAAGCCAGCTCTTGCCGACGCCGGCAGGTCCGATCATCAGTATGCTGTGGCGCTGCCGGATCCAGTCGCATCCGGCAAGCTTCAGGAAGAGATTGCGATCGAGGCCACGGGTAGCGCGAAAATCAATGTTCTCAAGCTGGGCATCATGGCGGAGGTTTGCGGCCCGAGCCCTGGTCTCGAAGCGCTTCTGGCGTCGTGACGTTGTCTCTCGCTCGAGAAGAAGCGCAAGCCATTCTTCGTGCTCGAGATGCCTGACTTCCGGTTGCGTGTCGAGTTCTTGATAGGCGCTTGCCATGCCGGAAAGGCCGAGATCGCGCAGCATGTCGATGGTGGGATTGGTCAGCATGATGGATTGTCTCCTCAATGAAAGTAGCCGGGACCGCGCAAGTTGGCGTGTTCCATGACGGCGGCAGGCTCGGTGGAAGGTTTTTTGCCTTTGTAGGTGGCGATGAGCGAGGCGATGGTCTTGCTGTTCAAGCCGCCGATATCGACCGCGCGTGCTGAAACGGCCTCGGCGCGGTCATGACCGATATCGCGATAGAGACGCAGAATCCCCAGGCATGTTCTAAAGCCCTGTTCCGGATGCGGACGGCTGGCGAGAATGGCGATGATTAGTCCTTCGGTCTGCGGCCCGATGGATGCGCCCCATCGTCTGAAGCGCTCCGGTGTCCATTCGGCATATCGGCGGTGCGAACTCGGCATATGCGCGGGGTCTGTTCCATAGCGCGGACCACCATAGCGGCGCTGATGCACGGCAACGCGTTTGCCTCGGTGGAAGATCTCGATCATCCGTGCGGTCGCCCGGACATCGACTTGGCTCCGGATGAGGCTGTGCGGGACGGAATAGAAAAAGTTCTGGAATTCGACGTGATAGTCCGTCGACACCCGTGCCAAGCGCCATTCTGCGAACTCGTAGTGCTCGATAGGCAGACCAGCGAGTGCTGCCCGTTCGACTGCCTCAAAGAGGTTCCGACGACTGACGCCCAACCGGCGCATGACGTGATTGTTGATGCGCTCCAGCATCTGGGCGATCGCGGCATTGGCTTCAGTGAGCGAGAAGAATGTCTGTTTGCGAAGACGGCCGAGAATGCAGCTCTGGGCGAACTTTACGCCATTCTCCACCTTGGCCTTGTCCTTCGGGCGTCGCGGACGTGCTGGCAGGACGCCAACGCCATAATGAGCAGCCATGACCCCGTAGCTGCGGTTGATCTCCGGATCGTAGAAGCTGGCGCGGTTGACGCCGGACTTCAGATTATCAGGCACGATCAGCCGGGGCACACCGTCGAGGAAGGTGAACATGCGGACGTGCGACCCAATCCAGTCCGGCAGGGTCTGGGTCCATGTGGCTTCCGCGTAGGTGTAGCTCGACGCGCCGAGCACGCCGAGGAACAATTCCGCCTCGCGGATCTCACCGGTCTTGCGATCGACGATCGGCACCTTCTTGCCGGAATAATCCACGAAGACTTTGTCGCCAGCGATGTGTTCCTGGCGCATCGTCGGTGACAAGCGCTTCTCAAAGCCACGGAACAGCTCGCAAAAACGGCTATATCCATACCCATCAGGATAGGCGCTGCGGTATTCCTCCCAAAGAATCAGCAGCGTCACGCCTGGCTTCTTCAGCTCGATCGAAAGCGGTCCCCAGTCGGGCTCTTGGCGCAGTCGCTGGCCCTGCTTGACGCCGGGGTGGACGAAGAGCTTGGCCTCCAGAACATCGTCTGTCAGGTCGCTGGCGAGGGGCCAAGTGAGACCTGCCATCGCAGCTCGCTTCAAATTGTCCTGCACGGTGCTGCGAGCAATGCCAAGCATCACCGCAATCTCGCGGCTACTCGTTCCGCTTCCCGCAAGCCGTAGCATTTGTCGAATGTGTCGCATGGTCAGCTTTCTTTTTGCAGGCATTAAATTCCCCTCGTGGATATCGAGGGGACACATGCCAAGGTTGCTGACCCAGGGGAACTTGAGTGCCGGAAACTGGCCGGTTATTGATTGGAATGGTG
This sequence comes from Rhizobium sp. RCC_161_2, assembly GCF_041355235.1. Classification (NCBI taxonomy): domain Bacteria; kingdom Pseudomonadati; phylum Pseudomonadota; class Alphaproteobacteria; order Hyphomicrobiales; family Rhizobiaceae; genus Rhizobium; species Rhizobium sp. RCC_161_2. Next base: position 4,164 of record NZ_JBFUPL010000016.1, on the reverse strand, counting down.
GCCGGCTTCAAATCGGAATGGTGGCCGGTCAATGATTGGAATGGCGGCCGGCTTCAGAGCGGAATCCGCAGTTTCTTCGCCCCAGACACCGTTACGCTGAAATCCGATTGCCGTCAGCGTCGAGGTTTTGAACCGAATAAGATCAGCCATCTCCATGGCAAGCTTCGGCGGCGCGTCGACAACGCCGGAGAGCAGGTCGGGATCTTCGAGTTTCTCAGTGACATTCTGGTTGGTGCCGGTCGCCGGCGTCAGAGACCGAGGCGAGAGCGAACCGCCGCCATAGGTGACGCCAGGAAAACGGATGGCATAACGTTGCTTGCTGGCCGCGGCTTGGTAGCGGCGATATTCGGTCGAGCCGGAGATGATCACCCGACGCACCCAGTCGAGTATCTCCTCCCGCTTAGTAAAGGGCAAGCTGCTGAAATAATCCGGCAGATGCAAAGAAATCCGCCGCCGCTCTGCCGGACTAATATCGCCGAGATCATGACCGTAGAGGGAGCGCGCCTGGTGCGGCAGCTTTGCTTTGAAATATCCTTCTGACAACCGATAACGCTGCTCGATGCGGCGCAGGATATCGAAACTCGCAACGGACTGCGGCACGCGTTCGCCCCGGATCCAGGACAGTAGGGTCTTGCTGTCGAATGTCTCGTTCAACCGGACGACGGCGCGGTAGAGCTGCCAATAGCTGTCGCCGAACCGGCGCATATGATAGACCAGCGTATCCTGAAAACCAATCGGATCATCGGTCGCTTCGAGCAAAGGCTCCGGAAGCGGGCCGATAGGTTTCGGTGCAGGTCCGCGCGGCGTGGAAGCAGATTGGGTAAAGGAGCCGTCGACCGCAGCGCGTTGTGGTTTTCGCGTGGAGGATATTGCTGCTGTCGGCTTAACCTGCGTTTCCTTGCTCGATCGAACAAGAACCTTTTTCGGTCGGACCTCTTCGGCTGCAGGCGGCGCTCTGAGCCATCGGATGAGCGCGTCCAGGCCGACGCGGAGTTCCTTCTTCAATTCTGCCGTCAAGTCGTCTTCGAGCCCGCACGCCTGTCCGATCGTTATCCAGTCGATGCGGCCATTTAGGATTGGCGGCGGCTTGCGGTAGATAATTAGGCTGATGAGGTAAAGCCGGATACTCTGCAGCACCCGCTTCGGTACAATCGGCGCAATACGCTCCTCGCAGAGTTCCGAGATTTTTCGCTGAAAACGACGTGATGAAAGATCTTGTTTGGTCATGCTCATTCCATTTTTCTCGGCACCAGTGCCGAGGGCGAGCGGGAATAGGAGCGCAGTTTTAAGAAATAATGTATGGGAGGACCGTCCGTCGGTTGACGGCTAAATCCATTGGCCCCGTGATCTCATGGAATTAGCCTGGAGCCAGGCGCCTGCACCTGACGCAGTGACAACGGTCTACGTTAATTAAGCGTGCTTACCTAAGCTTGACGCTTATTTAAACAAAGGGGCGCTTGCTTAAATAGCGGACGGAATTCATATTAGGCTATGTCTGATTCAGAACCTAATTTGCGCCTCGGCCGTTTTGTCGAAACAACAGCAGCAAGCGAAACAGTGCGGGCGTTCGTGCCTCCGCCATTGCCGCCCGAGCCATCCATCGATGTCCTTTCCCTATTGGAGCGCCTCAGTCTGGCAGAGCGTGCGCTAGGTCGCCTGGATGGCATCACAATGCTGCTCCCGCGCCAAGAGCTATTCCTTTACATGTATGTGGGGGAGGCACCAAGGATCCAGGAGAGTTTCGGCGCTCCCAGAATTGGATTGGTGGCACGCGACCCGGTAATGCACTCTTCGTGCCACCACCCGTGACGGAATTGGGCGGCTGCCTGGCTGCGTTCGAGCGCTTTATGCATGACGATCAATCACGGTTACCGGCACTGATCAAAGCCGGCCTCCTGCATGTCCAGTTCGAAACGATCCATCCATTTCTCGATGGCAATGGCCGTATAGGTCGTCTGCTTGTCACTCTTTACCTGTGCATGAACGGCGTTCTACGCAAACCATTGCTCTACCTCAGTCTTTACCTCAAGGCCCATCGAAGGGAATATTATCGATTACTGCAAGAGGTCCGTGAACATGGAAACTGGGAGGCTTGGCTAGACTTCTTCCTGACAGGTGTAGCCGACACCGCCAACCAAGCATTTGAATGCTGCCACTCGGATTGTCGATCTTTTCAAGGAGGACAGGGAGAAAATCACAACCGAGAGCGACAGAGCCGGATCGGCCTTCGTATTCACGAACTCTCTCAGCAAAACCCCTTTCATACGGCAAATCAGATCGTTCAAATGACAGGCCTTTCCGCGCCGACTGTCAATGCAGCGCTCGCTGACTTGGAGCGTCTGGGGATTGTCGAGGAGGTGACAGGTCGCAAGCGTGGCCGTGTCTTCAGCTACCGTAAATATCTCGCAATCCTAAGCGAAGGCACTGATCCGCTGCCTGTTACGTGACTAAAATCACGGGTCGTCGGTTCGAATCTCTTCAAGACCACCGATAATGCTGCTGTCTAACCCGGACGATCTATCTCTCATGCATGGCGGTCTCTGCCACTTCGACCACAGGCGAAAACACGTACTCCAGAATGCGCCGTCTACCCGTCTTGATCTCGGCGGTAACAGTCGTCACCGGCGACGCGACACGGGAAGCAGACATTGCCGGAACGATTCGCCAGGCGATGGCGCGGTTCGGCCGGCTCGACGCCGTATTCAACAATGCCGGTTTACAGGAACGGCGCGCGCCTCTCGCCGAACAGACCGATGCTGTCTATACGCAGGTGTTCGATACCAATGTCCGGGCGCTCTTCCATGCCATGCGCCACGAAATCTCGGCACTTCTCGGTTCGGGCGGCGGCGCGATCGTCAACAACACCAGCGTCAGCGGTATGAGAAATCCCAATCCGGGCCTATCAACTCTACGGCGCCTCGAAGGCCGCAGCCATCTCGCTTACGCGAGCGGCGGCAATGGGATATGCTCCCTCTGGCATCCGAATCAATGCCGTAGCACCGGGTCGCGTCGTCACGGACATGATGCTTGGCGCCGGTATTGCCGACACGCGTTCCGTCGCCGCTGGCCTGCCGTTGCGGCGGATGGGCCATCCGCAAGAGGTGGCTGCAGCCGTTGTCTGGCTGTTGTCGGACGAGGCCGGCTATGTTATCGGCCATGTTCTTGCAACAGATGGTGGTTTTCTGGCGGGCTGAGATGGGAAGACCGCTCAGATCTCGATCCGATCTGACGCTCACCTGTTCGCTTACCTGGACTTCATGGTCGACGTGTACGTGCGGTGGATTGTGAACTGGAAGGTATCGGACGCAGCGCGCAGTGACTTCAGTTCTGCATGTGCTTCCGCTTCATGGCGAACCGCGCGCTTCCCACGCAGCCCTTTGTCACGACAGTTGCAGCGTGGGAAACAGCCGACCATATGGGTTGATGCTTCCCGCTTTGACCGTCATAAGCTCTGGAGTTGACTGAAGATGCTGGACATCTACTACGCAGGCCCCTTCACCACGCTCATGCCCCGGAACCCCGGTCATCTGGAACTCGCAGGTTCCATTGATCTCCGCGCGCACCGTTCGCTTGCCACCCTGTTCGACAAGGGCCGTCAGGCTGGTGCCGATCTCAGATACTTCGAAGACTCGATGCTGAAGCCTGCGCAGGTAACGATGTTGCTGGAGACCTTCACGGCGAACGTACGCGAATTGCAAGGGGATCGGCAGGCGCTAGCTGCATTCGACATGATGCGCGGCCTTTTCGAGGGGGCGGTGAGCAGAGGTATGGGGCTCGTGGCTTTCGCTGATTGAGCGCTTGGCGGGAACGCTCCGGATAGCCGGAGTCGGAGATACCCATGGGTCAAGCGGCGTACGCACTGCAGAACAGGTTTGCTCCCCTTACGACTGTCTTGGCTGTCTCGTGACGAGAGGAGGTTATGACATTTTTCCGTCGCTACTACAAAGTAGGTCAGCTTCAAAGTTCCATAATTCAGATTTACGTGCGATTGATTAAATATTTGGAAGATATAGGCTTTATCCACCTATCGATCGATTAGCGCTGGATACCAGTCGCAACCGTTTCCCGCCGATTGGCGTCGCCTTCATCACCTTTTCGCACGCAAGGGTCCAGTCAACGAGATGGCGTGCTCGATATTGCGCAGGGTCACGACACTTCACGAAC
>NZ_JBFUPL010000015.1:0-96946 GCF_041355235.1 Rhizobium sp. RCC_161_2 | reverse complement strand
GCATAGCAATCTCCTTTTCTGGAGATTGAATCACATACCAGCACCAACATGAACCCCGTTATGGGGACACGGCCTAGGTAAGGAACTCGTCATGTCCATCCTGCTTCTCACCGCGAGTCCGCGCCCCGGTTCGTATTCGACCCAGATCGCCGTCGAGCTTACGGAGCGACTAAAAGCGGCTAACCCTGCCACGGCGCTGGTTCATCGTGACCTCGCGGCCAACCCACTGCCACACATGGACAGCAATTTTGCTGTTGGGATCCGCAAGCCTGTCAGCGACCTGAACGAGGCGGAAGCCGCGATCATCCGCCTGTCGGATGAGTTGGTCGACGAACTCAGCACGGCGGAAACACTGGTCATTGGCACCGCGTTCATCAACCTGACCATCCTTTCGAGCCTTAAATCATGGATCGATTATATCGTCCGGGCTGGAAAGACTTTCAAATATACCGCTGGTGGCCCCGAGGGGATGCTTAAAGGCAAGAAGGCCTACATCGTGCTGGCCTCGGGCGGGACCTATTCCGAAGGGCCGGTGGCGGCACTTGATCACGCCACGCCATACCTGTGGGCCCTTCTGGCCCTCATCGGCATCACGGATGTCGAGCTGATCCGTATCGAAGGTGTGAGCCGCGGCCCCGACGCGGCGACAAACGCTATTACCCACGCGCGGGCTCAGATTGCTCGCATCGCCGCCTGAAGCCCCATTACCGAAGAGGAAATTCCCATGCAAGAGAACATTGTCTCTACGTCCGTTCCGCCTGTCGCCAAAATATTGCAGATCAGCCTCTGGACCGTTCAGACGCTTCTGTTCGTCACCTTCCTTGTGTTCGGCTACCAGAAGCTCTTCATGCCCGCCGAAGCTCTGGCAGCTATGTGGGGAACGCCATGGCCGACCCAATATCCAACGCTGTTGCGATTGACAGGCATCGTTGATGCGGCGGGTGGGCTTGGTATTCTTCTGCCCGCTTTTACCCGCATCCAGCCGCGTTTGACCGTTCTGGCGGCGCTGGGCTGCGCCGTGCTGCAAATCTTCGCCATTACTTTCCACGCCTCGCGTGGTGAATTCGCAGCCCTACCGCTCAACTTTGTTCTGCTTCCTCTCGTGGTCTTTGTCCTTTGGGGCCGCGGTAAGAAGGCACCTATCTCTCCACGGTGATTTTGGCAGACAGGACGCCGCCGCCATGGTCTCTTCCAATAAATTGTCTCGCAGGGGGCTGCTCGCTGGCGCAACGATCCTCACGGCGGGTGGGCCAGCCGTAGCCAGGGATGCTCCTACCGTTGACGGCGTGGTGATCCTGATCGACAGCAGCGATCCCTATGTTATGGGACACGCAATCAGCTATTCTTCCAACCTCGCCAAACACTTCGCCGACAAAGGCGCAAGACTGCTGATTGAGGTCGTCGCCAATGGCAGGGGCATCGAAGTGTTTCGAGCGGACAAGACAACGCTTGCCGAGCCGCTCGCAGCGCTACGCCAGATGCTGCCAGACCTCACCTACAGCATGTGCGCATCGTCCAAGGCAATTGCGGAAGCCAAGGAACATATCTCCATTCCACTGATACCCGACGCTGGGCTGGTCCCCTTCGGTATCGGGCGAGTGGTTGACCTGCAACTCAAGGGCTGGGCCTATATTCATGCGTAATGCTACGTTCGCTCCTTCCGTCTCCCTGTCCAGACGATCGCTACTGATGGCGGCGCCGGCACTGCTTGTAACTCCCCGCGCAAGTCATGCGCAGGGCAAGGATCCCGCGTGGCCTCCGGTGTTTGAAACGGTCCGCAGCCAGTTCACGCTGTTGGAACCCCGTGTGACGATGGCGCCGCTTCGGCTTCGGGATCTGCATGGCAAAGACGTCGTGGTGACAGCAAAGCCAGGACGTATCACGCTGGTCAATCTTTGGGCGACGTGGTGCGCGGCTTGTCGGGAGGACCTGCCGGTCCTTGCAAGCCTTGCCGGATCGCAAGGCAGCCAGCTTGATGTCGTCACGATTTGCACCGACACGGCGGACCTGCAGAAAATACGCACATTCCTCGATAGTATCCCTGTACAAAACCTCGCCTGCTACACCGACGTGTACAAAGCGGCAACCGGGTCATCCGCTTCGGTGTTCACGCTTACTGGCATGCCCACCACCTATCTGGTGGGGACTGGCGGTCGCATCGAGGGCTACATTACCGGCGCGGCCGAGTGGTTGTCGCCGGCAGGCGCAAGGTTGCTGCAATTCTATCGTGAGCAAATCTAGAGTGGTCCAACATCGGATCATACCGATCCAACGGGGATGCGAGCCACGAAAACAAACTGTTACACACGATGATCCGATACTTTCAAAGCCACGATCGACGAAATCGAACATCTGCGGATAGCGAATGAACGTGATCCCGACCCTGCAGAGGATGTGTCGGAAGACGCTCGCGAGGAGCGGGCAAATGACTGGCCGGCCGCAAGCATGTGAGTACGAAACCTGCGACCCGCCGTGATTGAGAATGTGGTATGCTACGGTGCCCCAATCTGTTTTGACAGATAACCTGAGATCCGCGTTTGATTTCACGGCAGGACGGCGTGGGCCGCAACTACGGATCCAAATAATTGATTCTAAAACACTAAAATTGAGAGCTGATTTCGAGAGGTGACGGAAATTTGCGGCAGCGCGAACGTCAAGGCTTAGTTCCGCCCATCGTCTGCGATCCGTTTCTCGAGCGCTCTCGCCTTCGATTTCAGATAGCGGTTCTTCCCCGCAACCTTTTCGATCGCAGCAATGGCAAGGTCGCTCGCGATATAGTCCGATTTATGCCCGAGATTGTGGACAACCAGAAACTCCGCACCCCTTATGTCGCGTGCGAGATGGCGCGCATGAACGTCAGGAGAAACGATCTCGTCCGCATCTCCCGTGATGATGACGGTCGGCGCTTTGATTTCGTGATATCGCCTGGAGGCGATCTCTGCCCAATTGCTCAGCGCCGCGATCTCCTGTGCGTTGTGACGAAAAGCTATGGGCCTTAGGGCCTGCAGGGCTTTGGTTTTTTCGATATAGCCGGGGGGTGGCGAATTCGGCGCGAAAACCTCCTTCGTTGCCCGATCGATCGCCAGAAGTCCGATCGAAAGAGCGACGATTGTACTGAACAGTGGACCGGTGATCGGCGCGCGCGCCGCTTGGTAATACCAGGCGATCCCGCCCGGCCATGGGTAGACCGCGGGCGACAGAAACACGAGCCCGACCACCTTTTCCGGATAACGGACCGCGAGAGCGGCGGCAATGGCCCCACCGAACGAATGGCCGACGATGATGGCCTTGCGGATACCGCGTTTTTCCATCAGGCGGGCTATTGCATCGGCCTGGCCATCGGGAAGGATATTCTCACTCCCTCCGATATCGGAGCGTCCATGACCCGGTCGATCGACAAAGAGCAACTCCGCCCTGCCCTCCAGCTTGTCGCGGAACGACAGCATCGGGTCATAGAGGCTCGTGCTCGCGCCATGGATGAAGACGATCGGCGGAAGATCGGCCTTTCCGGTTGCGCCGACAAGAACACTGTTGAGCTTGAAGCCGCCGACATCGATGCGGACTTGGCCCCCCGGCGGTTCGGCGGCCATCGCAGAAATGCCGAGAATATTCATTGCGAAAATCAGGGTGATGAGAATGGGGATAGGCCGAAAAATACGGTCGGTCATGATCTCTCTTGATAGGTTCGGGATCAACGCTGTTTGCAGCTAGAGACAAGACGAAGAGCAGACGTAAATAGTTTCAGCGCCACCGCGAAATATCATCGCGGCAACGGGAGATCCCCCTCTCCTTAGGAAAAGATCAAGATCTGCGGGCGACACCACTCGCAATCACCGGACCGGTGGGCAAGCCTGTCGGCGAGCCGCCAAATGGTTCTAGACTGACGGCGAAGGTCGCGCCCTCGGCCATGCTCCCGCGAAGGTCGGCCGGGATCACAAGTTCGCCGTCCGCGCCCGGTTGGAAGACGCCGAGCGACTTCGGATTGCCGCTGCCTGGCACCAGCCAAAGCTGCAGTGACTTCTCCCCCGTCCCGCTTGCGGCGACCGGCACAATGCGCAGACGGCCGCTTGCGGCGTCATAGGAAGCCAGCAGATTGACCTGATTATTCGGTGCGGAAAGTTCCGCCACCAGTGGCGTTGTGCTGTGCGTCGTTGGAACGGCGCCGGAAGTATAAACCAAGGCAATGATGGCGACAGCAGATGTCGCGAGCCAAAGCCGGCGCCAGAAAATGGCGGAATTCCAAAAACCATGGGATGGCGTTGCCAATTCGACAGGACCAAACAGGCGCCGCTCAATCTGCGTAAAGACGGCAGCGCTTGGCGCGAGCTCCTCATAATCGTCGTTGAACGATGCAAAGTCCGTCTGCCATCGTTCAATGACTGCGGCAAAGGCTCGATCGTTCGCGATGCGCTGCTCGACCCGGCGCCGCGCTTCAAGCGACAACACGCCGAGTACATATTCGCCGGCCAGGATTTCGTCCTGCGCGCGTCCACCTTGACCTTGATCGCCCGATGTCATCGCTGCATGCACTCTCTGAGTTTGAGTAGGCTCCGGCGCAGCCATGTGCGTACGGTATTCAAGGGAACCTTCAATTCCTCCGCCAGCTCGAGATAACTCAAACCGTCGACATAAGCGCTCCGAACCGCGCGGGCACGCACTGCATCCAGTTCCTGCATGCAGCTATCGATCCGACGGCCCTCGTCAGCGATCGCCACCTGCTGCTCCGGATCGGGGCTATTCTCGTCCGCAAGATCATAGGCCTCGTCAAGATCGTCGGCCACCGGCTTTCTTGCCCTGATAGTATCGATCGCATGATTGCGTGCGATCGCAGCCAACCAGACGGATGGCGCCCCCGCACTCGTTGCAAAGGTTTTGGAGCGCTGCCAAACCTTGATATAGATTTCCTGAAGGGCTTCCTCCGCGTCCGTTCTGTCCTTCAAAATACGAAGACATATCGAGAAAAGTTTCGGGTTCGTCGCCCGATACAATTTTGCAAAGGCCGCGCGATCTCCCATCGCGACGTGATTGATCAGAGCTGCGATCTCATTGCTTTGCATTCGGAAAGAACCTTCTCGCCCTCTGTATATAGAGACGGGAGATCTGGAAAAACAACCCGCATTCGTCGCGAAAACACGGCGTTGAGGAATGGCGAAGACGGGCTGCGTCAAGTCGCGAGCGTTAGCCATCAAGGTTGTTCGCGCGTTGTCTTAGCGCACCGTCGATCCCACTCGTGATCCATCGGCCGGCGCCGGAGGCGAAAGCAGAAAGAAGAGTGCCCCAGATGAGGTCCGCCACCGTAAGTGTCGTCGACCAGTTCTTCAGCGTTGCCTGGTTGGTAAGATCGTAAGCCGCATAGGCCGTGAAGCCGAGTACCGCGCCATGGAGAACCGCTATACCAAACGAGCCGGATACCAGTCCTGGGCGAATGGCAAGGAACGTCAAACCGGCGACATAGACGAGATAGAAGAGTACGGCGGGCGTCAGCCGGAAATCCGAAGTCAGCATATCGCCCATCGCCGGTCGATAGAGACGATCTGCCATGGTCACGAGCCAAATGCTGTCGATCGCCACGAAGACCGCCAGAGTGACGACATAGGCGATGATGTAAGTCTTCATGGAAAGCTTCGGCATGTCTGCACTCCGTTTGGCTAGTTGATGCGCGACCAATTGACGTCCTTGCAGAGGAGCCCCGCGAGCACGCAGCCTCTCGTGGTCATCGTATCGCCCTTGACGCTCACGCTTATCTTGTAGGTCAGGTTGCGCTGCGGATCGAAGGCCGTACCCGAGTACCCGCCGTCCGAAACCGGCTTGATCGTCATCGTCAATATGTCGCCGGCCTTCTCACTCGGAGTACCGGGCTTAATCCAGGTATTGGTGGCACAGATGTTCGATCCGCATGGCGCGATCCTTACCTTGGCATTGCCGTCACCGCGCGCCCACTGGCCATCTATACCAGCCGCATTGGCCATGGTTGCAGAACCCAAGCTCAACATTGCCGCAACCGTTACAATCCACTTGAAGTGCATGTCTCGTTCCATCGCTACCGCCCCTTAGGCTCGGAATGTTCGATCGTGTAGAATCCGACGTTGATCGCCCCCTCTTCGAAGCCGGCCTCGCAGTAGCAAAGGTAATAGTTCCAAAGCCGTCTGAAGCGGTCGTCGAAACCGAGGGCGGCAATTGCCGGCCAGCGAGCATGGAAACGCGACCGCCACTCGGCGAGTGTGCGAGCATAGGATTTGCCGAAATGCTCGGTCTCGATGAGTTTCAGGCCTGCCTTGGCGATCTCGGCCGCAACGGCGGAATCCGAGGGCAGGAAGCCGCCGGGAAAGATATATTTTTGGATGAAATCCGTATCCCGACGATAGGTTTCGAAACGGCGTTCCTCGATGGATATGATCTGCAGAACCGCCCGGCCGCCCTGCTTCAGGCATCGCTTCAGCGTCTGGAAGTAAGTTGGCCAATAGGCTTCACCGACGGCCTCGAACATCTCGATCGAAACGATACGGTCAAACTGTCCGTTCGTATCGCGATAGTCCTGCAACCGAAGATCGACCTGCTTGTCCCGGCCGGCCTTAAATACAGCATTCTTCGCCCAGGAGAGTTGCGAGGGCGAGAGCGTGATGCCGGTCACCTCCGCATCCGCTTCACAGGCAAGATGCATGGCAAGAGCGCCCCAGCCGCAGCCAATCTCGAGAATTGTCTCGCCGCCGCTCAATGAGAGCTTTTTGCGGACCCTCTCAAGCTTGCGCTGCTGGGCGGCTTCGAGCGTCGGTGTAGCCGCGTCCCAGATTGCCGAGGAATAAAGCATCGAAGGATCGAGCCATTCCTTGTAGAAGTCATTCCCGAGGTCATAATGCGCCTCGATATTCTTTCGGCTGCCGCGTTTCGTGTTGGCGTTCAGCAGATTTCCCAGACGATAGAGCAGCCGCATCAACGGGGATCCATGGATCGCCGGGGCAAGAGCCTCACCGTTCCTTGCCGCAAAGCGGATAGCCGCGGTCAGGTCCGGCGTAGTCCAGTCTCCATGGATGAAGCTCTCGGCAAATCCGATGTCGCCGCCAGTCAGAAGACGGCGCAGCATGCGCCAGCGTCTCACGACGATCGTAGCGTCCGGCCCGGGCTCCGATCCGGTTTTCTCGATCAATCCGCCTGATGGCAGTTCTATTCTCAATCGTCCATAGCGGATATTGCCGAGCAGCCGCTCAAGCAATCTGCCGCCAAAACCGAGCCGGTCCGTTTCGGTGGAAACATCGAGCGGAATACCGGGGGAATCTTCAAACGAGCTCATGAACCTCGACCTTGCTGTATGTGGGCGCTGTGTGCGGATGGGGGGCGAACGAGGGAGACGGGCATTTCCGGCGGACGCGGGTGCTCACGCAGACGGATGCCTTTCAGCCAGATCTTGAGGGCCTCCCAGTGGATGCCTCCGATCACCCTGAGCGTCAGGAACGGGATCGCGACGAAGGCTTTTAGCAAGGCGGCATCCGAAAGCTCCACGCGCCGCGCTACGTGCCGTGCCGTCAGCACCAGACCTTTGCAGTCGAACGTGTCGATCCGGATCACCAACGTGTCGGTGGGCAACGAAACATGAAAAGTGTAACGGAGGTCCATGTCCATGAACGGCGAGACATGGAACACCTTCTCGCAATGCTGGACGATCGCGTCACCGACTTCATCCTCGACGGGGATCATGTAGCCATGGCGCTCACCGAAGGTGTTGTCGACCTCCCAGAGGATGGCCTTGATTTGCCCGTTCCTGTCGTAACAGAAGAAAACGCTGAGCGGATTGAAGGCCCAGCCGAGAAGCCGCGGCATCGTCAAAAGCCGGATCGGGCCGCCGTCCGGTTCCACACCGACCGCACGCATGCAGCGCTCCACCTGCGCTCGAAGGTCCGAGCCCGAGCGGTCGCCGCGATCCCTGCGGTAAAATGAAAAGAGATTGAACCGATCGACGGAGAACCAGCGCAGCCGGCGATCGAGTTCATCAAGTTCATCGAGATCGATGAGCAGCGAATAGATGCGATAGGCGAGCTTATGCGCCTTCGGTGTCAGTCGCGCATGCGTCACATGGCCGGGAAAGAGGGCTGATTGCAGTATGGCCTTCATGCCAACACCTCTTGCGTGGTCGAGCCGATGACCGGCTTGCGAACAATGCGGGCGCTTTCCTGTGCCACCTGCCAGGGCCGGCGCAGGCCACCGAGATCTTCGGCCACGGCAAGTCCCGCCTGCATTCCGTCCTCATGAAAGCCGGAACCGAAATGGGCGCCGCAGAACCATGTGTTTCGAACGCCCTGCAGCGACCAAATCTCCCGTTGCGCCCGCTCCGTACCCATGTCGAAGACCGGATGTTCGTAGACCTCGCGGCGGATAATCGTCTCCTCGCGCGGCGATCGGCGTGGGTTGAGCGTCACGAAGGTCGGCGGAGCCTGGCCGAGCGGCTGCAGCCGGTTCATCCAGTAGGTGATTGACGGTTGGGTCGCCGCCTCGCGCGTGTCGGCGAGATAGTTCCAGCTCGACCATGCGGCTTGGCGCTTCGGCATGAGACTGGTATCACCATGCAGGACCGCTTCATTGCGGGAATAGGAAAACGCCCCGAGGATGCGCCGCTCCTGCGGGCTTGCGTCAGTCAGCATGCGCAACGCCTGGTCCGCATGGGTGGCGATCACCACATCGTCGAAGATATGCCGGCCACCCTGGGCGTCGATGATCTCCACATTGTCGGTACCGCGGCGGATCGCCTTTACCGGCGTCGAGAGCCGGATGCGATCTGCGAACCCGCTCGTCATCCGCTTCACATATTCACGGCTTCCCCCCTTGACCGTGCGCCAGATCGGCCGGTCCCAGAGTTCGAGCAGGCCGTGATTGCGGCAGAATTTCACGAAGTGCGCCGCCGGATATCGGCCGACCTCCATGGCCGGCGTCGACCAGATGGCCGCCGCCATCGGATAAAGGTGATCCTCGCGGAAAGCACGGCCATAGCCGTTGCGCACCAGATAATCGTCCAGCGAGATGCCACCCATCGTTGGCAGATCGTGTGGCGCTTTGCGATAGAAGCGCACGAGATCGCGCATCATCGACCAGAAGCGCGGGTTGATGACATTTGATTTTTGCGCGAACAGACCGAACCCGGTACCGCCGGAATATTCATAGGCCCCGTCGTTGAGCGATACCGCAAACGACATGCTGGAAGCAGCCGTCGGGACATCCAATATGCGAAACAGGGCGGTGAGATTGGGATAGGTGACCTCGTTGTAAACGATGAAGCCGGTATCGACCGAAATGCTGCCTGCTGTATCGTCGAAATCCACCGTATTGCTATGGCCACCGACGCGATCGGCCGCTTCAAATACGGTGATGTCGTGGCGCTGCGACAGCAGCCACGCGGCCGAGAGACCTGAGATACCGGTGCCGATGATTGCGATGTTCAAGCGACGGCCGCCCGTGTTTCGATCGTAATATCCCATGAAATCCTCTCTTCCGCGCGACGATCCCAGCCGTCTCTTCGGCCGCTTCGAAACAGTTACGAGAGGTCTCCACGACGAGTTTCACCAAGCCCGTATTTTTTTGATCGATTTTTTGACGCGGGACGAAACTAGTTTTGCCCACCCTCCGTAGATACGGGAACGAGCGCAATGACGCGTTCCGCAACGCGAGGGGTTTGATGGACTACCTTCTTCTGGCTTTCATCGCGATCTGCCTTTCCCTTGCAATGACGGGTGCCTGGACCGTGCAGCGCGAGACCGGCGCAAGCGGCTGGATCGATACGATCTGGTCCTTCGCGGTCGGGCTCGGCGGCATTGGCGCGGCGATCTTCGCCGGCGGCGCGGTTGACCGGCGCATCGCGGTTATCACCATCATCGCCGCCTGGTCGCTCAGGCTCGGCTGCCATATCGGTGCGCGCACCAGAGCTGGTGGCGAAGATCCGCGCTATGCCAAACTTGTCGAGGAATGGGGCGATTCGGCCCCCTGGCGTCTTTTCGTGTTCCTGCAGGTCCAGGCGCTTGCTGCCTTCATACTCGTGCTCGCCGTCTATCTCGCGGCCGCCAACACCGCGCCTTATCCACGCGCATCCGATCTCGTCGCCATCCTCGTCGCAGTCATAGCGCTCAGTGGGGAGGCAATCTCGGACGTACAGCTTGCCCGCTTCCGCAAGACGCCCGGCGCCAAGACTGCCGTCTGCGAGACCGGGCTCTGGCGCTATTCCCGCCATCCCAATTACTTCTTCGAATGGCTCGGCTGGTGCGTCTGGCCGCTCTTCGCCCTCTCAGCATCCCCCTGGAGCTGGCTTTCGCTACTCGCGCCGGCACTGATGTACTGGCTGCTGGTCTATATCTCCGGCATCCCGCCGCTCGAAGAACACATGCTGAGATCGCGCGGCGAGACGTTCCGCGCGCTGCAGACCCGCGTCAACGCCTTCTTCCCCGGACCCCGCAAACATGGAGATTTGCAATGAACATGTTGGCCTTCGCCATCAACACCGCAGAGCGGGCTCCGCTCACCGACGGCATGACGCTCGCAGCCATCGATTTCCTCTGCGGCCGCACCAAGCGCAAATTGGCTGCCGCGCCCGAGAAAGCCGAACGCGCTTTCCTTGAGACGATGAAGCATTTCCCCGTCGCCACCCATACCGATGAGGCGAACCGTCAGCACTACGAAGTGCCGGCCGAATTCTTCTCCCTGGTGCTCGGACCGCAGCGAAAATACTCAAGCTGCCTCTATCCGGGTGCCGATACGACGCTTGCCGCAGCGGAAACTCATGCGCTCCTGCAGACGGCGAAGCATGCCGACATTCAGGACGGCATGAACATCCTCGAACTTGGCTGCGGCTGGGGCTCCTTGTCGCTCTACATGGCGCGGCGTTTCCCGAATGCCCGGATCACCTCAGTCTCCAATTCAGCCTCGCAACGCCAATATATTCTACAGCAGGCGAAACAGCGCAGTTTGGACAATCTCTCAGTCATCACCGCTGACATGAACGATTTCTCGGCAGGTCAGACCTATGACCGGGTCGTCTCGGTCGAAATGTTCGAGCATATGTCCAATTGGCGCACCCTTCTCGAACGGGTCCACAGCTGGTTGAAGCCCGACGGCAAGCTTTTCCTGCACGTCTTCACGCACAGGGATTGCTCCTACCGCTTCGATCACTCCGACCCCGCCGATTGGATCGCCCATCACTTCTTCACTGGCGGTATCATGCCGGCTTTCGATCTGCCACACCGTTTCGGCGATCTCTTCAAGGTAGAACAGGACTGGCGTTGGTCGGGCACGCATTACCGCCGCACGGCTCTCGATTGGCTCGCCAACTTCGACCGGGAGATCGACCGCGTCCAGCCAATTCTCAAAAGCGTTTACGGCAAGGACGCCTGGCTATGGCAGCGCCGCTGGCGCCTGTTCTTCCTGGCAACAGCCGGCCTGTTCGGCCATGACAACGGCGATATCTGGGGCGTCGGCCACTATCTTCTGACGCCAGTCGCCTGATGTCGGGGCTTGGAATATCACCGGATCCTCTCACCCGGGCGAGCATCACGATCGCCTGGGTGATTATAGCGAACAAGCCTTTCTACCCGCTCTATGTCTGGTGGCTCGTAGGAAATGGCATTGTGGCTTCGCTCGGCACGCTGATTGCAGTACCTTTCTTCCTGGCCATTCCGTTTCTTGCAAGCCGCTCGCCGCTCGCAGCGCGCCTCGCGCTGCCTCTCATTGGTACGATCGATACGCTCTTCGAGACAAAGCTGTTCGGCACTGGATCGGGCACTGCGCTTTTCCTGGCACCCTGCATCATGCTGGCAGCGCTGTCATTTCATGGCGGAGAGAAATGGTGGCAGCGAGGCGTGACAGCCTTCATCTTTCTGGCTTTCATCATCTCGCGGATTTATATCGGCTTGCCACTTCACGCTTGGACGGACACAGATCTATCGACCTTGCTGAACCTCAACGCCTTCGCGGTCGCGAGCCTGATGGCTTTCATCGCGCTTCGTTACGCTGGCGTCCGATAAATTCCATTTATGAGGCTGGGAGACCCTGCCAGGATCGCTCCCCACGAAGGTCCCCGGATAGACCGCGCGTTCACCGGAGCTCTAGGGCTCCACGGCAATATTCGTTGGGAGCATTACAGCCCGAAGCCTCCCATGGACGATGAACATAGCGTGCATCTGTATCTTTGAGGGCGGGTATCCATTCCTTAGCGTACACGCCGTTCGGGTCAAATCTCTCCCCCTGAAGGATGGGATTGAAAATACGATAGTAAGGGGCTGCGTCGGTGCCGGTGCCCGCAACCCACTGCCAACTCGCGGGATTGTTGGCGGGGTCCGTATCGATGATGCGTGTCCCAGAACCAGGCCTCGCCTTCGCGCCAGTCGATCAACAGATGCTTGACCAGAAATGAAGCGGCAATCATGCGAACACGATTGTGCATCCAACCGGTAGCCCAGAGTTGGCGCATTCCGGCATCGACGATGCGGATAACCGATTCTACCCTGTGGCCAGGCCTTGAATGCCGCTGGGTCTCTTCTCCACGCCATACGGTCGAATTTTCGCTGCAGGTTTTGCGTGCTCAAATCTGGATTATGGTAGAGCAGATTATAGGAAAACTCTCGCCAGCCGAGTTCGGATAGAAATTTATCCGGCTTTCGCAGATTCATCTGCTGGTGTTCCGCTCCTGCAGCGATTGCCGCATGCCAGGCTTGGCGAACGGAAATGTTTCCGAAGCTGAGATATGGCGACAAATGTGACGTCAGATGTTTGTCTGGGCGATCCCGGCTCTCGGCATAGTCCGATAGCTGGTCGGCCAGAAAACGGCCGAGCTCATCCTGCGCAGCAGGCTCCCCATGCCGCCAAGCAGCTCGCAATCCGCCCGCCCAGTCAGGCGAGGAAGGCTCAAGCTTCAGCTCCTCAAGTTTCACCAAGAAGCGTGACACCCGATCCGGGTTGCTCGCGAACGTCATTCCGTTTGGTGTGGCAATTGGCACCGGCGGTCCGCCGAGCTTATTCACCGCTCGCCAGAAGGGGGTGAACATCCGAAACGGCTCGCCCGAAGCGTCTTTAATGGTCTTAGAAAATAAAATCGGCTTATTTTATGGACTTATGTGGAAAAAAGGGTTTCGGCTCAGGGTCTTAATATCGGCAAAGCATACGCGCCGGTCGGCGGGCTCGCTGCGGCACCCTCGAACGGCAGAGATGTATCTGGCCATGCGCCCTACCCTGCGGAAAATCTGTTTGCCGGACGAGCCAGACCCAGGCGTTCACGCAGTGTCCCGGGTTCGTATTCGGTGCGGAAAAGACCACGCTTTTGCAGTTCAGGAACCACCTGAGTCATGAAATTTTCCCAGTCTTCAGGCAAGAGCGGAAACATGAGGTTGAAGCCGTCGGCCGCACCCGAAACGAACCAGTGTTCCAATTCGTCCGCTACTTGGCGCGGCGTACCCGCGACAAGCGGGACGGAGCCGGTGTTGGCGATCTTGCGCGCCAGTTGCCTGATCGAAAGCCCCTTATTGGCCTCGTTCCGGACAATCGCAAGCCAGGTTCTCCAGCCATTGTAGCTGGCCTCTTCGGGCAGGTCTGGCACAGGGCCGTCGAGAGGGTAGATAGACAGATCCGTACCAGCCCAGCTCGACAGGAGATCGACGGCGACCTCATCAAGCATCAGTGATTCCAAATATGCCTGCTTTTCCTGCGCCTCGGAGGTCGATGAAGCCACGATCGGCAGGATGCCTGGCAGCAGCTTAAGGCTTTCGGCTTTGCGTCCGTATTTTGCCAGCCGATCATTGATGTCAGCGCGATAGGCAAGCCCTTCCTGCTCATTGCGAACAATGGCGAAATGCAAATCTGCTTGCGCGGCGGCGAGTTCCTTGCCGGCATCCGATGAGCCGGCTTGGACAATCAGCGGATGCCCCTGCGGCGGGCGCGGAACGTTAAGGGGACCTTTGACCTTGAAGTGCTTTCCATGATGGTTGAGGGCGTGCACATGGTCGCGATTGGCGAAAATGCCCGAGCTTTTGTCAATCACCAGCGCATCATCTTCCCAGCTGTCCCATAGAGACTTCACGACGTCGAGGAATTCGTTGGCACGCTCATAACGTGTCGCGTGATCGATGTTTGAATCGCGCCCGAAATTGACGGCCTCTTCCTCGAGTGCCGACGTCACTACATTCCAGCCCACGCGTCCCTGGCTGATGTGGTCGATCGAGGCAAACATTCTGGCAGTGTTGAAAGGCTCTGTGTAGGAAGTGGATGCAGTGACCAGGAACCCAATGTCCTTGACGACAGCGGACAGGGCGGAAACGAGTGAGAGAGGCTCCAGGCGGGGATTGGCATAATGGGTCAACCCGCTTCCATAGGTATCCCAGACGCCGAGATGGTCCGCAATAAAGATTGCGTCCAGCTTGGCACCTTCGGCAATGCTGGCAAGCCGACGGTAGTAGTCGAGATCGAGAAATTCGTGACGAGGCGCGCGTGGGTGCCGCCATGACAGGCGGTGGTCTCCCTGCGGATTGAAGAAGAAACCAGCCAGGATCATGCTTTGGCGCGACATTCCGCACTCCATTTCGGGGTTCAGGATGGTAAGACAATGCAGCGCCTGCTTCCTAGCATGCGCTTTCTGCGGCCAATTTAGGCAAGTTTACTTTCGGGTAAAAACGATTATTTCTACCGGAATGAAAAGCTCAGCTTAACTTTGGTGCATGCATGACTGGTGTTCTATCCCTTCGAGGTCTGCAGGCGTTCGAGGCTGCGGCCCGGTCAGGAAGTTTTGTCGCGGCCTCCGAAGAACTGGGGATTTCGGCGGCAGCCGTCAGTCAGCTCATTCGCGCCCTCGAGGAGCAGGCCGGACGAAAACTGTTTCACCGCGCCAATAGGCGTGTCGTGCTGACGGAAGCAGGAATGGACGTGTTTCCGCAACTTCTCAACGCCTTCGCGGACCTGCGCAGCGTTGCACGCGAGCTTGACGGGGGCGACCGCCGGTCCTCGCTGGTGATATCGGTGGCACCGTCGGTGGCGATGGGGTGGCTATCCGCGCGCCTGCCGGACTTCCTTCGCTTACACGGCTCGGTCGATATTTCCCTGCGCGGGGAAGATGATCCCGTGCCATTCGAACGTGAGCGGATCGATTTCCGTCTCTCCTATGGGCGCTCGCATTACCCGCAGCATCATGTGGAAGACATTGTCACTGACGCCGTCTATCCGGTCTGCTCGCCCGCATTCCTGGACAAATATGGGGGGGCGCTCTCCACCGAGAGCATGCTGGAGGCGACCTTGATCCACACGGACTGGGGACCTTCCGCCGCATCGTTCCCGTCATGGAGAACCTGGTTTGAAAAAGCCGGCTTGACACCAAACCGCCAGATGCAACGCGGCATCACGGCGAATTCATCCATGGCAGCGATCGATTTCGCTTGTGGCGGCTTGGGTATCGCGCTTGGTCAAGGACTGTTCTGCGCCGATCTGGTCGAAGCGGGTCGTCTGGTTGTCGCCACAAAACAGAGACTCCTGCTCGCAAATCCGTATTGCATCTACCTACCTCAGCGCAGCGCAAACCGCCCCTTGGTGACGTCGTTCAAAGCCTGGTTTGCGGCAGAGTGCGTGCGGTGTGTCGAATCGCCAGCGCTTGTCGCATGACCTGATGTATCGATAAAAACGGGCATCACAGATGGATCGCCGAGAAGCGCGAAACATTGCTCCTTCCAAATGTTGCGGGCGAGTTGCAATTCCAACCATGCCCATCGGCGCCTTGGAATGCCATGGCTCTATCGCACAACTTGAAGGCATGTTTTTCTATTGCCACGCAAAAGTTGATGATTTTCGACCACTTCACTCAAGGGTCTGTGCTATAATCTCCTAATGATATCATAGATTTGCTCACCTGCCGGAGTCGGGGTCACGCACGTTCTTTCGGGTAATTTCATGCGATCGCGATTTGACCAGCCACCGGCCGAGAACAAGACCATTTAAAATGCCACAGCTTGGTTTCTCTCAGTATAATCGTCCTAATCGGCATCATATCGAGGGCCGCCGTCTCTGCCGGACTGACGATGCTTGGGACGGCAGCGCTTATCAAAGAGCAACTTTTTCACCCCAATGACTATTAACAAACGGAGTAGCTTGCATGACATTTAAGATGATCACCGCCGTTGGTGCATTCGCGCTTATGGCCCTTTCAGCCGCGTCGGTACTCGCAGCAGACGATCCGCTGTCGGCAGCCCCGGCTGTGCGAAGCGACACCACGACCATCATCGTCGGTTCCGCGGATTTTCCTGAAAGTCAGCTATTGGCGACGATTTACGCCAAGGCGCTGGCTGCCAAGGGTGTTCCAGTGGAAACGAAGCTGAACATTGGCAGTCGCGAGGTATATATTCCTGCGCTGATCGACGGATCGATCGATCTTCTGCCGGAATATGCAGGCGCAACATTAAATTATCTCGACAAGAACGCCACCGCCCACTCGCCAAGTGATGTTGCCGCGGCCCTCAAGGTGGCCCTCCCCAAAGGAATCTCAATGCTGACGCCTTCCGCAGCACAGGATTCCGACAGCATTGCCGTGACGCGTAAAACAGCTGAGAAATACAAACTGAAGACGATCGCTGATCTTACACCAGTCGCATCGCAACTCGTGCTTGGCGGCCCGCCGGAATGGAAGACGCGCAAGGAAGGCATGATCGGCCTGAAAGATCTCTACGGCATAGAGTTCAAATCGCTAAGAGCGCTCGATGTGGGCGGACCTTTGACGCTTGCGGCACTCGTGAATGACCAGGTGCAGGTCGCAAATCTATTTTCGACTGACCCCGCTATCGCCGAAAACGACCTCGTTGTGCTGGAAGACGTCAAAAATCTTTTCTCCGCTCAGAACATCGTTCCGGTGATCGCCACTCCCAAAATCAGTGACGTCGTAACCAAGACGCTCGATGCGGTCTCTGCCGCTCTAACGACAACGGATCTTGTTATCATGAATGGCCGTCTGGCCAACCATGACAGCTTCGATGTCGTGGCCGGCGATTGGCTTGCGAAACACAAGTTGGACTGATTGCAATCAGGTGGGGCGCGGCGTTCGGCGCGCTCCACGCATGGCCTATCGTGTATATTTCCGAATTTATACGGGGTCTCGGAGATGGTGAATCGTGAAGACTTGCCATCTCCGCTCTATGGGTTTTGAACGAAGAAGACTCATGAAATCATGAGGTCCATATCGTCACAATTCGTTGCGCTTCAAAAGCAGGTGCTTGCCGCGATCCACGCCGGATCGCAAAGTGAGTTGGAACATTGATTCTGCCAATGTGAAGCAGTTGCGTATTTGACCTCAGTTCGAAGGAAAAGCCATGTTCGAAACCCTCACTGCCGCCCCGCCAGACAAGATCCTCAGCCTCTCGATTCTCTACAAGAACGACGAACGGCCGACGAAAATGGATCTCGGCGTCGGCGTCTACAAAGACTCGCACGGTGCGACCGTCATCATGCGGGCCGTGCGTGACGCCGAGAAGCGTCTTTATGAAAGCCAGACGACCAAGACCTATGTCGGCATGGCAGGCGATGAAGGTTTCAACAGGGCCATGCTGAAGCTGGTCTTTGGCGAGAACACCGATCTCTCGCGCATGTTCGCCTGCCAGACAGCGGGCGGCTCGGGCGCGCTTCGCACGATCGCCGATCTGCTTGTAAAGGCCAGGCCTGACGCCACCGTCTGGCTCTCCGACCCGACCTGGGTGAATCATGTGCCGATCCTGAAGGCTGCAGGCTTCAAAACCGCGACTTATCCGTATTTCGATCCCACCAGCGGCACGGTGAAGGCCGATGCCATGCTCGAGGGATTGAAGCAGGCGAAGGCCGGCGACATCATCCTATTGCATGGCTGCTGCCACAACCCGACCGGCGCCAATCTGACGATCGAGCAGTGGGCTCCGGTCGTGGATCTTCTCATCGAGCGCGACCTTTTCCCCTTCGTCGACCTCGCCTATCAGGGCTTCGGCGACGGTTTGGAGGAAGACGCCGCCGCCGTTCGCCTGCTCGCAAGCAAGGTGCCGGAAATGGCTGTCGCCACCTCCTGCTCGAAGAACTTTTCGGTTTACCGTGACCGCCTCGGCGCCGTCATCCTGATGGGCAAGAGTGCGGAGAGCGTAAAGATCGCCGGCAGCCAGGCGCTCGCTACCACTCGCGTACTGTATTCCATGCCGCCGGACCATGCGGCCGCCACAGTCCGCATCATCCTCGAGGACGATGCACTGCGCGCTGACTGGAAGTCCGAACTCGAAGCCATGCGGCTTCGCATGCTCAATCTGCGAAAGGGCTTTGCCGAGGCGCTCCGTCGCCAATCCAACTCCTCTCGCTTCGATTTTATTGCCGATCATCGGGGCATGTTCTCGCGGCTCGGCCTGACCGAAACACAGGTCGATCGTCTGCGAGACGAGTTCGGTATTTATATGGTCAGCGATTCTCGCTTCAACGTCGCGGGCCTCAGAGAGGATCGGCTCGACGACCTCGCCAAGGCCGTGGTTGCCGTGCTGTGAGGGAAGTTTGAAACACTTGAGGAGCCGGCGCGAGCCGGCTTTTCAGCGCGATGACATGCCCGGATCTTTGGACTGGGTATTTAAGGGCTCAAACCTCGCGTGATTAGGAGCCGTCGGGCAGTTCCCCATGCCTTCCGCGTGAACCGCTCATGGGGTTCCCATACCGATAGGTACGGCAAACAATTGTTCTCGCCGAGGTGATCAGGGTCATTGCGCAATGACTATTCACAGTCCTGATTGTCGGCCATCGAATTATATCGATACGCGCGCTGCGCGGTCGTTGGCGTGAATTTTCGGTGATGCGCCTCCAAATGCGGAAGAAGGGCGCCGATGGCATTCCACGCCTGCGTCTCTGTCTGCGTTTCCGGGCCTTTGAGTATATCTGCAATTTCGAGCAGTACGGCCTCACGGTCGATCGTGGTAACCTTGCCGTTGTCAACGACCAGACACCCGCCGATAAACACCTGATGGACGGCATGTCGCCCCCCGCGATGCAGAACGGCATCCGCCGGAGATGTTCTCATGTTGAGATGCGGGCGGCCAATCTTTCGCCGATCCATCAGCACGATATCAGCTTGCAGACCGGGTTCGAGCCGGCCCGTAAAGCCGCCGAAGCCGACGGATTTGGCGCCATGTTCCGTGGCCATCTGCAGCACAGCACCGGCATCGGGCCGGTCGTTCCACAGTCCGGTTTCGCGATGCAGCGCCCAGACAAGTTTCATTTCGAGCGTCATATCGCGATCGTCGGCGATGTTCGACTGGTCGATGCCGAGCGCCACCGGAATGCCGCGACGCCGCATCTCGTTGACGGGAGCAATGCCACTGCCAAGCCGGAGCCCCGAAGACGCGTTGTGACATATGGTACAGCCGCAGTCGGCGACTATGTCGAGATCGGCGCGGCTCATCCAATTGCCATGGCCAAGCGTCACATTGGGGCTGAGGCACTCGAGCGCCTTCAAATGCTGTACAGCGCTGTGACCGAACTTATTATGGGCAAAACCTGATTGCCGCTCGGTTTCCAGAAGATGCATATGCACCTGTGCGTCAGAGGTGCGCGCCGTTTCGAAGATCGTCTGGAGGCATTCATCGGTGCACCAGTGAAGGTTCGCCGGCGCGAGATTGATGCGGACATGATCGGGCTGCGCCGCCAACCAGCGCTCGCTGAGCGCTCTGTAAAACGCCATGAGCTCTACGATTGGCACTGCGGCAGCGTTAAGTTTTGGCGCAATCCACGCGCGCACGGCTTCGGGAAGGGCGGCAAGAACGTTTGCGTCGTCATCATAGGTCAGAATATTGCGGTCGCGGATCATGAAAGAGAAACCGGCCCGCATGCCGATCTCGGTATAGGCTTTAAGCGTCGCATCTGCCGTGGCCATCCAGCCATCCGGTGCGCCGGCAAATCCACTGTTGATATGCTGTACCATCGTGGTGCCACTTTCCAGCATCTCGATCGCCGAATAGAGCGTGTCGAGCCTGACATCGATGTGACGCATCGCCCGGAACTGCGGCAGCCATAATTCCAGCGGCGCAAAGGGCACGCCCTGCATCAAGGGAGTTATGCCGAAATGATGGTGGCTGTTGACCAGTCCCGGCATGGCAATCATGTCGCGGGAGCCAAACCGAGGAAGATGGTCGTTGCCATAGGCAACCGCCGGCATCGGTCCGATCTGAGCAATCATGCCGCCATCGACACGGATGCCCACGTCATGGCGCATCGCCATGCTGCCATCGGGCGCAAGGCCGCAAAGCACCGTCCCGGCTTCGATAATACAATCGGCGGTTCTCGACGTCGCTGCCGTCATTTCAGGTAGTCTCCGATAAGACCTAGGCGACGAGCAACCACAACACCATAGAGCGGGTCGCCATAGACCTTCATTTCCTCGCTTGCGGAAAAGGCAAGGCTGATATCGTGCTCATCATAACTCTGCGCGGCGATCGCGTGTATCTCGGACCAATCGGGGGCCTGTATGTTACGCCAGCGATCAACCACGACTTTGTCCGGTATCTCGGGAAAACCAAGCTCGCCCATCAACGCGGCAATACCCTGCCAGAATACCCGCAACATCCGATAGAGCGTTTCCTCATCGCAATGAGGTGCAAGCAGGCGGATCCAGTGTAGTCCGGTGATGACATGCAAGGCTGCAAAATGCTGGGTTGCGGCAAACAGCGAAAGGGCGGTGGATGCCATTAGCTCCATGGTCTCCGGCCCAATTTCAAGCCAATCGACGACGGGTGCAAACGCCGGCACGTTGCCGGCGTCCCGCATATTTTGCCACAACAGCTCATGCAGCTTCATGCCATGCAATGGTGCAATCTTTGCGGTCATCGCAAGCACTTCGGCTGGGTCGCGCGTTATGGGCGGCGTCCCCTTTGCTGATGGAAGCGGCAGATAGGTGGCGGCCCAATAGGCAAGCGCGATTGCGACATCTGCCTCGTTGCCTCGAAGAACGCCATAGGCCGTTCGCATCAGTGCGTGAAAAGCGCTGGCAGCAATACCGGCCGCAAGATCGGGGAGATAGAGCTGCAAGGCACCATGGATCCCCAGCCTCGTCAGCTCGCCTGAGAAGAATATACGCAGATCGGGTTCCCGCTCGCGCGCTCCGATTGCCGCTTTCCAACTGTTGCCATCGAGGGACGCAATCGGCTGAGCGAAGGGTATGAGCTGCTTTGCATCTCTGTAGTGATCAAAGAAGCGCCGAAGTTGAGGAGGCGCGCCACCGATGCGGTCGAGTGCCACGAGAACCATTGGGGCGTGATTGGCGAATGTGTGCGAAAATTCCGATCCCCACCCCGGCATGTCGGCCAGGATTGCCTCAAGGCCCTCGGCGGCTTCTTCATTGGAGATCGCTGGCATATTGAGCCTTTCTAAGAGTGGCGGCAGCACTTTCGGCGCCAGTCTCCGCCAGGAGCCGCAAGCGGATGGCAGAGGAGTGGGCATCACCGGATCGAAGCACGAGTGTTGTGACAAGCCCGTCGATAAAAGCCGCGTGCTGGGGACGGACGCCGGTGCCCGGATTGACCGGGAAAGCTGGAAACGATGCCGCCTGAATAGAAAGGCGCAGACAATGTCCCACCGGCACCGTCATGCACATCGGACGCATCTTGACGATAATCACCGATACGTTGTCTTGTACCATCATAGTCTTATGACCGGCGGTCACTGTGATGGCCGCCCCGTCCGGGGCGAGTGCACTTAAGGTGCAGTCAAGATCGAAGCTTGGTCGGTCGCAGGTCAAAAACAGCTCAACGTCCGGTGCTCCAACCAGAAAGAGCGGGCTGTCGAGAGGTTCCGAGGTATAGACGGCCACATCGGCCCGGTCATCGATCGCTGCCCTGTCGACAAAGTCCGATGGCGTCCCAAGATGCAGACCGACGCTTGGAGCTGGCCGCCATGGATCGTGCACCAGATAGTCGGAGCTCCAGGAGCCCGCCTTTTCGTCAAGCTTGCCATCGACACTCGTCGGCGCCGCCCGGCCGCTCGATCTGAGATGGAGCAACAACTCGTCGGTCTTCGGCAGGTTTTCGAAACCGACCCAGGCCTTCCTGCCTATATCGAACAGCCGGATTTTCGGATGGCGGTTTTCGCGGCCTTTCAGGACCTCGTCGAAAAACGCTATTATCTCCGGGTCGATCCCGCCTGCAGCTTCGAGCCCGGCATCCAGCGCGCCGACCCGTCGTCCCCAGGGGAGGTGCGACCAGGGTCCGACGGACAACCGCTGCAGGCAGGGACCCGACGAAAAAGCGTCAAAGGCCGCAAAGGTGCCCTCAAGCATGATGTCGTTCCATCCGCCGACATGCAGAACCGGAACGTCCAGCGTTACGCCCTCAAGCACCGTCTTTGGCGACCTTTCCCGCCAATAAGCCGGATCGTCGGCGGGCCAATCATGGTAATGCGTGTATCGCGATGCATGCTTCAACGCTTCCGGCTTTGCCGAAATCGGGTCGGAGTGCAACGATGGCAGAGCGGCGCGCAAGGCGTTGACGGCAGCAATGTCACCAGCCAGCCGGGCATTTTCAACCGCCATTTGACAGGCCCACACCTGGTTTGACTGCAAACGGAACCCGTCGCCCTCGAAGGCCCAATGATTGCGCACGTCGAAGGCTGCCATCGCGATCGCCATGGCATCAGGAACTTTTCCGCCCGATCGTTTCGCACCCGCAAGCGCCATGAACTGGTTCATGCCATGGTAGCTGAACCCGTAGCTCGCCACCCTGCCATTACCGCCGGCAAGATCGGCTGCCAGCGAAAGTGTGAGCGCGCCATCGGCGATATCGTCTTCGAGAACCCTGAATACGCCCTGCGAACCGCCCCTGCCCCGCACGTCCTGCACCAGAACGATATAGCCTTGGGCTGCATACCAGGCGGGATGTGCCAGAACGACCGTCGAGGCAACCTTGCGTCCGTAGGGCAACCGCATCACCAGAACCGGATATGTTTCCGGTCCGACGGGGCGATAGACATCGGCAGCCAACTGCACTCCGTCTGTCATTTGCATATGAAGAGTTTCGACGTCGCGGATCGCCAGCATGGCTTATCTCATTGCCGAAAAGCGGGTTTCGGAGGTGAGCTGGCCTATGTCAAAACTGCGAACGGCTTCGATAAGACGAACCAACGCAGCCGCAGCACGATCAAGAACGACCACACCCTTGTCGGCATCAGCATTGGCGGCATTGCCGCAAACGCCGGCCGGATGAAGATCCTGCGCCTGCCAGCCGAAGCCCACCGCGCCTTCTGCCGTTAGCAGGCTGCCGGACTGTTCGATGCCGACCGTTAGCGGCACAAAGTCTTCTGCCTTGTCCATGACGACCAGCTCTGGCGCAATAGCAAGCATCATGCTGGTTTCGATATCCCCGCCGTGGATACCATGAAGAATTTCCGCCGAAGAAAACAGATCTTCGACCGGCGCTATCCGGAACCAGGAGCAGGCAACCGCAAGCATATCGAGCTCCACACGGATATCACGGCAGGTCATGTCCATGAGCGAGATCTGCCCGCCATGCGAATTGAAAAGAATGAGCTTTCGGGCGCCCGCACGCTTCACGCTTCTGGCGATGTCGAGCCAGACGAGGCGCAGTGTTTGCCCGGAGATGGTGAGCGTGCCCGGATAGGCCAGATGCTCATCCGATTTGCCAACGTTGAGTGCCGGCAGGATCAAGACGTCGGCACCAGCGTCAAGCAAGAGCGTCATTCGATCAAGGATGCCGGCATTGATCGCCGCGTCCACCTTCACAGGAAGATGAGGGCCATGCTGCTCGATAGCCGCGATCGGCAATATGACGACCGTCTCGCTCAAATCACGGGAAGCGAAATCGGCGGTCGAGTGATCGGTCCAATAAAAAGAGGTCGTCATGAGGTACCCTCAAACACGATTGTCGGATTGATCCGCGCTTGCCGGACGCGAATTTGCCGTGGCAACACGATCTTCAAAATCATCGGAGACCGGCAGATCGGGCGAGGCATAGGCCGCCAATGCCGGCAGGATCGTTTCTTCCTGATCGAGAAGAAGCCGGCGCAGAACACCGCGCACGAGGCGGGGAACGCCATGCTTATGTCCGCTGATCGAGGTCGAGTGCGGGCCGTGGCTGATAAAACTGCTGCTGTTGAAGGCAAATACGCGGCTGAGCCAGGTGTCGGCAGCGTCTTTTGGGACAAAGCCGTAGAACGCATCGAGATAGGGAAGCTGTGCGAGACGAGCATCCTTATCGGCGTCCTCGGGCGTGTAGCGTTCGCCCCAAAGTGCAACCTTATCATGGATGCTTGTGAGTTCCGGTCGGGCAGCAAGGTCGATCTGCATGCCAGTCGCAAGCAGGAGATGGTCGAACTCCAAAATGCCGTCTGGCGTATCGACTCGGATTGCGTCCGCTTGCTCAGAAACCGCGAGCCACGGCGTGGCGGGGCGCAGCCGAAACCCGGCAAGACCCATGGCGGTTTCGAAACTCCGCACCGGCGGCGGCTGGTCGACGCTGCGGAAGAAGCGCGAAATATTCCAGCGCGTACTGTCGGAGAGATCCGGATAATGCGTCATCATCCCGGGTGTCTCAATTGCGCGATGCGGGTTCGTGCGTGGCAGCTTCTCACGCCGAAAGCAGAGATCGACAGAGGCAGCACCCGCTTCAAGAGCCTTGATCGCGTTGTCGAATGCCGATGCGCCATGCCCAAGCACGCCGACGCGCAAGCCCTTCAAAGCTTCAAAATCAATGGGACCATTTGTATGATTGAACCTGTTCGGCGGTAACCCCTCGGAGACGAAACCTGGAACTCGCCATGCACCCGCACCATCATATCCCGTGGCCAAGACAACTGCGCGCGCCAGAGACTTTTCCACCACGCCGCGGACATTGGTCGTGACGGCGATGACATCACCTTCAGGAGCCACGTCGACAACCTCGCAATGATTTGTAATCGCGATTTCGAAGACTTCGGCATACCAATCCAGATAGGCTTTCCAGTCCTTTCTTGGAATACGTGGAAGCTCCTCCCAGGCGTGACGCCCGTAAACTGTCTCGAACCAGCGACGCACAGACAGATTGACGACATTGAATTCGTTGCCGACCTGCGTTTTCGGGGTGCGCAATTCCTCCATGCGGGCAAAGGTCAGCCACGGCCCTTCAGCCCCTGGCGCCGCACTGTCGAGAACGCGCACGTTACTCACCCCATCCCACTTCAGCGCTGCCGCGATCGTGATGCCGGACTGGCCGGCACCGACGATGATGACATCGGCGATCTCTATTGCATCAGGCCGTTGCAGATCGGCGATCCATGGCGGGTTCGGATAGCCAAGCGCGGCAAGATCGGCGCGGGCGGCCTGCTTCAGGTCGTCAACCGTCATCCGCGGCACATCGGCGGGGGAGAATGTCATGTTTGATCTCGCAAATGAGCCGTACGTCCGC
This sequence comes from Rhizobium sp. RCC_161_2, assembly GCF_041355235.1. Taxonomy (NCBI): domain Bacteria; kingdom Pseudomonadati; phylum Pseudomonadota; class Alphaproteobacteria; order Hyphomicrobiales; family Rhizobiaceae; genus Rhizobium; species Rhizobium sp. RCC_161_2. The sequence goes on along the minus strand of NZ_JBFUPL010000015.1, from coordinate 71,567 downwards.
GTAGACGGCGTCGGCGATTAATCTCTGTCAGCGCCACGATCAGGGCAGTCAACAGGAGGACGACCACCTGCATCGCATTGAGGTCAGGCTTGAGTTCCCGCCGAAACTCCGATGCGACGATAAGGGAAAGCGGCTGCGTGCGGCCGGCCAAAAACATCGAGATTGTCAAATCCGCCAACGACAGAATAACCCCGATGGAATAGGCGGCACTCAGTGCGACATTGAGCTGCGGAAGCAGAACACGCCGGAAACTCTGCCACGGCGTAGCACCCAGATCCCGGGCCGCCTCCTCCAGCCGTGGATCGAGCCGAATTAACACGGCGGCGATGATCGTTGTGGTGAAGGGGACGGCAACAATCGTTTGTGCCAGAATGAGAGCTGTCGCTCCGCGTCCCAGTCCCACCCAGCTCATGAGCATTGCCTGCGCGATGGAAAGGACAGTCTTCGGCACGAGAAAGGGCACGAGGATCAAAACGGCAAATGCGCCCCGAAACCACATTCGCGGCGACGTCAGGGCCAAGGCGGCGACGAGGCCGATGAACGCAGCCAGAAGCCCGACAGGTTGGGCGATCAAAAAGCTGGTTATGAAGCCGTCCTGAAACGCCGCGTTGCCAACAAGATCGGCGTACCAGGCAAAGGTAAAGCCGCTTAGGGGAAAAGCCATCGTGCTTGACGCGTTAAAGGAAAAAATCGCGAGAACGACAATCGGCAGGTAGAAAAAGCAGGCCGCAAGACCAAGTGTGAACATCGCAAATCGGGTCATTTCAACCCCCGCCGGAAGACTGCCCTTGCACCGTTGAGCCGAAGAAGGACGGTGGCGAACCCGATGGCAAATGCGAAAAGGACGACAAGAAGGCTAAGGGCCAGAGCCGACGCCAGAGGCCAATCGAAGGCAGTACCGAACAGATTATCGATCATCGCCATCGGCGTCGCGCCCGACGTTCCGCCAAGAAGACTGGGCGTCATCATATCGCCGGCAGCCAGGGCAAAGACTGTAAAGACGCCGACGGCCAGCCCGGGAGTGGTCAAAGGCAGGATAACCTTCAAGAACGCATCCGATGGCCGGGCGCCGAGATCCCGGGCGGCCTCAATCAGCCTTTTGTCAATCAACTCGGCTGAGATCCAGATCGCCAGAACCATGAATGGCAGATTGTTGTAAAGCAGCACGAGATGCGTGGTGAACGGCGAAAATAACAGGAATTTCAAAGGTTCATCGATAAGACCGAGCCATTGCAGGACGGCGTTGATCAACCCTTCGGAGCCAAGAACGACACGCCAGGCATAAATTCGCACGATCTCGCCGGTGTAGAGCGGCGTCAGCAGGACGATACTTGCAATCCCCTTCCAAAGAGCAGGCAGGCGCGTCATCGAAATCGCTATCGGATACCCGACAAAAGTCGCCAGCACCGCCGTCCCCGCACCTGAGATTACTGCCTTGCCAATCAGAAAGGCGAAGACCGGATTGGTAAAAATCTGCGACCAGCTCTGTCCCGAAAATGCCGGAACCATCGTGAAGGCGTCGAGATCCACCTCAAAGAAGCTGAACACCAGGAGCAAAGCGAGCGGCAGAACGCAACCCACCAATAAAAGACATGCGACGGGCACGGCAAAATGCGCGCGGTGAAACACCAGGGCCATCACTCGACCCTCGTGATGAAGGCGCGATCGGGATCCAACGCCAGGCCGACATCCGTTCCTGGAGCAAGAGGATGATCCGCCATGAACCGCAAGGTGATGCCTTTCACCCCAGCTTCGATGAGATATCTGTCACCCTTGAACACGACATGTTGGATCGTCGCGTTTATCACACCCGCACCTGTGGCAATGCGAAGATTCTCAGGTCGAATGGCAAGCACCGCCTTATCCCCACGCGACAACCCCTCCACAGACGGGCACTGGGCGATGCCTATTGCCGTGTCGATCGCAGCCGATCCGGGGATCGCACCGCTGCCGGCAATCTCGCCGGGAATAAGTGTCGCAGCGCCGATGAAATCAGCAACGAAGGCGTTGGCGGGACGAGCATAGATCGTCAAAGGGTCGCCCCTTTGAACGATCCGTCCCTTGTTCATGACGACGACGATGTCTGAGAGCGCGAAGGCCTCGTCCTGATCGTGGGTCACATAGACAAAAGCGATACCGAGGCGTCGCTGCAGGTCCTTCAGTTCGATCTGAAGATGGCCGCGCATCTTTTTATCCAGCGCCGACAAGGGTTCGTCGAGCAGGAGCAGATGCGGCTCGGCGATGATCGCACGTGCCACCGCGACCCGCTGCTGCTGACCGCCTGAGAGCTGGTGTGGATATCGTTCGCCAAACTCCGCCATATGCACGGCGTCCAGCGCCCTTTTGACGCGCGCAGCCACATCGACATTGCTCTGGCGCCGAAGCGTCAGCGAGAACGCGACGTTCCCGAACACGGTGAGGTGCGGAAACAAGGCATAGCTCTGGAAGACGGTGTTGACCGGACGCCGCTCCGGCGGAACGCCGGAAAGCGAGCGTCCGTCAAGCACGATCGATCCCGCGTCCGGCGTCTCGAAGCCGGCAATCATGCGCAGTATCGTGGTCTTGCCGCAGCCCGAAGGGCCGAGAAACGTAGTGAAAGCTCTTTCCGGAATGTCGAGATCGACACTGTCGACCGCGCGGTCCTTGCCATAATTCTTGGTCAGGCCGCGGGCCGACAGCAAAAGCCCGGACCTTGACGGATCGGACACCATGTCAGGCGTGTTGACTTTCATCAGCTTGCCTTGACTTCATTCCATACCTTCAGCCACTCCGAGTAATTCTCCGGGGCGACGGGCCACATGAAGGATTTCATCACATCCATGTCGTCAACGAAGATCGTTTCCTGCTCCTCCTTCGACAGCTTGTCGCGAATAATGGACGAAGTGGTCGCGTAGTTGCCGATCTTGGCAATCTGGGTCGCGAAGTCTGCGCCAAGCAGATAGTCGACGAATTTATAGCCGATTTCGGTCTTTTCCGGAGACAGTGTTGCCGGCATGGCAAAGCAGTCGCACCAGCCCATGATCCCGGCTTTCGGCTTCGCCATCCCCATGTTCAACTTGTCTTTAAGTGCGTCATAGGGAACTCGCCACGAAAACGCACACGAGACCTCGCCCGTAGCAAAGAGGTTTGTGAGATCGCCGATCGTCTGCCAATAGGTACGCAGCAACGGCTTTTGCGCGATCAGCAGTTTTTTGGCTTCCGCCAGCTCCTTGGTCTCCATGAGGAAAACTTTGTCGCGCGGTATGCCGGCGACCAGACCGGCTATCCCTATGGATTCCAGCGCATAGTCGCGCATGGCGAGCTGGCCCTTGTATTTCTCGTTAAACAGTGTCGTGTAGTCAGGCTCGCTTTCGAACCTGTCTTTGCGATAGACAATCGGGTTGAGGCCCCAGAGGTAGGGAACCGCAAAATGCTTGCCCGAGGCATCAAGAACCTTTGGCGTCGTCTTGAAGACATCGTACATTTTGGCGGCATTTGGGATTTTGCCCATGTCGATTTCTTCAAGCAGTCCTGCCTTGATGTAGCGCCAGCTTCCGTTGAGGGACGGATTGATCATGTCCCAGTCAGACGCTGTCCCGGTTTTCAGAGCCGCGAACTGTGCGTCCTCGCTGGAGAGATAGGACAGCTTAACCTTGACGCCGGTCTGCGCTTCGAAGGCCGCAATATATTCAGGATGGCCGTTGGAATCCCAGGTCGCCCAGACCATTTCGGAAACGGCGGCTCTGGCGCTGCTCAACGAACCGAACATCCCTGCTGCCGCACCGGCCGCAATCCCTGCAAGCACTTCACGTCGGGTAATTCCTGAACCGGCCATCATGCCCTCATCTGGTTGGTATTGGACTGCAACCAGTGTGGTCCGTTTGGAACGAAACGGCCATAACCGAACATAAATAGACTATATTGCACCGCGAAGAGACCGGCAGCGGCGTGTTAATAGCGATCCAGCGCGGTTCAACCGAATGCGGGCGTTTTGGAGCGTATAGATTTAAGCGGTTCCGACGCGGTTGTATCGCTGGCACGAACGTCGGCTGCTACCGATTTTATCATCTGTCGCAACCAGACATGGTCAGGCGACTGATGCTTGCACTCGTGCCAGAGCATATAGAACTGCATCTGTCCAAGCTCGCGAGGCGCCTCCAGAACGACGAAGGGAAACGCTTGGGCGATCTGCTCCGCGAAAATTCGTCCAGTGGTGAAAACGAGGTCGGATTGGGCGAGGACATAGGGCGCAATTGCGTATTCCGGGACCGATGTGGCGATATTGCGTTTAAGGCCGAGTTCGATCAACCGCCCATCGATCGGGCTTAGGTGAGCGCGTTTATCTGGCGTCGGAGAAAGATGCTTTTCCGTCAGGAACTCTTCCATCCGGATAGGCTCGCTGCGGTTCGCCAGTCTGTGGCTTGGGCGCACGACGCAGACAATATCGGTCGTCAATAGAGGGGACATCCTCAGATATTCCGGTGGATGCGGCCAGTTCCCAATAACCGCATCGATGGACCCGTCCGCCAACTGGCTGAGAAGATCGTCGTAGCTCGGCATGTGGGACGCATCAACACCGACGTTGGGTGCCTTCTGTGCAATCCTCCCAACAAGTTGCGGTAGAAAAACGGCACCGAGGCAATTGTCGGCAATGATGCGGAAGTTTCGCCTGGCGTTTTTGGGGTCGAAGGTGGGATCGGGAGCAAGGTGCGTGTTGATCTGGCCGAGTATATCGCGCAGCGTCTCCTTCAATGCCAGTCCCCGTTCCGTTGGTACCAGCGCACCGCCAGACCTTACCAATAACGGATCGTCCAACATTTCTCGCAGTCTCTTGAGCGTCAGACTGACTGTCGGCTGAGCCTGACCCAGGAGGTCGGCCGTTCGCGACACGCTGCACTCCGTCAATAAGGTCAGTAGCGTGCGCATCAACCGCACATCCAAAGTGCCATTTGCCTGCCTTGTCATCGTCCGCCGTCTCCATCAACGTGGGTTGCGATCGTCGACGGGACACGCATTTTTCGTGCCAATCTGAGATTGGAGGCGCCTTTCCTATAATCCATCATCTCGGTCGCCAGCACGGCGCCGGAATGCACATTCTTTAAGCCGCTCGATTGCTTGACACTTTTTTGGTCGCCCCATAGACTTTTGACCAAACGATCAAAAACGTGGGAACAGACAATGACACATGACATTATCCTATCGCGCCGTGCGGTCATCGCATCGGGCATCGCTCTTGGTGTGAGCGCGCTTGCGCCCGCCGCTCGTGCCGCCGCACCGCTGAAAGTCGCCGGCATTCATGCCTCGCCGGTGGAGAATGCGTGGAACTCCTGCCTGCACAAGGCGCTTCAGGACGCGGCCAAGGAAGGCGTGATCGAGTATGTGTTCTCCGAGGGCGTATCGGGCACCGACTATCCCCGCGCCATGCGCGAATATGCCGAACAGGGCAACAAGCTGATCATCGGCGAAGCCTATGCGGTGGAAAAGGAAGCGCGCCAGGTCGCCGCCGACTATCCGGATACCGCTTTCGTGCTTGGCTCCAGCGGCGAGGCCGCCGGCGGCAATTTCGGCGTGTTCGGCACCTGGAACCATGACGGCGCCTATCTCGCCGGCATGCTCGCCGGCAAGATGACCAAATCGAACGTCGTCGGCTCGGTCGGCGCGATCCCGATCCCGGAAGTCAACATGCTGATCAATGCGTTTGCGGCCGGCGTCAAGGCGGTCAATCCCGACTGCAAGCATCTCGTCTCCTTCATCGGTACCTTCTTCGACCCGCCGAAGGCGCGCGAGGCCGGCCTGGCGCAGATCGACGCCGGCGCCGACATCCTGTTCGGCGAGCGCATCGGCACGGCGGATGCCGCCAAGGAGCGCAAAATCAAGTCGGTCGGCTCGCTGATCGACTACACGCCGCGCTACCCGGACACGGTGTTCGCCAATGCCATGTGGTATTTCCGTCCCATCCTCAATGCGGCGATTGCCGACGTCGCTGCCGGCAAGCCGGTTGGGCGCAATTACACAGCCTATGGTCTGATGAAGGATGGCGGCAGCGACATCGTTTATGTGAAGCGCGTGGCACCGGCGGATGCCGAAGCGGCGATGGAAAAGGTCCGCGCCGACATCAAAGCCGGCACCTTCGAGGTTCCCAAGGTGATGGAACAGCCGAAGTAATCCGGCCCGACTATGCCCCGCCATCCCTCCGCCGATGCCACTGACCTGGCCGGCGCCATCAAGGCCGGAAAGCTCACCTGCATGGACGCCATGCAGGCCGCTCTTAGCGAGCAGCAGGCTTCTCTTGGCGCGATAGCCTATCTCGACGCCGAGATGGGCCTTGCCTCCGCTCGGGCCATGGATCAGGAACGATCGCAACATCCGGACCGCTTTGCCGCTCGGCCTTTCGCCGGTGTGCCGACGCTTGCCAAGGATCTCGGCGGCCCCTTTGCGGGACTGCCGGTGACGGCGGGTTCGCGTCTGTTCAAGCGCGAGGGCGGCAAGGCCGATAGCGATCTTGCAAAGCGGTTTCGCGAGGCGGGCTTCTGCCTCTTCGGGCTGACCACCAGCCCGGAATTCGGCTTCTCCCTGGCGTCCGAGCCCGCCATCGGCCCGATCTGCCGTAATCCGCTGGACCCTGCCCGCACTGCTGGCGGCTCTTCTGGTGGTGCGGCGGCGGCCGTGGCGGCGGGTATCGCTGCGCTTGCCCACGCCACGGATGCTGGCGGTTCGATCCGTGTACCGGCCGCATGCTGCGGCCTTGTCGGCCTGAAGCCGACGAGGGGCGCGATTCCGGCCGGCCCTTCCTTCGGCAATCATCTCGGCGGCATTGCCAGCGAGCTCGCCGTGACGCGCTCGGTGCGCGATACCAGCCGGCTCCTTGAGACACTCTGCGGCAAGACCAAGGGGCCTTTTGCGGATATCGAGCAGATCGCGGCACAACCGGGATCGCTGCGGATCGGCCTGCTTGCCGACACAGGCGCACGCTATCCCACAGCGCCCGAACGGCTGCAGGCCATCGAAGCCGCGGCGCGCCTTCTCGAAACACAAGGGCACCGGTTAGTCCCCCTTGTCTGGAGCGATGTCGAACAGCCGGTCTTGGCCAGCGGACGCGCTTTTGGCGATATTGTCTCCGTCAATATCGCAGCCCTGGTGGATGGTCTCGACCTCGATATGCATGCCGCAGAAACGATGACACAGGCTTTCATCCTGCGCGGACGCGCCATGCCGGCAACAGCGCTCTGGGATTCACTCAACGGCGCGGTGCAGGCGAGCCGCAGCCTGTGGACCCTCTTCGACAAGGTCGATATCCTTCTGACACCGATGCTTGCCTCGCCGCCGCCGTTGATCGGATCCTTTCCCACCGATCATTCCGATACGGAGCTGCATCTCGACCGCATGACGGCTTTCGCGCCGCTTGCCTCGCTCGCCAATATCTCCGGCTTTCCGGCCCTGACGCTGCCCTTCGGCGCCGATGCCGATAACCTGCCCTTGCCCGTCCAGATCATGGCGCCGATGGGCAAGGATGCCCTTTTGCTGTCTCTTGCCGCCCGGCTCGAGGCGGAGGGACGCTGGCAGCATCGTTACCCGATCGCGGGGCTCCCGGCATGACCGGACCGGTCCTTGAAATAGACAGCGTCAGCAAACGGTTCGGCGACATCATCGCCAATGACGATATCTCGCTCACGCTTGCCAAAGGTGAGATCGTGGCGCTGCTCGGCGAGAACGGCGCCGGCAAGACGACGCTGATGAGCATCCTCTTTGGCCATTACGTGCCGGATACCGGGCGGATCCTGATCGACAGCACCGAATTGCCGCATGGCAAGCCGCGCGCGGCGATCAGCGCTGGCGTCGGCATGGTGCACCAGCATTTCTCCCTCGCGCCCAATCTGACAGTGCTCGAAAACGTCATGACCGGCACCGAAAAGCTCTGGTCGTGGCGGTCGCACACCGCCGCCGCGCGCAGGAAGCTGCTGGCACTCTCCGAGCGTTTTGGCCTGAAGGTCGATCCCGATGCCCGGCTCGGGGATCTTTCCGTCGGCGAACAGCAGCGCGTGGAAATCCTCAAGGCGCTTTATAACGACGCCCGTATCCTGATCCTCGACGAACCGACCGCCGTGCTCACCAATATCGAGGCGGAGAAGCTGTTTGCGACGCTCAAGGAAATGGCCCGCCAGGGTCTGTCGCTGATCTTCATTTCCCACAAGCTCGACGAGGTGATGGCCGCAGCTGACCGCATCGTCGTGCTGCGCGGCGGCAGGAAGGTGGCCGAGCGCGAGGCGTCGCGGACGGACAAGGCGGAACTTGCGGAGCTGATGGTTGGCCATCGGGTGACCCGCCCGGTCCGCGAGCCGGGCACGCCGGGCGAGGTCGCGCTTGAAGCGCGCGACGTGACGGTGAACATTGGCGGCGTCGAGCGACTGAAGAAAATCAGCTTCAACCTGCGCGCCGGCGAAATTCTCGGCATCATCGGCGTCTCGGGCAACGGCCAGACAGCACTCGCGCAGATACTCTCCGGCACGCTTGCCCGCACATCGGGCGAGCTTCTCTTCTTCGGCGAGCCCATGGGCAATCCCGACGTCGCCGAAGTCGTGGGAGCAGGCATTGGCCGCATCCCAGAAGACCGCAACAAGGAAGGTGCGATCGGCGAAATGGCGATTTGGGAAAACGCCGTGCTGGAACGCCTTTCCTCTTTCTCGAAGAACGGCCTGGTCGACCGGAAGGCCGGCATCGCTTTCGCGCAGGAGATCATCGCAGAGTTCGACGTACGGGGCGGCGCTCCGACAAGCCGCACCCGGCTGCTGTCGGGCGGCAATATGCAGAAGCTTATTCTTGGTCGCAACCTCCATCAGCGCCCGAAAATCCTCATCGCCGCGCAGCCGGCGCGCGGGCTGGACGAAGGCGCGGTGGCCGCCGTTCACGCCCGCATTCTGGAAGCACGGCGAAAGGGGACGGCAGTGTTGCTGATTTCGGAGGATCTCGATGAGGTCATTGCCCTGGCGGACCGTATCCAGGCGATCGTCGGTGGCAGGCTGTCGCCGCCGGTCGACGCCGAGGAGGCTGACGCCCGCATGCTGGGCCTGATGATGGCCGGAGAATGGTCGAAAACGCCGGAGACCATCCATGCGGTTTGAACGTCGCGAGCATCGCCCCCTCTACCTGATGATCCTGACACCATTACTCGCTGTCGTCGCTGCGCTGGCGCTGGCCGGCATATTGATCGCGATTGCCGGCGCGCCCGTTCTCGAAGCCTACCGACGCATCCTGATCGGCGCCTTCGGCTCGCGGCTTTCGGCAACCGAGACGCTGACGCGCGCCACACCTCTGATGCTGACGGGGCTTGCGGCTGCCGTCGCCTTCCGCGCCCGGCTCTGGAATATCGGCGCCGAGGGACAGTTCTATCTCGGCGCGATTGCGGTCGCCGCCTTCGGCTCGAACATGCTGGCCGGACTGCCGGCCCCGATCCTGATCCCACTGCTGCTCGTCATCGGCGCCGTCGCCGGGATGGTGCTGATCCTGATACCGCTCTGGCTGAGATTGCGTTTCTCCGTCGACGAGGTGGTGACCAGCCTGATCCTCAATTTCATCGCGGTGCTCTTCGTCTCCATGCTGATCGACGGTGTGCTGAAGGATCCCACGGCCTTCGGATGGCCGCAGTCTCAGGCGGTCGTCGATCATGCCATGCTGCCGAAGCTGATCGCCCGCTCGCGGCTGCATATCGGCTTTTTGATCGCCATCGCTCTGGCTGTCGTCGTCTATTTCGTCCAGTCGCGCACGGTGTTCGGCATGCGGTCGCGCGCCGCCGGCCTCAACCCTTCCGGCGCGGCCTTCGCCGGCGTGCGGCTCGGCGGCACGCTCGTCAAGGTCGCCTGCCTGTCAGGCGGGCTTGCCGGGCTCGCGGGTGCGATCGAGGTGATGGGCGTCAAGGGCTATGTGACCACCGATCTGTCGCCCGGCTTCGGCTATGCCGGCATCGTCGTCGCCATGCTCGCCAATCTCAATCCGCTCGGCGTGGTGTTGGCCGCCATCTTCACGGCCACCATGTTCGTCGGCGCCGATGGCATGAGCCGCAGCCTCGGCATCCCTACCTATATCGCCGATGTCACCGTGGCCCTATCACTGCTCACCATGCTGATCGCGGTGTTCTTCACGCAATACAGGATCCGCCGATGAGTGCGCTGTTCGACATCATCGCCTCCGCCGGGCTCTGGGCCGCCGTATTGCGCATCGCCACGCCGCTGATCTTCGGCACGCTGGGAGCCCTGCTTTGCGAGCGCGCGGGCGTGCTCAATCTCGGCATTGAGGGCATCATGACCTTCGGCGCGATGATCGGCTGGCTGTCGGTCTATCATGGCGCCGATCTCTGGACCGGCCTTCTGATCGCCGCGATCGCCGGCGGCGTCTTCGGCCTGTTGCATTCGGCGCTGACGGTGACGCTCGGCCTGTCGCAGCATGTCTCCGGTCTTGGGGTGACGCTGTTCGCCTCGAGTTTCAGCTATTATGTCTTCCGGCTGGTCGTGCCGGTGGCCGGAACGCCGCCGACCATCGTGCCGTTCCAGCCGATCAGCATTCCCGGCCTGTCGACCCTGCCCTTCATCGGCCCCGCCTTCTTCACGCAGACCGCGCCGACCTATCTGGCGATCCTGGTGGCGCTGCTCATGGCCTATATTGTCTTTCGCACGCCAATTGGGCTCGCGATCCGCATGACCGGCGAGAATCCGCATGCCGCTGAAGCGCAAGGCGTAAACCCGATGAAGGTGCGCTACGGTGCCGTGATTGTCGGCAGCGCGCTGATGGGAATGGGCGGCGCCTTCCTGACGCTCTCCGCCTTCAACAGCTTCTTCCCTACAATGGTGCAGGGCCGCGGCTGGATCTGCATCGCCCTCGTCGTCTTTTCCTCCTGGCGACCGGGCCGGGCGCTGTTCGGCGCCCTGCTCTTCGCCTTCTTCGACGCCTTCCAGCTCCGCCTGCAGACGGCGGTGCAAGGCGTGCCCTACCAGATCTTCCTGATGACACCCTATATCCTGTCCATAGTCGCGCTGGCCGTGATGAGCCGGCGCGCCCGCGTGCCGCAGGCGCTGATGCAGCCCTATCGGCGCGGCGAGAGATAATCCGGACTTTCACCTCTGACAGGCGCCTCGGTGGTAGGATCTCTTGTCACTGCACGTTATTTAACAAAAGCGCTTAAAAATACCGCCGCTCACAGCCAGGAGTCGTTTCCGACAGACGAAATCAATTTATACTATTCACGGCGATGTCGCGTTGTCTGCTACTTAACGGTTGAGGGATAATTCGGCTGAGGTGAATTCGCCGACTATCAATGACAAGCACCACCGCTTTGAACTTCATCTTACCGATGTGATGGCGGCGGGAGGCGCTATGTTTGTGCGGCAAGCGGGATCAATCAACCTATTTTCGATCCCGGCCGCATAAATGCTAAACGTTGAAATTTGATCCCTGCACCTTAAACACATTCGTGGCCCAGCTCCGCTGTGAGCGTTGCCATGAGACGATCCCATGCGTCAACGGCGGGCGTCAGCGTACTTACCAAGGGATCGAATTTTTTGCGCATAACGGCGCGGGCCAGAAGAAACTGCACGGCTTTGGAGGTTTCCGCGATTACTCCAGCATCGGCAGCGGCAGAGGCGAAACGCTTACCCTCGCCTAGCCACCGCAGGTAGCTTGCGACCAGCTCGAAATTCGCGCCTAACTGGCGCAGCGTGTTGAATGCATATTTGTGAAAGAAGCCGAAGGGTCGTTCAGCGATCGCCGCGGCCTGCGCCGGAAAGACGTTTGCGAAAGCGCGCACCGGGTTTTCCCAAGGTCTGCGCGCGAAATGACGCAGCATAAGGACTTCTGCCACCCGCCGCTGATGAGTCTCGCCAGGGACAGCCTTCGGGAATTTCGCGAATTCCGTATAGGGTAGAAAGGGCGGATCGCTTTCGGTTAAATGGTGTTGGAAGACACCGTCGAAATCCCCTCCTTCGAGATGATAGAAGCCGCCATTGTGGAAGTAATCCAGCGTGCGGCTTGCCACATTCATGCGGTTGATGGCGATGGTCGTCTTGCCATGCTCAGTTCCGTAGCTCGTTCCACGGGTATCTGGCATGAAAAAACTGTCCATCTCGACCATGCAGAGCCGTCCGCGCGTGATCTGTTCGGAGATATGGCTTTCCACCAAGTCGAAAATCGCGAGTTCCGTCGCCCGCACGCCATAGAGTGCTTCGAGGTCCTCCAGGGGAACCTTAAAGAAGGTGAACTGGTCGCCCTCGAAATCCTGCGTCAAAGTGAATGCGAGCATGGCCTCGGGAGCCACCCCCAGTGTGGCCAGCACCTCGATCCACAAATCGACATAGCAATTGGTCTCCGGCCACGTGCGCGTCCGCGCATGCAGCGGATGCGGCTCATAGCTGTTGGGCTCGATGGGGAACACAGCCTGCATGGAGATGGTCAGCCCCACAATTCTTTACGCACGCCTTCCGGCCATGCCTTCACATCGAGCCCATGATGATGGAACAGAGCCAGCGCGATGCGTTCCAGCCCAAAGCCGACACAGGCCGTGTAAGCCACCGAACCGTCATGGAGCGACAGGCCCCATTTCATGCCAAACTGGTCCTGATGATAGTTGAAGCTCATGCAGGCGGTCGGCTTTTCTACGCTGGTAATAGGGATGAGCAGTTCATATTTCAGGCTCTGGTCACGCTGGTTATTTACCAGCATACGGCCCACGCGACCGAAGAAAGGATCGTTCGCTACGTCGATCTCTACCGGCAGGCCGGCCTTCCTCATCATTTCCGTACCGCGTTCGATCCAGAGCTGGCGGAAAGCCATCACATCGCTCTCCGCGCCCATGCGCACATATTCGCGCATCCGAAAAAGCTGCTGGCGTGCCGGGTCCACCGAAGGTTCATGGCGGAAACAATAGGATTGCAGATCATAGAGACCGCCACCCTGCGGCAAGGGTCCGCGTTTGGCGATGGTGGGATAGAGGGGATAGCAAGCCGCCGGCGTCAGCACGATGTTGGTCGCCTTTTGCTCCAGTGTCCAATCCCTACCCTCGTCCATGCATTTGATAAGGTTGATGTGATCGAGTTCGCAGCCACAGAAGCTGTGTACCGTGCCTGCGAGCTGCGGAAAGCTCTTCATGTAGGCGCTTTTTTCGAAATAGGCGCGATTGATGCCGGGGGGAAAGCGGATGGCTTCCGCACCGTCATTGCCGCCGATGCGGTCGATGAAACGCTCGAAGGCGACAATAACGTCTTCGAACTGGCCGGAACGGCCGTAAAGACCGTCCACACCGGTTTCGATCAGCAGTCCGGCATCGAACAGCCGGTCGAGAAAAGATGCTGGCGTTTCCATGGCGATTATCCCAAAAGGCTCGTGTTCTGCTTGTGGATGAGCAGCATGGTTGCCGTGTTGCCCAGAATGCGCTCGTTGGAAATCATGAGCTGGGCGGAATGGGCATCACGTAGATGCCGCCCGAGGCTGTAGGGCGTACCATTCTTATAGCCCATGATGCCGCAGACCAGCATGGCGTGGTTGATAATCTGCAAAATGGTCTGTGACGTTGCGACTTTGAGATTATTCATCGCGATGGCAAAGCCCATGGAAGCCAGCTTATCGGGGTCTCGCTTCGCATCATTGTAGATCTTGAGGCAGGCGATAATCTCCGACTTCAACATTTGCAGCATGTTGGAGGCTTCCGCTACGCGTAGCGCACCCGGTTGCGGAGTGCCCGGATTGCGTCGGGCGGCCGCGCGCACGAAGGCCTGCGCGCGGCTCACTGCGTCGATAGCGATGCCGTACCAGAGCGAACCCCAAAGCGTGTGCGATTGGGCAAGCATGGATTGCGCTGCAATGTCAGCGAAAGGACGCGGCAAGATCTGAACTTTCAGTGCCTCGCCCCGGAAAACAAAACCTTCAGAACAGGTACCGCGCATGCCGAGCGCGTCCCATTCGTTTGTCTTTTCCAGCGTGTACTGGTCTTTTAAGAAAACGGTTATCACCTGATCGGAAGACACTGCGTCCTTGTGCGACCGAGACGTAATCAGGATGGCATCAGCATAGACGCCATAGGAGATGACTGTTGCGTTTTTCTCGAGTCGGCAAGTATCCCCGTCCACCTCGATGGCACAAATCGAATTGCGCAGATCGCCACCGATGCCGCCCTCTGTAGTGGCGGATGCCAGAAGCAGTTGCTTCTCCGCTATGTGGCGCAAGAAATCACGATGCCATTCCACCGACTGGCCATGTTCCACAACGCTCGAAAGCTTGATGTGGTGCATGGCGAAGATCATCGCGCTTGCCGCACAAGACTGGCCCAGAATGCAGCACGTTTCCGCGATCTGATCTATTTCGGCGCTTTCACCACCCATTTCACACGAGACCTGAATACCAAGCAATCTCTCGGCCTTCATGGCATCGATCGCCTCGTGCGGGAAGCGGCCCTCCTTGTCCACGCTATCGGCGAATTTACCCGCTATTGCCGCAACACGGTTTGCGCGCTCAATAAGATTGCTCCCCGCCCTGGCACTCATCACGCAGCCTCTTTGTCCTTGAGTATCTGGCTGATCGTTTGCTCGATCGCCTTGATGCTGGCGAAGGATTTCCGGTTTAGCGAGTGTTCGGGGAACTCAATATCGAATCTATCCTCGAGGCCTAGCATCAGCTGGATCGACGCGAAGGACGAAAGACCGGCGCTGTATAGATCCGCATCATCGGTAATTTCACCCACAGGCCTCGCAATGTCGGCAATTTGTGTCAGAAGTTCACGAATAGTTTCATTCATCTGTAGTCCCCCCTCGCTCGCGCGAAATTATTTCGTATGCAATCAGTCCGGTCCCGAGTAGAAAGTATATCCGTAAAATTCGTCCGATAAGGTGACTGTTTTCAAAGTCTTAGCTGCTAGAGCAATTTACAGCGCGCCCCTCCGGCTGTGCATTGCATAGAAAAAGCACAAGACTCCTACTGTCGCCTCCCGCTGGGTCTAGCTCATTTCGCGAAGCCACGAATGGGACATCCGCCTTTCAATTGGGCGTCGTCGAACTCCATCGGAGATATGGCAACGCCTTGCCCCACACCTGGCAGCATCGATTTATAGATGGACGTCGAAAGATCGGGGCTCTCAGCTTCTTTGGCGTGCCGTGTTCGAAAGTTCATCATGATCCGATCGTTCACATCGAGACTTGCGCCGCTCCTCTGCGGCAGTCGTTTGTTAAAGCTCAATCTGATACAATATTTGTCTTCCCATCCACCGATGGCCGTGATTGTGCCTGCTCAAGCCCCAAAAGCCGGAGGATCTCGGAAATGACGACCATCTGACTGTGCCGCACCACCACGGCATGATCGATGTCCGGCAAAAACGACAGGCTCGCCCCGGGCTGGGTACTGAGCCAACGCCCTTGAGGTCCAAAGTTCGCCATGCCCTCCAAGGCCCTGTCTTCATTCCACATGATGAGATTGAGCTTCCTGTTTCGCCGCAGTCCTTTCTGAAGTTCAGCACGCATGGACTTGGCAGCTCGGCCAGGATGTAAAGCTTGTTTGATGAGTGCCAGCTTAGGCACCAAGAAAGACCGTACTTTGTGCCGGAAGCGAAGATATTGGCGTATCTGCGCAGGGATCTTCAGATAGACTGATCGAATAGCCTCTATAGGCTCGGGGCGCTCAAGGGACGTACCCGGTATCCAACTAAGCCAGGCGTTGATCGGTAGGGCCTGGTCAATTTCTTCGCTTTCGATCAAAGCACGAAATGCGTGATAGCCGCCAGCACATACGCCAGCGACGGCGACGGTGGACACTCCCCGTCCCCTCAGAAAACGGGCAGCCTCATTCACTTCCGCGGTTCGCGAGGTCTCGTATACATGGAAATGGCCAGTTGCGTGGGCCGGACTTTCGCCGCATCCGCTGAAATCAAATCTCAAAGTCGCGAGGTTGTGCCCCGCCAACTCACGGCATGCACGGGTCGTGAAGCTCCCATCCCCTGCGCGCGGATTGGCGGATGTATTGCAAAAGATCAAGCTTCGCCGGGGCACGGAGCCGGTCGGCAGGCACAGAACGCCCATCAAGCCGTCGCCAAACTCCACGCCTTCTTCATGCCACCTTCCACCAGACAGGACCGCGGGCGGTACTGGCATATGCGAAAAGGGCTGATCCTCTATGGGGAACTTCGCATTGAGCCAATCAAGCGTCTCCGAGAAAAGCTGCCGGGGGACTTTACTCGCGCAACTATCTCTAAATAGATCCGCATAGCCGGTGAACGCGATTTGGTCGACATTTGGGCCAAGGCGGGATTTCAGCAGCTTAGCCGCGCTAGGGGCCGAAAGAAGCACCGGCGGGCATATGGCTGTGAAGGCAGGAATATCTAAACGCTCCAAATGAGCTAGGCTTTCCGGAGGCAGATGCAAGCCATAGACTTCTATCCCGTCCCTGCGAGTGTGCGCGGTCTTCGTCATCACACTCGCCAACGTCAGTTCCCGTATCCAGTGCTGTCCGGAGGAGAGAGGGTCCCACAACACGAGGGCAGAAGGCCGGACCTTCTCAACTCGGCTGCCGGCAAAGGTTGCACCAATACGCAATCCGTTCAGAATCAATGGGTGCTCACCACAAATCCGACGAACAAAGCGAGCCGCCTGCTCGACCCCTTCCAGCCATTTGGCTACCGTCTCCTCGCCGGCACTGAGGAACAGGGATTCACCTTCATCCCTCGGATCGTAGCGCAGAACCGCATAACCGTGCTGGGCAAGCATGTTGGCCCACTCGAACAAGGCACGATAGGTCCAAATCCGGTCTCGGCCGAGCGGCGGCACAATCACGACGCTGGCACGCACCTGCTGGCCCGGCCCTGGCAGATGCAAGGTTCCCGCATGCCCCTCGAACGCAACGGCGATAAGCTCTCCCTGTCCCCGTGGGATAAACGTGTTCACCATATCCCTGCATGCGCCCCTGTCTTTCGCAAAATCGCAGCTGAAATTGGCTCGGACCGATACTGCGCCCTCACAGAGTGAGGGGTCGGGCTGACCACCTTCAAAACAAGAGTCCACAACACCCCTCCCAATCCCAAGTTCAGATGAGTGATTATTAAGTAATTATTCTTATAATACCTCTACAATAGTTTGTTTACCTTCATTCTTGAAGGGAGTAAATATACTAAATTATGCACTCGACTTAACACATCTAGTTTTTGCGTATACTTTCACATTTATATTATAATTCGACTACATCAGTCGGGATTGGCGTTGAAATGATGGGAGGAGCGGTGAGAAAATATACCCCCTGAACGCGGGAATATTCTCTTGGTGTGGCGGAGTAAAACCCAGCCAGTGGGCGTTGGTGCATTGATCCCAGCTTGGACGGGTTCTGATCTTTGATGTCATCGACTATGTCTCCGTTGCGGAGCGCCGGACGGATTTCGGGCGTGCGCAGGTAATCATCTGGTTGAGGACGACGCAGCCGATGGCGACTTCCGTCTGCTGAGCCTGAAACGATCGGGCTCGTAGGCGCTGCCCTATGATGGCCTTGTATCGCCCGATGGCAGTCTCGACTGGCGCACGCCGGCCATAGGCTGGTGTGGCTTGCCACTTCATCCGTCCGTCTCTGTTCATTGCTGCGATATGCCGATCCCTTTGGCCGGAGGCCTTGTCGTCGGTGTGTTCGACAGCGTTGGCACGCGGGGGAATGACGATGGCGGCCGCGGTGCTATGGTTGATGACCGCGTCATAGGTGGGTGCTCCATCATAAGCGCCATCTGCGGTGAACTGTCCGATCGGAGTATGGATTTGGCCGAGCAATGGCGCCGCCTGTGAGGCATCGCCTATGTCCTGGTCTGTCATCGTGTGGGCGATGACTTCGCCACGATCGGCAATCGCAGCCAGATGAAGCTTGCGCCAACCGCGACGGAACCTGGCGCCACGCTTCTCCTGCAGCCATTGGCCCGCGCCATAGACTTTGAGGCTGGTGCTGTCGACCAAAACAGGGACTGGTCCGTCCGATGGAATCGGAAGATCGGGTCGCCTATCAGTTGATTTCCAGGTCCGCGCTCGACGGCTCAACGTCGTGTGATCGGGGACGGCCAGATCCAGACCCATCAATTGCAACACCGATCCAAGCAAGCCTTCCGTCTGACGCAGGCGCATGCCGAACACCAGGCTCAGCGTCAAGGCGGTTTCGATCGCCAGATCGGAATAGCGAGGCTGGCCACGACGCGTCGTTCGCCGTGGTGCAATCCACATGGCGATCGCCTCCGAAGTCAGCCACATGGTCAAGCCGCCGCGCCGCCGAAGTCCTGCCTCATACTCCTGCCAGTTTGTCACCTTGAATTTCATCTTGCCGATATGATGACGGCAGGTGGCGTTGTACTTGAGGGGCATGGTGACGACCCGGTTATTAGGGTCGCGGCTCGCCTACGCCAGTTCGATTAATGATCCACGTACCAATGCTATATGTCATTCCACGCACGCAGCGTTATAATCTAGACGCCGCTGCTGCAATCTTCAGCTACCATCAGCTCCCCTTGCTGAAGCCGCCACGACAGCTTCCGCGTTTCGTCTCAATTCATAGCTCATAACGGTACAAAGCCCGAGGCACAGCACCGAGAAGCCCAGCGCGGTATCATAGGCTGGCGATGATCTCGATCTTGCCTTCAATGACATGCTGCATTCGCGGCGCTTCAGGTTCCGTGATCTGTTGGATCAAGCCTTCGACCAGACTGCGGCCGACCACAACCATATCGACTGTGTGAGCGGCAAGCGGAACCGAGAGATAGCGACATATATGCGTGCTGTCGCGCACGACGATGTGGAAATCGCGTCCGACGGCAAGGCCCTTTCTGCGTGTCGCGCTGAGCGCGCCGAGCAGGCCAAGCTCGTTGGCACAGACAAGACCAGTGGGCGGGTCCGGCAGATCGAGCAGACGAGAAATCCAGCCTTCGCTGGCTTCCATGGTGAAATCTTCCTGGCCTACCAATTGCAGATCGATTGGTAGGCCCGCTTGTTCGGTCGCTTTGATGTAACCTCTCATGCGCGCCGCGCTGTATTGATCATCGCGGCTAAGGAGTTGCAACGCGACCCGGCGGCAACCTCGCGCGATAAGCATTTGGGTCGCCTCGAATGCTATTCCCTCATTGTCCACGTCGACGAAGGAATAATCAAGCGCGCTGCCGCTGCGGCCGAAGGCGATGAACGGAATCTTCCGCTCAAGAAGAAAAGGAATGCGCGGATCCTCCGAGACCATACGGGTAATTATGATCCCGTCGGAGCCGCCGGTCTGGATAAGAGTGCTGAGGTTTTCCTGAGGATCCTCTTCCGGTGTGGTGGAGAAGACGGACAGATTAAAGCCTCTTTCGCGCGCGGCAAGCGTCATGCCCTCGATCAAGGGAAGCTTTGCGATGTCTGATAGATAGTCCCTTGTTTCCATGGGCAGAATCGCGGTGAGCGTACGGGTGAGGCCCATGCGCAACGCGCGACCGTGCAGATTGGGGACGTAGCCGGCGGCGTTTGCTGCCGCCTTTACGCGCTGGATGGTATCTGGACGCACCTCAGGCCCATCTTTCAGCGCGCGAGAGACCGTGGTTACCGAGAGACCGAGTTCCGTAGCGATCTGCCTCAGATTAGGTCGCGAATTGAATGCCATGTCGCCAGTCAGTCTCTCATCGGTCGGCTTTCGAACATACTGCCTCTTCCACTGCGAAAATGGAAGCGGGGCCGGGGCCGATCAGATTCCACTTGACGAAATGCCTTAAGCTGGCAATCGTAACGTTACGATTGGCAAATTTGGCGAGAAAAGAAACAAAAGCCATCGTCCAGAGGTGAACAAAGGAGACTGATGATGCTTCGCATGCTGCGTCTAACCATGGCCGTTATTGCCATGAGCGCCACCGGTTCGCTGGCCGCGCAAACACTGACCATTACGACAGCCGGTGGCGACTACGGCGCTGCCATGAAGAAGGCGATGTGGGGACCCGCAGCGGCCGAGCTGGGTTTCGATGTCCGAGAAGAAACCCAAAGCGATGGTTTCGCTGCCCTCAAGATGCAGGTCACATCCGGCGCGGTGACAACCGACATCATTCATCTCGGATCGCCTGAGGGTGCGCAGGCTGCCGCTCAAGATTTGCTCGAGCCTTTGGATTACTCCATCATCGATCCGAACTCTCTGCCAGCCGGTGCCGAGTCCGCCTATTGCTATCCTTTTAGCTCCTATGGCACGGTGATGGCTTGGAACACCAAAACTCTCGGCAACAAGCCGCCAAAGACATGGGCCGAGTTCTGGGACGTGAAGGCTTTTCCCGGAACGCGAGCGCTTCGTGCAAATGCGCAGGACCTTATTGAAATCGCTTTGCTTTCCGAAGGGATTGCACCCAGTGAGATTTATAACGTGCTCAGTACGCCCGACGGCCTGAAGCGGGCTATCGCTCGCCTGGCCCAGTTGAAGCCGAATGTCTCGGTGTGGTGGACTTCTGGCGCTCAGTCGGCTCAACTCTTGAAGGATGGCGAAGCGGACCTCGTCGTCACCTGGAACGGTCGTGCCCAGAGCGTCAAGGCTGATGGGGGTGCTGCTGATTACAGCTTCAAGGGCTCCGTCATTGGAACTGATTGCCTCGCTGTTCCGAAAGGCTCTGCAAACAAGACAGCTGCGATGAAGCTGATTGCTGCGATGACCACACCGGAACGCGGCGCCAAGCTGACCGATTTCCTTGCCTATGGCCCAGTCAACCCGAAGGCTTACCAGGGAAATCTCATCCCGGTGGATCGCCTTCAGCTTCTGGCGACTGCACCCGGCAATGTCGAGACCTCCGTCTTCTCGAAAGCGGACTGGTGGGTAAAGAACGGCGATGCAGCCCAGGCTGCATTCGATGAGATGATGAACCGCTGACTATCTCCCGGAGCCGCTGTCAAAATGGCAATTACCTCACTTCCCATATCCATCGAGCGTGTTCGAAAAGCCTTCGGTAGCTATGTCGCACTGAGCGATGTTTCGTTGGATATTTCCGCAGGCGAATTCCTGACGCTTCTGGGGCCGTCCGGATCGGGGAAGACAACCCTCCTGATGGCATTGGCGGGTTTTGTCCGTCCCGACAGCGGCTCCCTGATCATCGGTGGTCGGGATGTTACCCGACTGTCTCCTGACAAACGCGACATTGGCATCGTTTTTCAGAATTATGCACTCTTTCCCCATATGAGCGTAATTGCCAACGTCGCCTATCCACTCCTCTTGCGGCGGGTCGCGAAAGCCAAGGCGCAAGACCGTGCTCTGGCAGCCCTCGCCCGCGTGAAGCTTGAGGGCTTCAGCGATAGGAACATCGCCGCGCTCTCTGGTGGCCAGCGGCAACGGGTGGCGTTGGCACGCGCAATTGTTTTTGAACCTCGCGTCATGCTGATGGACGAGCCGCTGTCTGCACTCGACAAGAACTTGCGAGAGCATATGCAGTTCGAAATTCGGCGACTGCACGATGATCTGGGTATCACCACGATCTACGTCACGCATGATCAGCGCGAAGCGCTGACCATGTCGGATCGCATCGCTGTCATGGATGCGGGGGCAATACAGCAAATCTCGACTCCCTTCGACATCTATCACCACCCAAGAAACCGGTTTGTCGCGGAGTTCATGGGTGAAGCCAACATACTTCCCGCGTCCAGCCTGATGCGGATCGGGGGGGCGGTAGATCCTGCTCCGGGGGAGGCAATGATCCGCGCGGAAAGCTTCTATCTGGATGCGGGCGAGGTCGGCGACGATGCGATCGCCATTAGCGGCGCACTGACGGCCAAGGCATTTCGCGGCGAAAACTGGCTGCTCAATCTTCGAACCGCATCCGGCACTGAGGTTATATTGAGCGTGCCGGCGACCCGTGCCGGAATTTGCGCTGGGCTGGAAACCGGCAAATTGGTGACGGCCTATGCCGCAGCGGCAGCCGTTCATTCCTTGCCCGAAGGGATGGTCAGATGAGCGCCGCCACCTACCTGAGGGACGCCAGGCGCGAGCGTCATTTCTATCTTGCTCTGGCGCTGCCAGCACTGCTCTTGATTGGTCTTGCGGCTATCGTTCCGGTTCTGTGGATTCTGCGTCAGTCCTTCCTGACCATCGGCGGATCGTTCTCGACCATCAACTACGAAAAGGTTCTATCCAGCAGCCTCACCTGGTCCGCGCTGGGAACCACGCTCGCTCTATCCGGCACGACGCTGCTCATCTGCATGATCCTGGGAATCCCCTTGGCGCTGACGCTCGCAAGCACCAGCAAGCGGATCGCGAACAGGGTGCTGATCCTGATCATGTTGCCGCTGTGGACTTCAATCCTGGTGCGCACCTACGGCTGGTTGGTGCTCCTGCGCAAGGATGGACTTGTAAATTCAACCTTGAAAAGCCTAGGCTTGATCGACGCTCCGATGCCGTTGATCTACAACTTCAACGGGACTCTGATCGGCATGGTTCACTACATGTTACCGCTCTTTGTCTTACCGGTTTACGCGGCAATACGTGACATTGACGGCAATGTGATACGCGCAGCGGCAAGCATGGGTGCAAGCCTCTGGTATTGCGTGAGAACCGTGATCCTTCCCCTTTCTGCTGGCGGAATCCTATCCGGTTCAACGATTGTGTTTATCTATACTCTCGGCTTCTTCATCACACCGGCGGTTCTCGGCGGCGGGAAGGTCAATCCGATATCGATCCGTATCGACCGGACATTATCCACCTTTCAGGACTGGGGGGCTGCAAGCGCTCTCGGCATACTCCTTCTGACTCTGGTCCTGCTGACGGGTGGCATGCTTTACGTCACGCGCTGGTATCTGACGCGGGATACATCCCATGCTTGATGCCTATCAGGACAAAAGGCTCAGCAGAATCCTGCTGTGGATCTACTCAGCCATCGTACTCATCTTCCTTATGCTGCCGACTCTCATCGTTGTGCCGCTGTCATTCTCCTCTTCCGATCTGCTGGAGTTTCCGCCCAGAGCTTGGTCGATGCGCTGGTACGAGGCCTTCTTTTCCTCACCTGCGTGGATGGCGGGGCTTCGTACAAGCCTGTTTCTCGGCGTCTCGACGGCGGCGATTGCCGTGCCTGTCAGTTTCCTCGCCTGCTTCGCCTTGAACAGGATTGGGGGGCGCCGCGCCGCCGCCATTTACGGTCTGCTGCTATCGCCTTCGGTGACGCCGGGCATTCTGCTTGCAATAGGACTTTTCTTCGTTCTAGCGAAACTCGGCCTCCTCGGCACCCTTTTGGGGGTCCTTGCGGGCCATGTGGTTCTGGCCATTCCCGTGGCCGTCATTGTTCTCCATCCCGCACTGAAGAGGTTCGACTGGGCTCAGACACAGGCAGCCCGCAGTCTGGGTGCTGGCTGGTTTCGAACCATGATCGGGATCATTCTGCCCCAGCTCGGGCTGAGCCTTGCGACAGCAGGATTGATGGCCTTCCTCACATCCCTCGACGAGGTGGTGATTTCCGTTTTTGTGGCGAACGGGCCTAACAGCACCTTGCCGAAGCTGATGTTTATTTCTCTCCGGGATCAAATCGACCCTACCATTGCGGCGATTTCCACACTCTGGACCGTGCTGATCTCCGCAATAGTCCTGTTCCTCAACTTGCGCGAACGCGATCAGACAGCCTGAAAGAGCCTCTATGACATATACATCAATCGGCGCAGTGATCCCGAAAACGGATATGGCCATCATTACGGGCTCCGCCAATTGGGGTCTTGCCT
Source organism: Rhizobium sp. RCC_161_2 (assembly GCF_041355235.1). Lineage (NCBI taxonomy): Bacteria > Pseudomonadati > Pseudomonadota > Alphaproteobacteria > Hyphomicrobiales > Rhizobiaceae > Rhizobium > Rhizobium sp. RCC_161_2. The sequence continues at coordinate 47,913 of NZ_JBFUPL010000015.1, read as the reverse complement.
TTCCCGAAGATGTGGGAATGCCAGGCGTTAGCGTTCTGGCGCGAGATCTTTCCTTCGACACTCCTTATGGCGCTTCGGACAATTGGAAGCTCCTGGAATTCGACGCCAGCATCACGCCGGAAGGCCGAGCCAGACGGTTGCTGTGTATGTATTCCCATGGCAACCCGCGGGATCAAATCGACCATTCCTGCCACCGCCGCGCATTCTGGGTGCTGATGGAGTCCGGCGTGCGGCACGTACTCGCCTGCTCGACCGTCGGTGCGGTAAACAAGGCCATCCAGCCGGGCGACATGGTCATTTCGGCCGATATAATCGAGTTGACCCAGACCCCCTACTCGCTTCTGCCTGGTCGTCAACGTTTCGATTGCTCTGGCAAGCAGATCGTTTGCCCGCATGGCGCAAAAATCCTTGCTGAAACCGCAAGTGCAATCTGGCCGACGTCATGCCGTGTGCATGGACTAGACCAGGGGCTGGTGGCCGCACATGCATATGGCCCTCGCCTTACCACGCCTGCGGAAGCTCTTGCGTTCCGCACCATGGGAGCCGATGTCATCAATCATTCGATAGCGCCGGAGGCGACCTTGTCGCGCGAAATCGGAGCCTGTTTCGTGCCCTGCGCCTTCGTGACCGCTGGCTTCAACGACTATATGGATCGCAGCCGAGGTAGCTTGCTCCAAGAGGATGTCTTACCAAGCCTTTCCATGCTTGCCTCGCGCGTTGCACTGCAAGCCGCGGCCCGAATCCCAATAGAGGCCCCGTGCAGCTGCCAGAAACTCAAGTCGCCGCAGCCAGAGGCTCGCTATCTGCGCTACTGACAATCGTTGGCGTTCTGGCGCTACCCATCCGCAGCCTGCCGCTCTCATTGGCGACGGTTGCCCCGGCACCACTCGTCTCTTCGACCATGGCCGCCGCGCCGGCCAGGACCGCGCGAGCTTCCATGACGAAATCACCGGCAAGATCATCACCGAATTGAAGGCCGGACGCCTGCCCTGGGTTCCAACCCTAGGTGACTGCGGTGGCGAAGGCGCTGCTCGGCCTTTCGAGAGCCGCCGCCACTGGCTGGGACTATTCCGGGATCAACGTGCTGATTCTCCGAGAGTGTATCGCCAAGTTTTTTGAAGCAAGTTGCTCCTGAGCGGTTGGATCCGGATTAAGCGGCCATTTCGCCTGTGTAGTCAGCCCAAAGGGCAAACGCATCCGCTCTGGCGTGACGGCAAGACGCGGCGGCGAGTTTGTGGCGGCGGCGGAGGATCAGATTGATCTGGTCGTGGGCAGCAAGCAACCTCGACGTGACGCGGGCTCAGGGGAAATCGAAAGTACAGCCACACCGCATGCGCTATGATCTCCGCGGGGAGCGATGGCGCTTGTAACGGTGCGATATCGGCCTGGTTAGATGTTCAGAAGTCATGCCCCCTATACCATTCGGATCAGCACCAAAAGTTAAGGCGACGCTGCCCTTATCTCAGCCATCGGGGCCTGCTGTCCGAAGGGTGGGTTGCAACACACTATCCTCTCAGTCAGGGCGCTCTCGTCCAAACGCTCCGAAAATCGCCGCGATTAGCAGCTTAACTCCATCCTGCCCTGATTCCGAAAAGCAAATAACCGCTCTAGCGCCGCCTTATTAGCCTCGTTCCCACACGGACGTCCGATTCTCGCCCATCCCGGACGGCCAGCACTGACGTCACGCGGACGTCCATTGCTTCCTCAACCACTCGAAGCCTTTCTCCCAGCCACTCATCGGTGCGGTAGCACTTCGCCAATTTGAATTGCAGCCGCAAAGTGCTGTCCGACATCATCATTAGCGGAGCGCTTGCTCGATATTGGTGGGTCCGATTTCCCGCGATCAAAGGAATCGAATCGAAAAAACAGTATAATTTGTAATGCATACTTATTATTTTGCCAATTTTGGAGGACAATTATATACATCTGGTATGTTTATATGGTATATACCAAAAAATATACTATGGTAGACTTATTTATATTTCCGGAATCTGATGTAATTTTGCATCTATGACACTTTTACGTCGGGAATTATGGAAACACAGGAAACTATTGTATTTCGAAGCCGGCGTGGCCTCGCTAGTTTGCGTGCGCGGACATCTTGTGATGTTCCGCGAGAGGGAACAGCCGGATAGATGGAATGTGGCGGTTAATCACCGACGTTGTTCTGATCCGGCAAAGCGATTGGAGAAAAAATGAATATCAAGAGCCTTCTTCTCGGCTCCGCTGCTGCACTCGTAGCAGTTTCCGGTGCTCACGCGGCTGACGCTATCGTTGCTGCTGAGCCGGAGCCCCTGGAATACGTCCGCATCTGCGACGCATACGGTGCTGGTTACTTCTTTATCCCGGGCACGGAAACCTGCCTCAAAATCGGCGGCAAGGTTCGTACCGAAGGCAAGTGGTACGACGCCTACAGCCCGGACTCGCATTACGGCACGCTGTGGCACACCCGCGCCGAGCTGCAGTTGCAGACCGCAACTGACTCCGAATATGGTCCTTTGAAGACCAACACCGAAATTCGTTGGGACTGGCAAGAAGGTAACGCGACCGGCACCAACCTGCTGCACGCCAGCATCAGCCTCGGCGGCTTCACGGTCGGTAAGGAAGACTCGCAGTTCAACGTCTTCACCGGTTATGCTGGCGATGTTATCAACGACGACGTCATCGGTGATGGCCCGTACGAGCTGAACCAGATCACCTACAACTATGACGCCGGCAACGGCTTTACGGCTGTGGTATCGGTTGAAGACAGCAACTCTGGCCCGGGCGCAGTAGGCTCCAACGGCGAAGACAGCCACAACCATTACGCTCCTGACGCTGTTGCCGGTGTTGGCTACAAGGCCGGCGCATGGGCCTTCAAGCTCGTTGGTGGTTACGACTCGATCGTTGAAGAAGGCGCCATCAAGGCTCGTGTAGACGCTGACTTCGGCGTATTCTCGGCCTTCTTGATGGGCGGCTGGAACACCGACGGCGACAAGATCAACAAGTATGCGAATGGCGACTCGATCGGCCAGAGCTGGGGCGATTGGGCTGTTTGGGGCGGCGTTGGCGTTCCGGTCAACGAAAAGCTGAAGTGGAACCTGCAGCTCGCCTATACCGATAACAAGACCTTCGCCGCTACGACGAACGTCAAGTGGAACCCGGTTAAAAATCTGCTCGTCATGCCGGAAGTCTCCTACACCAATTGGGACTCCATCAATAAGGACCAGTGGGCTGGTATCCTGCGTTTCCAGCGCAGCTTCTAAGCCTGTTCAGATCTAATCTGATCTGAACTAGACCTCCGATCAGAGAGGAAGGTCCGGTTTCCCTCCGGACCTTCCTGTTGATTGTACTGAAAGCTGAGCGGGGATTAGTGTGAACCCCTCGGGCTGGACCAGCGAGAAGCTTCAAACTAAGCCGCCTGCTGGGCAAGTTGGGTTTCAAATTCTGCTGGTGATCGATGGCCAAGGGCGGAGTGCAACCGCTTGGCATTGTAGACCTCTTCGATGAACCTGGGCAATCGCTGGGCGACGTCCGCAAACGTCTTGTAGCTGGCGGGGTAGATGTCCTCGACTTTCAGGGTCTTCATAAAGCTCTCCGCTTGAGCGTTGTGATAGGGTTGCCGACAGCGCTCATCAGCGCGAGATGGGCTTTACCCATGCCGTCTCACGACGACGCCCGGTCCCAAGGGCGCCTTACGTCTTTCTGCCAACTAGGCCCAGTCGGCCCGAAGCTGCGACTTTGGCCGACTCGAAAAACAGATGGCGAACTCATGATCGAATAGAATCTGACGGTGCGCCTCACGCGGAGGGCTGCGTCATCCGAGACAAGGCGGCAGCAGCCAGGGCAGCCTTGCGGCCTCCGACCGCCACGAAGCGGACTTAAACCTCACCCGTATATTCGCCTCTCGCCGGATAGTCGTTCTTGATCGCGAAGTCCAAAGCCTGCACCATCTCTGCGAAAATCGGCCGCGCAAACGGCATGGATTGCACCGAGAGCCAATAGAGGGTTTGATTCGACCTGATCAAGAATACGCCCGGCTCTGAGAAAAGCTCAGGCTCCTCGATGCCGATCGACGTCTTTCCGCGCGAGGCGGAGATATAGAGACCCCATTGCCGGGCCACGCTCAAGGACAGGCCGTAACCGATGCGCAAGTGTTCGGCACCGATCTTCTCGGCCATTTGCCGGGCGCGTCCCTCACCGTCGGAACTCATGGCAATTGTGCGCACGCCGCGCTCTTGGAAGGCTGGCGTCAGCCGTTCCAGATCTTTGAGATAGTTTCCGCAGACGGGGCAGTGAAGGCCGCGATAGAAGCACACGAGCGTCATGAGCGATGGGTTTTCACTCGTGAGATCGAATTCTCCGTGCTGAAGAGTCTTGACGGTCAAATTGGGGGCCAGTGTCCTTGGGACCAACATCGATAGCTCCTTTAGGTGAATCTTCCGACGCCATGTTGACGCCACAGCCTCACCATTCCATGATTGTGATCATTATTGGTCCAGATGTCATGATCAAAAGTCTGAAAACTCTCCCAAAAGTCGATCGCCTAACGGCCTTCTTTGACGCGTTCGAGCTGGAAATCTCGCTGGAACCGCCGTCGATCAGCGATAGCCATACCCGGCTGTTTGTGATTGGAAAACCAGGAGGCCCTGCCGAACGGATCGTCCTGCACCCACGGGGCGACACGCCTCCTGAGCCATCGGCTTTGATAACCGCGGCGGTCGATTTCGAAGGGGCGCATAACCCGCTGATGAACGCTTTGCCGGACCGGATCGTGGTCGACGTCAGTGACATCCCTACCCTCCGCGACACCACGGCCGCCTTCATGGCGGAAGCGCTGGAATCGCGCTGCGGACGCAGTGCCGCCCTCAACCGGCTTTGCGAAGTCATCGTCCTGCTTATCCTGAGGTCGGCGATCGACCGCGGGGCGACTGGACCGGGTTTGCTGGCGGGTCTGTCTCATCCCGCGTTACACCGGGCGTTGGTGGCAATGCATGATACGCCAGCACAAGCCTGGAACAGCAATGACCTTGCTACGGTGGCTGGAATGTCACGAAGCCATTTCATGGCCCTGTTTCGCGACGTGGTCGGCACGACGCCGCAGGCTTATCTGACCGGATGGCGTCTGATTCTTGCTCGCCGGAAGCTCGCCGGAGGAGCAAAGGTGAAGGCAGTGGCGCGTCAGGTCGGCTTTGGCAGCGCGGCGGCCTTCTCTCGCGCATTCTTTCGGAAATTCGGAGATTGGCCATCAGTCCGGTCGTAGGCGCGATTGAGGTTACCGGGCAGTACTGCTGACTTTAGCGTGCCAGCTGGGAACCGAGGTTGCAGAGGTTGTTTCGTCGTGTCCGAGCTCCGTCGCCTTGAAGAGATTTGAACCGACGACCCACATAATCGCTTCGATGACAAAGGAAATAGACACAGAGCTTTGCGATCGACTGCGGTCGGCGCACCCACAGCCGTAAACAAACGAGCGATGATCGCTAAAGCTTAAGCCTCGCCCTTTTGCTTCGCTTCAACCCAAAGAAGCTACTGGTGTCCGGCGAAAACGATGCTCGCGTCACTTACGGTCGCAACATGGGAGTAGGCGGCTTGGCTGGCAGCCACCGCATCCGCGCGCATGATCGCGGTCACAATGACCTCATGCTCGCTGAAGGATTTGGCGAGGCGACCCGGTAGCCGAAACTGGGCGCGACGGAAGGGAGCCAGCCTTGCGCGGGTCTGTGTCACCAGCTCGAAAATATGATCGTTATGAGCGCCGCGATAGAGCTGGCTGTGGAACTCGGTATTGTAGGTGGCGTAGTCCTCCTCGGCGCCAATGCGCACAAGCCGCGCTGACGCACGATGGTCGAGCTCCAGGGTGCGACGCTCATCTACCGTCATTCGCTCGGCTGACAGGCGCGCGCAGATCGCCTCAAGCTCCGCCATCGCCTCGAACATCGAATGCAGGTAGCCGCCGCTGACATTCGTCACTACGGCGCTTCGGTTCGGCTCACGTCCAACCAGGCCCATGGCGCCAAGCTCCCGCAAGGCCTCGCGCACCGGCGTGCGCGACACTTCAAAACGGCTTGCCAACGATATCTCGTCGAGCTTCTCACCCGGCAAAAGCACGCCGGTTACAATCATGTCCGCAATGGAGCGCACCATCTGCTCGACGGTCGTTCCGGCTCTGATAATTTCTCTGCGCTTGACCTGCTTCAAGGGAACGAATCTACCTTCCAATTCTTGCATACAGATTTAAGCCAGTAGACACCAAAGTCAATTATTGAATTAAATATATGTTTTATAATGGTATTTATCCTCATTTCGTTGCTAGCGAAACAAGGCGGCAGCCCAAAAACTCCCAATACAGATTAAAAAAAGAGCAATATTCTTCATAAGGTTAATTTCTCGGCATAAATGTGCATGCACTTTCTACATGTTATTTTTAGCATACGATTTATGTGATAAGAATCAATATCTTATGATCTGGCACAGTGATTGCATACACTTTATCGTAACGCTTTCACAAACCGGCTTCCGCCCCAAGGAGCATGACCATGACCAGCCTCCTTTCCATGAATCGCCGCAATTTTCTCCGCACCTCCGCCGCCGGTGCTCTGATCAGCACCGTGCCGGGCCTTCTATCCTCCCGCGCCTTTGCCCAGAGCGCGCTCACCGTGGGCTTCATCTATGTCGGCCCCAAGGACGACTATGGCTATAACCAGTCCCATGCCGAGGGTGCAGCTGCCGTCAAGAAGATCTCCGGCGTGACTGTCGTCGAGGAAGAGAACGTTCCAGAGACTGTCGACGTCCAGAAGACCATGGAATCGATGATCAATCTCGATGGAGCGTCACTGCTGTTTCCGACATCCTTCGGCTATTTCGATCCCCATATGCTCGCCATGGCCGCGAAATATCCCGATGTGCAGTTCCGCCATTGCGGCGGCCTCTGGCAGGCCGGCAAGAACCCGGCCAATACCGGCTCCTATTTCGGTTACATATTCCAGGGCCAGTATCTGAACGGCGTCACGGCCGGCTATGCGACGAAGAGCAAGAAGATCGGCTTCGTCGCCGCCAAGCCCATCCCGCAGGTTCTGCAGAACATCAACGCGTTCCTCCTCGGCGCCCGCTCGGTCGATCCCGCCATCACCTGCCAGGTGATCTTCACGGGCGAGTGGTCGCTGGCCGTCAAGGAAGCCGAGGCCACCAATGCACTCATCGATCAGGGTGCGGATGTCATCACCTGTCACGTCGACAGCCCGAAGGTCGTGGTCGAGACCGCCGCCGGCCGCGGCGCCTTCGTCTGCGGCTATCACGCAAACCAGAGTCCGCTTGCGCCGGCCAAATACCTGACGGGCGCCGAATGGGCCTGGGGCAATGTCTATTCGGATTTCGTCAAGAAAGCACAGGCCGGCGAGAAGCTCGGCAATTTCGTGCGCGGCGGCCTGAAGGACGGATTCGTCAAGATGAGCCCGCTCGGCCCCGGCGTTTCCGATGAATCCCGCAAGAAGTTCGAGGCGACGCTGGCCCAGATGATGGCGGGCAGTTTCTCGGTCTTCAAGGGCGCGCTCAAGGACAACAAGGGCAATGTCGTCATCGCGGCGGACAAGAGCTACGCCGAAGATGCGATCGAGCTCGAGAGCATGGGCTATCTGGTCGAGGGTGTCGTCGGATCAACAGCCTGATCGCAGGGGGAGACGCGTCATGACGGCAGAAATTGACGACCACACCCTGTCTGTTCCGGCCGAAAGGCGGGCACTCCTGCGCCCCGCGCTCGAATGGCTTGCGCGAAGGGCGGAGCCGGTGGCCATCACGCTCGGCGCCATACTGGCGGGCACGGCGCTCTTCTCCCTCTTCATCCTTTCGGTCGGCAAATCGCCGACCGACCTCTATCGTTTCATATATACCGGCGGCTTCGGCAGCTGGTTTTCCATCCAGAACAGCCTGAGCCGCGCCTCTCCCCTGCTGCTCACGGCACTCTGCGTCGCGCTGCCGGCACGGCTCGGCCTCGTCATCATCGGCGGCGAAGGCGCAGTCGTGCTCGGCGGCGTGGCAGCAGCGGCGATTGCACTGCCGATTGCAGGCCTCTGGCCGCCTATCATCGTTCTTATCCTCATGGCATTTGCCGGCATGGTGATCGGCGGCATCTGGATCGGCCTTGCCGGTTTCCTGCGCCACTATCGCGGCGTCAACGAAACCATCTCGTCGCTTTTGCTCGCCTATATCGCCATTGCTCTGATGAACCAGTTCGTCGAAGGGCCATTGCGCGATCCGGCAAGCCTCAACAAGCCCTCCACGACGCCGCTGCCGCACGACTATATGCTCGGCAAGATCCCCGGCATGGACGTACATTTGGGCCTCGTCATTGGTATCGTCGCCTGCATCGCCTCCTGGATTCTCATCGAGATGACCAGCTATGGATTTGCCGCGCGCATTGCCGGCGGCAATGTCCGCGCGGCGCAGATCCAGGGCTTGCCTGTCGGCCGTCTCATCGCCGGCTTCACGGCGATTGCCGGCAGCTTCGCGGGTCTGGCCGGCATGATCGAAGTCGCCGCCGTCCAGGGCAGCGCCAATGCGTCGCTCGCCGCCGGCTACGGCTATACCGGCATCCTCGTCGCCTTCCTCGCACGACACAATCCGCTGGCGATCATCCCGGTCGCCTTTCTGCTCGGCGGCATCAATGCCTCTGGTGGACTCATCCAGCGCCGAATGGGCCTGCCCGATGCAACCGTTCTGGTCCTGCAGGGCACGCTCTTCGTCGTCATCTTGTTTTGCGAAACCTTCTACGGCCGCTTCAAGATCTTCAATCCCGACCTCTGGAAAAGGAGCGCATGATGGAAGACACCGCCATTGGTCTTTGGGGCGTGCCCCTTGCCATCTTCGCCGGCGCGATCCGCGTCTCGACCCCTTTCATCTTCGTCAGTCTCGGCGAGACGATCACCGAGCGCTCCGGCCGCATCAATCTCGGGCTCGAAGGCACGCTCGTTTTCGGCGCCATGACCGCTTATGCGATCGCTGTGCTCAGCGATTCGGCCTGGCTCGGCGTCCTGGCTGCCATGGCGACCGGCGCAATCTTCGGCACGGTACACGGCTGGATATGCAAGTGGCCGAAGGTCAATGACATCGCCATCGGCATCGCGATGATGCAGTTCGGCCTCGGCCTCGCCTTCTTTCTCGGCAAGCCCTTCATCCAGCCCGTTGCACCGCATTTGCCGGCGATACCTTTCGGGCTCTGGTCGAGCCTGCCGCCGGTGCAGGCCGCGCTCAACATCAATATCCTCTTCATCCTCGGCGCAGCACTTGCCGTCATCTTGTGGTGGGCACTGAAGAACACCAGGATCGGCCTCGTGCTGCGTGTCGTCGGCGACAGCACGGATGCGGCACGCGCCATGGGCATCAATCCCGATCGCGTCCGGCTGCTGGCAACGGCCGTCGGCGGCTCGCTGGCGGCAATCGGCGGCGCCTATCTCTCGCTCTATTATCCGGGCTCGTGGAACGAACGCATCTCCTCGGGACAGGGCCTGATGGCCGTGGCGCTGGTGATCTTCGCCCGCTGGAACCCGATCGGCTGCTTCGTGGCGGCACTTCTCTTCGGCGGCGCCGGCGCGCTCGGTCCGGCCCTGCAATCGGTCGGCGTGACCCAGGGATATTATCTCTTCTACGCCGCGCCCTATGTGCTGACGCTCGTCATCATGATCATCACTTCCTCGCCCACGCGCACGCTTGCCGGCGCTCCCGGCGCACTCTCGCTCACCAAATAGGGAGCTCTAGCTATGCCCCATCCCGCGACCGCCCCCGCAGACCAGACGCTGGCCTATATAGATGCCGATCCCTATGCCTGGCCTTATAACGGCGCCTTGCGACCAGACAATACCGCCCTCATCATCATCGATATGCAGACGGATTTCTGCGGGCCGGGCGGCTATGTCGACCACATGGGCTATGACCTATCGCTGGTGCGTGCACCGATCGAGCCGATCAAGAAGGTCTTGGCCGTCATGCGCGCCAAGGGCTATCACATCATCCACACCCGCGAGGGCCACCGTCCTGATCTCGCGGACCTTCCCGCCAACAAGCGGTGGCGGTCGCAGCGCATCAATGCCGGCATCGGCGATCCTGGCCCCTGCGGCCGCATTCTCGTGCGTGGCGAACCGGGCTGGGATATCATCGACGAGCTGAAGCCGATCGAGGGCGAGACGATCATCGACAAACCGGGCAAGGGCTCTTTCTGCGCCACCGATCTGGAACTCATCCTCAATCAGAAGCGCATCGAAAACATCATCCTGACCGGCATCACCACCGATGTCTGCGTCCACACGACCATGCGCGAGGCCAACGACCGCGGCTTCGAATGCCTGCTCCTCGAAGACTGCTGCGGCGCGACCGACTATGGCAATCACCTGGCCGCCATCAAGATGGTGAAGATGCAGGGCGGCGTCTTCGGCTCCGTCTCCAATTCCGCGGCTCTGGTTGAGGCCCTGCCCTGATGCCGTCAATGCGTGCCCACGTCTATCGTATCGCCGCCGATGGACCGGACGATGTCTCCGGCCTCGATGCACTTTTTGCCGGCGGCGTGTCCGCGAAGAATGTTGTGGCCGTGCTCGGGAAGACCGAGGGCAACGGCTGCGTCAACGACTTCACCCGCGGCTACGCCACCCGCAGCTTTGAAGCCCTGTTTCAAAAACACGGCGTCGAAGGTGTCTCGCTTGTCATGTCGGGCGGCACGGAGGGTGCGCTTTCCCCGCACTGGACAGTCTTCACTCGTGAAACGGTCGATGCCGTAGCCGGCCGCGCGCTTGCGATCGGCGTTGCCCGCACCCCGCATTTACCACCTCACGATCTCGGTCGGCGCGAACAGGTGCTGCTCGTCGCGGACGGTGTACGCAAGGCGATGCTCGATGCCGGCATCGATGATCCGAGGGATGTGCATTTTGTACAGATCAAATGCCCGCTACTAACGCTGCACCGCATCACCGAAGCGGAAGCCGAGGGCAACTCGCTTGCCACCCGCGACACATTGAAATCCATGGGCTTGTCGCGCGGTGCCTCTGCACTTGGCGTTGCCGTTGCCCTTGGCGAAGTGGATGCGCAGGAGATCGCCGATGCCGATATCTGCAGCCGTTACGAACTCTTCTCGCATTGCGCCTCCAGCTCGGCCGGCGTCGAGCTGACCGATCATGAAATCATAGTGCTCGGCATGAGCGACAGATGGTCTGGGCCGCTTGAAATCGACCACACCCTCATGCGTGACGCCATAGACGCGGCGTCCGTACGTGAAGCATTCCGGCGTCTGCCGCAGACAAGCCGCCTCGCCGCCGTTCTCGCCAAGGCGGAGCCCGATCCCTCCGGCAAGGTCGGCGGCAAGCGTCATACCATGCTCGATGATTCCGACATCTCGGGCACGCGCCATGCGCGAGCCTTTGTCGGTGGGGTTCTCGCCGGCGTCTTCGGCATCACGGATCTCTACGTCTCGGGCGGCGCCGAACATCAGGGCCCCGCCGGCGGTGGGCCTGTCGCTATCATCGTCGAAAAGGAGCATTGAAGTGAGCGTCATCCGCGATACTCCCCTTCCGCAAACCGGCAAGGCCGTCGGCATCGAAACGCTCGACATGACCATGCGCTTCGGCAGCTTCACGGCACTCGACCATGTCTCGGTCAGCATTCCGGCCGGCAGCTTCCATGCCCTGCTCGGCGAAAACGGCGCCGGCAAGTCGACCCTGGTCAAATGCATCATGGGCTTCTATCACCAGACATCCGGCTCGCTGTCGGTCGACGGCCGCGAAGTGACGATTGCTTCGCCGAAGGATGCCGCCGCCTATGGGCTCGGCATGGTCTATCAGCATTTTACGCTCGTGCCGTCGCTGACAGGCGCCGAAAACCTCGTGATCAGCCGCACGGAAGTCCCCGCCGTCATCAACTGGCCCAGGGAGCGCAAGGCGCTCGCAGCCTTCATGGAGCACATGCCCTTTCAGATTCCGCTGGACCGGCCGGTCAGCCAACTGGCCGCCGGCGAAAAGCAGAAGCTGGAGATCGTCAAGCAGCTCTATCTCGGCCGCAGCTTCCTCGTTCTCGACGAGCCGACTTCGGTGCTGACGCCGGCTGAAGCCGACGAGATGCTCGGTCTCGTGCGTGGGATGACCGAGCGCGGCGAGCTCACCGTATTGATGATTTCGCACAAGTTCCACGAGGTGACCAAGTTCGCCGATGCGGTATCGATCCTGCGTCGCGGCAAGCTCATCGGCAGTGGCAAGGTGGGGGAACTGTCGACCGCCGAGATGGCCGCGATGATGATCGGGGATGTCAAACTTGCCGAGCTCGATACTCGTATTCCCGTGACCGAAACGGCAAAAGCGGTGCTGCAGATCGAACGGATCAAGGCGCCCGACCGCTCCGGGCTGAAGACGATAGAGATCGATAGCCTAACGGTACATGCGGGCGAGATCGTCGGCATCGCCGGGATATCGGGCAATGGCCAGAAGGAACTCGCCGAGATCCTTGCCGGTCAGCGGCCGACGCAGGCAGGCTCGGTCACCGTCAAGGGCGCCGCCTATGGCGCCACGCGACCGGAGACACGCCGCAACAATGTCCGCTTCATTCCCGAGGAGCCGCTGCAGAATGCCTGCGCGCCGCGCATGAGCGTCAGCGAAAATCTGGCTTTCCGGACCTTCGACCTCAAGGAGAGCGGTGCCGATGCGATCTGGCTCAACAGGAACAAGATCAAGAAGGGCGCAACCGCCCTCATCGCCGATTTCAAGGTCAGGACGGCTTCGCAGTCCTCTCCGATCGCCGCCCTGTCCGGCGGCAATGTCCAGCGCGCCGTGCTGGCGCGGGAGCTGACGGGCGAGGTCGATCTGCTGATCGTCTCCAATCCCTGTTTCGGGCTCGACTTTTCCGCCGTCGCCGAAATCCGGGCCCGCATCATGCGAGCCCGCAATGCAGGGGCTGCCGTGTTGCTGCTGTCGGAGGATCTGGATGAGCTGATGGAAATGTCCGACCGGATCATGGTGATCTCCGAGGGCAAGCTCGTCTATGAGACTGCGGCCCGAAGCGCCGATATTTCGGTGATCGGCGCGCATATGGCGGGGCATCACTGATGGTGGAGATCCTCGCCCAACCCTTCGCCTTCCCCCTGCAACGCAATGCGGTCGCGCTGATCGTTATCGACATGCAGCGAGACTTCGCCGAGCCGGGCGGCTTCGGCGCAAGTCTTGGCAATGATGTCAGTCGCATCACCAAGATTGTTCCGGATGTGAAGCGGCTGATCGAAGGCTTTCGCAAGGCGGGCCTGCCTGTTATCCACACGATGGAATGCCACAAGCCCGATCTCTCGGATTTGCCTCCCGCCAAGCGTGACCGTGGCAATCCCACTCTCAGGATCGGTGATGAAGGCCCGATGGGACGCATTCTTATTGCCGGCGAGCCGGGCACGGCAATCCTGCCCGAACTGGCGCCCATCGATGGCGAGATCGTTATCGAAAAGCCGGGCAAAGGCGCCTTCTACGCCACCGAACTTGGTGACATCTTGAAGGACAACGGCATACGGCAGCTCGTCTTTGCGGGCGTGACCACGGAGGTCTGTGTCCAGACCACGATGCGCGAGGCGAACGACCGCGGCTATGAATGCCTGCTGGCCGAAGAAGCAACCGAAAGCTATTTCCCCGAATTCAAAGCCGCCGCCATCGCGATGATCCGTGCTCAAGGCGCGATCGTCGGCTGGACAGCGCATGTCGATGACATTCTGGAGGCTATCAATCATGCCTAGAACGACGCGAGAAATGCTGACGGCGGGCGGCTGGAAAGATCTGGCTTTCGGCCCGTTTCGCGAGGACGTCACCATTCATTGGATCCAGCCTTTCGAGGGCGATCAGCCCGGGGTTGCCCTTTTGAAATACGAAGCCGGCGCTTCCGTGCCGCGCCACAGGCATGAAGGGCTTGAAACCATTCTCGTGCTCGAAGGCGTACAATCGGATGAAGCCGGCGATTATGCCAAGGGCTGCTATATCGTGAATGCTGTGGGTACCGAGCATTCGGTTTGGAGTGACACAGGCTGCGTCGTGCTGATCCAATGGGACCGGCCCGTCAGAATATTGGAGGAACAGGCGTGACCGGTCCGGCTCTCGATATTTCGTCCCTGCATGCGTTCTATGCAGACGGAGGCTCGGCGACTGCGATCATCGAGGCTGTCTTTGCGCGTATTGCCGCGGTAAACGATCCCGGCATCTTCCTGCATCTTGCCGGCAAAGCGAACTTGTTGGAACAGGCGGCGGCTCTCGGATCCTTTGATCCGGTGGCAAAGCCGCTCTGGGGCGTACCCTTCGCCGTCAAGGACAATATCGACGTCGCGGGGATGCCAACCAGCGCCGCGTGCCCCGATTTCGCCTACATGCCCAAAGCCGATGCAACGGTCGTTCGGCTATTGAAGTTGGCTGGAGCGCTGGTGATCGGCAAGACCAACCTCGACCAGTTTGCAACCGGTCTTGTCGGCGTGCGCACCCCCTATCCTGTGCCACGCAACGCCATCGACCCCGCTTTGGTGCCCGGCGGACCGAGCTCGGGCTCTGCCGTCGCGACGGCACAGGGCATCGTGAGCTTTGCGCTCGGCACCGACACCGCGGGCTCCGGGCGCATTCCCGCGGGCCTTAACAATATCGTCGGCCTGAAACCCAGCCTCGGCGCATTGTCGACCACCGGCGTCATTCCCGCTTGCCGCACGCTAGACTGCGTCTCCATCTTCGCTCTGACGGTGGATGATGCATGGCGGGTCTTCGAGGTCGTGGCGCGCCATGACGCCACGGACGCTTATTCGAAAACCGTTCCAGCTGATGATTTCGGCCGAACGCTACCGACCCTAACCATTGGTGTGCCGGCAAAGGCGGACCGACTGTTTTTCGGCGACGCCGTCATGGAAGCGGCCTACGACGACGCCTTGCGCATGTTGATGGAACTGGGCCATCGCCTGGTGGAGATCCCCTTCGGCGATTTTTACCAAGTGGCAAACCTGCTTTATGAAGGCGCCTGGGTCGCGGAGCGCTATGCCGCAGTGAAGGATTTCTTCGACACCAAAGAGGCAAGCTTTCATGCCATCACGCGTAAGATCTATGGGGGCGCCAAGCAGCTTTCGGCCGCAGATGCCTTCAAAGGCCTCTATGCGCTGCAAGCATTGAAACAGAATGTTACCCCGCTGATCGCTTCGGTCGATCTCTTCTGCGTACCGACCGCCCCAACGCATTATACACGCGCGGACCTTGAGGCTGAGCCGATCCGCGAGAACTCGCGTCTCGGTACTTATACGAATTTCGTCAATCTGCTCGATCTCTGCGGCATCGCCGTGCCGACAGGCATGCGCAGCGATGGTCGTCCAGCCAGCGTTACCCTGCTGGCGCCTTGGGGACGCGATGGTCTCGCAGCTTCGCTTGCTCGTGATATTCACAGGGCCAGCGTCTTGACGCTAGGCGCCACCGGCTGGCCTCAGCCGACGGCGAAAGACACGACCGCCGTTGACGAGGCCGAGTTGATTGATATCGTGGTCGTCGGTGCCCATCTCTCCGGCATGCCGCTGAACGCACAGTTGCTCGCCCTTGCCGGCCGCCTTCTGCGGACAGCACGAACATCGGATTGCTACCGGCTTTATGCCCTACCGGGGCAGATACCAACCAAGCCGGGACTCATCCGTGTCGCAGAAGCGACAGGCGGTGAAATCGATGTCGAGATCTGGCAATTGACGCCTGCTGCTTTCGGCCAATTCGTCGCCGCCATCCCATCGCCGCTCAGCATTGGTACCATCTTCTTATCTGATGGTACTTCGGCCAAGGGATTTCTGGTCGAGGCCGCCGCCATCGCTGACGCGACTGATATTACGCATTATGGCGGATGGCGCAGTTATGTTGCGGCAGCGACGTAGAGCCGGCGAGAGATGCATTCGAATTCCCTGCCCTCAACCGCGAGCGAAGAAACTATCCCCTCCAAGAAGTAGAGAAGTTTCACCTATTGAGCAGCCAACCATCAGCATGTGACAAATCCCAGTTCTTCATGGGATACGAACCGGCGACCCTGCAAATAATCCGAGAGGGTCAATGGCGCTCCCAATCCTCGCGAAGCAACGACATCAAGACGAGATCTTGACGTCCTCCAGGCACACGCAACGATGCCCGCATGACGCCCTCCCTGACAAAACCCAGCTTCTCATAAAGGCGGGCGGCGTGCACATTCGACGGAAGCACATCGAGCCACAGCCGGTCGAGACCATGGTCGGAAAAAACCCATCGGCAGATTTTACGCAAAAATGCCGAGCCGTAGCCGTTTCCCGGTGGCGATACTGCGATCCGGTGCAACTGGGCTGTTCCCATGCCATCATCGTCGCGGCGAATGACGGCAAACCCCACCAATTCGCCGGCGTTGCGGCAGAGAAGATAAGTGCAGGTCGGCGCCTCCATCCGCCTGCGATGCTCTGTGGCGTCGTAACTTCCGACCAGCGCCTGATAACCGGGACTGCGCTCGATCGACATGATGAAGGGAATGTCGGCGGCACTGGCCGCCTCGACCGTCAGGGACTGTGCAGTGGCGCTCTGGCGCATGTCTTTCTCGATCATGATCAGCCTCGGCGGGGCCTGAGCGTGTCGAGTGCCGCTTCGCGCCATCCATCCGCGCGCGTGAGGTAGGCGACCGTTTCATAGCCCGCCGCCGCGATCGCGGCCAGCGACTGGTCTAGCCCGACACCCACCGTCTGCGCCCCGTGGCTATCATCCCCGAAGGTCACGCGAATGCCCATTGCCCTTGCCCGCTCCAGGATCTGCGGCAGTGGATAGACCGGCCCATATCCGTTGCGGAATGCTGCGCAGTTGACGTCGAGAACACCGCCAGAGCTCCCGATCGCCTCGAGCGTTGTCTCGATCGCGCGCAGTGCGCGCGGAGAGAAACTGAATCCGGCCGGCTCATATTTGCGCACCAGATCGAGATGCGCAACGATATCGGGCCGGAGCGATTCGACCATGTTCGTCACGGCATCGAAATAGGCGATTTGCAAGGCTTCCGGTCCGCCGAGATCTGCGGTCAGCGCGGCTGTGTCCGCCGGAGAGAAATCGACCCAGCGGCCACAGATGTCGTGGACGCTGCCAACGATATAGTCGAACGGATAGGCATCCCGCAGCGCCATCATGGCCTGAAGCCATCCCTCGGGCGGAAGCGTTTCCGTTTCGAACCCGACGAACAGCTCGATCTCCCCGGCACAGGCATCGCGCAGGTCGAGGGCACGTGCTACATAGGCTTCGAAAGCAGCCGCAAGACCGGCTATACCAAGCTTTTCCTCGCCGGGATAAAGATCCTGGGCGCGGTAGCGGGGGCAATGTTCGCTGAGCCCGTAATGCGTGAAACCGCGTTCCATGGCGGAATCGACAACCTCTTCGAGCGTCGATGTGGCATGCGCGCAGAACTCGCCGCTATGGCCGCCGTGATAGCTGAACCAGACCATGATAGTTTTCCTTAGGGGCCGGAGAAACACGAGAGGCCGCGATCGTCGTGAACGACAGCAGTCACCGGAGCCTCCGGTCATTTGTCATCTGCAAGATACGCGCAATCGATGTGCGTGCATTCAGTCCTTCGCCGGGGAACGATAGATCGCGCCGTTATAATCCTCGATCCGGCTGATCATGAGATCGTCCAGTTCGACGAACCCGGCATCGATCTCCTCATCCCCCAATGTGAGGATCGTCAGCCCCAGAAGGGGGGAGCCCGGCTGTTCCGGCATAGAGTGATCATAGGTGAGGAAACTCGACGCGGCGCACCAGATCATCCGCGTTTCCCGGATGTCAATCTGGACGGTTCGATGCATGTGACCGGTGACGACGGCGCGGACGCTATGATCGCGGATCAATCGTCGCAACCTGTTTCTGCCCTCAGCCATCAGCGCCCAAGCGGGCCGGTCCGCCTCTTCCCAGTCATTCAGGAAAAGCGGCATATGAGTGAAGAGAACCGGCTTGCGCGATCCCCGCGTCGCGAGGGCGTCTTCGAGCGCCTGCCACTGGGCCTCTTCCTCCGCCAGGCCAGTGCCAATGATCTGGCTGTTCAGACCGATCAGGCGCCAACCCGACAGCCGATCGGAATTCCAGTATGAAGGCCCGTATTGCTCTTCCCACCGGGCCAGCCGTTCGCTGTTGCAGGGCTGATGGCTGGCGCGGGAAATATCGCCGACATCGTGATTGCCCGGAATGGCAAGCCACGGCGGGCTCAATGCTTCCAGGGCAGCCCTTCCAAACAGCAAGTCCTCTGGCTGCTCGGACCCTAGCAGGGTCAGGTCGCCCAGAATAATGGCGAGATCGATATCGAGCCGGGCATTCACATGCGCAACGATCTTCTCCCAGTTGGGTACGAAGACGGGATTGGTCGATCCGATATGGGGATCCGAGAGAATGGCGATTTTCAAGAGAAGTGATCTTTCACAGTCAGATATTCAGAGTGTCCGGATATGGGCTGGACAAGCGATCGAAGCGACCGGCGGGCCCGAACCCGCCGGCTTTTTCGAGAGCGTTCCAGAATGGAGGCGCCGAATTACTGCGCAGCCATCACACCGGCCACATGTTCGCGGATCTTCGGCAGGGCTGCGTCGGGCGTGATCTTGCCACGCTGCAGCTGGTCGAGGATCGGCGCAACGCCCTTCCAGACATCATCCGCGGTATTATTCGGGTAGGCGAACCACGGCATGGCGGCATTCATCGACTTGAAAACTGTCTGGAAGTTGGGATGTTCGGCATAGAAGCCTTCCAGCGCCTTGGCGGTCTGAACGTTGACCGGCATGTAGCCGCTGGCCCTGGAAACTTCCGCTTGAACCGCGGCGCTGGTCATGTATTTGACGAACTCCCATGCGGCAGCGCGCTTGGCTGCATCCTTTGCAAGCACCATCAGGGCGTTGCCGCCGGCTGGCAAACCGCCCTTCTTGGCATCGATCAGCGGGAAGCGGACAGTGCGCATGGTGAAACGGTCGCCGATGGCGGTCTCGTAGGCGACGAGATCGGAAGGCGACTCGACGACCATTCCGATCTTGCCGGCGAAGAATTGCTGCTGGGCCGGCTTCGGATCCGCGTAAACCGACATCCCCGTCTTGACCGCCATGTCCTGGGTGATGCGGAGCGCTTCCAGGCCGCCCTTGTCGTCATAGCCGATACCACTGTTTTTGGCATCCAGCATCTGGTCGCCGGCGCCCATGACCATCATCTGCCAGTACCAGTCATCGCTGAGCCCGCCGACCGAGAAGCCGATGCCTTGGACGCCATTGCCGAGTTTGCTGATCTTAGCAGCCAGATCGATCACGCCGTCCCAGGTGGTCGGGAACCGATCGACGTTTCCACCGGCCTTTTCGACCAATTCCTTGTTGACATAGAGAAGCGGCAGCGATGCGGTGAACGGCATGGCATACTGCTCGCCCCTTATCTTCGCGAGGTCGAGAATGGCCGGTGCATAATTCGCCGTCTGCCAATCATTGCCTTCCTTGGCCAGCATGGGATCGAGCGACTGTGCTTCGCCGCGGTCCTTCATCACGCCGGCGATCGTTGGCAGCGAGGAATAGGAGGCGAGATACACGTCCGGCGCCGAACCGGTCATCATGCCGCGAATGACGCTCTGATCACCGGCACTGTAATTGGCCGCCGGGGCTTGATCATTGATGGTGATTTCCGGATGAGCCTTCTTGAACCCTTCGAGGATGGACTGCATGAAGGGCAACTGGGTATGATAGAAGTTCAGCGTCACTGAATCGGCCGCATAGGCCGGTGCAGTCCCAACCAGGGTCAGGGCCGCAGCCGCGAGGATGGCTTTCATTTTCATTGTGATTCCTTCGGAGTGGATTGGTCTTGACTTGCGTCTCTGCCCGGTGGCCGCCGGGCAGAGACGCATTATTTGACGCCGGTCATCGTCACCCCCTGAACGAACCTGCGCTGGGCAGCGAGGAACAGCAGGATCAGTGGTGCGGTGACCAGGGTTGCGCAGGCCATCAGAGGCCCGAAACTGTCGCCGCCTTCCTGGCCCCGGAAGAACAGGAGGCCCAGTGTCGGCGGCGCCAGATCGATGGATCTGATCACGATCATCGGCCAATAGAGATCGTTCCAATGGAAGGTGATCGAGAAGATCGAGAAGGCGGCAATGGCGGGCGTCATTGCCGGCAGGATGATGCGGATGACGATCTCCACTTCACTCATGCCGTCCAGGCGCGCTGCCAGAAGGATCTCGTCGGGGAAGGAGCGAATGAACTGGTGGAATAGGAAAATCGCAAAGCCTGAGGTCAGGTAGGGCACGATGACGCCGGTATAGGTGTCGAGAAGCCCGATCTTGGCGAGCACGATGAAGATCGGCAGCGCGGTTGCCTGAGCGGGAACGGACAGGCTGATCAGCACGATCGCGAAAATCAGGCGCCGGCCGCGAAAATCGAATTTGGCCAGCGCATAGGCGCAGGTGACCGTTGTCAGGATCTGGAACAACAGGATGCCGCCGGTCATGATCACGCCGTTCAGCATGAAGCGCGGCAATGGGCTGTCGAACAGCGCTCGGGTATAATTGTCGGCGATCGAGGTGAGGATCGGCGGCGCGTCATGCAGGCTGCCGAAAATCTGCCCCGGGGCCTGGGTAGAGGCCCGCCACATCCAGAAGAACGGATAGATCATCAGCACGGCGCCGCCCAGCAGCACGGCATGCGCCAGAATCTGGCGAAGGGAGAAACGGGCCATCAGAAATGCGCCTTTCGATTGCCGAACGCCACCTGGACGAGCGAAAACGCGCCGATTAGCATCAGATAGACGACGGTAAGTGCACTGCCATAACCGGCCTTGAGCCCGGTGAACGTATCGATATTGATCTTGTGCAGGAGCATTTCCGTCGCGCCATAGGGACCGCCATTGGTGAGCACCGCCACCGTATCAAAGACCTGGAATGCCTGGATGCAGCTCAGGACGAAAACGACAATCGTCGTAGGCGCCAGAAGTGGCCAGGTGAGATAGCGTAGCCGATCCCAGAAACCGTCCATTCCATCCAGCGCGGATGCTTCTTTCAGCTCGCCGGAAATCACAGTGAGGCCCGCCAGGAAAAGGATCAGGTTGAAGCCGATCAGGTGCCATATGCCGATGATTGCAAGCCCGATCAGTGCCAGCGTTCCGTCGGCGAAGAAATCGAGCGGCGGCAGGCCGAGCGCCGTGAACAGGCTTGCCAAGGGTCCGATATGCCCGTTCAGCAAATAGCTCCAGACGATCGACATCGCCGTCAGCGTCGACGTGACCGGCAAAAAATAGACGATCTCGTAGAAGCGCCGCGAACGGCGGCGACCATCCAGCAGCACAGCAAGACAAAGCGCACCGAAGACCGAGACCGGCACGACGATCGCCGTATAGATCGCACTGTTGCGTAGCGCGCTCCAGAAGAATGGATCCGCGAGCATGCGCGTGTAATTGCCCAGCCCCACGAAGTTCAGCGTGATGCGCCCGAGGCGGTAATCGGTCAGGCTAATCAGCAATTCGATGAAGACGGGCGCCACCACCGTTGCGACCAGGAGAATGAATGCCGGCGCGGAGAACGCACGGCCAAGCGACGCATGACTCCATTCCGCGGTCCGCATCTCGCCCGCGTTCAGCTTGGCATCAAAGCGTGTGTTCACGACGATCCTCCTGTGCCAAAGCCGCCTGCATTTCCGTGGCCCTGACGCGCCGACCGGCGGCATCGAAAACGAGCGCCGCACCTTCGGCGATCTTCAGCGTGATCCTTTCACCGACATTCCGGCCCTGGTTCAATCGGGCAAAACTCTCCGGCCGCAGCTGCACGCGCACGCTGCCTGTGCCGATCTCCGCACCGTTACAGCGGATGCCGACCTCGTTGCCGGTGAACTCGACCTGTTCCACCGGCAGAGAAAAGTCGCCAGCACCGGCATCGGTCGGGTGCAGTCGTTCCGGCCTGACGGCCAGCTGATAGATCCCGTCGGCGATGCCTTGAAGCATCAGCCCCAGCGGCCGACCATTCACGAACATGGCGCCCCCTCTGATCGTTGCCAGCATCTCGTTGATCGCAGACGTGCCGACGAACCTTGCCACGGAAAGATAGTCCGGCCGGTCATAGATCTCTTCCGGTGCAGCGCATTGCCTGATCTCTCCGCCCTCCATGACGGCGATCCGGTCCGACATCGCCATGGCCTCGGTCTGGTCGTGGGTGACATAGATGAAGGTAATGCCAGTGCGCCGGTGTAGATCGACGATCTCCTCGCGCAGCTGCTGGCGCAGTTTGGCATCGAGATTGGAGAGCGGCTCATCCATCAGGAAGACGGCAGGATGCCGGACGATGGCCCGGCCGACGGCAACGCGCTGCCGCTGACCGCCGGATAATTGTGCTGGTTTGCGGTCCATGAGCGCCTCAAGGCCAAGCTGCTTCGCCACCGTTGCAACCTCTTTAGCGATTTCGCTGCGGACGCCACGCACTTTCGATGAAAGGATGGCGGCGCCCGGCAGGCGCTGCCGGAATGAGAGGCGGGACATCTCCAGTGGCACCGCTATATTGGCCCGGACCGTCATGTGCGGGTAAAGCGCGTAGGACTGGAAGACCATGGCGATGTCGCGGGCCTTCGGCGGCAACGGTGCGACGTCGCGATCACCGATCAGGATTCGACCACCAGTGCAGGGCTCGAAGCCAGCAAGCAGGCGCAGCAGCGTCGACTTCCCACAGCCGGAAGGCCCAAGAAGCGTTAGAAATTCGCCCTCACGGATGTGAAGGTTGATGCGCTTGAGTACCTGGGTGCGATCGAACCGCTTTTCCAGGTTCATGATATCGATGGAATGACCTACCATATCCGCCACTGCTCTATCTGCGGCCATCCCGCCCGGAGGTGATCGCCCAATTCCGCTTTGCGCGCTGACCGGTGTCAGGCGAAGTCCAGCCGGTCGAGGCATCTCGACACCCGGCCCGGTTCATGTCGTCAACACGCCTTCCTCTATGGGTCATTCTTAACGTTCAGATGACACGCGCAACATAATTGATGATTTTTTATCTTTATTTTATACGATGATAGACTCCATAAATAACGTATGAGTTACTTCTATGCACTCCTAAGCTATTGACGCAGGCCGCGAAAAAACCCTATCGAATGATGGCGAGGAACAAGCCGAAGCAGGCGCGACCTGGATGATGGCCCAAGCAAAATGCATGCGCATTGATGGGAGCGAGAGGCGTCTTGACGGAAGAGAAGAGTGCGGAAGCACGCAAACAGCCTCGGCGCAGACACCCGCGCAGACCCGATCTTTCACAAACGCGTATCCTTGATGCCGCTGTTGTGGAATTCGCGGCGAACGGGCTGACAGGGACCCGCGTTGAGGCCATCGCCGAGCGGGCTGAGATCAACAAACGGATGATCTACCAGTACTTCGGCAACAAGGAACTGCTCTATCAGGCCGTCATCGAGAAGGTCTATCGCGATGTCTGGGATGCCGAGGCGGCACTGAACCTTGACCAGCTCCCTCCCCGCGACGCGCTGATCGCACTGGTGACATTCGTCTGGAACTATTATCTCGAACACCCGGAATTCATCACCATTCTGAATTCCGAAAACCAGTTGAAGGCCGTGCACTTTCGAAAGTCCCGCATTTTGAGGGAAGGCGCAGCCAACTCGCGGCCGCTTGTCGATGACATTCTGCGGCGCGGAGAGGAGGACGGCACATTTCGTGCCCGGATTGACCCGATTCAGTTAGGCCTCACAATTACGTCAGTCTGCTACTACTACTTCACCAACCATGCCACGAGCTCTATCGTCTACGGGCGCCGGTTGATGAACCGTGCAGCTTTGGATGAGCGGCTCGCTTTCAACATCGATACGATTTTGGCTATCGTCGCACCGATCTAAGCCCATAAGCAATTGATATTCAGAGCGAACGCCCGTGTTTGAGCTCTTAGCTCTTGATAGGATATGAACCGGTGATCGCATCATCGTACAAGGTGTCGACAGGAAAGCGGGTCGTCGTTTCGCACTGTTTAGCTTAGGGCTGCAGTGATCAGAACAGAAGGCTAGCCGGCTACCGCCCCGATCATGGATCGTGCAACAGGTCGAACATCAGCTTGAAGAAGCGATCCGCATCCACCTCATAGGCAATCCGAGCATTGTCAGGCTCGCCCCGCTCCTTCCAGAAATCCGCGACAGTGGCGCCGAAGGCATAGGTGCCGGAAAGATCCACACCGATATGGGCGGGACGGGTCCGCACCAGGGTAGGATCGATGGCGAGCCCCAGGGCCTGCGGATCGTCTATAGCGTCGCCGACCCCATGGAGTTGCGGTGAAGCTTCTCGTAGAACCGTAGCCAGTCCATGACCAGTCGACCGAGCGGCGTGTCGATGGTAGCAAGTTCCGCATATTGCGGTGCCTCGATCAGAACCTGCATGGTCACGTCGAGCCCGATCAGGCGATGTCAGGTTGTCTGCGGCTTAACGGTTCGTGGATAATGGGGTTGAGATGAGCAAGCCCACCATCAGCTACAAGAACCACCGCTTTCCGCCTGAGATCATCGCCCATGCTGTCTGGCTGTATTTTCGGTTCCCTTTGGGCCTGCGGCTGGTCGAGGAAATGCTGTTGGAGCGCGGGATTGTTGTGTCTTATGAAACGATCCCGCGATGGGGCCGCAAATTCGGCCCGGCTTACGCAAAGCAGTTGCGCAGAAAGAAGCCGTCGCGAAGGGACATCTGGCATCTGGACGAGATCGTCCAGACCCGCCGCGATACCAAGGCCGCCAAGCGATTGCTGATCAGGCTGCTAAGGAAGCAGGGTCTCGTGCCGAAGCGCATCGTCACCGACAAACTGCGTTCATGCGGCGCGGCAAAGCGGGAAGTCATGCCAGATGTCGAACATCGATCTCATAAGGGGCTCAACAACCGGGCGGAGAATTCTCACGTACCATTGCGAAAACGAGAACGGATGATGCAGAGATTTCGATCAGTCGGCGGCTTGCAACGCTTCACATCGATCTTTTCGGCAGTCCGAAATCTCTTCGTCGCACCGCATCAAAAACGCTCCGCTCTGGCCACCCACATTCATCGGATCCGCGCCATGGCCCAATGGAAAGCCGTGACCGGCGCGAGTGCCTGATTTCTCAGGCACACACCTTGCTTGATCATTGATGAAACAACGTGACATCGCCCCGCGATGTTTTCTTTTCCGAAGTCGAGCGCCGGGAGAATTCACGCATGTGCGCCTGCGTTTCGTGGGCCTGTGGCGGACGGATCGTCATCGATACCGGCTATCGCCATGACCTCGTCGCGTCAAAATAATCCACGCATTCCCGGAAGAAGATCGGCTGAGATAGCGTTCCAGACAATCAGCCGCCAGTCGAGGGCTCCGGGTCATCCTGGCGCGGGGCTGCTTCGCCCTCTTGGCGGATGCTTCGTAGTACCTCCAACGCCGCCTCTCGCAACTCCGGTGCGAAAAGACGCCGAAACCGTGCCTCATGTGCCTCGATGATGGCGCGCACCATCTCGAGCCTCTCCATGCCGTTCCTCGTCAGACGAAGAGCCTGCGATCGACCGCCGACGGGAGCCCGGTCGACGAGCCCGGCCTTGGTTAGCCCGACCATCAGGGGAACCATGTTGGCACGCTGGATGCCCAGGTTACGTCCGAGATCGCTCTGGGTACAGCCGGGATTGGCGTCGATCAGCGTCAGAATGGACGCTTCGACCGGCCTGAGGTCTATGGCCTGAAGCCTTGAGCCCAAGTCGGCCATCATCACGTTGGATGCCCTCCTCAGCTGATAACCTAGCAGGGTCTCAAGCGGATCGGTCAGTTTCGATGTGCGGGAGTCGATATCCATAATCCGCCTATAATGCTATTGCGCATAACAATCAAATAATGCTATGAGACATAACATTATCGGTGCGGAGGTCATATGCCGGTATTGGAGGAATCCCGTTTGAAGAATTCCGGCAGGCGCGCCGCGATCGATTGATCTGCGAAGCAACAGCTCTCCCGGCTCATTAACAGCCGCGCATTCGCGTCGGCTGGCGTGGGGCGTCTCATTTCGATTGCACCGCGGCCCAAATGGCCCCGCAAGGCTTACTGTATTCCATGCAGGTCGCGACCTCGCGGCCGGTTCCCTTTTGATGCGCAGGCCCGAACGGCAAGAAGGACACCGTCATGACAACAGAACATTCCGAAAAAGATACCGTCGCCTTTGTCGTTGACGCCGGCATAGCCTGGGTCAGCTTCAATCGCCCGGAAAAACGCAACGCCATGAGCCCAGCGCTCAATCGGCGCATGATGGAGGTTCTGGACGAACTCGAGTTTCGGGTCGATGTCGGCGTGCTGGTGCTGTCCGGTGAGGGGACTGCCTGGTCCGCGGGCATGGATCTCAAGGAGTATTTCCGCGAGACCGAGGCCCATGGTCTGCAGGGCACGCGAAAGGCGCAGCGCGAAAGCTATGGCTGGTGGCGCCGGTTGCGCTGGTATCAGAAGCCGACCATCGCCATGGTGAACGGCTGGTGCTTCGGCGGCGGTTACGGACCGCTTTTCGCCTGCGACCTCGCCTTTGCCGCCGATGAAGCCAAATTCGGACTGAGCGAGATCAACTGGGGCATCCTGCCCGGCGGCGGCGCCGCCAAGGTGGCCACCGAACTCACATGCTTCCGCAATGCCATGTACCATGCGCTGACGGGCGAGAATATTGACGGCAGGAAGGCGGCCGAATGGGGTTTCGTCAACGAGTCCCTGCCGCTTGCGCAGCTGAAGGCGCGCGTGACCGATGTCGCCAACATTCTGCTGCAAAAGAACCCCGTCGCCCTCAAAGCAACCAAGGATGCCATCCGCCGTGTGCGTGAGATGACCTACGACAATGCGGAGGACTATCTGGTCCGCGCTCAGGAAGCCGCCAACAGCTACGACAACGAGGGGCGCAAGGAGGGCATCAAGCAGTTCATCGACGACAAGACCTACAAGCCCGGTCTTGGTGCCTACGACAAGTCCAAGCACCAGGCCTGAGGAGCCCCCCACCATGACGGTCGAGATCATTAGCCGACTTCCATCAAACCTCCCCGACGGTTCGATGGAACGACTGTTGCGCCCGAGATCGGTAGCGATCGTCGGCGCCTCAGACAAACCCGGCGCGCTTGGCGCCTCGGTGCTCTCCAATCTTGACCGCAGCGGTTATGCAGGCGTTATTCATCTTATAAACCCCAAACGGACCGAGATCGGCGACCGGCCCTGCCTCGCCTCGATCGATGACCTACCGGACGGGGTGGATGCGGCGGTTCTTGCCGTTCCGCGCGCAGCCGTGCTTGCCTCCATCGAGGCACTTGCCCGCCGTCGCGTCGGCGCAGCCGTCATTTTCTCGGCGGGCTTTGCCGAGGGCGGTGACGAAGGGTTGGCCGATCAGCGCGAGATCGCTCGCATAGCGGCCGAAGTGGGAATGGTGATCGAGGGGCCGAACTGCCTTGGGATGGTCAACCATGTTGACCGTATACCGCTGACCTTCATCGAAACCGGTGCAGAGGAACTCGGCAACCGGCCGGGTATTGCGATCGTGTCGCAAAGCGGCGCCATGGCTGCGGTCCTCGGCGTGACCTTCGCCAGCCGTGATCTGGGCCTATCCTACTCGATTTCGACTGGCAACGAAGCCGCAAGTGGTGTCGAGGACTATGTGGAATTTCTGGTGGAGGACACATCCACGCAGGTCATCGCGATGATCGTCGAACAGTTCCGCAAGCCATACCGCTTTCTTGCCGCGGCGCGCAAAGCAAGCGCAAAGGGGAAACGGATCGTCCTGCTTCACCCCGGCCGGAGCAGTGCGGCGCGTGAATCTGCCGCGACCCACACAGGCGCCATGGTTGGCGACTATCAGGTCATGCGCGCCAAAGTCGCGCGGGCCGGTGTCATTTTGGCCGAAACGCTCGAGGAACTCGGCGATATCACCGAGATCGCCCTGCGCTGCCCGGTGCTTCCGGCCGGAGGGCCTGCCGTGCTTGGCGAGTCCGGCGCGTTCAAGGCCTTGACGCTCGATCTATGCGAGGAGCTCGGGCTCGATCTTCCCCCGATAGACGATGATACCGCGCCAGCGCTGCGCGCCGTCCTGCCGGCATTCGTCGGCGTCAGCAATCCGCTGGATCTGACGGCACAGGGCCTTGTCGAGCCGGACCTTTATGAAAGGACGCTCACCGCACTCTTTGACGATGCCCGTTTTGCCAGCATTGTCGCCTGCATCATCCAGACGGACCTTGTGACCTCAGGCATCAAGCTGCCGCCGATCCTGAAAGCCGTGCGCGAGCGCAAGCCGGAAAAGCCGCTGATCTTCGCAGGACTCGATGAGGGCGCCCCTATCCCGGCGGACTATATCGCGCAGTTGCGCGCGCTCGGCATCGTCTATTTCCCGTCGACCGAACGAGCCTTCCGGGCGTTGAAACGCATCGATGAATTCGCGGGGCGCGACGTCACCGCCTCCACCGCGCCGCCGGTCGCGATTGCCGGTCTCCCCTCCCAGGGAGGTGTCATACCCGAATATCGCGCCAAGCAGATCCTGGCGCCGCTCGGGATTCCCTTTCCTGAAGGGCGCCTGGCAACGACCCTGGAGCAAGCCCTCGCGGCCGCCGCCGCGATAGGCTATCCGGTCGTGCTGAAGGCGCAATCGCCCGATCTCAGCCACAAGAGCGATGCGGGTGGCGTCATCATCGGATTGGCGGACGCAGCCAGCCTCGAGGAGGGCTGGACCAAGCTGCACGTCGATGTCGCGCGCCATCGCCCAGACCTGATCCTGGACGGCGTGCTGATCGAAGCCATGGGCAACCGCGGCATCGAGCTGATCATCGGCGCGCGCAACGATCCGGACTGGGGACCGGTGATCCTGGCGGGCTTCGGCGGCGTTACGGCTGAGATTTTCAGGGATGTTCGCATTCTGACCCCCGACCTGCCCGATGACGCCATCATCCGCGAGCTATATCGGCTGAAGAATGCGCCTTTGCTGCGCGGCTTCCGCGGCTCACCGCCGCTTGACGTTGGCGCGGCCGCCCGGATCATTGCCTCGCTCGGCCGACTGCTGCTTGCCGAGCCGACGATCCAGGAAATCGACCTCAATCCCGTCGTGATCTATCCCGACGGCGAAGGTGCGGTGGCGCTGGACGCCCTGATGCTGACCGCATCCGATTGAACTGCGAAACCCACATGATTGAGAAATGATCACGGCCAGTCGGAATAGCCCGATGAGAGCATGTCGCTCCGGGCGACTTCCGTCTTTCTGGCGAAATCGCGGTAGGTCGCGGGGGAAAATCCGGTCCTTTTCTTGAAGAAATGACTGAAATAGGTGGGGTCTCGAAATCCGAGACTGTCGGATATCTCCTGGACCGTGCGAGCCGACCGCTCCAGCCGCAACTTCGCCTCCTGGACGACGCGCTCATGCAGGAGCTGGACGGGCGAGCGGCCAAGCGCACTGCGGCAGATCGAATGCAGGCGATCGGTGGTAACGCCGAGCTCCCGCGCATAATCGCTGATCGGCCGGTGCTGCCGGAACCAGATCTCCACCAGCTGCCGGTATCGCTGCAGGATCGAGGCGCCACCGCCACGGCCGCGCTGCTCGGCCGCCTCGCTGCCGCCGGTGCGCCACAGCGTCATGAGGATCAGCCGCAAATAGGCGGAGATGACCATCCACGAAGCGCGCGAGGGATCGCCAAGCTCCCGCACGAAGCCCGCCACAAGCGGCTGCGTCTCTTCCACGGCATACGGCCTCGGCTCGTCCGTCAGCCAGGGCCTCTCGCTGAAGGTCCGCAGCGCATAGGATTCCGCCTGATCGCCGATCGCGTCCACCATGATCTGCGGCGACGCGCCGATCAAAAAGCCTGCGGCACCGGCCGAGATACGCAGCTCACACCGTGCCTGCGGCGGCAGATAGGCAAGCGCCGGCCCTTGCAGCGATCGTTGCTCCTCCGGCTCGAACAGCAAGGCGGCGGTTCCCGCCTGCAGCAGAAACAGATGGTGGAAATCGGCATAGATGCCTTTCTGGAAACGGAGCGTCCGGTGTGACAGCGACGGCTCCCGCCACTCGCCATGCGCATGATGATGGATGCCGCCATCGGAAACCATGGATCTCTCCCCCTGCCTGCATCGCGAATCCTTGGCCGGGAAAGCCAATTAATCGCAATATTAACCCAGAAAAACACATTCCTTCCGAATTGCAATGGCGTAGTCTCATCTCATGAGCCTCTGGGAGGAGGACTCCGCACAACAGATACCGATTGCGAGGCCGCATCCCGGCCGCGACTGAGCGTGCGCGCCTTCTCCCATCGATGCGAGTGCGGGAAAGCCCGCAGAGAACCGGACGATGGCGATGTTTGTGGCAAAGCTTCTGATCGATGACGAGATGGCGGATGCGTTAGATGCATCCACCTTCGAATGCCTTGATCCGGCAACCGGCGATGTCGCGACCATCGCGCCGGCGGCCTCGACATTTGACGCAGCGCGGGCGGCCAATGCCGCCGCCGCGGCCTTTCCCGCCTGGTCGGAACTAGGTCCCGGTGAACGCCGCGCACTGCTTAACCGGGCGGCAGACATTCTCCTTGCACGATCAGCGGATTTCGTGGCGGCGATGGTCGGAGAGACCGGGGCGACCGCCCTTTGGGCCAGGATCAATTGCGAGCTCGCTACCGACATGCTGCGCGAGGCCGCCGCGCTGACCACCCAGGTGACCGGCGAGATCATTCCCTCGGGCATTTCCGGCAATATTTCGATGGCGGTGCGCCAACCGGCGGGCGTCTGCGTCGGCATCGCGCCCTGGAATGCGCCGATCATCCTTGGCGTCCGGGCGATCGCCATGCCGCTTGCCTGCGGCAACACGGTCGTACTCAAGGCCTCCGAACTCTGCCCGAAGACCCATTGCCTGATCGGAGAGGTCATGCGCGAGGCGGGCTTCCCCGCGGGCGTCGTCAATGTCGTCACCAACGCTCCGAAGGATGCCGCTATCGTCGTGGAGGCGCTGATCGCCCACCCCGCGGTGCGCCGGATCAACTTCACCGGCTCGACGCGCGTCGGTCGGATCATTGCCGAGACAGCGGCGAGGCATCTGAAACGCTGCTTGCTCGAACTCGGCGGAAAGGCACCCTTCATCGTGCTCGCGGACGCCGATATCGATCAGGCCGTCCGTGCGGCGGCCTTTGGCGCCTTCATGAACCAGGGCCAGATCTGCATGTCCACCGAGCGCATCATCCTGCTCGACGCGATCGCCGATGAATTCGTCGAGAAATTCAAGGCGAAGGCCTCGACCCTCGTGGCCGGAAATCCACTCGATGGCAACACGCCGCTCGGAACGATGATCAGCGCCGAGGCGGTGCGGCGCATCAAGGCGCTCGTCGACGATGCCTTGCAAAAAGGAGCGGTCGTTGTTTGCGGCGGACAAGCGAACGGCATGCTGGTGGATGCAACCGTGGTCGATCATGTGACGCCCGCCATGCGCCTCTATCGGGAGGAAAGCTTTGGACCGCTGGCGGCAATCATTCGCGTCGACAGCGTCGACGAGGCCGTCACCATCGCCAACGACAATGAATACGGACTGTCTTCGGCAGTGTTCGGCCGCGATATCAACCAGGCGCTGGCTGTCGCCAGGCGCATCGAGGCAGGCATCTGCCACATCAACGAGGCAACCGTTTCCGACGAACCGCAAATGCCCTTCGGCGGGGTCAAGTCGAGCGGCTACGGCCGTTTCGGCGGCAAGGCCGCGATCGACGAATTCACCGAATTGCGCTGGATCACGCTGGCATCCGGCACGCGGCACTATCCGATCTGAGCCGCACTACGGCGGTCGACCGGCAAGACTGAAGAAGCATGGGGCGAGAGGGCTCCAAAAGGGAGGAACGATTGCATGACCAACAATCTCATCGGAACGAGAATCAACCCCGCATCGTTGACGCGCCGTTCGTTCATAGCGGCGACAGCAGCCGGTAGCGCGGCACTGGCGCTTGGCGGGCGGGCAGCATTTGCCGCCGACGGCGACACGCTCAAGGTCGGCTTCATCAGCCCGCGCACCGGCCCGCTTGGCGGCTTCGGCGAGACGGACGGATATGTGCTGGAACTGGCCCGCAAGGCGCTGACGGCCGGACTACAGGCGGGCGGCAAGACCTGGAAGGTGGAAATCCTCGACCGGGACACACAGTCCGATCCCTCCCGCGCCGGGCAATTGGCGAAGGACCTGATCAACAACCAGGGCATCGACCTGATGCTGGTCGTTTCCACCCCGGAAACCATCAACCCTGTGGCCGACGCCTGCGAGGCGGCCGGCGTACCCTGCCTGTCGACGGTCATGCCTTGGGAAGCCTGGTATTTCGGTCGTGGCGCCAAGCCGGGGGCGCCGTCGCCGTTCAAATGGACCTATCATTTCGGCTTCGGCGTCGGCGAGTTCCTCAAGACCTATATTTCACAGTGGAACCTGATCGAGACCAACAAGAAGGTCGGCGTCATGTATCCCAATGATGCCGACGGCAACGCCATCCGCGCCAATCTGGCCCCGGCCCTTTCCAAGGCCGGCTTCACCATCGTCGATCCGGGCGCCTATGAGACCGGCACGACCGACTTCTCGGCGCAGATCGCCCTCTTCAAGCAGGAAGGCGTCGAGATCTTCAACTCTTTCCCGATCCCGCCGGATTTCGCCGCCTTCTGGCGTCAGGCGGCCCAGCAGGGCCTGACCCAGCAGATCAAGATTTGCCAGGTTGCCAAGACCGGGCTCTTCCCCTCCGACATCGAGTCGCTCGGTGACCTCGGCGTCAATATCAGCAGCGCCGCCTACTGGCATAAGGCATTCCCCTACAAGTCGTCGCTGACGGGCGTGTCCGGGACGGAGCTTGCGGACGGCTACGAAGCATCGAGCGGCAAGCAATGGACGCAGCAGCTTGGCGCCAGCCTCTCGCTTCTCGACGCCGGTTTCGACGCCCTGAAGGCCAGCACCGACGTCAAGCGCAAGGAGTCCGTGGCCAAGGCGATCAGCACGCTGAAGACCACGACGATTGCCGGCAAGGTCGACTTCACCAGCGGACCGGTCGCCAACGTCTCGCCCGGACCGATCATCGGAACACAATGGGTAAAGGCGCAGGAAGGTTCCAAATTTGCGCTCGACTATGTCGTCACCGAAAACGTCACCGACCCGAACGTTCCGGTCGGCATCAAGCTCATCCCCTACAATGGGTAACGGCACCGTGCAGCGACGAGATCAAAAGGAGCGGCCGGGCGAAGCCTTTCTCTCGGCTAACGGGATCCACAAGCGCTTCGGTGCGCTTGTGGTTCTCGAAAACCTCGATTTTTCCATGGGTGATGGAGACGCGGTCGGCATCGTCGGGCCTAACGGAGCGGGCAAGACGACGCTGCTCAGCGTGCTTGCCGGTGCCTTTCCGCCAAGTGCCGGGACCGTCACGTTCGACGGCGCTGACGTCACGGCGCTGTCGGCGGCCGATCGCTGCAGGTCGGGACTGGTGCGGACGCATCAGATCCCGAAACCCTTCAGCGGCATGACCACCTTCGAGAATGTCTTCGTTGCCGCCTCGCACAGCGATGCCGCCAGTCGCGACGAGGCCTATGAGCGCGTCGTCGATTCGCTGACGCTATGCGGCATGCTCGGCGTTGCCAATCGCCGAGCCGACACGCTCGGCCTGCTCGACCGGAAACGCCTGGAATTGGCGCGAGCGCTTGCCACCAAGCCGAAACTGATGCTGCTCGACGAGATCGGCGGCGGCCTGACCGACGGCGAGGCCAGCGAGCTGGTGGATACCATCCTCGAATTGCGCCGACGCGGCATCGGCATCATCTGGATCGAGCATATCGTCCACATCCTGCTGCAGGTGGTCGAACGGCTGATCTGCATGGATGCCGGCAAGATCATCGCCGATGGCGAGCCGAAGGCGGTGATGAGCAATGCCGAGGTCGTCAAGGCCTATCTCGGAGGGACGCCGGCATGAGCCTTCTCTCCATCCGCGACCTCGACGTCCGCCACGGCCTGCTGCAGGCGGTGCGCGGCGTCAATTTCGATATCACCGAGGGCGAGGTGCTGGCCCTGGTCGGCGCCAATGGCGCGGGCAAGACGACGCTGCTGCGATCGATTGCCGGCGCCCATCTTCCCGCTGTGGGCCAGGTGTTTCTCGGCGGCCGGGATATAACGACGGTGCCCTCCCACAAGCGGATCGCCATGGGCATCGCTTTGGTACCGGAGGGGCGGCGTCTTTTCTCTCAGATGACCGTCGAGGAAAACCTGCTGCTCGGAAAGACCTCCGGCCGCAAGGGCGACTGGACGATCGAGCGGGTCTTCGATGCCTTCCCGAACCTGAAGCCCCGCCGCCGCGCCAAGACCGGCCACCTCTCCGGTGGCGAGCAGCAGGCGACCGCTATTGGCCGGGCGCTGATGAGCAATCCCGACATTCTCCTTCTCGACGAAGTTTCGCTCGGCCTGTCACCGCTTGTGGTCGATCGCGTCTATGCGCAGCTACAGGCGCTGCTGTCTTCGGGAACCACCATCGTTCTCGTCGAACAGGACCTCGGACGGGCGATGAGCGTCGCCAGCCGCGTCATCTGCATGCTGGAGGGACGTGTCGTCCTCGACAGGCCGGCGGCAGGTGTTACCCGCGACGAAATCACCAAGGCCTATTTCGGGCTGCATCATCGGGCAGACAGCGACAGGAGCGCATCGTGATCAATACCTTGCTCCAGGGGCTGCTGCTCGGCGGCTATTATGCCGTCATCGCCTGCGGCCTGTCCTTCATGTTCTCGGTCATGCGCATCATCAACCTGGCGCATGGCAGCCTGGCGGTTGCGGCGGCCTATGGCCTCTGGCTGCTGGCCTCCAAGTTCGGTATCTCGCCCTTCGCAGGCCTGCTGATCGTCTTGCCCATAATGGCGGCCTTCGGCTGGCTGCTGCAACGTTTCGTTCTCGAGCGCAGCGCTCGCGGCGGCACGCTGTTGCCGATCCTCACCACCTTCGGCCTGTCGATCGTCATCGACAACCTGCTGTTCGAGCAATTCGGCGCGGACACGAGATCGCTGGCGCCCTTTATCGGCAACCTCTCCTACGCGTCCTGGCAATTGCCCGGTCATATCTTCGTCGGCAAGCTCGCTGTGATGATGATGGCAACGGCGATCACCATTCTCGGTGGGCTGCAGTTCTTCCTCAGCCGCTTCGCCCTTGGCCGCGCGATCCGCGCCACGGCGGAAGATCCCGATACGGCAGGTCTCGTCGGCATCGACGCCCGCAGGGTGAATGCGATGGCGACCGCGATCACGATGGTCACCATCGGGATCGCCGGGGCATTCCTCGCCATGCGGGCGACCTTCAGTGCCTATGCGGGCGCGCCGCAACTGCTCTTTGCCTTCGAGGCAGCCGTCATCGGCGGCGCGGGCTCCCTGTGGGGCACGCTGGCTGGCGGCATGGTCCTCGGGCTCGCCCAGTCGCTTGGCGCGCAATTGCATCCGCAGGGCTTTCTGATCGGCGGGCACGTTGTGTTCTTGCTGGTCGTCTTCCTGCGGCTCTTCCGGTCCGGCGTGCCAACCTTCAGCAAAATTCGCGCATTTTTTCTTCGGAGCCCGGCATGACCTTCGCCTCCAACGGCATATCCATCGAGCGCTGGACAAAATCGTCGCGGATGGCGCTCGCCGCCATGGCGCTGGCGCTGGTGATCCTGGCGCTTGCCCCCGCCTTTCTCGGCGCCGGCATGATCGACCGGATGACCGCCCTGTTCATCTACGTGATCCTTGCCGCCATGTGGAACGCACTGGCCGGGTTCGGCGGGCTCGTCTCGGTCGGCCAGCAGGTGTTCTTCGGCCTTGGCGCCTATTTCACCATCCGGCTCGCGGATGCGGGGCTCAATCCCTTCGTTGCGCTGTTTGTCGCCGCGATCGTCACCGGCGCGCTATCGATCCCGCTGTCGCTGTTCATGCTGCGGCTCAAGGGCGGAGAATTTGCTATCGGCATGTGGGTCGTGGCCGAACTCGTCCATCTGCTCGTCAATCTCGACCGCCTCATCCAGGGCGAGACCGGCACATCGCTGATCTCGCTGAACGTCTACGACAGCACCACCCGGCGCGCGACGATTTACTGGCTGGCGCTGGTTGCCATGGCGGCCCTGCTCGGCGCCCTGTTCACGCTGATGCGCAGCCGCGCAGGAGCCGCCATGCAGGCCATCCGTGACAATGAGGACGCGGCAACCTCCGTTGGCGTGCGCGTCATCGCCACCAAAAGGCTGCTCTTCGTTCTTGCCGCCTTCGGCATCGCGGTTGCCGGTGGCCTTTGGCTGGCGACAGCCACCACCTTCCAGCCGAAGACCTATTTCAGCGTCCAATGGACCGCCTACATGATCTTCATGGTTCTGGTCGGCGGCATCGGAAAGTTCGAAGGCGCGATCCTCGGCGCGATCCTGTTCTTCGTCATCGAGACACTCTTCGGCGGAACCGGCGTCTGGTACCTGATCGGCCTCGGCGCAACAGCCGTGCTCTTCTCCCTTTACCTACCGCACGGCCTCTGGGGAGAGATCGAACATCGCTTCGGCCTGCAACTTCTGCCGGTCGGCTACCGGCTGACGCTGCCGGACCTCCTGAAAGACAAACGATAGCGATCGGCGGATTTTCCGATCCCGTCGAGAAAGGTGAAGACTATGCTTTTCGGCAAGACCATTCTGATCACCGGCGTCGCCTCCGGCATTGGCGCACGCACCGCCGAGCTGGCGGGTAACCTGGGTGCTGATGTCATCGGTGTCGACGTGCGCGAACCGCCCCAGGCGCCCTCCTCCTTCATCAGGGGCGACATCTCGACCCCCGCCGGCGTCGCGGAAATCGTCCAGCAATTGCCCAAGCATATCGACGCACTCGCCAATGTCGCGGGCCTCTCGGGCAATACCGGTATTGTTGCAACGCTGGCGGTGAATTTCTATGGGTTGCGCGCCCTGACAGAGGCGGTGGCGCCGCGGCTTCGCGAAGGCGGAGCGGTGGTCAACGTCGCCTCCATCGCCGGCTATGGCTGGCGCGCAAATCTCGAGCGGGCGAAGACACTGACCGCCATAGAGGGTTTTCCGGGTATCGAAAGCCTTGCCGCCAAGCACGGCCTGAAGGATGAGGAAGGCTACCCTCTCTCCAAGGAACTCCTTCTGCTCTGGACGATGCGCGCCGCCCACCAGCCGCTGTTCAAGGAGCACGGCATCCGCGTCAATGCCGTCAGCCCTGGCCCGGTCGAGACACCGATTCTCAGCCAATTCCGTGCGGTCCTCGGCGACGAACGCGTCGACAGCGATATCACCCGCGTCGGCCGCGCCGCAACTGCAGCCGATATCGCGCCAGCCATTCTCTTCCTCTGCTCGGATGGCGCACGCTGGATCAACGGCACCAACCTTGCCACCGACGGCGGCCTCGAGGCCTCCATCAACGCCTCGGTTCTCGGCTTCTAGTTTTCGTTTTCATCAGGAGACAGACATGCATATTTCCCTTCTCATCAACGGCGTGGACTGCGCCGCCGCCAGCGGCCGGACCTATGACCGTATGGATCCCTTCACCGAAGAGCTTGCAACCCGCGCGCCCGCGGCCGGCCTCGATGATGTCACGGCAGCGATCGAGGCTGCGTCGGCGGCCTTTCCCGCGTGGTCGAAGACCGGACCCGGCCAGCGCCGCGCGATCCTGATGAAGGCCGCCGACATCATGGATTCGAAGGTCGGCGAATTCACCCGGCTGATGATCGAGGAGACGGGAGCCACCGCCCCCTGGGCAGGCTTCAATGTGATGCTAGCCGCCAACATCCTGCGCGAGGCCGGCGCGATGACGACGCAGATTTCCGGCGAGATCATTCCCTCGGACAAGCCCGGCACGCTCGCCATGGGCGTTCGCCAGGCAGCCGGCGTCTGCCTTGCAATCGCCCCCTGGAACGCCCCCGTCATCCTCGGCACCCGCGCCGTCGCCATGCCGATTGCCTGTGGCAACACGGTCATCCTCAAGGCATCCGAACAATGCCCGGGCACGCATCGCCTGATCGCGACGGCGCTCGTTGAAGCGGGCCTGCCGGCAGGGGTCATCAATGTCATCACCAATGCACCGGAAGACGCGCCGCAGATCGTGGAAGCGCTGATTGCTCATCCAGCCGTACGTCGCGTCAACTTCACCGGCTCGACCAAGGTCGGCAAGATTATCGCCGAACTCAGCGGCCGGCACCTGAAGCCGGCGCTTCTGGAACTCGGCGGCAAGGCGCCGCTTGTCATTCTCGACGATGCGGATATCGACGGCGCGGTGAATGCCGCAATCTTCGGCGCCTTCATGAACCAGGGCCAGATCTGCATGTCGACGGAACGGATCATCGTCCACCAGGCGATCGCAGACGAATTCGTCGCCAAGCTCGCGGCGCATGCCGCAAAACTTCCGGCGGGCGATCCGCGCGGCCATGTCGTGCTGGGCTCCCTCATCAGCCTCGACGCAGCCAAAAAGATGGAAGCACTGATCGCCGACGCTGAGGCCAAGGGCGCAAAGCTGGTCGCCGGCGGCAAGCGGACCGGCACGGTCGTCGAGGCGACCCTTCTCGACCACGTCACGCCCGCGATGCGCGTCTATGCGGAGGAGTCCTTCGGGCCGGTGAAGCCGATCATCCGCGTGGCGGACGAAGACGAGGCGGTGCACGTCGCCAATGACACCGAATATGGTCTGTCGTCGGCGGTCTTCAGCCGCGATGTTCAGCGGGCGCTCGCTGTCGCAGCCCGCATCGAGACGGGGATCTGCCACATCAACGGCCCGACCCTGAACGACGAAGCGCAGATGCCGTTCGGCGGCGTGAAGGGCAGTGGTTACGGCCGCTTCGGAGGCAAGGCGGCCATCGCCGAATTCACCGACCTGCGCTGGATCACCATCGAAGATTCGGCTCAGCACTATCCGTTCTGAGAAAACAGGCGGCGGGCATCCGAACGCCGCCCAACAGCCTTGGTGCATCGATGGCGGCGTGAACGGATTCCGATCTTCGATGTTGTTGGCTATGCTGTGGCGGCGCAGTAGCGGGCAGATTTCGGGCGTGCGCACGCCAACATGCGATTGAGAGCCGAGCAGCCAAGGCCGACCTCTATCTGTTGCGCTGCGAATGATCGTGCCCTCAGCCGCCCTCCAATGATCGACTTGTATCTACCGATAGCGGTCTCAACGAGGCACCGCTTGCCGTAACCGGTGACGGCCTGCCAATTCATCCGGCCGTCATTGTTGACTGCCGCGACATGCCGGTCCCGCTGGCCGGGAGGTTCCGTATCGGCTCGCTCGACCGCGTTGGCGCGCGGCGGAATGATCACGACAGCACCGGCGCTGTGTTTGTTGACGGCGGCATAAGTCGGCTTGCCGTCATACGCACCATCGGCTGTGAACTGGCTGATTGAGGTGTCGATCTGATCGAGCAGCACCTCCACCTGCGAGGCATCGCCGGTCTCCCGGTCAGTCAGGGCGTGCGCGATGATCTCACCGCTATCGGCATTCAGCGCCAGATGCAGTTTTCGCCAGCTCCGCCGCGATCTGGCGCCGTGCTTTTCCTCCGACCACTGGCCAGCACCGATGCCAGTAAGCCCTCGGTCTGGCGCAGTCGCAGGCCAAACGCCAAGCCCAGCGTCAGAGCGGTCTCGATCGCCAGATCGGAATAGCGCGGCTGGCCACCTCGGGTCACCCGCTTCGGCGCTTGCCAAGACGACAACGCTTCCCCGGTCACCCACAGCGTCAGGCTGCCGCGTCGGCGAAGGCCTGCCTCATATTCCCGCCAATTCGTCACCTTGAACTTCATCTTGCCGATGCGATGGCGGCGGGCTGCGTTATGTTTGAAAGGCATGAAAATGAACAGCCGACTATTTCTATCGCCGTTCCACTAAAGCACCACCGCCAACGATCCGTGCACAAGCGCCATCTTTCGGCCTTCAATAGATTTTTTGCAACAGAGCCCCGAAGTCTACGGCCCATTCCTCAATGAGGAATTACTGGGTTCAGCGCTGGCGCCTGTACGCAATCAACTCGCCGCCTGACCGCCCCACAAATGCTTATGTTCCCCTCGGATCCCGGCACTAACGCTGACGCTTACCGAAACAATCAAGCGCACTAGGTATGATTCAGCAGAATGGAATGCTCGAAATATTGAAATCGTTGGAAATACTTATGCGATTTCCGGATCGGTTATCTTTAAACCTATAGGGGCAATCCCCACGTCATCTTCCGTTATGTCTATCAAGGCTACACCGATGTGAGACCCCTCACGACCACGCTGTCCCTCAGTGGGGACTGGAGACGCGCGGTCATCTTTCCAAACAATGAGCAGCCCCGGCATTCGACGCGCCCTTAGTGCGTCGAGCGCATAGGCGCAATCTCCCCGTTTTATCAACCATACACCAACCGGGCGGCAGTCGGGTGGACGAACCCGTGCGCCTTTAGGAGAGAAAAGATGGAAGCCCTACCCAATCTCAGTTCGATGGAATGGAAGGCGATAGAAATCGCCGTCCCGGTCATCGTGCTGGCAATCCTGTTCCGGTGGAGCGGCATGATCCGCTATATCCCGAACGACAGGCTCGGTATTCTCGAAAAGCTGTGGAGTTTTCGCGGCTCCGTCAAGAACGGCTTCATTGCGCTCAACGGCGAGGCCGGCTTCCAGCCGGAAGTTGTGCGCGGCGGCCTACATTTCTTCATGCCGTTCCAGTATTCGATGCATCGAGCCAATCTCGTGACCATTCCGCAGGGGCAGATCGGCTATGTCTTCGCCCGTGACGGCGGGCCGTTGCCGCCGACACAGACGCTTGCGTCGAATATCGAAGCCGACGACTTCCAGGATGTGCGCGGCTTTCTCATAAAAGGCGGCCAGAAGGGTCCGCAGCGCAAGATCCTGCGCGAGGGCACCTATGCCATCAATCTCGCCCAGTTCATCGTGCTCACCGCGCAATCGACCTATGCCGTCAACCTGAACTCGTCGGAACAAAGTCTGTTTGCCGACATGTCCACGCTGATAACGGAGCGGAATGGCTTCGAACCCGTTCTCATCCATGACGCCGAGGACATGATCGGCATCGTCACCATCCACGATGGTCCGGCGCTGCCGGATGGCGAGATCATTGCGCCGACCGTTGCCAACGACCCGAAGGATCTAAACTTCCACAACAATTTCCAGGATCCGGAGAAGTTTCTCAATGCCGGCGGCTACCGCGGTCGACAGTTGCAGGTGCTCGCCGACGGCAGTTATTTCCTTAATCGCATCTTCGCGACCGTCGAGTTGGTAGAAAAGACCATTATCGGCGTCGGCACCGTTGGCGTCGTCGTCTCCTATAATGGCCGCCATGGCACGGATATATCCGGACAGGCCTACCGTCATGGCGAACTGGTCGAAATGGGCGCCCGTGGTGTCTGGTCGACGCCGCTACTACCAGGCAAATATGCGTTCAATACCTATGCCGGCAATATCGTCATCGTGCCGACCACCAACTTCGTACTCAAATGGACGAAAGAACAGTTCGGCGAACACAGGCTGGACGAGAACCTGTCGGAAGTGTCGCTGATCACCAAGGATGCGTTCGAGCCTGTGCTGCCGCTGTCCGTCGTCGTGCATATCGACTATATGAAGGCGCCACTCGTGGTACAGCGTTTCGGCGACATCAAGCGGCTGGTCGAGCAGACGCTCGATCCGATGGTCTCGGCCTACTTCAAGAATATCGCCCAGACAAAGACGCTGATCCAGCTTTTGCAGGAGCGCAGCGATATCCAGCACAAGTCGGGCGAGGAGATGCGCGAAAAATTCGCCTCCTACAGTCTCGAACTGCAGGAAGTGTTGATCGGTACGCCGCGCGCGGCCAGTGGCCAGAACAGCATAGAGCAGATCCTGATCCAGCTGCGCGAGCGTCAGATCGCGGTCGAAAAGGTCGAGACTTATAAATTGCAGGAGGCAGCCGCCATTCAGGAGCGCACGCTGCGTGAGAAGGAGGCGCTCGCCCAGCAACAGGCCAATATCACCTCGTCCGCGCTCGCCATCGAGATCAGCGAGAACGAGGGCAAAGCGCAACTCGCTCGCACCCGTCAGCAGGCGGAAACCATTCAGGTCACGGCCAAGGCAGAAGCCGAGAAAGTGCGCCTCGCCGGCCTGGGCGAGGCCGACCGGATCAAGGCTATCGCGCTTGCCGATGCCGAACGCATCAAGGCGACCGGTTTTGCAGATGCCGAGAAGGTGCGCGCCGTCGGTCTGGCGGAAGCCGAGGCGACCGAGAAAAAGGTCGCGGCCTTCGGCGGGCCAGATTATCAGCTCCACTCGCAGGTCCTCATGCGCTTCGCCGAGGCGATCGAGAACGGCAGGCTGCCACTCGTGCCGCAGATCCAGGTCGGCGGAGCCGGTGTTGAGAAGGGTGCCGCCAATGGCCTTGTGGAAATGATGCTGTCGATGCTGGTCGCCGACCGGCTTGGGTCGCGAGGTTCGCCGGCTGCCGTGCCCGCACCGGTCGAGCAGCATTGATTGTGGATGGGCCGGTTATGCCGGCCCATTTTGCATCCGGTCTATAGATGCGGATGCCGTTATTAGCAGGCGTGCGAACGAAAACGAAATGGTCGCCCGGCGCAGGATCAGAGTTCCGGGTATCGCCTAGACTGCTGGTATATCGACATCAAGGCGTCGGCCTTGTGACATTCGCATCAATGTCGAAATGGAGCAGCCTGCTTGGGGATGTCATGTCTGGACGGCACCCGTTTGACGATGTGAATTTGGCCGGTGTTTGAGCTTCGCGGGGCGGGTGCAGTCATGACATCACCACTGCGATTGCTGCACCAATGCCCGCAAGCGTCAGAAATCGCACTAGTTACGATAAGGCGGCCGCGCGACTATGCCAGAATCATAATCGGGTTGAGGGGCGGCGGTTGTTTCGCCCTCCGAAAGCTCGCAGGCGAATAAGATCGGCTGGTCGACGCTTGGTGCGGGCCGCTCATTCAACAGGACCGCTACGGCTGCTGCCGCGATTTTTTGGATCGGCTGCTTCATCGTCGTCAGGCGCGGGATTGTCATGCTGGAAAGCGGGATGCCGTCGAATCCTGCAATGGAAAGGGCTGCAGGTACGGGGATTCCCAGATCATATGCCGCCCGCATGCAACCGATCGCCTGCTGGTCGGAGCTCGCAAATATCGCGGTCGGGCGCTCGTTGCGCGCACGCGCGAGGAGATAATTTCCTGCGGAACGACCACTTTCATAGTCGAAGGCGGCCTCGGCAATCAGCGGTGACCCGGCATTTTGCACGCTGTCGCCGGCCTGCTCCATCGCGTCCAGATAGCCCTTGAAGCGATCATTGGCGGGGACCGAATGTTTCGGGCCAGAAATGAAACCGATGCGGCGATGACCGAGTTTCAAGAGATATTCGACGCCCAGCCGGACCCCGTTGCGGTGATCGGCGGCTATGCCTGAATATCCGGGCATAAGACGGTCGATGACGACGATCGGCAGCCCTTTCGGCAGTTTCAACGTATGGAAATCGTTGCTGGGAACGAGGATAATGCCATCCACCTTTCGGCTGGTCAGTTGCCTGATCCGGTCTGCCTCCTTCGCTGCATGATCGAAGGATGTCATGACGATGATGTTGTAACCGTGATTTGCGGCGGCTTGCTCGGCAGATTGGACGAGTTCCGAAAAGAAGGGATTGGTCAGATCCGGTATGATAATGCCTATCAAGCGACTGACTTTGCTGCGCATGCTTCTTGCAGATGGGTCGGGCATATAGCCAAGTTCATTGATGATGCCGTTAACGCGAGCCCTCAGTTCCTGCGTGACGGAGGGGTGGTCATTCAAAACTCTCGAAACCGTCCCGGTAGAAACTTCTGCAAGCTTGGCGACGTCTCGAATTCCGACCTTTGGCATAACAGAAACATATGTCCTTTTCTTCATCGTCACCGACCCGGAAAGGTGCCTGACTGTGGCTCTCAGCTGGTGGTCTCTACTGCCCTAGTCGAAGCGCCGCATCTTCAATTTGGTTGCCGACACATTGGGACAAGGAAACGGTTCATCACGCATACTGCAGCAAGTGCCATAAATTGCAATCCATACTGGTTTTTGTGTTATTTTCGGCGCCTTGACAATGCCTGGGAGCGTTGCTACCCAATAGGCGTGGAAACGGTTCATTGTCGTTGACAACTCAGGTGGAGCTGAGCCCAGGACCGTTCGGGAGGAGAAAAATGTCCAATTCCAAGAAGCATGAATCCGTCTTGATCAACGCACCTCGCCGTGCGGCGCTGAAGCTCGGTCTTGCCGGTACGCTGGTGCTTGCATTGTCTTGCGGCGTGTCGCCCGCCTTCGCGGCCAGCAAGCCCAAGGTCGGCCTGATCATGAAATCCTTGTCCAATGAGTTCTTCAAACAAATGAAGGCCGGGGCCGACAAATATGCGGCTGAGAACAAAGACAAGTTCGACTTCAAGGCCGTTGGCATGAAGGACGAACGTGACTTCGCTTCGCAGGTCGATGCCGTCG
The DNA here is from genome assembly GCF_041355235.1 of Rhizobium sp. RCC_161_2. Classification (NCBI taxonomy): domain Bacteria; kingdom Pseudomonadati; phylum Pseudomonadota; class Alphaproteobacteria; order Hyphomicrobiales; family Rhizobiaceae; genus Rhizobium; species Rhizobium sp. RCC_161_2. The sequence goes on along the minus strand of NZ_JBFUPL010000015.1, from coordinate 3,545 downwards.
AAAACTTCGTGACGCAGAAATACGACATCATCGTTGTTGCGCCTGCCGATTCAAAGGCGATGGCCACGCCGCTTGCAAAGGCCGTGAAAGCCGGCGTTAAGGTTATCAACATCGACGTGCCGCTGGATGCTGATGCCAAGAAGGCAGCCGGTATCGACCTTGCTTTCTTCGGACCTGACAACACCGAGGGCGCCAAGCTTGCGGGCGATGCTCTTGCCAAGGATCTGGGGCCGGGCGCCAAGGTCGTGATCCTCGAAGGCAATCCTGAGGCCGACAATGCCAAGGAGCGCAAGGTAGGCTTCATGGACTCCATCAAGAGTGGCAAGCTCGAGCTTCTCGACAGCAAGACCGCGCATTGGGAGACGGAAGAAGCCAACACCGTCATGACGAATTTCCTGACCAAATATAAGGATATTCAGGGCGTCATGGCTGCAAACGACTCCATGGCTCTCGGCGTGGTCAAGGCTCTGGATGCGTCCGGGCAGAGTGGCAAGATCAAGGTCGTCGGCTTCGATAATATTCCGTCCGTCAAGCCGTTGATCAAGGACGGCAAGATGCTTGCCACCGTCGAGCAATATGGTGCCGAGATGGCGGCCTTGGGCATCAAGTATGGCCTTCGCGAATATGCCGGCGAAAAATTCTCCGGCTGGGTCAAGACGGACGTCACGCTCGTCACTGCCAAGGACATCAAGTAGTCCTGCTTCGGCTTCGAGGGTAAAGGAAGCGCCGGCTGCGGCCGGCGCTATCCTCCACCCAGCGGCTGATCGTTGATGCCTCCGGATAAGGCCGTTTCTGCGCTTTGCCGGTGCGTGCAGCGCGGAAGAGTAGCCGTCTCCAATTCGAAATAGAACATGCACGAGGTGGACGTGTCAGGCACGGCAGATGACTTCATCCTGAAGCTGGAAGGAATAGGCAAGCGCTTCCCCGGCGTCGTTGCGCTCAGGGATGTTTCCATTCGGATCGGCCGCGGCAAGGGGCACGTTCTTCTCGGCGAGAACGGTGCTGGAAAATCCACCCTGATCAATCTGCTCGGAGGTGTGTTCAAGCCAGACGACGGCCGTATCCTGTTTGACGGCGAAACCTATAGTCCAACGTCGCCTCTGGAGGCTTTCAAAGCGGGTATCCGCGTCATCCATCAGGAACTGCATCCTCTTTCCAATCTCACGGTTGCCGAAAACCTGCTCTTTGAGCATCTGCCTCGCCGATACGGCCTGGTGAACTACAAGGAAATGAATGGCAGAGCGGCAGAGCTCCTGGCGGAGGTTGGTCTTGACGTGGCGCCGACGACACTTGCCAGCCGCTTGAGTGTGGCACAGCTGCAGCTGCTCGAGATCGCCAAGGCGCTCTGCTACGAAAGCAAGCTTCTGGTTCTCGACGAACCGACGGCGACCTTGACCTCCAAGGAGGTCGATCGCCTCTTCGAAATTCTGAAACGGCTAAAGGCGCGGGGCGTCACGACGCTTTACATCTCCCATAGGCTCGAGGAGGTCTTCGAGGTCGGCGACGATGTCACTATCCTGCGCGACGGCCAGCATGTGATCACGCGGCCGCTCGCCGGATTGAGTATTCCGCAGATCGTTGAACTGATGGTCGGGCGGACGCTGTCGGACCACAACGCGTTTCGTGGCGATAGCGTCGTCTCCGGGGAGGCGCTCGGCGTCTCCGGCTTGAAGGTGACACGAAGCAGCCCGGACCTGTCATTTTCCGTCGCCAAGGGCGAAATCGTCGGCATAGCGGGCCTCGTTGGCAGCGGTCGAACGGAGGCGGTTCGCGCCATATTCGGCGCCGATGCCAAGGCTGCCGGCGAAATTCGCATCAATGGCGAGCCGGTCGAGATCAATTCGCCGAAAGATGCCGTTGCGGCAGGGCTGTGCCTGGCAACCGAAGACCGCAAGATGCAGGGCTTGATGCTCGACATGAGCTGCGCCGAAAACACCACCATCACGGATATCGGCAAGATCTCCCGCAACGGTTTGATCATGCGAAAGACGGAGGATGATCATTCACAGCGTCTTGTGCGCGAACTCCGTATCAAGACCCCCTCGATCCGTCAGGCCGTTAGAACCTTTTCCGGGGGCAATCAGCAAAAGGTGGTGATTGCTAAATGGCTGTTCCGTGGCCCCAAGGTGCTGATTTTCGATGAACCGACCCGCGGTATCGACGTGGGTGCGAAGGCCGAGATCTATGAACTCCTGTCGAAATTTGCCGCTGAAGGCAAAGGCGTTCTGGTCGTGTCGTCCGATCTGCCGGAGCTCATCAGCATCTGCCATCGCATCATCGTGTTGTCGGATGGCAAGATAGCCGGCGAAGTATCTCGGGAAGAATTCGAAGAGGGCAAGATCCTCTCACTTGCTTACAAGGAGTACAGTCGTGTCCGAGAACGTTGAAAACAAGACCGAGGCAAAAGAGAGCAGCGTCTGGGACAAGCTCATCCGGATTTCGATGAAGGAAGCGGGCGTTGCCATCGCTCTCGTTCTGATCCTGATATTCTTCTCGGTGACGGCACCCTATTTCGCGACGCCAGAAAACTTTCTGAAGATCTTCGTGCAAATTGCGATCAACACCGTGCTTGCTTCGGGCATGACCTTCGTCATTCTCGTGGGCGGGATTGACCTTTCAGTCGGCTCGCTGCTTGCCCTTTGCACGGTCATTGGCGCGACGATCATGGTCGATCCGAGATTCTCCCCCTGGCAGGCGATCGTGCTCGCATCACTCGCCTCGATGGGTACCGGTGCCGTTCTTGGGGCGGTCAACGGATGGGTCTGCGAGAAGTGGAAGCTCCCGTCCTTCATCGTCACGCTTGGCATGTTGAACGTCGCAAGCGGCCTGGCACGCGTCGTCAGCGATAACTCCACCATCACCGGCCTGCCACAGCCCTTCGTCGATTTCGGCAACCTGATCTTCTGGGACATACTCCCGTCGATCTTTCTCATTGCGATGGTCGTTGTCCTCATCGGCTGGTTCGTGCTGCGCTACACAGTGTTCGGCCGCTTCGTTTTCGCGGTCGGCACGAATGAAGAGGCGGTGCGGCTGTCGGGGCATGAGCCAAAAAAGATCAAAATTGCAGTCTTCACGATCTCCGGACTGACGGCAGGCATTGCAGCCATGGTTTACCTGCTTCGCCTCAATGTTGGCAGCCCGGTCGCAGGTATCGGCTATGAGCTGAATGCCATCGCTGCCGTCATTATCGGCGGCACCAGCCTTTCGGGCGGCAAGGGCTCGATTGTCGGAACGCTGGTGGGCGCGTGCATCCTGCAGGTGCTGTCCACGGGCTTGCAGCTCTTGGGCGCCGACGACAACATCAAGCCGATCGTCATCGGCGCCGTCATCGTGCTGGCAGTCATTCTCGACAGTTATCGAGGCCGGTTAATGCGAATGCTCGAGACGCGGTAATTTTGCAACGCAGCGCCAACGCCATATGAAGCCATTGCCGAACTACTGGCCGCCTATTGCGATGATGGTGGTCTTCATCGGGCATCGTCGACTTAACGGAATGTGGAATTCGATGTGTGAAGAAGGTTTATGACAGACCGTGATCCACTCGA
>NZ_JBFUPL010000014.1:0-104505 GCF_041355235.1 Rhizobium sp. RCC_161_2 | reverse complement strand
GCATGGCAATCTCCTTTTCTGGAGATTGAATCACACACCAGCACCAACATGAACCCCGTTATGGGGACACGGCCTAGAATCTTTTCCGGATCACACATTCCCGTTCCGCGAAGATAGAGGATCAATGGCGACCATCTGTTGCTGCACGTCCCCCGGTGGACGTGGCAGGGGAAAAGATGCTCGTCCAGGAGCAATGCATCGGTCCGAACTACTTCCATCAAGCCGCACATGTTCGCGTTTCTGCGTCGGACGGACGCCGGATGCGCGCCCGGTTCCCGCAAGTGGAGATTTCAGCATCATTCGAGGGCACATCATCTCCTGTCCGCGAGCCGATACGAGGCCGCTTCGCCCCGATGTAGACTGGGTGCGTCACGGGAAAAACGGTTTCATATTCCGATCTTCCAGGAACCGGGTTCCGGGATCAGTTAAAGGAGATTCGCCGAGCGCATCGGCACACTACGGAATGCGGTTCCGGTCACAGCGGAACGCGCGAGGGATTATTGGGCGGGAGCCGTGGGTCTATATCCATCTCAATCGCTGACACACGTCGAGACTGCGACGAGCAGCGCAGACCCGGTAGCCGCCAGCCACCAAGATGGCCGGCTAGAATGGAGTACGCCTCATGAATTCCAACAACCGCCTTACTATCGTCCGGCAGTCGCCGGCCTATTGGCGCATCGTCATCAACAATCCGCCGCTGAATCTCTTCGACCCGAAGATGTTCGCCGAACTGAACGTTCTCATGGATGACATCGAGAAAGACACCGATCTCAAGGTCGTGGTGTTCGAGAGCGGTGACGAGGACTTCTTCATGAACCACCACGATGTCGAAAACCGCCTCACGGTTCCGGATCAGCCGGGTGCGATGCCATTCTTCGGGAATTGGCCGAAGTTTGTAACCCGCCTTGCGCAGTCGTCCGTAATCAGCATTGCGAAGGTGCGGGGGCGTGCCAGGGCACAGGGCTTCGAATTTGCCCTGGCCTGCGACATGCGCTTCGCGTCCAGGGAGCGGGCGAAGTTCGCGCTGATCGAGGTTGGCGGCTCGTCGATTCCAGGCGGTGGTGGTGTCGAATGGCTGTCCGCGCTGGTTGGACGTTCGCGGACACTGGAAATTGTCTGCAGCGCCGACGATTTTGATGCTGATATCGGCGAACGCTACGGCTTCGTTAATCGGTCAATTCCGGACGCCGAACTCGATGGGTTTGTTGATGCCTTGGCCGAGCGGATGGCGCGGTTCGAGAAGCGCGCGCTCGAGACGGCCAAGAAAATGGTCAACGGGCGTGCCGGCGTTCCGTCAGAAGGGGATCTCTGGACCTCGAACCACATTTTGCAAGGGGTGGACTTGTGGCCCGAGGCGGCGAAGGCATTCACGAAAATGCTGGACGCTGGTCTGGGACAGGTCGGTGAATTCGAGTTGAATTTTGCCGAGCGACTTGGCGACTTTCCATCCGCCTGAAACGCCCGCATGACGTATCTCTGCCATTGCGAGCCGTATTTGGTGAACCATCCACGGCCCGCCATCCGCCCAACGCCGCCTCAGAGACAGGCGCGAACTCTAGTCAATCCGCCACTTTGCATAGGAGAACTTCGATGAGTGCCTATCTCGTTTACGTCCGGGACCGGATCACCGACCTCGTAGAATTCAAAAAATACGAGGAGCGCGCGCCCGCTGCATCGGTCGGGCAACCCATGACCCCGCTCGCTTTTTATGGCGCGGTCGAAACGCTGGAAGGCGATAAAGTGGATGGCGCAGTCATCATTGCGTTTGCGACGGTCGCTGACGCCAAGGCCTCATATAACAGCCCTCTCTATCAAGAAGCCATGAAACACCGCCTGAAGGGCGCCGAGTATCGCGTATTCATCGTTGAGGGCATCACGGGCTGAATTAGTGAGCTGGCCAGTAGGGAACCCGACACCGAGCGTGCTGGCACCCCGCGGAGGAGATAGGAATTGGTGCAGGGATCAAATTTCAACGTTTAGCATCTATGTGGCCGGGATCGAAAATAGGCTGGTCGATCCCGCATGCCGCACAAACATAACGCCGCCCGCCGCCATCACATCGGTAAAATGAAGTTCAAAGTGACGGACTGGGCGGAGTATGAGGCGGGCCTTCGCCGCCGTGGCAGTATGACCCTTTGGGTAACGCCGGAAGCACTTGGCGGTTGGGCTGCCCCACGACGCAAGACGAGAGGAGGCCAGCCTCTCTATTCGGATCTGGCAATGATCAGGCCGACGATGAGATCGACCAGCTCACCGCCGATGGAGCTTATGATGGCACTCCAACCTACGATGCAGTTCTCCGTCACAGCGCAGGCGCAAAGGTCGTCATTCCACCGCGCTCGAACGCGGTGGAACGGCCCAATGTCCAAGCCGCATGCAAGAGAGACGACCATATCGCCTCCCTGCAGATAGATGGCCGGCTGACACGGCAGGCGTCCACCGGTGATGGCAAACGAGCTTTGGCTGAAACCGCGATCGGTCGATACAAAGGCGTCATTGGTCCGCGTTTGCGTGCTCGGTCATTCCTTGCTCAACAGACAGAAGCTGCGATCGGAGCCGCTATCCTGAACCGAATGCTTGCCTGCGGACACCCGAAATCCGTTCGCTGCCCAGCCTCGGCGGGAGCAATCAAATAAGCGGGCCCATCAAAGACCAAATTCCACTCATGTGCTGATCCATGCGCCAACGCCTTCCGCAGGAATACAACATCTTTCCGGGCATGACGATGCACGAGAACCTATAGCCAATGATTACGATGGGCGGTGACAAGCATCAGAAATAAATCCGGAATTTGTGTCGACAAAAAGAATACAAGAAGCTATTATTGTATCACAAGGCGGGGCATTGCGATCCTCCGACGATACGACAGACCAAGAGGAGTTCGATATGACAGCCCAGATTTTCTCCGGCGTTATTCCAGCGCTGATGACCCCTTGCAATGCAGACCGCAGTCCCGATTTCGATGGTCTCGTACGAAAGGCAAAAGAGCTGATTGCGGCCGGCATGTCCGCCGTGGTCTATTGCGGCTCGATGGGCGACTGGCCGCTTCTGACCGATGCGCAGCGGATGGAAGGTGTGGAGCGCCTGGTGGCGGCCGGCATACCGCTCATCGTCGGGACCGGCGCCATCAACAGCGCCTCAGCCGTGGCCCATGCCGCTCATGCCCAGAAAGTGGGAGCGCAGGGCCTTATGGTGATCCCACGGGTTCTCTCGCGCGGGTCGTCAACGAATGCTCAGAAGGCGCATTTCAAGGCGATCCTGTCCGCCGCCCCGGACCTTCCGGCAGTGATTTACAACAGCCCCTATTATGGGTTTGCGACCCGTGCCGATCTTTTCTTCGCGTTGCGGGCCGAACACAAGAACCTGGTGGGCTTCAAGGAGTTTGGCGGCCCCGCGGATATGCGCTATGCCGCCGAAAACATCACCAGCCGCGACGATGACGTTTCGCTGATGATCGGCGTCGATACGGCCGTCTACCATGGCTTCGTAAACTGCGGCGCGACGGGTGCCATCACAGGTATCGGCAACGTGCTGCCGAAGGAAATCATCCACCTTTGCAACCTGTGCCAAGCGGCTGCCAAAGGGAATGCCGATGCCCGCCAGCGGGCACTGGAGCTGGAACATGCTCTTGGAGTTCTGTCCTCCTTCGATGAAGGCCCCGATCTCGTTCTCTACTTCAAACATATGATGGTTTTGAAGGGTAACGCCGAATACGAGCTGCATTTTAACGATAGTGATGCGCTATCCGAGAGCCAGCGCGGTTATGTCGAGGCGCAATTCAAGCTGTTCAACGCATGGTATGCCGAGTGGAGCACACTCCCCGGCGCGGTACAGTCCTTCAAAGCTTGACCGCTACCTGTCATAGGCAAAGTGAGCTCACGATGACGTCGAACTCGATGTCATCGTGATCGGCGCAGGTGTAGCGGACATTCGTGTCGGGGCGGTAGAGCTTGGGCAATTTTGCCTGCCGCCCACATGCCGAGTTCTGAGGCGAAAAGGCCATTCTACTGCCTCTGCGTATGAGGCCAAGTTATTGGAACGAGAGCATTTGAATTCAGCGCCGGCGTGGGCTTCAAAAGTCTGTCAGCTCCATTGATTTGTCTGCGTCGCGAGCGATGAATTCCTGAATTTGACCGATAATCTGTTTGGAATGTGCCTTTGCCAGCTGGTCGGCTCGCTCGACATCGGACACTCGGATCGCCTCGATCATTTCCTCGTGCTCATCGACATATTTGCGTGGCAGCCGATCATCGAATGTCGAGTAATACAGCCGAATAATACGGCGCCCCTCGTCAAGCAGGCGCATGAAAAGACTGGTAAAGTAGGGATTTCCAGCCCGGATGGCGATCGCGACGTGGAACTCGCGGTTGGCTTCGATCATCGCCAATGCATTCTGAGCGTCGACAGCTTCTACAAAAGCGCGCTGGCACGCTAGGATAGATTCCATCCCCTCAGCTCCCTTTCGCATTGCCGCTCCGCGTGTCGTCACGCGATACATCAGCGTCAGCGCCTCGAAGTAATGAGGGAGCGCGGCATAATCAATTCCGGCGACGACAGTGTTGCGATTGGGCAGCGTGGTTACCAGGCCGTCGGCGGCCAAGCGCAGCAGCGCTTCGCGGATCGGCGTGCGGGACATGCCAAACCTCTCCGAAAGGCGGACCTCGTCGAGATGACTGTCCGGACGTAAAGTCATGGAGAGTATTTCGCGCCGCAGCGTTGCGTAGACAGTTTGGGTGCCCTGGCCTCGTGTGCGTGTTACCAACTTCTCTTGTTTCGTCATTTGGTTCACCCTGGTTGAGGCCGTTGTTATCCTCCTGTTCTTCATGGAGTTTCGCTTGCCGTCAAGCGCGATTCAACCTCCTTGTGCACCTCACGACGAGCCTAGACGCATAGGTGACGAATTGTCCGGCGGCAGCACCAATGAGACAGAACTGGGCTAATTGAGAGGAGAGGATGTCTGGTTGATCGTAACCTTGCAAAGGAGCGAAGACGGGTCAGATTCTCCGCAAGTCAATCCATGCAGCGCAGATCCAGCAATGGCGTAAGTGCCTCGAAATTGCAATGAAACAATATTCAGATTGCCATGATCTATTTCCGCGGTGCTGATTGTCCTGTTCGTCTTGCAGGAATTGCGCGCGTCGCAGCCGATGCTGCCGCCCTCGTTGTTCAAGCGCCACATGTTCGCCGTGGCATCGCTCGTGGGCCTTCTTGTCAATGTGGCGTTCTATGGGCTGATATTTGTCTTCAGCCTGTATTTTCAGCGCCTCAACGGCTTGTCGCCCTTTGCAAACGGTTTGGCATTTGTGCCCATGATGGGTGCGGTCTTGCCGGCCAATCTGGCCGCCGCGCGCCTATCGGAGGGCATCGGTGTGCCTGCGACCATCGCCGTGGGCGCGGCGCCGGCGGGCTTCGCATGTCTGACATTGCTCGGCATCCAATATGGCACGAGCTATTGGGCAACTTGCGCGCAACTGGTCGTCATCGGGGCCGGTCTCGGCTTGTTGGTGCCACCGCTGATCATTTCAGCGTGCCTTCTTTTGGCGGCAGCGGCAGCAATTCTGTCCACGCGTCTGTTCGATACAGGGTGAGCATTCGCATCGATGTTCTTGTCTGGTGCGGATGCCGAGGCAATCAAATGCCTGAAGCATCCGGGCATTGGACGGTCTGCTTATGCCTGACAACCGCACTCACGACATGATCAAGCCGCCATCGACGTTGATCGTCTGGCCGGTGATATAAGCCGCATCATCACTGGCGAGGAAGGTCACGAGACCGGCGACGTCCTCCCCGGAACCCGCCCGTTTCATGGGTATGCCTTCCACCCATTCCTTCATGAGCTCGCCGGGGCCGTAGTTGCCGAGCAGCTTGCCCCAGGCCTGATCGTTGTAGGCCCACATGTCGGTCTCGATGATCCCCGGGCAGAAAGCGTTGACGGTGATGTTTTCCACCGCGACTTCCTTCGCCAGGCTTTGTGTGATGCCGACGACGCCCATCTTCGAGGCCGCATAATGTGGCGTGTAGATGAAACCGTCCCGCGCCTGGCCCGATGCGGTGTTGATGATGCGGCCGCCGCGACGATGCTTGCGCATGCGGGCGATTGCCTCTTGGGCGCACAGGAATACGCCCTTTGTATTGACGGCCATCACCTTGTCCCAGTCTGCTTCGGCAAGATTCTCGACACGCGATATGGTGATGACGCCGGCGTTCTGAATGGAAACATCGACGGAGCCGAATTCACGTTCGGCGGCGTCGAAGAGAGCGATGACGCTGGCCTTGTCCGTGACGTCGCCGACGAAGGACGTCGCACGGCCGCCGTTGCTTCTGATGTCATCCGCAACGGTGTGGACAGTCTCTTCATTCGCCGAGACAAGCACACTCGCACCCTCGCGCGCAAAGCGCTTCGCGATGGCAACGCCGATGCCCCGGCTCGCGCCGGTGACGACGACAGTCTTATTTTCGAAGCGATGCATGGAAGCTCCTCCCTTTCATTGTCCGGATAATCCCGTCGGCGCCCGCGTCTCACTTACGAGCCGGATGCGGCGGACAGGATTGATATGAAGTCGGATGCCTTGAGCGATGCACCGCCGACAAGTGACCCGTCGACTCCGGGAATGGAAAAGATCGCGCTGGCGTTGGACGGTTTTACGGAGCCGCCATAGAGCAAACGGATGTCATTTGCCTCGGATCCAAATCTCCTGGAAAGCGCTGCGCGCAAGGCGGCGTGGACTTCGGCGATCTCCTCTTTCGTCGGGACCCGTCCTGTTCCAATCGCCCATACCGGTTCATAGGCAATGGTCGTGTTGGCGGCACCGGCCCCATCGGGAAGTGAGGCCTGCAGTTGTTCTTCGACGACAGCCAAGGTCGCGCCGTTGGCCCTTTCGCTCTCGGTTTCACCCACGCAGATGATGGCGTTAAGCCCGGCGCTATAGGCAGCCGATGCCTTGGCGGCAACCATTGCGCTGGTCTCGCCGTGGTTCGCCCGACGCTCGGAATGGCCGAGGATCACATATGTTGCGCCGATATCAGCGAGCATCTGGGCGGAGATGTCGCCGGTATGCGCGCCGGAGGAATTTGGGTGGCAATCTTGTCCGCCAATACGTAGCTTGGTTCCCTTGGCGACGGTTGCCGCCCTGTCGATCAGCGTGGCGGGGGGGGCATAGGGCAGCTTCGGAACCGGCACTCTCGGCTGCCGCCGCCATTGCCGTGATCTCGGACAGATCCGAGACCAACCCATTCATCTTCCAGTTTCCGGCGATCAATTTACGGGGCATTGCGATCACCAGGCGCAGAATCCGCCGTCGACCAACAGGTCAACGCCGGTTACGAAACTTGCTGCATCCGAGAGCAGGAACACGGCAGGGCCGACCATCTCGTCGACGGCTGCCATGCGCTGCATCGGGGTCTGCTCTTCGAAAAGCTTCGTCTGGTGAACCATCTCCGGCCGGGTGTTCATCGGTGTGGCTGTGTAGCCGGGCGAAATCGTGTTGACGCGGATGCCGCGTCCGACCCACTCCATCGCCATGGACTTCGACATGTGGATCACACCTGCCTTGGAGGCGTTGTAGTGGCACTGGTTAAGGCCGCGATTGACGATGACGCCTGACATGGAGGCGATGTTGACGATGGAACCCTTGCCATGTTTGAGCATGGAGCGCGCTTCCGCCTGGCAGGAGAGGAACACACCCTTGAGGTTGATGTCCATCAGGGTCTGGTACTGGTCTTCTTCCATCTCCTCCGCGGGATTGGCATTCGCAATGCCGGCCGCATTCACCGCCAGCGACAGATGGCCAAGTTCGGCTTCCGTCCGCGCGACTGCTTCGGCAAGGGATGCCTTGTTCGTCACATCAGCCGCAATCTGGATCGACCGGCGACCGGCCTGACGGATAAATCCGGCCGTCGTGGACAGGCCGTCATCGTCCCTGCGATCGAGGAGAGCGACGTCCGCGCCGCATTGTGCAAGACCGATCGCGATGCGTTGTCCGATACCGCTGCCGGCACCCGTGACAAAGGCAACCTGCCCGGCGAGATCGAAAAGCTTCGGCGCATTCAGAGTGATGTCAGGCATCGCTCTTCCTTTCTTCATTCGTTTTAGATTGTAGCCAATTCCATGATGGAGACGTCGTTCGCCTGCGCGCGATCCAGAATGCCCGCCTGCTTGCCTTGCGCAAGCACCAGGATCCGGTTCGAAACGCCAAGCACTTCCTCAAGATCGGAGCTGACGACGATGACGGCGACGCCGCGTTTTGCCAGGCCCACGATAATGTCGTAAATACCGGCGCGTGCTCCAACGTCGATGCCGCGCGTCGGCTCGTCGAGTACGACGACCTTCGGGTCGCGCATCAGCCATTTGGCGATCACGATTTTCTGCTGGTTTCCGCCCGAAAGGTCCGATGCCAGCTGCTCGCCGCGTCCCTTGATCCCGAAGGCCGAGATGGCTTTCTTTGCAAAGTCGCGCTTCATCGATGGTGTGATCCACCGCCGGCCGAACCGATCCAGGTTGGCGTAGACAAGATTTTCGCCGATCTTATGGCTGACGACGATGCCCTGGAGCTTCCGATCCTCCGGCACCATTACGATGCCCCTTGCGATCGCATCGGCCGGGCTGCGCAGCACCAGCTGTTCTCCGTTGAGGTGAACCACGCCCGCTTTCAGGGCATCGGCGCCGGAAATCGCCCGCACCAGCTCGGTTCGCCCGGCGCCGACGAGCCCCGCTATCCCGAAAATTTCACCGGCCCGGACTTCGAAGCTCACATCCTTGAAAGAACCGTCCACGGCAGTCAGGCCCTCGACCTTGAGGACTGGCCGCTCCTGCGGAACCGGCAAGGCGGGAAACAGTCTGTCGAGCGACCGCCCGACCATGCTCTCGACGATGGTGCGAACCGGGGTTGCGCTGTCGGCGAATTCCTGCACCCGCTCGCCATCGCGCAATACGACGATGCGGTCCGTGATCCGTTTGATTTCGTCCATTCGGTGCGAGATGTAGATGATCCCGACGCCTTCGGAGCGCAGCTTGCGGACCTGTTGAAACAGAGCCTCGGTTTCCGCGCCGCCGAGCGCGGCTGTGGGTTCATCGAGGATCAGCAGTTTTGCATCCAGCGCCAGCGCCTTTGCAATTTCGATCAGCTGTTGATTTGCCGTCGAAAGGCCCGCGACTTTCCTCGTGGCGGGAATGTGCAGGTTCAAGCGCGACAGTTGCTCCTGCGCACGCTTGACCATCTGCGCACGATCGACGATCCCGTTCTTCATTGGCCAACGACCGATGAAGACGTTCTCGGCAATCGTCAGTTCCGGCAGGAGCTGAAGCTCCTGATGGATGAGTACGACGCCCTTGTCGATTGCTTCGCGGGGGGAGGCAGGGGCATAAGGCTGCCCCTGCCATATCATCGTTCCTTCAGAAGGAGTGCGTGATCCGGCGATGATGCCCGACAAGGTCGACTTGCCGGCGCCGTTTTCGCCGAGGAGGGCGACAACCTCTCCGGGGTACACGTCGAGGCTGACGTTCTTGAGGACCTCAAGCGGGCCATAGCGCTTCGAGATGCCCCGAAGAGAGAGAACCGGTTCCGTCATATCACCACTCCCGAGCCTGAATTTATGGATGGTTCGCGATAAAGCCTTCGACGTTGTCCTTGGTGGTGAGCGTCGCATCCATCAGCTGAACCGGCGGCACCTTCTCGCCACCAACGATCTTGACGGCCATATCGACGGCCGCGCGACCCATCTTCTGCGTCTGCTGTGTCGCGGTGACGTCGAAAACGCCGTTCTTGAGGGCTTCGAGAGCAGCGGTGTCACCGTCAAAGCCACCAACGACGATCTTCTGCGATGGGTTGCCGACCTTGATGGCCTGCGCCGCGCCCAATGCCAGACCGTCTGCCTGGGCAAAGACGATGGAAACGTCGGGATGTGCCTGGAGCATGTTCTGCATGATCTGGAAGCCCTCATCCTGGCTCCACATGTTGGACCACTGTTCGGCCACGATCTTCACGCCCGGATTGGCCTTGACGGCGTCCATGCAGCCCTTGGTGCGATCGACTTCCGGGGTCGTGCCCTTCTGGCCGTGGATGATCACCATGTTGCCCTTGCCGCCGGCCTTTTCGATGATGTGCTTGCACACGGCATTGGCCGAGGCGACGGAGTCGGTCGCAAGGAAGGTGTCGCCTGGAGCGCCATCGGCGTTGCGGTCCACATTGATGACCGGAACGTCTGCCTGATGCGCGAGTTTCACGGGAATGGTCGCTGCCGCCGCACCCGCCGGGATGTAGATCAGGGCATCGATGTTCTGGGTGAGAAGATCCTGGATCTGGTTCACCTGCGTCGGGCCATCGCCCTTCGCATCGACGGTTACGACCGTGATGCCACGGGTCTTGGCCTCGGCTTCAACGGCCTGCTTGATCTGGTTGAAGAAGTTTGCCTGAAGGTTGGCGACCGCGAGGCCGAGCTTCTTGACTTCCTTGGCCTGCACCGATCCGAGAGAAAGGGCGAGGGCGGCAGCTGTCGTCAGTAGAATGCGGGAAAGTTTCATCAGTTCCTCCTTAGGTTTGACCTTGCCCCTGGGTGTTTCCTCCGCCCCTGAGCTTTTGATCCTCTCCAATCGCCAGGAGAGGAATTCTGCAATGCGCGGCCGAATTGGCCGCTCACATCATCTCTTCTTGCGGCGGAGCGTTTCAGCGCCGACGGCGAGCACGATGACCACGCCGATAATGACCTGCTGCAGGAAGGGGGAGACATTCAGCAAATTGAGACCGTTGCGCAGCACGCCGATGATCAACACGCCGATCAGGGTGCCGCCGATGCCGCCGGCCCCACCCGAAAGTGAAGTGCCGCCGATGACGACTGCCGCGATGGTGTCGAGCTCATAGCCGAAGCCGCTGGAGGGCTGGACGGCATCGAGGCGAGCGGCAAGGACAATCCCCGCCAGGCCGGCAAGTATTGCGCAAACGACGTAAACACCGATGGTTACAAGCGCCACATTGATGCCGGCGAGGCGGGCAACCTCCGGGCTTCCGCCGACGGCGTAGAGCATGCGGCCTTCCGAGCGAAACTGCAGGAATAGCCAGGCGAGGAGGACGATGGCGAGCATCACGAAGACGGTGGCCGTCAGCACGCCGAAATGCCGGTCGATCGCCAGCATCGTGAACCAATCCGGAAAGCCGACGATCTGCTGTCCATCGGTGATCATATTGGCGACGCCACGCGCGACCGACATCATTGCAAGCGTTGCAATGAAGGCCGGAACACGGAAACTCGTCACCATCACGCCGACAATCAGGCCGCTCAATGCTGAGGCAAGGAGAGCCAGGGGAACGGCGACCGCCATCGGCAATCCGGCGACGTTTGCGACCCATCCCATGATCATCATCGACAAAGCGAGCACCGATCCAACCGACAGATCGATGCCGCCGATGAGAATGACGAAGGTCATTCCAACGGACATGACGCCGAGGACGGTGATCTGGTCGAGAATATTCAATGCGTTCCGCGTCGACAGAAACGTATCGGTCGCAACGCTTAAGAATGCGCAGAGCACGAGCAGTCCAATCAGGGGACCCGTCGCTCCGCCGAGCCATGCCAGCGAATTCCTGGACTGTTGAGCCTGCTCTTGAACACCGAGTGCGGACATTGTTCCTCCCACCCATTCACTGATTGCGAGGTTTAATCCTCACAATAGAATAATTATTCACAAGTGTTGAAAAATGCACTACCGCCTCTTTCTGATCGTGTCAATAGGCCTGAAGGTGCCGATGCCCGAGGTCGCGCAGTGTCATATGCAGAAATTGGCTTGACTAGAACGCAGTTTGTGCAAAAATATGTGATAATGAATATTTATGCACAGAGGAAGCATCATGCAGTGGAAGGAACTTGAGCGCATCGCGCGTCAGATACGTCTGCGCGATCTGGAAGCGGTATATGCGGCGGGCGCGGGCCATATTGGCGGGGAGATGTCGGCGATCGATATCCTCACCGCGCTCTATTTCCATGTGTTGAAGATCTATCCTGATAACGCCAAGCATCCTGACCGGGACCGGTTCGTTCTCTCGAAGGGACATACCGCATGCGCCCTCTACATTACCCTGGCGAAACGCGGCTTCTTTCCCGAGGACGAGATCTCGACCTTCCTGCAGCCGCACTCGCGTCTTAATGGGCACCCGAACTGCAACAAGGTTCCCGGTGTCGAGACCAACACCGGTCCGCTCGGACATGGCCTTCCGGTCGCAATCGGCATGGCAAAGGCCGGCAAGCTCACTTCTGCGCGCTACCACACCTACGTCATGACCGGCGATGGCGAGATGCAGGAAGGATCGAACTGGGAAGCGATCATGGCGGCGTCCCAGTTCGGGCTGGATAACATGACGCTGATCATCGACCACAATCGGTTCCAGCAGGGTGCTGCCCTTGCCGATACCAACAATGTAGCGCCACTGCGGCCGAAGCTTGAAGCATTCGGCTGGGAGGTCAGTGAGATCAATGGCAATGAAATGGCGGAAATCGTTCCGGCACTTCAGCATCGGGGCGCCCGCCCGCATTGCATAGTCGCCCACACCAACAAGGGCCACGGCATCTCGTTCATGCAGGACCGGGTCGACTGGCATCACAAGGTGCCAAACAAGGAACAGTACGAACTCGCAGTCGCAGAACTGTCGGAGGCACTTTAATGGACGCGCCCATCTCCACTACCGCTTTGCACGACTGCCGCGATGCGTTCGCCGCGACCCTGGAAGCGCTGGCATCGGCCGATCAGACGATCGTCGCCGTCTGCAACGACTCGGTCGGCTCCTCGAAGCTTGGCGGCTTCAAGTCGAAGTTTCCGGAGCGCTTGATCAACGTCGGGATCGCCGAGCAGAACATGGTCGGCGTCAGCGCGGGACTTGCCAATGGCGGACGCATCCCCTTCGTCTGCGCCGCATCCTGCTTCCTGACTGGCCGTGCCCTGGAACAGATCAAGGCCGACATTTCCTACTCGAATGCCAACGTCAAGCTGATCGGCATTTCGTCAGGCATGGCTTACGGTGAGCTCGGCCCCACGCATCATTCCATCGAGGATTTTGCCTGGACCCGCGTTCTGCCCAATCTGCCCGTTATCGCGCCTTGCGATCGGATCGAGACGGCCGCAGCGATCGAATGGGCCGCGAGCTATGCCGGCCCCTGCTTCCTTCGGCTGTCGCGTGTCGGCGTGCCGGATCTGCTTCCGGAGGGTCATAAGTTCGTGCCCGGCCGCGCAAACCTTCTTCGAGATGGTAGGGATGTGACGCTGATCGCCAATGGAACGCTGACGCATCGCATGATGAAAGCGGCGGATATACTGGCAAGGCAGGGTGTCGACGCGCGTGTGCTCAATATGGCAACGGTGCGCCCCATCGATGAAGATGCGATTGTCGCCGCCGCAAGGGAAACCGGTGCGATCGTGACCGCTGAAGAGCACTCGATCTACGGCGGTCTCGGCTCAGCCGTCGCTGAGGTCGTGGTCGACAATGCGCCGGTGCCGATGAAGCGTCTGGGTGTGCCGGGCATCTATGCGCCGACCGGCTCTGCCGAATTTCTGCTGGATGAGTTCGGTATGGCTCCGAGTGCCATCGCAGAGGCGACGCTTGCCCTGTTGAAGCGGAAGTGAGCAAGCGCTTCTAGCGGCTTTTGAAGCAGCGTTCATGCGCCGATATTGATGTGGAGAAGACTTTCATGCGCGCCATCCTGGCAATCGATCAGGGTACCACCAACTCCAAGGCCATTTTGGTATCGGAGATAGGCGAGCTGGTCTCGCGTGGCGCTGCTCCGGTCGGCATCAGCTATCCTCAATCCGGCTGGGTCGAGCAGGATCCCAATCGGATCTGGCAGTCCGTCTGCGAGGCCGTGCGCCTCTGTATCGAAGCGGCGCCGCAGGTCACGATCGAAGCCGTCGCGGTGTCCAACCAGCGCGAGTCGGTGACGATCTGGGATGGTGAAACCGGAGAGGCTCTCGGCCCTGTCGTCAGCTGGCAGTGCCGCCGGACGGCGCCGGATTGTGCAAAGCTGATCGAGGGTGGTCATTCGCATCGGGTCGAGCAGGTCACCGGTCTTCCCATCGACCCGATGTTTCCGGGATCGAAGGTGAAGTGGCTGCTTGATCGTGCCCCGGTGGGTCGCTCCCTCCGGGTCGGCACGGTAGACAGCTGGCTGATCCATCGCCTGTCCGGTGGCAAACGACATGTATGCGATGCCTCCAATGCTGCGCGAAGCCAGCTCTTCGATCTCAAGTCTCAGCAATGGAGTGACGAGCTTTGCGACTTGTTCGGCGTCGCCAAACAGGTATTGCCTGAGGTCCTGGATAGTTCCGGGGACTTCGGAACGACCGCCAATGTGCCTGGCGTACGCGATGGCACGCCGATCCGTGCGGCAATCGGCGACAGCCACGCCGCGCTTTTCGGACATGGGGCCTACAAAGCCGGCGATGGGAAGGTGACGTTCGGGACGGGGTCGTCCGTCATGACCACATTGCCGCAGTTCATCGCTCCAAGCAACGGCATCACCACCACGGTCGCCTGGCGCATTGCCGGCAAACCGACCTTTGCCTTTGAGGGAAACATCCTTGTCTCGGCCGCCAGCCTGCCATGGATGACGGATGTGCTTGGACTGCCGGATGTTGCAGCCTTGATCGAACTGGCATCGACTGCAGAACCCGGCGGTCCCGGCTTCGTGCCGGCCTTCGTCGGTCTCGGCGCGCCGCACTGGAATTCGGATGCGCGTGCGCTGTTCTCGCAGATCGGCTTCAACACGACCCGCGCGCAAATGGCCAGGGCCGTAACAGACTCGATCGCGTTTCAGGTTCACGATGTCTTTGCTGCGATGCAAAGCCAAAATGGCGGCACGATCGGTGCACTCTATGTCGATGGTGGCCCCAGCAAGAATACGTTTCTGATGCAGTGCGTTGCCGACCTCTTGCAGCACCCGGTTATTCAATGCGAAGCCCCGGAGGCGTCGGCCTTGGGCGCGGCTTACCTGGCCGGTCTGTCGCTTGGCATGTGGCCGGATTTGGAGGCCATTGCGCGTCTGCCGCGCAGCAACACGCTCATAAGACCGCAAGCGAATATCTCGTCGGAGAAACTTAATACGTGGAGCGATGCCATTGCCCGCTCGACGTTCGGCCCGCCGCCCGCTAATGGTGAATAAAAATTCACGGCTGGGGAAAATATGGGACGTATCAACGAACTTCGCCTTATTTCCCGCGTGGCGCAGATGTACCATATCGAGCACAAGCGTCAGGCGGATATTGCTCAGCATCTGCGGCTGTCGCAGGCAACCGTCTCGCGCATGCTCAAGCGCGCGGAAGCCGAAGACATCGTTCGAACCACTGTCATCCCTCCTGCGGGCACCTTTGCTGACTTGGAAGGCGCCCTTCGCGAACGCTTCAATCTTCCCGAAGCCATCGTTGTGGAATGCTCGGAGGATCGCGACGGCGCGATCATGGCACGTATCGGCGAAGCTGCGGCGCACCTTCTGGAAGTAACGCTGGCCCAAGGCGAAATCATCGGCGTTTCAAGCTGGAGCCAGACCATCTTCAAGATGGTGGAAAACATTCATCCCCAGAAGAGCGCGCAGGCGAAATACATTGTGCAAACGCTGGGTGGAATGGGCGATCCGTCAGTGCAGACCCATGCGACGCAGCTGACGACAAGATTGGCTCGGCTGACAGGCGGAGAGCCGAAGCTGCTGACGGTACAAGGCGTCACGAGTTCGCGGGAAGCAAAACTTCTGATGATGGCGGATCCGTTCGTTCGCGAGACCATCGACCTTTTCGGCGCAATCAGCCTCGCCATCGTCGGGATCGGCGCCGTCGAGCCATCCGAGCTGCTGGCGCGCTCCGGCAACATCTTTTCGTCGCGCGAGCTGGCCGACCTGGCGGAGGCCGGTGCCGTCGGCGATATCTCGCTGCGGTTCTTCGACCTGAAGGGCAATGCGGTCAAGACGCCGCTCGACGAACGGGTGATCGGCATTTCACTGGATGAGCTTGCAAAGGTCGAGCGTGTCGTAGCGCTCGCCGGCGGTGAGAAGAAGACTGCCGCAATTGCGGGTGCGCTGCGCATCGGTGTGATCGATACGCTTGTGACGGACAAGTTCACGGCTCAGCGCCTTATCGATCTTGAGGCGCTTTAGACGCTGCTTCTGGCCGGTCGGTCTTTTTTCGGGAGGGAGAGCCTGAGCTGCTTCAGATGCTCTCCGGCGTGATGATCTCGAAGGGAACCACGCGCGGCAGGATCGTCGGCACAGAAAAAAGTTGCATGGAGCAACTATACCAAATAAGTTGTATCGATCAACTTTTTGGCAGGCCTCATGACCACCCAATCCCATTACCCCGTAGAGTCCGTCCGTGCCGCGTCTCGTCAGCTCGTTCGCGAGCTTGGCTTCATGCAGGAATCTCTTGCCGGCACGACAATGCCGCCGTCTTCGGTCCACGCGCTGCTGGAAATCGGAGCTCGCGGATCGTTTACGGCCGGCCAGCTCTCGGAACTGCTTGGCCTGGAAAAATCAAGCGTGAGCCGGATGCTCCGCAAGCTGATCGAGACTGGAGACCTGAAGGAGGAGACGGGTGAACCGGATGGGCGCACCAAGATCCTTTCGCTGACGGACAAGGGCCATGCGGCCGTCGCCGGCATTCATGATTTCGCGCGTCGTCAGGTCGCGGCGGCCCTCGATCGTCTCGATGCCCAGGAGCGTCAAACCGTTGTTGACGGCCTGCGGCTCTATGCCGGTGCACTTGCCGCGAGCAAAGCAAAGACTCCGGAGGACATGTCGCCTCTCCTGATAGAGACCGGATATCAACCTGGGCTTATGGCGCGCTGCATCGAGATGCATTCCCTCTACTATGCGCGAACATCCGGTTTCGGGCAGTTATTCGAAGCCGCGGTTGCAAGCGGCATTGCCGAATTTTCTGCCCGCCTGAACAGACCTTGCAATCAGATATGGCGGGCAATGCGGGCTGGCCGCGTTGCCGGCACGATCGCGATCGACGGTGAGGACCTCGGTGACGACAAGGCGCATCTCAGGTGGTTCATTGTCGATGACGACAGCCGGGGCACCGGCCTTGGTCGCAGGCTTTTGTCGTCAGCGCTCGATTTCTGCGATCGGGGCGGCTTTGCCGAGACGCATTTGTGGACGTTCCGGGGCCTCGATGCGGCGCGATGGCTTTATGAACTGCATCGGTTCGAGTTGATCGGCGAGCGCCCGGGCCGCCAGTGGGGCGAAGATGTCATGGAACAGCACTTTGTGAGGAAGAAGCCATGAGTGTATCGCTGACCGACCTTGCCGGACCGGCCCCAGCCACCATAACGAGCCATCGTTTGGAGGGTAAGATCTGCCTTGTGACTGGTGCGACGAGCGGAATTGGCCGGGCAACGGCGTTGCG
Source organism: Rhizobium sp. RCC_161_2 (assembly GCF_041355235.1). NCBI lineage: Bacteria > Pseudomonadati > Pseudomonadota > Alphaproteobacteria > Hyphomicrobiales > Rhizobiaceae > Rhizobium > Rhizobium sp. RCC_161_2. The sequence goes on along the minus strand of NZ_JBFUPL010000014.1, from coordinate 87,134 downwards.
GATGGCGCAGGAAGGGGCCGCGGCTGTGGTCGTGACGGGCCGGCGCGAGGTTTTAGGTGAGGCCGTGGTCGCGGAATTGCGGGCGGCGGGCACCGCTGGTCTTTTCGTTTCGATGGACGTGACGAAGGAGGCCGATGCGCGACGGGTGGTCGAGAAGACCATGGAGCGTTTCGGCCGCTTGAACGCGGTCTTCAACAATGCCGGTTATCAGGAGAAGCGCGCTCCCTTGATGGAGCAGAGCGACGAGATCTTCTCCACTGTTTTCGACACGAATGTACGCTCGCTCTTCAATGCGCTGCGCTTTCAGATCGCCGCGATGCTCGAATCGGGCGGCGGAACCATCGTCAACAATACGAGCGTCAGCGGCGTTCGAAACCCAAATCCTGGCCTTTCTCTCTACAGCGCCTCGAAGGCGGCCGCGATTGCCCTGACAAAGGCGGCGGCGATGGAATATGCACCCAAGGGTGTCCGGATCAATTCGGTCGCGCCCGGCCGTGTTGTCACCGATATGATGCTCGGCTCGGGCATTGCCGACATGCGGCAGGTGGCCGCCGGCCTGCCCTTGCGACGTATGGGACATCCCGAGGAAGTGGCGGCGGCAGTCACCTGGCTTCTCTCGGATGAGGCGGCCTATGTTGTTGGCCATATCCTTTGCACCGACGGCGGCTTTCTCGCGTCCTAGAGTATCCGTGTTGGTCAAGTACGAGTTGATGGCCATTTTCGGCCGTCCCTGAGCAATGCGTTTGCGAGGAGGACGAGCTTTCGCATGATGGCCGTATGGCGCTGCACCGGCAGGGAAAAATGGACATTGAAGTTCGCTACGCGATGATGCGGGCGAAAGGCCGTGTCTGGGTCGATTAGGCGGGCGAGCTGCTATTCAAAGTCTTGCTAGGTGTCGACTGGCCGGGGGCGATCGGCAAGCTCTGCGGCGCAACAAGCACGCCTCGCAGAGCTTGTCATTTGTAGGAATCGGTCTGAGGCCATCGGCGCAAATTCGTATCCGGCGGGGTAAGATCGCGCTGGATTATTTCCCAAGGAAATCTAACTTACGCTGGGCTTTATGACCGAAAGAGCATTTTGGAAAAATCATCCCCACGCATGTCGAGGATGAATTGGGAGGACAGCGCAGAATGAACAGCTCTGGCAAAATTGCGATTGTGACTGGAGCCGGCACCGGCGTCGGCAAGGCGATCACGGCTTCGCTGCTCGGCGATGGATTCAGTGTCGTCATGACCGGTCGGCGCAAGGGCGTGCTTGAGGCGGCGGCGGCCGAATTTTGTGAACATTCCGACCGCATCCTGATCGTCGCTGCCGATATCGGTAAGCCCGACGACGTGAAAGCGCTATTCGATGCGACCATCGATCGGTTCAAGCGCCTTGACCTACTGGTCAACAATGCCGGCATGTCTGCGCCCGCGGTGCCTCTGGAAGATGTGGATTTCGAGACCTGGAACCAGGTCGTCGCCGCAAACCTCACTGGCGCCTTCCTCTGTACACAGGCGGCGTTTCGCCAGATGAAAGCGCAGACGCCGCAAGGCGGCCGCATTATCAACAATGGCTCCATCTCCGCCACCACGCCGCGGCCGCGATCGGCGCCCTACACAGCGACCAAGCACGCCATTGCCGGCTTGACCAAATCCACCGCGCTCGATGGGCGGCCGTTTGGAATTGCCTGCGGGCAGATCGATATAGGCAATGCCAGCACAGAAATGACGCGCCGGATGGAAAGTGGAGTGCTGCAGGCGGATGGCTCCATCCGCGTCGAGCCGACGATTGACAGTGCGCTGATCGGGCAGGCCGTGTTGCACATGGCGTCGCTGCCGCCTGAGGCGAACATACTCACCATGACATTGATGGCGACCACGATGCCATTTGTCGGACGCGGCTGAACCGGGAGTATTGCGCTTGCTCTGCGGACGCTATCGCGTTTCCGCTTCGGCAAGCGCCGTCGGCGCCAGTTGAAGACTGCGGCCCAAACGCCTTTCCCGCCAGATCGCGAACATGCCGGCCAAAGCGACGACCATGGCTCCGAAAATTGTTGTGGCAACAGGCAGTTGCCCCATCAGGAAATAGCCGATGAGCACCGACCATACCATCGTGGTATATTCGAATGGTGCAAGCAGCGATGCCTGAGCGTGCCTTAGGCTGAGCGTCACCAATATCTGCGCGATACCGCCAGATAAGCCGGCCGAGATGAGCAGCGACAGCTGCAGCATGTCCGGCATTTTCCATCCGAATGCGGCTGTTCCCAGTCCGATGACCGCCGTTATCAGGGAGAAATAGAGAACAATGGCGCCTGGCTTCTCTGTGCGCGCCAGATGGCGGATCTGCACCGAGGACAGTGCCGAGCAGAAGGCGGCGATGAGGCCAAAAGCGCCGCCGAGGGCGGCTGCCCTGTCGACAGAACCGGCCGTGCCTTCACTCACCTCCCAAAAGCCGAGGTGAGGGGAAAGCATGATGAGTACGCCGCCGAAGCCGACGGCGACTGCCGACCACCGATAGGCGCGAACAACCTCTCCCAGCAGCGTTGCCGCCAAAATGACGGTGAACAGGGGTGCTGCGTAACTCAGCGCCGTTGCGTCCGCGAGCGGCAGATAGGCGAGCGCCATGTAGCTGAAGAACATCCCGCCAGTCCCGGAGAGGCTGCGGATCAGATGGCCGCCGACATGCTTCGGTGTGGTCAGCTCGATGAGGTTGCCCTGCCACCCCAGCCAGATGCCGAGGGGAAGAAGTGCCGCAACCGATCGAAAAAAAACGACCTCGCCGGTCGGAATGGCCCCATCCAATCCCTTGATACTGGCTGCCATCAACGTCGCGGCGAGAGCCGCCAATACCTTGAGCAGAATTCCTTTTCTGGGACCCATAACCGTCCATCGCGCCGTTTAACCCCCATCGTCTTTCAACACGGCAACCACGTTTTGAGAACGGCCAAAGGGACGCCATAGAAACTTTGTCTGACCCCATCAAACCGGGCGTCATGTTAGTTTTCCTCATCGAAGTTGCGGCGTCGCCCGGTCCGATCAGTGCGAAGACGATGCCCGGCGGAGCGGGCGTTGCGGCGAGCGCGCAACCATCTGGAAATCATGGAAGCGTCAATGAAGATCGATCTGAATTCCGACATGGGCGAGGGCTTCGGCCCCTACAAATTGTGCGATGACGAAGCGCTGATGGGCGTGGTGTCCTCCGCAAACGTTGCCTGCGGTTTCCACGCCGGTGACCCGGAAACGATGGTCCGAATGGTTCGCTTCGCCAAAGCGCATGGCGTCGGTGTCGGCGCGCATCCAGGACTTGCGGACCGGCTGGGCTTTGGCCGTCGCGAGTTCCCCGTCGAAGCCGACGACATGAAGCAGCAGGTCCTCTATCAGCTGGGTGCCTTGGCTGCCATTGCGCGCGGCGAAGGCGTCGCGCTGTCCCACATCAGCTTCCATGCGGCGATGGGCAACATGATCAGCCGCGATCCGGCCCTTTCCGAGCTGGTGATGCGCGCCGTCAAGTCGGTGGATCCCGATTTGATCGTGTTCTCGATGCCGGATACCGAAGTGGAGCGCGCCGCCATTTCCGTAGGCTTGAAGACGCTGACGCTTTTTCTTGCCGACCGGGCCTATGACGCCCGTGGCCAGCTCGTTTCCCGCAAGTTGCCGAATTCGGTGATCAAGGATGAAGTGAAGGTTCGCGCGCGTGTGCGGCAGTTCATCGAGAAGGGAACTGTCACCACAATAGAAGGCGAGACGCTTCCCGTCCGCGCCCGCTCCATTCTGGTTCACAGCGATACGCCGGGCTCCCTCGAACTTGCCAGGATCGTCCGCAGCGAAGTGGAATCGGCTGGTGGAAGCATCGCACCGGCGCGCGAGGTGCTAGGTTAAGGCAGGCTCTCTGAATTCAAAACAAAAAGCTCACCGAACTCCGCACCTATTCTACGAGGGTTCGAAGCGGAAGCCCCACGCTCCAGAAGCATTTCCTCGACCAGGCGCAGGCTCAGAGGAAATCGGAAATGGAGCCACACGGCATGGGCAATGATCTGCGGCGGAAGACGGGGGTTCTTATAGCGGATGGGCGACGGGTTCATCCCGCCCGATCAACCATCAACTGTTAAGCCGAAAATAACGTGACATCACCGTGGCGAGTTCAGGGTAGCGGCCCGGCCGCCGCTTGACGTCCGCGGGAGCAAAGTCCTTGCCGATGACCGTCGTGTTCTTGTCGCCGATCATCAGCAGCGTCGGCATGGAGAGCGAGGCCTGCTCAAGCCGCCTCCGACAGCTCCACACGATTTCTGCCGCCGGCCTTTGCGCGATAAAGCGCTTTGTCCGCGGCCTCCAACACATGCTTGAAGTCACTGGTGGGGCTGTGGGAGCATGCAAGACCGATGCTGACGGTGACATGGACCGCGTCGCGATCGAACGTCAAAACCATGGCTTCGATATCCCTGCGGATTTTTTCGGCGACCATCGTGGCGGAACTTGCGCTGGTGCTCGGCAGGAGTACGACAATCTCCTCTCCGCCATATCGCGCCGCTATATCTGTCTTGCGGACAGTCTGCCGTATCACGTCAGCCACCTGTGCCAGGACCGTGTCGCCAAAGGAGTGTCCCCAGGTATCGTTGATCTTCTTGAAGTGATCGATATCGAGCATGATGATCGAAAACGGGGTGTCCCTGGTTCCCGCTTCCTTGCTGCAACGGTCGCCCTCGCGTTGGAGGACACGGCGATTGGGAAGCTTTGTCAGCGGGTCGACACTGGCTTCATTCTCAAGCGCGCGCTGAATTCCGATGCGGTATCGTTCCCGCTCAAGCAGGTCCGACAGCAGGAGAACGCCGAGGATATTGGCGGTCATCACGGGAAGGGTTGCGGAAAAGAAAAGCTCGTGAGCGACGGTCGGGGGCAGGAACACAAGAACGATCAGCGACGTGGCGGTCGCCAAACCATACAGTGCCGACCGCCGCCAGCCCATGCCGACCCACTGTCGCGGCAACAGGGTCAAGAAATATCCCGTGAGCGCAACGATCACGATACCGACGACGCCACCGACCGCCCCGATCCCGCCGGCTGCGAAGCGAAAAAGGCCCATCATCAGCGCAGCCACCGCCGTGCCGATGGGGCCGCCATAGATCGGTGCGAGAACAAGGAGAATGGAGCGACCGTCGTGAAAGACGCCCGGCATCCACCGGATTGGATCGCTCATCGATAAAATCCCACCGAGGCCAAACAGCAGCCCAACCGCAAGGGATTTCAGCGCGCCGCGTTCGACGATCCGGATCACCCAGGAATAGGCATAGACGATGATGGCCACCTGACCCAGAATGCGCACGAGTGACGGGATGTGGGTCTCAATTTCCATGGATATCAGCACTCTTACCCAAAAGCCGCAGGGCGTCCATTCATGTCAGCTCATCGTGCTCGTGGCGTCAGTGGCCCGACAGATAGGCCCGATGGCTGACTCGTCGAACGCTATCCATCATGTCATAGCAATTGACACACGGCGTCGGCAAGCAAAGTCAGGCGCATACGATGAAGGCTGCCGGTGATCGCCTCTCCGGTCGCCAGGAAGCCAGGGTGTGGCCCGGCAGCGAGATAAGTCCGATATTGTCTCTGAAAACATTAAGGCATCATGATAATCGGCATATGATACTATCATTACTTGTGTATCTGAAGTCAAAATAAATGTTTGATAATTAATTAAGGATGTTTTGTTAATTTTAATATTTGAAATAAACCGCGGGAGGCGAGCATGCCGTCGATTCAGCATAAGGTCATCATTGCAAGCGTCGCAATTTTCGCATTGGCCGGAAGTGCAACGGGTGTCGGTATCTGGTCGGCGGGAACCCTCGTCGGCAACAGCGCTGAGGTCGCCCGTTCGGCGGAAGTGCTTCGAAACCACATGCAGGCGGATATGATGCATGACGCCCTGCGGGCAGATGTGCTGGCATCTTTGCTCGCTGCCAACCCAGCGACAGGCATAAGCTTCGACGCAGTGAAAAAGGATTTGGCGGAGCATGAGGCGTCATTCCGCGACATGATTGCCGCCAATAAGACATTGGCAACCGACAAGGCCACGCAGGCTGTGCTGGCAGGGATTGAAGCACCCCTTCTCGCCTATATCGACAGCGCGACGAAAATGGTCGACCTCGCGGTAAAGGATGAGACTGCGGCCATCAAGTCGCTACCCGACTTCATGAACCAGTTTTCCACTCTTGAAGCGGCCATGGAGCACGCGGGAGATCAGATAAGTTCACTGTCCGATACAACGGCAAAACAGAGCGCTGAAACGCAAGCATTTGTCGATCTGCTTTTGAAGGCTATTCTCGGCTTGACGGTACTCTTTTCCTTCAGCCTTTATTGGCTCACGCGCAAGACCGTCACGAAACCGATCCTTGCCCTGTCAGATGATATGCAGAAGCTGGCCGGCGGCAACACGGATATCGCCTGCACTGCTGTCGGCCGTTCGGACGAGATAGGTATTATGGGGTCGGCCGTCGAGGTCTTCCGACAAGCGGCGATCGCCAACAAGCAGCTTGAACAGGACGCAGAGGCGGCCAGAATGCGGGCCGAATCTGATCGGCTGGCCGCGCGACGCCAAGCAGACGAAGACGCGGCGGCACGTCTTCGCGCGGCCACGTCAGGCCTTGCGGCCGGCTTGAAACGGCTCTCCGGCGGCGATCTTGCATTTCAGCTTGAAGAGCCCTTCTCCGCGGATTTCGAAGAGCTTCGGCACGATTTCAACAGCTCGATCAAGCAGCTTGGAGACGCACTTGGCGCAATCTCGCTTGCCATTGCAGCGATCGATGATGGCACGCGGGAGATTTCGTCGGGAGCCAACGATCTTTCCAAGCGCACGGAACAGCAAGCTGCAGCCCTTGAAGAAACAGCCGCGGCGCTTGACCAGATCACCGTCAATGTGACGCATTCGAGCCGGCGCGCCGACGAGGCCCGCACTGCGGCGACGGAAGCCAATCACAGCGCCGCTAAGTCCGCCGAAGTCGTGTCGCATGCCGAGGAGGCCATGCGCCGCATCGAAGCTTCCTCGCAGCAGATTTCCAGCATTATCGGCGTGATCGATGAGATTGCCTTTCAGACGAATCTTCTGGCGCTGAACGCTGGGGTCGAGGCCGCGCGGGCGGGGGAAGCAGGGAAGGGGTTTGCCGTTGTCGCCCAGGAAGTGCGTGAACTCGCACAACGTTCGGCGCAGGCGGCAAAGGAGATCAAGGGGCTTATTCAGAAGTCGTCGTCAGAGGTTGAAAGTGGTGTCAAGCTCGTGCTGCACACAGGCGTCACCCTGAAGACGATCGGCGAGCAGATCACCGACATCAATCAGCATATGGACGCGATCGCGACATCGGCGAAGGAACAGTCCACTGGCCTGGCGGAAGTCAATACGGCTGTTAACTCCATGGACCAGACAACGCAGCAGAATGCGGCAATGGTCGAACAGTCCACCGCCGCCTCGGCCAGCCTTGCAATGGAGGCTGCCCGGCTTCGCGAGCTTGTGTCCCAATTCACGCTGCAGATGAGTGCTTCGGCACAATCCGCGACGCTTCAGAAGACGGCGCGCGCAATGGCTGAACCAGCCCGGTCTGCGACTGGCGTTTCCGTCATGCATCAGCCCAGACGCGTTGCAGTGGCAAGAAGCGCGGTATCGGCCGCAGCGGCGGCCCACAATGAATGGGAAGAGTTTTAAGGTTTCATTCTGGGCTTCGAGAGAAGCAAATTGTTTTGGCCGCCAATTTTGCAGTCCCATGATGTTGCTTTCGTCAATCCCCCTGCAGGTCCTGGATGAGCCGCGTCCTGATGTTGGCAAGATGCGGCGATAGCGGCCGCCGCCCATCCAAAATCGATCCGGCTTCGTTCTTATCAAAGTCGAAGCGGCCATAGGGGCACATAGCTGTATATCGGCAACGCGGGCCATGCTTGATTGTTCGCCCGAGACGATTCCCGATGAAAATGCTATGGAAAAATGAGCAGCTTGATGCCAGACTAGTCTGGTGGAGTTCTGCTTGGAGGAGGCAGCGAGGCGAGCCAACTCATCTCATTTCATCGATGAACGCAGTTCGGCGGCATTGGACCTGCCCAGCCGAGCATGTTTGCGCGCTCCGTATTGTCGTGAAGTGGGTTGGATCGCGGTCGATTTTTGTCTGATTGATCCGGTTCTATGTGATGTCGCTTGTTTGAATGATGGGTTCGGGAGAGTTGAAAAATTTTCAATCGAAAGCGGAAGCCGTGACGATCGCGGCTCCTCGGGCTGTTCGCCTGAATAATGTGTCGATTTCTTTCGGGATCGCCGGTGGCAAGCGCTTCGACGCGGTGGCCGGCACCGATCTCGATGTGGCGGGCGACGAATTTCTGGCGATCGTCGGGCCGACCGGCTGCGGCAAGTCCACGCTTCTCAATGTGGCGGCAGGGCTGCTTGAGCCGGCGTCCGGGTCGGTCGAGATTTTCGGGCGGCCTCTGACGGGGCTGAACAAGCAAGCCGGCTACCTGTTTCAACAGGATTCGCTGATGCCATGGAAAACCGTGCTTGAAAATGTCGCCATCGGCCTGGAAGTGTCCGGCGTGTCGACGAGTGAAGCGCGCAAATCGGCGATGGAATGGCTTGAGCGCGTTGGCCTCGGCGGCTTTGCCGATCGCTATCCGCGCATGCTTTCCGGCGGCCAGCGCAAGCGGGTCGGATTGGCCCAGGTGCTCATCCGCAATCCGAAGCTGTTGCTGATGGACGAACCGTTCGGTCCGCTCGATGCACAGACGCGCCTCATCATGGGCGACCTTCTTCTGAAACTTTGGTCCGAGGACAAGAAGGCAGTGATGTTCGTCACGCACGATCTCGACGAGGCGATTGCCCTTGCGGATCGTATCGTCATCATGTCGGCGGGGCCGAAATCCCGGATCATCGGCGATTTCCGCGTCTCGATCCCCCGGCCGCGTGATATCGCCGAAATCCGCCACGACCCGGCCTTTACCGAACTGCATAAAAGCATCTGGCATGCGCTGCGAGAAGAAGTCATGACCGCCTACCAGCAGACCAACGTGGCCGCCCAATGACCAGAATAAAGCTCCTGGCCTGCCAATTGCTGGTGGCGATCGTCATCGTCGGTGCGTGGTATCTCGCAACGGCAACGCATGTCTTTGGCAATCCGCGAACTGCCGCCTTCTTCTTTGCCGATCCGCTCAAGGTTGCCGCGCGCATCGTGAAATGGTTCGCTGACGGATCGATCTGGTATCATCTATGGGTGACGCTGTCGGAATCCCTTCTGGCATTTTTCATCGGTGCGATCGGCGGGGTGGCCTTCGGTTTCTGGTTTGCGCGGCGGCCCGTGGTGGCCGCTGTCTTCGATCCCTATGTCAAGGCCGCCAATGCCTTGCCGCGCGTCGTGCTCGCGCCGATCTTCGCCCTATGGTTCGGTCTCGGCATCTGGTCGAAGGTGGCGCTGGGCGTCACGCTGGTCTTCTTCATCGTCTTTTTCAACGTCTATCAGGGCGTGAAGGAAGTCAGCCCGACCGTGCTTGCCAATGCCCGCATGCTCGGCATGAACGAGAGGCAGCTGCTGCGCCACGTCTATATTCCCTCGGCCTTGTCCTGGATGTTTTCGAGCCTCCATACCTCGGTGGGATTTGCCGTCGTCGGCGCGGTGGTCGGCGAATATCTGGGCTCGGCCGCAGGCCTCGGCTATCTCATCCAGCAGGCCGAAGGCGTGTTCGATGTGACCGGCGTCTTTGCCGGCATGTTCGTGCTGATGGCCTTCGTCCTCATCGTCGATTGGCTGATGACGAAGGTCGAGCGGCACATGCTGCGATGGCGACATTAGACGATTTCAAACTCGACGAGTGGAGGAAAACATGGAACGCAGGACATTCTTGATCGGCACAGCCAGCATCGGTGCTGCCGCCTTCTTTCAGGCAAGCGGACCGGCCATCGCCGATGACGCGAAGCCGGAAAAGCCGGATCTGACGCTCGCCGTCGGCGGCAAGCCGTTGCTCTATTACCTGCCGCTGACGATTGCCGAGAAGAAGGGCTTCTTCAAGGAAGAGGGGCTCAACGTCACGATCAACGATTTTGCCGGGGGGGCGAAATCGCTGCAGGCGCTGATCGGCGGCTCGGTCGATGTCGTCGCGGGTGCCTACGAGCATACGATCCGCATGCAGAACAAGGGGCAGGATATCGTCGCCATCTGCGGCTTGGGCCGCTTCCCTGGGATCGTGATTGCCGTGCGCAAGGAGCTCGCGGGCGAGATCAAGTCCGTCGCCGACCTCAAGGGGCGGAAGATCGGCGTCACGGCGCCGGGTTCGTCGACGGCGCTGATGCTGCAATATGCCCTGCAGAAGAACGGACTGGCGCCCACCGATGTCGCATTGATCGGCATAGGCGGCGGCGCAAGCGCTGTCGCTGCGATCAAGAATGGCGAGGTCGACGGCCTGTCCCATCTCGATCCGGTGATCGCCCAGCTTCAATATGAGGATCAGGTTTCCGTCCTGGTCGACACGCGAACGGAAGCCGGAACGCGCGCGCTGTTCGGCGGCCCGAACCCCGCGGCAACGGTCTACATCCAGCGCAGCTTCGCCGAGGCCAATCCGGTGACGACGCAGCGGGTCACCAATGCCTTTCTGAAGGCCCTGAAATGGATCGAGCAGGCAAAGCCGGAAGACGTGGCCGACACTGTGCCTGAAGACTACCTTCTCGGAAACCGCGACCTTTACATACAAGCCTTCAAGAATTCGAAGGAAATGTATTCACCTGACGGCATGATTAGCGAGGAAGGCTACAAGTCGATGATGAGCGTCCTGAAGACGCTCGACCCGGAATTGGCCGATGCCGACGTGCCCTACGATAAGACCTTCGATCCCCGTTTCATCAAGGCGGCGAAGATATGATGGCGTGCGGCCCGAATTGACTATCCACGGTTGGCGGGCAGGCGGCTTTTCGGTGCTGCAGTCGATATCGGGGGCGATGGGTGCGATATCTCGGGCAACGCGGCTTCCCTTGGCCCCGCTGCGGAACTTTGCACCCAGTATCCCAGAGCAATCATCAATCCGCCGCCCGCCAGGTTTCCGAGCGTCACGAACGTCAGATTATGGACCGCTCCGTAGAGTGTGATCGTCGTGGGGTGATCACTCAGCATGGCCAGTGCAAAGGCGAGCATATTGGCACGCTGTGCTCGAAGCCCGCGGCCACGAAGATCATGATGGTCCAGAAGCGATACAAGCACCTTCCCAAGCTTGCACCTGCGACGTCGGGGTTTGGCACGTCGGCTTCCCCCAGGTCGGTCTGGAAATAGTCAAGAAAGTCAGTATGCCGTGCAAATAGGTCGATCAGTAGGTCAGCGTCACGACCACGGTATCGGTGTAGGTGCCGGGCGTTGGCGTGGTCTGGGGAGGCACACGACCATAGACGGTCAAGACCTGGGCCGCGCCAGTGCCGGTTCCTGCGACCGTGCTGCCCGGGGTAGTCGCATCGCCCCAGGGCTGCGATCGGTTCGTGTCCTTATAGAGCCCGTAGGTCACGGTTTCCGCTCCCTTCGACATCTTGCGCGCCGTTGGCGCGGCATTTGCGAGGCCACCGCCCAAGGAAATCGTGTAGGTCGTTCCTGCCGTGCAGGTCGCCGTTACCGAACCTGTGGCGTCGACATTGGCGCTCAGAACTCCCCTTGTGCCGAAGTCGACATTCTGGACACTGACCAGGCAATTCGCTGCGACGTTGGCATTGACGGCGAAGGACACGCCTGTGAGAGTTCCCGCGGGAGCATCGCAGGTAGTGTCGGTGCTGTAGCGATAAATGAAATAGGTATCGGCTGACGAAAAAGTCGAAAGATAAGCCCCGGGCGCAGCTGCAGCCTGGCTGCCCAACACGGTGCCGTAGAGGGTGGCTGAACTACTGGCAAACCCGAGTAAGTTCAGTGTGACCGCGAGAGGTGGGGGCTTGGCAGCGTAAGCCCAGTTATTCGAACCCCAGATCACGCTCCGGCCGGAATCGGAATAGAGCTGATAGTTCAGGGAATTGGCTCCATTCAGCATCTGACGCGCCGCCGCCGAGGTCGAGCCGCCACTGCCCGCGCCAATACCAGGGCAAATCAGGATACGTCGCTGCGTGAGAAGCTCTCCGGTGCAGCTGACGCCTACGGTTGCGGTCGAATTGACTGGGCCGCCGGACAGAGTATCGACCGCACCAAAACTCATATTGGTGGCTGTGAAGCTGCAACTTTGCGCAAGGCATAGGGACGGCAGCAGCGAGAAAAGCAGGAAACCGATTGCGCGTAGCATTCCTTGATCCTTGGCTCACAAACATTTGACGTCATTGATGACGACTTGTTTGCCCGGTTGAGGCTTGTAGGGAAATTCGGCGTGGCACGTGCTTCCATCCTGGAGCGGAATGTCGATTGCGTTTCGCGCGCTGAGGCCGCGAATATAGGCCTGGCCGTCATAGCCGATGACAAATTCTTCGCTCGTCCCTTGCAGCTTGCCGCTGAGACCGGCTTGAAGAGGTGTCCCGTTTTTGTCGATGATGGTGATCAGCGCGGCTTGCGGGGCTTTCGTGACGCCGAATTTAACAACGACGCCGCTACGATCGGCGGGAACGACGACCTCCTTCGTCGCCGGCACGTCGGCATCGACGGGAAGGTTTTTCGGATCGATGGACACGGTGTTCGGCTCATAGGAGTTGAGGTTCGGCACGAGGATGCGGCCGCTATTGTTGGTTTTGCCGACCGGCCGGTTTTGCTGCTGGACCTCTACCCCGGGCGTGCCGACATCGACGACGGCAAAAGCGTCATCGATACGGGTGGACGTAAAGACATCACCGCCGGCAACGGCAATGGCGCCGTCCATCTGGCCGGTGGCGCGGACATTCCCGTCATATTGCTGAACGCCGGCCTCGAAGCGCGCGAAGGGTGCACGGTAACTGATCGCCGCTTGCCGGTTCGCGTCCTTTCCTTCGGAGGTTCGCGCGCGCCAGCCAATGCTGCCATCTTCCGGCTGCTCAGACTTGGAGATATCGGCAACGACGTTGAAGCCGTCAGGGCCGCTTTCGATACCGGTGCTGGCGGTGACGTTGTCCCCGAAGGGAATGGAAAGACCGGCGAATATCCCGAAACTCTTGCGGTCGTCGAGATCGGCGAAGGCGGTTGCGTAGAAGCTCGCGCGCTTGAAGGTCTGGCTGTATGAGAGGCCGGCGATCTGGCTCTTATCGCCATTGGCGTTTTCAAGCCTGGTATAGGAAAGATTGAGGCTCGACAGATCCAGCGGCGTCGGAACACTTAACGTGACCTGGTCGATGGCGCGGGGCACGCCGGCGCTGAACACGGTGAACTGTCCGGAGCCGTTGGATGTCGGCTCGGCTGTGACGGAGGCTATGTCGTCGTAATTGTCGAAGGCGCGCTGCATGCGGGCGTAGATCGACCAGTCATTGTAGCTCGTCTCCAGCGAAGCATTGAACAACGCGCCCGAGCGGCTGCCGCTCGAGCTTGCGGCCACGGCCGCCGATGCGACACCCCAGGCCCCGATGGGAAAGGCCGCGCCGACGCCGCCATTGAGCAGATTGGCGCCTCCCTCGAAGTGGCTTTCCAAGGTCAGCCAATCGGTCAATCCGTAGCGCGCCGTGGCGACGCCCATGATGCGGCCGTCATAGTCGTTTGACTCTATGCCGAAGTTGCGGCGCGGGGAGCCGATCTCGGCCGAGAAATCGTAGAGGCCTTGGCGCAGGAGCCGGTTTGACGAATAGAAGGGCAATGTCGTGGCTGTCTCACGACCAAGACTGTCGCGCAGGACCACACGAGCTTCGCCGGCGCCGGAAAAGACCGGCAGGTTGGTGACCTGATATGGGCCGGCTGGCACATCGCCGGAATAGGACCGGACATTCTGGGTGTAGATTTCGAGCGTGGACGGAACCGCAGCCGTTCCGCCGAATGTGGGAAGTGGTTCCGTCACCAGATCGGATCGCAGCGCGAAATTGCGCTGCGCCTGGATGCCGCCGAAATAGACGGGACGTGTCCAAGAAAGACCCCCGGTGGTGAAGTCGCCCACTCGGTAGGTTATCAGCCGCTTCGGATCGGAATAGCTCCAGGTCGTGTTGAGCCTGGTTATGCCGTCAAGGCTGCCGTCGGAATAGCCGGCTAAAAACGACTGGCTAAGCGCCCCGTAGGGGCTGAATATGCGGGCATCGAATGAACCGGAAATACCCTGAAACAGGCCGGCATCGCTGCTGCCCAGACTATTGGAGCTGGCAAAGAGGGAGTAGTTGAGTACACTTCCATAGCCGGATTGAGGCTCTGGAATGTCATTCTTTTGATTTTTCCCGACATTGATAATGCGCGCCGCGCGGCCGTTATTCGTTGTCGTCACGTAAAGTTGCTGGTTTTGCGCGTCGATCCGGTAGGACAGGCCGGGCAAGCTGCCAAGCTCGATCAGGTCATCGTCGGCGACACCCTCTGGAGGCTTTATGCCGACTTCGCGAAGCTCTCCGGCCCTTGCCTTGAGCGAACCGTCAGCCTGCTGCTTGAAATTGCCAATCATCTTCATCGAAGCATCGTTGATGAACACTTCAAGAAAGAGATCCTGCGTATCGGCAGGCATGTCACCGGTATTGGCCGTTGCCGGCTCGCTTGGCACTTCTTGAGCGCGCGGCGCCGAAACGCAGAAAATGAAGCATGCAACGGCGATCCAGAGGCTAGCGCTTCGTGATTGCGATATTGGCATTGAACGGCCCAAGATCACTCTGGCCTTGCAAGGTTACAGCGCCGCCGGAAAGGGACCTTGCGCTCCCGATCGGCCATTGCATTGTTGCGCCGCCGAGAACGTACCCGACTAGGCCGCTGCGACCGCCGATTTTCGCCTCTCCTTGCTTGAGGGTGACGTTCGACAGACGAAAGCGGCTGCTGCCATTGTTCTTTCCGGTCAGCAAAAGGCTGTCGCCCTGCCGGCTCAGATTCCAGGAGACATCGGCCGCCTTGGCATCCGCATTCCTGAAAAAGACGGGGATCGAGTGGCGCACGATCAAGGTCACGGTGCCGGCTTTTGCACGGGAAGGGTCCGGCAGCTCATCGACGATGACACGATAGGTCTCTTCGGTTCGCACCGGTGCCTTGCTCGCTCGGATCACACGGACCGTATAGCCCGCGTTTGGCGCCATCTTGGTCGCCGGCGGACTGGCCACCACGTTTGTCGTCGGCTCGAGCTGCTCGACGCCGCCTGTTTGGCTCCACTTGAAGACACGCACCTGCACGTTAATGGGATGGTCGCCATCATTGGTCATATTGAGCACGCCGGTGCTGTCAGGCGCGATGAGTTCGAGATTGGTGGGTGCCACGCGCAAGGAAGCGGCCTGCGCAAAACAAGCACTCACGAGAAAAAGAGTCGTCGTGGCAAGGCATGTAAACATGCGTTGCATAGCAGCCTCCTAGTCATGAAGTCGGTATTTAGTAGTTGACGGTGATCGCCACTGTATCGGTATAGATACCTGCCGCCGGGGTGGTCTGCGCCGGAACCCGGCCATAGACCGTGAGGTTCTGTACGTCACCATTGCCCGTGCCTGCCAGCGTATCCGTACCGATCGTAACGCCCCAAAGCAGGGTGCGCGCCGTATCACGATAGAGGGAATAATTGATCGTTGCCGCCCCTGGCCCCGTCATCTTGCGAACTGCCGTTGTTGCGCCGGAACCGGCACCGGCACTCAAACCAACATTGTAGGTCTGTCCCGTCGTGCATTGAACGCCAATGGTACTGGTCTGGTCGGTCGCGGCATCGAGAACGCCCTTGGTGCCGAAATCGAGATCGCTGGCGGTCTGGACCTTGCATTCGGCCTGGATGGTAATGCGGACCGTCATACTACCGCTCGCGACGGCAGCCATGGCGGGTGCTTCCGTCATGATAATTGCAGCACCCACGAGCAAGGTACCGCTTAGCGCTTTCAGCATTTGTGTGCCCCTCCGCAGCTTCCCCACGAACCTGCTAATATCCTAAATTAATCATATAAGGATCATCATGGCAACAAGCTAAAAATCTATTTGGCTCTTTTCTTTGGAGAATGGGGCTTGTTTGCAGTAAAATAACGTTTCCCAAAGAAATACCGGATTATATGTCTTTCGTTTAGGTGAAAAAATTAACAAAGTATAAACTATAGTATCGGGAGGCGGCCGAGCGAGCTTTGCCGCCGCCAATCGAAGACCAGCCCCGTCGTTCGGCAAACTGATTCGCATCTCCGGGGTTTGAGCGGGTATGTTCAGACGATCTGTCGTCCGTCGATATATATTCCACCGCTTGAAAATATTTGCCCGCCACCCGTAGGCTGGTCGTGATGCATTTTGATAATGTCGCAGAAAAGCAGCGATGGCGCAGCCGCTCGCGCTAAGGTCTCGACAAATCCAAAGTTCGGAGTCGCAAGCAATGGCAGAGTTTCCCCAGAAGGCCAAGGTCGTCATCATTGGCCTGGGCGGTATCGTTGGCGCATCGATCGCGCATCACCTGATCGAGCGTGGATGGGACGATATCGTCGGTATCGATAAATCCGGCGTCCCGACCGACATCGGCTCGACCGCGCACGCCTCCGACTTCTGTTACACCACCAGCCACGACTATCTCTCGGTCTGGACCACGCAATATTCCATCGATTTCTTCGAGAAGATGGGGCACTATGCCCGTATTGGCGGCCTTGAAGTTGCCCGCACGGGTGACGACACCTGGATGGAAGAGATCAGACGCAAGGCTTCCTCCGGCAAGGCCTTCGGCACCAATGTTCGTCTCGTCACGCCCTCCGAGATCAAGGAAATGTTCCCGCTGATCGAGGAAGATCAGGTGCAGGGCGGTATGTTCGATCCGGATGCCGGCCTTGTCGTTCCGCGCTCGCAGACCGTCGCCGGCAAGCTGGTGGATGCGGCCGAGAAATCCGGCAAGCTGAAGGTCTACGGCAATACGCCTGCGCAGTCGTTGATCGTCGAGGGCGGCCGCATCAAGGGTGTGGTCACGCATCGCGGCACGATCATGGCCGACTACGTCATCGTCTGCGCCGGCATCTGGGGTCGCCTGATTGCCGAGATGGTCGGCGAAGACCTGCCGGTCATGCCGGTCGATCATCCGCTCACCTTCTTCGGTCCCTATAACGAGTTCGAAGGCACGGGCAAGGACATCGGTTTCCCGCTGCTCAGAGACCAGGGCAATTCCGCCTATATGCGCGACACTGGCGATCCGAAGACGACGGAAGGTGGTCAGATCGAGTGGGGTTACTACGAGACCACCAATCCCCGTCTCTGCCACCCGCGCGACATTCTAGAAAAGCATGAGGCCCGCCTGTCGCCTTCGCAACGCGACCTCGAGATGGAACAGATCATCGAGCCGCTTGAGCGCGCCATGGAACTGACGCCGATCCTCGGCGAGCTCGGCTACAATGAGGGCCATTCCTTCAACGGCCTGCTGCAGGTTTCTGCCGCCGGCGGCCCGTCCTGCGGCGAAAGCCAGAAAGTACGCGGCCTCTGGTACTGCGTCGCCATCTGGGTGAAGGACGGTCCGGGCTACGGCAAGCTCATCGCCGACTGGATGACCGACGGTCGTACCGAGATCGACCACAACAGCATCGACTATGCGCGCTTCTATCCGCACCAGCTGACGGAAGAGTTCATCGAGGGCCGTTGCTATGAAGCCGCCCAGAAGATCTACTTCCCGGCCGTGCATACGCGCGAGCCCTACGCCTCGGGCCGCAACGTCAAGCGTTCGCCGTTCTACGAGCGCGAGAAGGAGCTCGGCGGCTACTTCATGGAGCTCGGGGGCTGGGAGCGTGCCCATGGTTATGCCGCAAACGAGCACCTGCTGGAGAAGTATGGCGATCGCGTGCCGGTGCGTCAGAATGAGTGGGACAGCCGCCATTTCTGGCGTGTCTCCAATGCCGAGCATCTCGCGATGAGCGAGGATTGCGGTATCGTCAATCTCTCGCATTTCCACATGGTCGACATCGAGGGACCTGACCATGTCGAGCTGCTTGAGTGGCTGTGCGCCGCAAAGATCGGTGGCGACGGAAATATCGGCAAGGGTATCTACACCCACTTCCTCGACGACGAAGGCATGGTGCGCGCCGACTTTACCGTCATCCGTATGGCCGACCGTTGCCGGCTGATCAACGGTGCCGATGCCGGCCCGCGCGACTTCCACTATATGCGCCGCGTCGCCGAGGATCGGGGCCTTGACGTCACGATCACCGATGTCACCGAGACGTTCATCACCATCGGCATCTGGGGCCCGAATGCTCGCGAGACGCTGAAGAAGGTCGTTGCTGATCCGGCCGGGCTTGATGCGGAAAACTTCCCCTTCGCCGCGATCAAGCAGATTGAGATCGGCGGCAAGCCTGTCACCGCCTTCCGCATCTCCTATGTCGGTGAACAGGGTTGGGAACTGCACATGAAATACGAGGACGGCCTTGCCGTCTGGGATGCGCTGCGCTCCACCGGCGTGATGGCCTTCGGCGTCGAGACCTATGCGAACTCGCGTCGTATGGAAAAGAGCCTGCGCTTGCAGAATGCCGACCTTCTCACCCAGTACAATCTGATCGAGGCGGACCTCGCCCGTCCGAAGGTCAAGGAAGCCGACTTCCGCGGCAAGGCAAAGCATCTGGAGTATAAAGCCCGCGAGCATCAGCCCGCCATGCTTTGCACGCTGGTCATGACAGACAACACCGACAAAAATGGCGTCAAGCGCTACCCGGTCGGCAATCTCCCGGTCATGGACCCCGAAACCGGCAAGGTGCTGATTGATGAGCTCGGCCGCCGTTCCTACACGACCTCCATCGCTTTCGGTCCGACGATCGGCAAGAACATCGCCCTTGCCTATCTGCCCTGGGCCTATTGCCAGGAAGGCCGCAAGCTGAATGTCGAATATTTCGCCGAGACCTATCCAGTCGAGGTTGTCAGCATCGGCTACAAACCGCTGTATGACCCTGAAAACCTGAAGCCGAGAAGCTAAGCGGAGCGATCCGTATTCCGCCTCTCAAGGCTCATGCATAAGACAACGCCGCCTGGATGAGGTGATCTCCAGGCGGCGTTCATTCTTCCAGTCGTGGCTGCATCGATGTCAGTCGGATTCCGACACTTCGCTCGGATTGGCAAGCGGCAGCATGCCGCGATAGATGCCAGGTACGGAGCCTTCGATCGGGATCGCGCCAACGCTCCGGCGATAAAACTCCATCGGCCCGGCGCCGCCGATCACGCCATAAGCGTAACCCTGGGCATACATGTCCAGAAGCGTCGTCAGCAGCAGGGCCTGGCCGACACCCTTGCCGCGCATCGACGGATCGACGCCGGTCGGCCCGAAGAAGCCCTTCGCGGTCGCCTCATGGCATGCGAAGCCGACGAGCACGTCATCTTTGATCGCGATAAAGCAGGATGGCGGCTGGCGCATGGTGGCGGCCGTCGCCTCCGCCGCCCAGCCCGCGCCGAACAGCGGCTGGATCCAGGAAGTCAGCGCGCTGAGTTCCGGCGCCAGAACCCTGCGAATGACGATCCCCTCGCTGTCCATGCGCTTCTGCAGCGCCGGGTCCGGCTTCAATTCATAGAGCTTAACAAGCATGTCCATCGGTCTATCCTTTGCCGCCTCAGCCTTTCACCGCGCCGGCCGTCAAACCGGCAACGATCCGCCTCTGGAAGAAAAGGACCACGATGATGAGCGGTAGCGTCACGGTGACGGAGGCTGCCATGATTTGCCCGAAAGGATATTCGAAGCGGCTGGTGCCGGCAATCAGGCCGATGGCGACCGGCACGGTGCGGTTTTCGTCGGTGAGGGTGAAGGTGAGAGCGAAGAGGAATTCGTTCCAGGCGAGGATGAAGGCGAGGATGCCGGTGCTTGCAAGCGATGGCCCCATCAGCGGCAGGAGTATCTTCATGAGAATCCGGAAATGCGAGCAGCCGTCGATGATCGCCGCCTCTTCCAGCTCGCGCGGGAATTCGCGGATGAAGGTCGTCAGGATCCAGGTGGTAAACGGCACGGTCGACAGCAGATAGGTCAGCACCAGTGCGCTCGGGCGATTGAAGAGCCCAAACCAGTTGATCAGCTCGAACATGCCCGACAGCACGACCACCTGCGGGAAGATCGAGACCATCAACACGATCATCAGCATGGCGCGACGCTGCGGAAAGTCGATGCGGCCGAGCGCATAGGCGGCGCTTAGCCCGATGATGAGGGACAGAAAGGTCGTTGTCGTTGCGACATAGACGGAATTCAAAAGGGACCGCATGAACACCGGATTGTCGATCAGCTGCCGGTAGTAGGTAAAGTCGAAGGCCGGCAGCAGCGCCGAATGGTAAAGTGCAGCACCCTGCTTGGTTGAGGAGACGAAAGCCCAGTAATAGGGAAAGAGCGTGTAGAAGAGCACGAACAGGAGTGCCACGATCTGCAGGGCCCTGACGCACCGCCGTCTCATTCGATAGTAAGAGGACGACTTGCGCTGGGGTTTTTGGATGCCGGATCCTTGCATGGTTGCGTCTGCCATCTGCGTCAGTGCCCCGCTGCCCGGTCGAGGCGAAGCACCCCGATGATGATGATCGCGGCAAGTGCCACGAGCAGAAATACCCAGGTCGATGCGGCCGAGCCGACGCCGAGTTCCTGAAAGCTGATCAACCTGTCGCGGGCGTAGATCGATACGGTCATGACATTCTCGTTGCTGGCGGCCATGACATAGGCAAGGTCGAACATTCTGAGCGCGTCGAGCACGCGAAACAGCACCGCCACGCCGATGGCCGGTCGCAGCATCGGCAGGGTGATCGACCAGAACCTTTTCCAGGCTGGGATACCATCCACCTCCGCGGCCTCGAAGATTTCCGGCGAGATCAGCTGCAGGCCGGCGAGGATCAGCAGCACCATGAAGGGCGTGGTCATCCACACGTCGACGAAGATGACGGCGCCCATGATGAGCGAACTGTTGGCCGTCCACGCAATGCCATGGTCGATGAGGCCGAGTTCGATGAGCAGCTTGTTGATCACGCCGAACTGATCGTTGAGCATCCATTCCCAAATCTTGGTGGAGACGACAACGGGGATCGCCCAGGGAACGAGAATGGCGGCGCGGGCAAGCCCCCGGCCGGGGATCGCCTCGTTGACGAGAAGCGCGATGGCGATCCCGAGGACGGTTTCGATCGCAACCGAGATCACGGTGAAGACCAGGGTATTCTTTACGGCGACCCACCAGCCGTGATCCTGGATGACCTCGATGAAATTATCGAAGCCGATCATAGAATAGGCCGAGGGATTGTCGAGATAGGCATCCGTAAAGGCGAAGAAGAAGGTGCGAACGAGCGGCCAGAGGGCGACGACCAGCATCACCACGATAATGGGAATGAGAAACAGCCATGCGGCTCGGTGATCCCGGCGGGCGAGTCGAGCGCTCATCGATCGTTTGCCTCCCCGGGCTGCGCGGACGGACGATCAAGTACCAGGCGCCTGCCCTCGGCATCGAAGACAAACATGGCCGCATCAGTAAAATCCAACCCGACAGGCTTGCCGATGAGATGTGGCCCGGGTGCTGTCGCAAGCCGGATCACCCAGATGATGTCGTCGGCGATACGGCAATAGCCGAAATGCTCGTGTCCCAGATCCTCGACACGCTCCAGCGTACAGACCATACGGCCTTCGATGGCGTCGACGAGGCGCAATGCTTCCGGCCGGATGCCGATTGCGGCGACGGGCTCAGCCGAAGCCTCTACCGCCGCGCCGATGGAAAGGCCGCCAGCCCCCTCGATCCGGTTGGCGCCCGCCGCCTGGCGCATTGCGACGGGCAGGAAATTCATACGCGGACTGCCGATGAATCCAGCCACGAAGCGGTTGTCTGGCGCATGATAAAGCTCTTGTGGCGTTCCGATCTGCTCGATACGGCCATGATTGAGAACGACGATCCTGTCGGCGAGCGTCATGGCCTCGGATTGATCATGGGTCACATAGATCATCGTCGTCTTGAGATCGTCATGGAGCTTGGCGATCTCCATACGCATTTCCATCCGCAAGTCGGAATCGAGGTTGGAAAGCGGCTCGTCGAAAAGGAATATCTCGGGCTGGCGTACCAGCGCCCGGCCGATCGCCACACGCTGGCGCTGGCCGCCGGAGAGCTCCCGTGGCCGGCGCTCGAGCAGATGATCGACCTTCAGCATGCGTGCGACGGACGCCACCTTCTGCCGGACCGCATCGCGCCCCATGCCTAGGGTTTCCAGGGCAAAGCCGATGTTGCGCGCGACGCTCATATGCGGATAGAGCGCGTAGGACTGAAAGACGAATGCGACGCCGCGCTTGGAGGCAGGCACATCGGTGACGTCGTCACCTCCAATGCTGACCACGCCCTTCGATGCGGAGATGAGCCCGGCGACGATACGCAGAAGCGTCGACTTGCCGCAGCCGGAAGGGCCGACGAAGACGACGAATTCGCCGTCATTGATCTGGAGATTGACGTCTTGAATAACGCTATGCGTACCAAAGCTCTTTGAAACGGATTCAAGCGAAACCGATGCCATTTTACACCCGGGCCTTAGGATCATGGAAGGCTCGCCACCTCTAGGCGGCGAGACAGTGGCTCGTTTTGGCCGGCGGGAAGATGAGATCTTCCCGCCGGCGCTCAAGCTGGTGTCAGCGGCTTTCCTTGAGTTTCTCAAGCCGGCCAGCAAGCGACGTCAGGCCGGATTTGATGTCGGCGCCGCCAGACAGCATGTCATGGACGGTACGATAGAAGGCCTGCGACACCCTGTTGTAGCTGGTGCCGGTATAGCCGGACGGGCGCACGGCGCTGTCGGCAAACGCCTGCTGGTTGTCCTTGAGGAAGGGGATCTTGGCCAGGATCTCGGGATCGCTGTAGAGCGCCGGGATGGACGGATTGACCGCGTCCTTGAGCGCGCGCATCTTTTGCATGTCCGGGCCGGTGATGAAGTTGACGAAGTCGGCGGCGACCTTCGGCTTGGCGGAGTATTTCGACACGCCGTAATACATCGGGCCGAGGCAACCGCTGGACTTCTGGCCTTCCTTGCCGACTGGCAGCGGCATGACGCCGACCTTGTCGATGATGGCGCTTCCCGCCTGGTGCGACGTGCCCCAGACATAGGGCCAGTTGCGGTGGAAGACCGCATTGCCGGATTCGAAGATCGCCCGCGAGGCTTCCTCGTCATAATTCAGCACGCCATCGGGGCTGATCGTGCCTATCCAGCTCTTGGCCTTGCCGATTGCTTCCGCGGCCTGGGGATTGTCGATCGTTACCTTGCCGTCGTCGGAAATGATCGTGCCGCCGCCGTTCGAGGCGATGAGTTCGATGGCGTCGCAGGTCAGCCCTTCATAGCTCTTTGCCTGCCAGGCATAGCCCCACATGTCGCCGTGGCCGGCAGCGCGCTCCTTGTCCTGGATTTCCTTGGCGGTCGCCGCCAGTTCATCCCATGTCTTGGGCGGCTGCTTGCCGTATTTCTCCAGAAGATCCTTGCGATAGAACATCAGCCCGACATCCATATAGGCGGGCATGGCGACGAGGTTGCCGCCCAGTTTCGCGGCATTGAGCGTGGAGGCAAAATGCTTGTCCTGATCGGCCTGCGGGATCAGCGTCTTCAGATCGAGCAGGTTGCTCTTGAACATGCCGAGCCAGATGACGTCGAGAAACAGGACGTCGACATCGGTCGATTTTGCCGCAAGCAGCTGCTGATAAAGCGGGATCGCATCGTCCAGCAGCGCGGGCATCTTGTTGATCTTCGCCTCATTGCCTGTCTTCTCCTTCC
Source organism: Rhizobium sp. RCC_161_2 (assembly GCF_041355235.1). Classification (NCBI taxonomy): domain Bacteria; kingdom Pseudomonadati; phylum Pseudomonadota; class Alphaproteobacteria; order Hyphomicrobiales; family Rhizobiaceae; genus Rhizobium; species Rhizobium sp. RCC_161_2. The sequence continues at coordinate 63,445 of NZ_JBFUPL010000014.1, read as the reverse complement.
AGGCATTGGCGACGTTGGTGCACAATTCGAATTCCGTCGGCGCGCAGAAGACGGAGATCGTCTCGGCATGGGCCGAGACCGTCCAGAGGCCGGCGCAGAGCGAGAGGGCAGCAAGGCTTTTCTTAAACATGAACTGTTCCCTTGATTGTGATAACGCTTTGGCATCGTGCGGAACTCTATGGCTCCTTGACGTTAATAGGACTGGTTATGACCAGTCATGTCAATATGGACTTTCAAGAGATTTGCGTCAAAGATGGCAAAGGCCTGAATGAGGTCGCGAGGGAAACGGCATTTGAATACGCGCCAGAGCAAGGGAACGTTGATTGAAACACAAGACATGGTTGACCGAGGCGATCCGCGCCCGCTGCACAAGCAAGTGTACGAAGCCTTGCTGGCGTCCATCCGCGATGGCAAGCTTCCCTTGCGTGGCAAGCTGCCGTCCGAGCGCGAGCTTGTCGATCTCTACAATGTCAGCCGTATCACGGTTCGCCATGCCATCCGCGAATTAATCCAGCAGGGCGTCGTCCAAAGCCAGCCCGGCAAGGGGCTTTACGTCACCGAGCATGGTGGCGGGTTCGAGCTGCAGGTTCTGAAAAGTTTTACCAGCACCGCATTGGCCAACGGCCGCAATCCCGGCCACCGTCTGATCGAAGCCAGCATCGTCCGCGCGCCGCTCGACATAAGCCGTCCGTTGTTCCTCGCGCCCGGTGCGGAGGTGGTCGTGCTGACCAGGTTGCGTCTGATCGACAATATACCGGCCGTGATACAGACCGACTGGATTCCCGCTGGCCGTGTCACTGGCCTGCTCGATCTCGACTGGGGCGTTGCCAACCGTTCTCTTTATGCGGAACTGCGCGAACGCTATCGGATTTATCCGAAGCGCGGACAAACGACGCTGAGTGCGCGCATCGCCACCGATGAGGAAACGACCATACTGGAGCTCACGCCGCCTGCCGCCGTTCTGACCGTCGACCAGATCGCCTTCGACGATCGCAATCGGCCGGTGAACATGACGGCGCTCGTGCATCATCCGGCCCGTTATCCGTTGACGCTGCTACAGTCGGAAACCGGCGATTTTACGCAATATTGAACTGGCTCGTGCTTGGTGGTTGATCTCGCCGGTGATCATCACTGATTTCCTCCTCCGATATGGAGGTGTGGAGCGGTGTCAAGTCAGATCGTCCAAGCTTAGCATCAGAACGCGGGCAATGGCTTTGAGGGCTTCGATCGAGCCTGCTTTTCTGCCGGTCTCGATCTCGGACATATAGGGCTGGGACAAGCCGGTTTTCTCGGCAAGCTCCGCCATCGTCAAGCCGCGATGCTTGCGGAAAACGCGAACAGGGTTCTCGCCGGCGATCAGCGCGTTGACGATATCAGCAGGCCACGTTTCCTCGCCGGCATCAACGCGAGCCTTGACGGCACGGGCTTCGGCGGTATCCAGCAGGTCTTCATAATCTGCTTCGGGCATCAGCACGTAGCCCTTGCCTTCAATGGTAATGCGGTTGATTTCGCCCATGATGGCCTCCTATTCCTTGTAAATATCACCGCGAGGTCCGGCCTTGACAACCAGTACCAGCATGGTCTGATCGTCGATGATGACGCGATCCTGACCGACGCGGATACGAAAGAACTCGCTGCCTTGCAGCTTTTTCAAATCGACCACTTCACCACGGGCGAAAGCTTCGACCTTCGCGACGATCGCAGCAGCGCGATTGGCTTGCATTTTACGAAGAGCGCGCGTCGCATCTTTGCTGTAAGCGATCTTTTTCATCTAAATTAAATAGCATTTAGCGATATTGTGCGCAAGCGGAGGTGTCGTGATGGGGAGCAGCTTTACCGATAGGACTTCGCTACGAGCCGATATCCTATCCAGACGTAGTTCCAGCGGTTGGCTCGCATTGTGTTGTTATCGCATGCTCAGTCAGCTCAGTTCGTCGCCACCCATTTGTGCCATTCGTCTTCGCTACCATGGAAGGCATTGAGGTCGATACGACCTTCGACGCCATGCGACAGGCCGGAGCCTGAATATTGCCAGAACAGCCACTTGCGGCCCGGATAGACCTTTGACGGATGTTCCGCCACCGCGCGCAGCCAGAAGGGGTGCTCGAGAAACGCCCCCCTCAGGTTGTCGCGATAAAAGTCCGGCGCGGTATAGATGATCGGACGCTGGCCGTAGTACCGTTCCAGCTTGTCCATGAAGGTCTGCATTTTTTCGAGGACGCGTTCGCGCGAGACGCGTTGCTTGCAGCTCGATTCGCCGTTCCACTCGACATCGATCACCGGCGGCAGCGCGCCGGCTTCCCTCGGAACGTTGCGGATGAACCAGTCGGCCTGTTCGCCGGCGGTCCGGCACCAGTAGAAGAAGTGATAGGCACCGCGCTTCAGCCCGGCCTCCTTGGCCTTGCGCCAGTTCTGCCTGAACATCGGGTCGAGATGATCTCCACCATCGGTCGCTTTGATATAGACGAAGTTCGCGCCCTGCGTTTGCAGCGTCTGCCAGTCGATATCGCCCTGCCAGCGGGAAACGTCGACACCGTGCACGGCAAGCTTTCTCGGCGAGGAGACGCCGAAATTGATCGGTTTGGCGTCGCGAAAACGGCGGGCGTAGATCGGCGAACGCGCCTGCGGCGCTATGCTGCTGATCCTAGGGTTGGCCGGCATCAGCATCGCAACGGGTCTTTCCGATGGAAGCGGCATGCCCTCCGTCTTGCTTACCGACAGGAACGCTTGTGGGCGCGGACCTGGCGCTGATGGAGCGTATAAGCCCTGCTGCTGTTCCGCCTGCGCAATCACTTCGCCGACACTTACTGAGGGCACGGGGCCGTCCGACCGGGCAATGGAATTCGTCGTTTCGGCTGATGGTAGACCGGCTGCGAGGTCGCCCGCACCGGAACTGGTGGAGCAACCTGACAATGCCAGGGAGGCAAGAAGGATCGCTGATACAGCCGAAATACGCATAGGAGCCCGCACGCAAAACAAGGATCGACAGCACAATCGATGCCGTCGGGAGTTCACCAGCTCGTATTGCTAACGGACAATTACCAAAAAAGACTGAATCCAATCTTTACGGGCTCGTTTTAGGTGCGAGCCGGGCCGGCATGGTGGCCATCGAGGCAGAATGCCGGCCCAACCGATCACTCAGGCAAAGGCATAGGAGCCGTCTGGACGTTTCGGAACACGGCGCTGCCAATGGATGTAGCCTTCCTCTTCCATCGCCTTTTCGTCCATCTCGACACCCCAGCCGGGCCTGTCCGGCCTGAGCTCCAGGTAGCCGTCCTTCGGCAAATAGGGGTCGACGACATAGCGCGTTTCGCCCTGCCGCTTTTCGATATCCTTGCCGCCGTAGACATAGGCCTGGCCCTTGGGCAGGCGGTATTCGAGGATGCGGAAGTTCTGCGTGGCGGCAGAGAAATGAACATTGACGGCAGTTGCCAGCGGACCCATCGGATTGTGCGGCGCCACCCCGACGAAATAGGCTTCGGCAAGGGTCGCAATACGCCGCATCTCGCTGATGCCACCGACGACGCAGATGTCGGGCTGGATCAGGTCGGCGCCCTTGACCTGAAGCAGGCGCAGGAATTCGTTGCGATTATAGAGCGACTCCCCGGTTGCCAGCACGCAGTTCAGCCCCTGTTTGAGGTCGCCCCACATGTCGATATTTTCTGGCCGCAGCGGCTCCTCGTAGAAAAGTGGATCGTAGGGTGCCAGCGCATTGCCGAGCTGCCTTGCGGCAACCGGCTCGAAAATCTGCGCATGCGCGTCGAAGGCGATCTCGTAATCGTCGCGCACGGTCTCGCGCAGCGAGCGGAAATAATCCGCCGACGCCTTGACCACATTACCCCAGCGATGGGCGTGGATGTCGACACGCCATGGGCTGAGCTTGAAGGCGGTGAAGCCCCATTCGGCATTGAGACGATCGAATTCGTCGCGGGCGGCCGGTGCATCCGGCGCGGTATAGACGCCGGCATAGACCTTGACGCGGTCGCGCACGGCGCCGCCGAGCAGCTTGTAGACCGGAACATTCGCCGCCTTGGCGGAGAGATCCCACAGGCAATGGTCGAGCGCTGAGATGGCGGAAAGGCCGAGCGCGCCAGGCGGGAAGCGGCTTTGCTGGATGAGCAGGTTCACCAGATAATCGATACGGGTCGGGTCCTGGCCGGAGAGGAAACCGTAGAGATAATCGAGAATAGGTGGGAGTGCCTTGTCGGGACCATGATTGTAGCATTCGCCCCAGCCCGTCAGGCCGTCATCCGTGTCGAGTGCGACGATAACGCGGGGGCGGTCCTTGTCCCGGGTCATGAAAACCCGCATGCGGTCGATCTTCATCTGTCTGTCCTTCTATCGATTGCAACGATCATGGTGCGGAAGGGAGCTCCGCGCATGAGGGGGTATCGGCGCGATCCTTGTCACGCGGTACTTCCGTTTTTCAGCACGTCCGGTTCGACGTAGCGGAAACGCCGCGAGTGATCGCGATCACGCGGATCTGGGCGGGGAATGGCGGAGATGAGTGCTTGCGTATAGGCGTGCTCGGGCGTGTTGCAGACCTTGTCCGCATCGCCGACTTCGACGAGCCGGCCCTTGTACATCACGCCGACACGGTCGCACATGTAGCGGATGACGCCGATGTCGTGGCTGATGAAGATATAGGCAAGGCCGAGCTTGTCCTGCAGCCGCATCAGGAGGTCGAGCACCTGTGAACGGACGGATACGTCAAGCGCAGAGGTCGCCTCGTCGGCGACGATGATGCGCGGATTGAGGGTGATGGCACGAGCAATGCCGATGCGCTGGCGCTGGCCTCCGGAAAAGGCGTGCGGATATCGTTCGCGTGTCTTCGGGTCGAGGCCCACCTGTTCCATCAGATCGCAAACGCGCTCGTCGAGGGCTCGGCCCCTGGCAATGCCGTTGACGAGCAGCGGCTCGCCGATGATCTGCGAGACCGTCATGCGCGGATTGAGGGAGCCGAAGGGATCCTGGAAGACCATGCGCAATTCGCGTCGTGCGGCCGCGAGACTCTCGCCCTTCGCGGTCGCCAGATCGACAATGCCGCCATCGGCGCGGCGATAGAGGATCTCGCCGCCTGTCGGATCGAGGAGGCGCATGATCGAGCGGCCCATGGTGGTCTTGCCGGAGCCGCTCTCACCAACGATCCCCAGCGTTTCGCCCGGAAGCAGCGATATGGAGATGTCATCGAGCGCTCTCACTTCGCCGAAGGTCATCGACACGTTGCGCAGTTCGAGAATAGGCGCTGCCGTCCTGTCGAGCGGTGGCCGCGCCAGCCTGATCTCGGCCTTCTCCTCGAGCTTCAGGACGGAGCCGATCAGCATGCGCGTATAGTCGTCCTTCGGCGCGTGAAAGATCTGCTCGACCGGCGCATATTCCTTGGCGACGCCGTTGTGCATGACCAGCACATCATCGGCGATCTGTGCCACGACGCCCATGTCATGGGTGATGAACAGCACCGCCATGCCATAGGCCTTTTGCAGTCGCGCGATCAGGTCGAGGATTTCGGCCTGCGTGGTCACATCGAGCGCCGTGGTCGGCTCATCGGCGATCAGGAGCTGCGGCTTGCAGGCGAGCGCCATGGCGATCATGGCGCGCTGGCGCATGCCGCCCGAATACTGAAATGTGTATCGGTCCACCGCTTTGTCCGGCGATGGGATCTCCACCTGTTTGAGTAGGGATATAGCCTCAGCGCGAGCTTCTGCCTTGCTCATTTTGGTATGAAGGCGAAGCGCCTCGATGATCTGGTCGCCGACCGTGTGCACCGGCGAGAGCGAGGCCATCGGCTCCTGGAAGATCATCGCGATGTCGCGCCCGCGAATGGCGCGGATCTGCCGGCCGCGCGGATTGAGGCTGACAATGTCGATGGAGCTTCCGTCCGAGCCGTTCAGGATGATAGAGCCGCTGGCGATGCGGCCAGGCGCATCGACGATCTGCAGGATCGAGCGTGCCGTCACCGATTTGCCGGATCCGCTCTCGCCGACGACACAGAGCGTCTTTCCCGGCTCGATCGAGAAGGAGAGGTTGTCGACCGCGCGGAAATTGCCAGTGCGCAAGGGAAAGTCGACGCTTAGGTTCTTCACCTGCAGAAGCGGCCTGACGCCGGCCATGGAAACGATATCGGTCATGCCGGCCTCATTTGTTATAGGGGTCGGCCGCATCGCGCAGGCCATCGCCGAGAAGATTGAGCGCCATGACGGCGATGACGACGGCAAGGCCCGGCATGAAGAGCCATGGCGCCGTGGCGATCGAACGGATGTTCTGGGCCTCGCGCAGCAACACGCCCCAGGAGATCGTCGGTGGCTGCAGGCCGAGCCCCAGGAAAGACAGTGACGTTTCTGCTAGGATCATCGCCGGCACGGCGAGCGTGATCGACGCGATGATATGGCTGGCAAAGCTCGGCAGCATGTGACGAAAGATGATCCGGCTCTCACGGGCGCCGTCGAGCCTTGCCGCGGCCACGAATTCTTCCGTACGCAGCGACAGGAAGCGGCCCCGGACGACGCGGGCGAGCTGCGCCCAGCCGGTCAGCGACAGGATGATGGTGATCATCATGTATTGCAGTGCTGCCGGCCAGCCCTGCGGCAGGGCTGCCGCCATGGCGAGCCAGATCGGGATCGTCGGCAGCGACAGCACGAAATCGATCAGCCGCTGGATGAAGAAATCGAGCCGGCCGCCGTAATAGCCGGAGATGCCGCCAAGTACGATGCCGAGCAGCAGCGAGAAGAAGACGCCGACAAGGCCGATCGACAGCGAGATCTGCGAACCCTGTACCGTCCGGCTGAAGACATCGCGGCCAAGCCGGTCGGCGCCGAAGAGCAGGAGAGGGGTGGTTTTGTCGGATGAGGCAAGCAGATGGATGTTGGAGTTGAAAAGACCCAGCACCGAATATTCGTAGCCACGCCCGAACAGGCTGACATCGACCCGCTTCGTCCTGTCTTCCTTGAAGATGGCGGCCAGCGTTTCCGGGTCGCGGGTGAGCTTCAGCGGATAATAATGCAGGCCGAAGGAGAAGCCATTATCCGTATCGATGAAATGCAATTGCTGCGGCGGATGAAAGGTCGCCCGCGCATTTTGCAAAGTCGGGTCGTTGATGGCGAAGAAGCCCGGGATGATGGCGACGATATACATGATTACGGTGACGACGAGGGCCACCATGGCAAGCTTGTGCCTACGGAAGGCCCACCAGATCAGCTGCCATTGCGAGGCGACGGCGGCGCGGTCCGGCGGAATATTTGTGACGGCGATGTCGGCCATGGGCGGCTCCTATTCCAACCGGATGCGGGGATCGACCAGCGCGAGCAGGATGTCGCTGATCAGCGAGCCGATCAGCGTCAGCGCGCAGATCAACAGCACGAAGGCGCCGGCGAGATACATGTCCTGCGCCATCAGCGACTGCAGCAGCAGCGGTCCCGCCGTTGGCAGATTGAGGACGATCGCCACCACGACGGAGCCGGAAATCAGGTTGGGCAACAGCCAGGCAATCGTCGAGATGAAGGGATTGAGCGCGATCCTGAGAGGATATTTCACCAGCAGCCGGAACTCGGAAAGACCCTTCGCCCGCGCCGTCGTCACATAGGGCTTCGGCAGTTCGTCAAGCATGTTGGCGCGCATGACGCGGATGAGGCTTGCCGTCGAGGAGACGGCAAGGATGATGACAGGCAGCCATAGATGCGTGAGAAGGTCGAGCATCTTGGCGATGCTCCAGGGCGCGGTCTCGTATTCAGAGGAAAACAGGCCGCCAACGTCCTGGCCGAACTCCACGGCCGCGACATACATCAGCACCAGCGCCAGCAGGAAGGACGGAATGGCAAGGCCGAGGAAGGTGAAGGCGGTGAAGAGATAGTCGCCTATCGAATATTTCTTGACCGCGGAATAGACGCCGATCGGTAGCGCGATCCCCCAGGTGGCGATCAATGTCGCCAGCGCCAAAACCAAGGTCAGCGCCATGCGCTCCCAGATGAGGCCCGAGACCGGCTGTTGCCATTCGAAAGAGATGCCGAAATCGCCGCGCGACAGGATGCCCCATATCCATTTGATATATTGCACGATCATCGGCTGATCGAGGCCGAAGCGCTCGCGCAATTGCGCCGCTGTGTTCTGATCGACGACCTCGTTCGAGGAGGCGAGCGTGGCGATATAGGTCGTCACGTAGTCGCCCGGCGGCAGCTGGATCAGCACGAAGGCGAGAAAGCTGATCGCGAAGAGCGACGGGATCATCCACAGAAGGCGTTTGGTGATGAAGACCAGCATGAAGCGTCCCTATCCCTGCATTAAACGCCGCTCTTCGAAACTGGCAGGCCCAGGAAGGCCCATCATTGGCGTTGAGCGGCGCGCTTGAAAATGGCGCCGCCCGCGAGGGGCGGCGCTGGGTCGGCAAAATCAGCTTGTGAAGGTAAACTGCTGCGGCAGCGCCGGTCCCGGATTGGGCCATGACCAGCTGTCGGGCTGCTTCTCCGGCACATTGCGCAGATTGTTGCGGATGATGCCGAAGCCGCCGACGGCAAGGCACAGGCCGACGGTCTCGAATTCCTCTGCGGCGATATCGAAGATCTGCTTCATGGCCGCACCGCGCTTGTCGAGGTCGGCGGTTGATCGCGCTTCGTCGAAGAGCTTCATGCGCTTCTTCTGGCTCTCCGGCGGCTCCTCGCCCTGCTTGCCGTTCGACGTGTACCAGACCGACCATGGAATGGCGTAACGCGAGCCTTGCGGATGGAAGGCGAAGAAATCGCGTGGGTCGAGCATCGGATCGAGGCCGCCAGGCCCCGGCCAGACCTGCGCGTCATGGGCATTGTCGTCGCCGCGCGTATAGTAGAGCGCGCGCTCGATCGTGTTGACCTTCATGTCAATGCCGATCTGCGCCCAATGCGCCTTCACCAGTTCCAGCGCGTCGACGAGATCTGGATAGAGCGTCGGGATAACGTCGATGGCAAAGAAGATCTTCTGGCCGTCCGGCCTCAGTCGGAAACCGTTGCCGTCCTTCTTGTCGTAGCCTGCCTTGTCCAGCATCGCGCCCGCCTTGTCGGCATCATAGTCGGTGAACTGGCGCGCGAGTTTTTCGTGATACCAGGGATGTTCGGGACGCGGCCCGGCCTGATAGCCCTCGCTCTGGCCGAAATAGACGATGTCGATCACTTCCTGGCGGTTGATGCCGAGTGACAGCGCCTGCCGGAAGGACTTGTCCGCGAACATCTTGCGCATGGCCGGGTCTTTATGCGTGATGTTGAAGTAAATCTGGCATTGCTGCGAGGTGGAGGGCACGAGCGTCAAAAGGCGGTAATCGCCCTTCTTCATGTTCTGCGAGAGCGTCGGCTTGTTGGCCAACACGCTGATGTGGCGCTCCTGAATGTCGATCTTTCCCGAGATGACGTTGAGCATCAGGGATTCGACGTCCTGTGAAATGCCGAAGTTGATCTCGTCGATATAGGGAAGCTGGTTACCCTCGGTGTCGGCCTGCCAGAAATAGGGGTTGCGGGTCATGACGACGCGCGTGGCGCCACCGGTATAAGGCTCCTTCACGACCCAGGGGTCGAGTGTCGGCTTATCGACATTACCCCATCGCGACGGGATCTCGATATCGCCGCAGCGCGCGCGGAAAAGCTCGGGCCAACTGCTGACGCCCGCCTTCTTCGCGTCCTCGGCGACGTTCGGATTGTATTTCGGCAGGAACTGGCTGCAGTAATGTTTCGGAAACAGCGTCGGATGCTGGCCGAGCGGTGTTGCAAGGTTTTCCAGATAGAGCGCATTGGGTGCGGCAAAGGTGAATTTCACCGTGAAGTCGTCGATCTTCTCGACATTGACCACCTTGCCCGCGACCGACAACTGCGCAGGTGCTGCGCTGTAGAGATCTGTATTCTTGACGCAGTCTTCGATGGCGAAAACGACGTCGTCGGCGGTGAAGGGATGGCCGTCCGACCAGCGTGCGCCCTCGATCAGGTGGAAGGTGAATTGCGAGGCGTCGTCATTGACCTCCCAGCGCTCGGCAAGATTGGGCAGAACCTTGGTGAATTCCATGTTCCAGCGCACGAGGCTCTGATTGCCCACCATGCGCAGGATGCCGTTATGGTCCGACGAGCCTCGGAGGCCGCGGCGAAGGGTTCCGCCATAGGTGCCGACCTTTTCGAAAGGTGTCACGACCATCGGCTTTTTCGGCAGCCGGTCGGCGAGCGGCGGCAGCTTTCCGCCCTTGACGAGCTCGGCCAATGCGGGGGCTTCGCCGCCAGCGGCAGCGGCTCGGCCGGCAAGGGACAAGGCCGCAACGCCTGCCATGCCCCCGAGAACGGCGCGACGTGTCACGCCGCGAGACAGTATTTCATCGCGCATCCATATCCCTCCCGTTTGATGCCGGCATGACTTTGTCTGAACCGGCGCGACAGGCTCCCGACCCATCGCGAGGCGTCCTTTTGGCGCCGCGAGCAGACCATAGATACGTTCTCAGATAATTACAAGAGTTGACAGATATTAACAGATTTAGTAGCCCTGCCGCCTAGAAAATGGGTTGAACCTTGTCGCCGGGCGGCAAAACAAAGGATGATGATGACATTGTCGGCCGTCACTGCACCGGACGGGGGCGCAACGCGCTTCGGCGACATCATCTACGAGAAGATCGTGGGAATGATCGCGGACGGAAACTTCCCGGTGAACGAAAGATTGCCGTCGGAAGAAAAGCTTGCCGTCATGTTCGGGGCGTCGAGGCCGGTCATCCGCGAGGCGCTGGAGCGCCTGAGGGGTGACGGCCTGATCGTCTCGCGCAAGGGGTCTGGCTCCTATGTGCGGCAGCGGCCGGATTCGTCCGTGCTGAAGATGGTGCCGGTCGGCTCCCTGGCCGATGTGCAGCGGTTTTTCGAATTTCGCGCCGGCCTCGAGGCGGAAGCGGCCGAGCTTGCCGCACGCAACTGGCAGCCGGCGGACAAGGAACGAATTTCAGCCGCTCTTCTCAACATCGAGCAGTGCCTGAGCGACGGCAAGCTCGGCGCCGAAGAGGATCAGGCGCTGCACGATGCGATCGCTATGGCAACCGGAAACCAGTTTCACATCACGCTTCGCGAATGGTTCAAGCCGCATTTCGCCATCGGGCATTCCGTCACGCGAAGCCTGAGCCTCAAGCGCACGGCCGAACAGATACGCACCGTTCAGGACGAGCATGCGGTGATCGTCAAGGCGATCTTCGAACGGCAGGAAACCGAGGCGCATGACGCGATGAAGCGACACATATTGAACGCTCGCGCCCGCATGTTCCAGGGGGTCTGAGCAGCAGTGGGAGGAAGGGATGATGCGGCGACCGGCTATGACCGATGCTGCCGCCCTTCCATTTCGATCATCGGTGGAGAGCTAGCAAGGGGAAGAAGATGAGCATCGCAACCATACGCCAGGCGCTGAAAGGTGTGTCCGGTGTTCCCGTGACGGCCTATGACGATAGAGGCGAGGTCGAACCCCGGATCACCGCGAAGGTCTATAGCCGGGTCGCGGCTGCCGGCATCCACAATATTGTGGCTGCGGGAAATACCGGCGAGTTCTACGCCCTGACGCCAGAGGAAATCCGTCATGTCCACGAGGCGGCGGTTGCAGGCGTCGACGGCAAGGCACCGGTGACAGCGGCGATCGGCAGATCTCTGCGCGAGGCGATCGCAATGGCAAAGAATGCCGCTGTGATCGGTGCATCCGCGGTCATGTCGCATCAACCTGTCGATCCCTTTGCCGCACCCGCAGCCCAGATCGATTATTTCTGTGATCTTGCGGAGGCCTCGCCCTTGCCGCTGGTCGCCTATGTGCGCGCCGACGGCTTCAGTGTCGACGACATGGTGCGCCTTGCCGGCCACGCCAACATTGCCGGCATCAAGTTCGCGACGACGGATCTGATGCTGCTCTCCAGGGCCATAGCAGCCTCGGATCCGGCCGGCGCATTGTTCGTCTGTGGTCTCGCCGAGAGCTGGGCGCCGACCTTCACCGCCGCCGGTGCGCGCGGCTTTACCTCCGGTCTGGTCAATGTCGCGCCGCAATTGTCGCTCGCCGTCCTCGATGCGCTGGACAGGGGTGATTTTGCCGCGGCGCGTGCGATCGTCAACAAGCTCGAGCCGTTCGAACGCATGCGTACGAAATTCCGCAATGGCGCCAACGTCACGGTGGTGAAGGAGGCGGTGACCTATTCGGGTCTCAATGTCGGCCCCGTGCGCGTGCCGGGATTGCCGCAGCTCGATCGGAAGGACCGGGAGGAGCTGCATCGTCTGCTGAAGGACTGGGAGGGGTAAGCGTACCGAGCCTGTGCGCTGCTAGAGACTGCAAAGGCGTGGGCGCTGCCGGCGCGAAAAGATTGGGAGGTCTTGAAATGTTGAAGAGCTTGCTGACATCGGTGTCAATCGCCGCTGCCTTGATTGCTGCGCAGCCATCGTTAGCCGCATCGCCGCCGAACATGCTGGTGATCGGCACCAATCTGACCGGCATCCGCACACTCGACCCGGCGCAGAACAATGCACGCACGGTGTCCGAGCTGATCTCCAATCTCTACGACAATCTGGTGCAGCTCTCCCCGGACGACCTCCAGACGCTGAAGCCGATGCTCGCCACCAAATGGAGCGTCTCTCCCGACGGTAAGATCATCACCCTGACGTTGCGTGACGATGCGACCTTCCAGAGCGGCAATCCGGTGACGGCGGAAGATGCCGCATGGTCCATTCAGCGCGTCATCAAGATGGGGCAGGTCGGCTCGACCGATATCGCGCCCTGGGGCTTCACGGCCGGGAATGTCGACAAGCTGATCCGGGCCAAGGATGCTCACACGCTGGAGATCGAGCTGCCGCAGGCCGTCAATACCGATCTCGTGCTCTATTCGCTTGCCGGATCATCGATCGGTATCATCGACAAGAAGACGGCCATGTCGCATGAGGCCAACGGCGATTTCGGCGGTACATGGCTTTCCGCCAATTCGGCAGGCAGCGGGCCGTTCACACTGGCGCAGTGGCGGCCGAACGACGTCGCGATCTTCAATGCCCGCAAGAACTATTGGGGCGGCGCTCCGGCCATGACACGCGTCGTTGCCCGCCATATCCCGGAATCGGGCAATCTGCGCCTGCAGCTGGAGGCCGGTGACGTCGATATCGGGCAATATGTTTCAAGCGGCGATCTCGATGCGCTCGCCACCAACAAGGCGATGGTGATCGACAATGTTCCGGGCCTCGGCTTCTACTATATCGCGCTCAACCAGAAGGATCCGGATCTGCAGAAACCCAAGGTCCGCGAGGCGTTCCAGCATGCCTTCGACTGGAAGGCGATTTCCGACAACATCATGCGTTACACCGGCTTTCCCTGGCAATCGATGATCCCGAAGGGGATGATCGGGGCGCCGGAAAATGCGACATCGCGCTATGATTACGACCCGGCCAAGGCCAAGCAATTGCTGGCAGAGGCAGGCTATCCGAACGGGTTGAAGAAAGTGCTCAATCCATCGGCGGCGGCAACCTTGCCCTTTACTGAGGCGCTACAGGCAAGTGCCCGCGCAGCCGGGATCGATCTCGATCTGGTACCGGGCGAATTCATCCCCGCCTTTCGCGAGCGCAAATACCAGGTGCTCCTCGGCAATTCCGGCGCCCGGCTTCCCGATCCCTTCGCGGTTGCCACGCAATATGCCTACAATCCGGACAATAGCGACGAGGCGCGTCTCGGCAGCTATTATCTCTGGCGGGCCGGTATGAAGGTGGACGAGCTCAATACGCTCGTCGATCAGTCGATGAAAGAACGCGACACGGCCAAGCGTACCGACCTCTTCAAGAAGATGGACGGCATCTATGGCGGTATGGACTCCCCGCTGATCATCTTCTTCCAGCGCACCGATCCCTATGTCATGCGCACCAACGTCAAGGGCTACCATGGGCATACGACCTGGTCGACGCGCTGGCATGACGTGACGAAGGAGTAATCGCCCGTGACGAGCGCCGAGCTGACATCGAAACGTGATTCCCGAGGTCGTGTGGATCGGGATGCGTTCGCGGATACGCCGCCGCATCCGCTGGTCGCCCTCCTGCGGCGATTGGCGGGCCGCGTCGTGGCGATCGTCACCACGCTGCTCGGGCTACTATTTCTTACCTTTTCGATGGGACGCCTGCTTCCGGCCGATCCGGTGCTTGCCATTACTGGGTCGGAGGTGAGCAAGGCGGTCTATGATCGCGTCTATAACGAGCTCGGGCTCGGCCAGCCGATCTGGATGCAGTTCCTCACCTATGTTGGGAAGATCGCGACCGGCGATCTCGGCACCTCGGCCACGACCGGCCAGCCGATCCTGACCGATCTCCTGAGCATTTTCCCGGCGACCATCGAGCTTGCCATCATCGCCATGATCATCGGTATCGTCGTCGGCGTCCCGCTCGGCATCACCGCAGCCGTCAGGCGCGGCACGATCCTCGATCACATCGCGCGCATCGTCGCCCTTGCCGGCCATTCCATTCCAATCTTCTGGATGGGGCTGATGGCGCTTTTCATCTTTTACGCCAAGCTCCAGCTCGTCGGCGCGTCGGGCCGGGTCGATGTGCTGTACGAGGGGCTCGTAACGCCGGTCACTGGCTTTCTGCTGATTGATTCCGCCATGGACGGCCAGTGGGACGTGTTTCAAAGCGCGCTCGGCCATATCATCCTGCCGGGGGCGATCCTCGGCTATTATTCCGTCGCCTCTATCTGCCGCATGTCGCGCAGCTTCATGCTGGAGCAGCTCGGCCAGGAATATATCGTGACGGCAAGGGCAAAGGGGCTCGGACGGCGCAAGGTCGTCTGGCGCCATGCCTTTCGGAATATCCGTGTCCAATTGCTGACGATCATGGCGCTGACCTTCGGCGGATTGCTCGAGGGCGCGGTGCTGATCGAGACGGTTTTCGGCTGGCCTGGGCTCGGCCAATATCTGACGCGTGGGCTGCAGATGAACGACATGAATGTCGTCATGGGCGCCGTGCTGACGATCGGCGCCGTCTTCCTCACCATCAATATCATCTCGGATGTGCTTTATCGCATTCTTGATCCAAGGACACGGTGACGCCGATGACGATCTCCGCAGAACACACAGATCGCGCCAGCGGCAACAGCTTTCGCAAATGGCTGCTCGCGCCCGAGCCCCAGGGATGGTTCCAGTCCTCCGTGCAGCAATTCCATCAGGGCTGGCTGAAGTTCCGCCTGCATCCGCTCGGCCTTATCGGCCTTGTCATCATCGTCCTGCTGATCCTCGTTGCCATCGCCGCGCCCTTGCTGACGCGGTATGATCCGATCGTGCAGGACATGGCGGGGCGGCTCGCGCCGCCATCGACGCAGCATTGGCTCGGCACCGACAATTTCGGCCGTGATGTCTTTGCCCGCATCGTCTATGGCGGTCGCACGACGCTCTATATCATCACGCTCGTCTCGGTCATCGTCGCGCCCTTGGGCCTGCTGATCGGCACCTGCTCCGGCTATTTCGGTGGGATTGTCGATGAGATCCTGATGCGGATCACCGACATCTTCCTGTCTTTCCCCGGGCTGGTGCTGGCGCTGGGGTTCGCGGCGGCGCTTGGCCCCGGCATCACGAATGCGATCATCGCGATCTCGCTGACGGCCTGGCCGCCGATTGCCCGGCTCGCGCGCGCCGAAACGCTCAGCCTGCGCAAGGCGGATTTTATAGCCGCCGTACGTTTGCAGGGCGCGACGCCCTTGGCGATCATCACTCGCCACATTCTGCCGATGTGCATCCCCTCGGTGATCGTGCGTGTGACCCTCAACATGGCCGGCATCATCATCACCGCCGCCGGCCTCGGCTTTCTCGGCCTCGGTGCCCAGCCGCCCTGGCCGGAATGGGGGTCGATGGCGGCCACAGGCCGCGAATTTATGCTCGACAGCCCCTGGGTCATCGCCGCCCCCGGCATCGCCATCGCCCTGGTGAGCCTTGCCTTCAACCTCGTCGGCGATGCGCTGCGCGACGTCCTTGATCCAAGAGGTGCGGAATGAGTTCTTCCCTCATCGATATCAGCAATCTCGAAATTGCCTTCGGCGGTGGTTCCGTGCGGGCCGTGCGCGGCGTCAGCTTTTCGCTGGGGCAAGAAAAACTCGGGATCGTCGGCGAATCCGGCTCAGGCAAATCGACGGTCGGCCGCGCCATCATGCGGCTGCTGCCGCCGACTGCAATGGTCAGCGCCGAACGGATGAGTTTTCGCGACGTCGATCTGCTCAAGGCAGACGAGCGCAAGATGATGACGATCCGTGGGCGGCGGATCGGGCTCATCCTGCAGGATCCGAAATATTCGCTCAATCCGGTCATGCGGATCGGAGAGCAGATCGCGGAGACCTATCGCCTGCATTATCCCAAGGCGAGCGCGAAGCAGGCCTACGGCCAAACGCTGGAGATGCTCGAGGCCGTCAAGATCCGCGACGTCGAACGGGTGTCTCGCCTCTATCCGCACGAGATATCAGGCGGTATGGGCCAGCGCGTGATGATCGCCATGATGCTGATTGCCGAGCCCGAGGTTCTGATCGCCGACGAGCCGACATCGGCTCTCGATGTCACGGTGCGGCTGGAAATCCTTGCCTTGCTGGACGAGCTTGTCGCCCGGCGCAATCTCGGCCTGATCTTCATCAGTCACGACCTGAACCTCGTGCGGAATTTCTGCGACCGCGTGCTGATCATGTATGCCGGACGGGTCGTCGAGGTCCTTGAGGCGCGAGACCTCGACAAGGCCAGGCACCCCTATACGCAAGGCCTGCTCGCCTCGCTGCCGTCGATCGACGATCCACCGGCTCGGCTGCCGATCTTGAAGCGTGATCCATCCTGGCTCGACAGCAAGATCTTGGAGAGAACGCGATGATCGAAATCGACAATCTCACCATTCGTTTCGCCGCCGGCCAGAGGCCGGTCGTGAGGAATGTCAGCTTCGGCGTCGAGAAGGGCACGGCATTCGGCCTGGTTGGTGAATCCGGCTGCGGAAAATCCACGGTCCTGCGCGCTATCTCCGGTCTCAATCCGAATTACCAGGGCAGCATCGAGCTGGACGGCGATATTCTGGATCGGCAGCGTGACCGGCCGTTCTTCCGCCGGGTGCAGATGGTGTTTCAGGATCCTTACGGATCGCTCCATCCCCGCAAGACGATCCGGTCGCAGCTCAAGGAGCCGCTTCGTAACCAGGGGATTGCCACCGGCTCGATGGATGTCGATGCCCTGCTGCGCTCCGTCGGCCTCGATCCGTCGCTCAGCTACCGGTTTCCGCATCAGCTTTCCGGCGGACAACGCCAGCGCGTCGCCATCGCCCGCGCCCTGGTTCTGAACCCCGCCGTCCTACTGCTCGACGAACCGACCTCCGCGCTCGATGTCTCGGTCCAGGCCGAAATCCTTAACCTGCTGGACGACCTGCGCCGTGAGCGCGGCCTGACCTATCTGCTCGTCAGCCACGATCTTGCCGTCGTCTCCCACATGTGCAGCCGCGTCGCCATCATGGAGGCGGGGGAGATCGTCGAAGAGGTCGATATCGAAAGGCTGCGAAAGGGAGAGGTCGAGCATCCCTATTCGCAGCGCCTGCTACGGGCGAGCCGGATGTATGGTAGGCAGCGGGAAGTCCTTGCTTAAGAGGCAAGGCGGCGCTCTTCGGACCTTAACCATGCTCTTCCCGCAGCCTGCTATTTGATCAAGAGAGACCCTTATCCGTCCTGATCTCCGGCCAGAGCGGCTCAGTCGCCGCCAACAAAGTCGGTGTGCCTGCCGCGATCCACGGTATGCGGCTTTCGCAATTTTCACCGATCCGCACCTCGAGCCCGGCTTCGCGGGCAAGCACGGCGCCACCGGCGATGTCCCACATCGTCGTCACCTTCTGCAGATGCCCGTCGAAAATGCCGCGTGCGGCAAAGACGAGGGAAACGGATGTCGAATGGAAGGCTTCGACGACCCAGCCGGCGCGTCGTAACCCGGTTTGAAACCTGGCGGCATCGTCCAGATCTTCGGCGGGGTTGTCACCCAGCGACATGACGCGGACGTCCTCCAAGGGGCTGGTGCGTGCGAGCGGCTTGCCGTTCATCAAGAGGCCGGTACCATTGGCGGCCGCGTAGGTCTCGCCCATGACCGGCATGGCAACAATGCCGAGTTCGGGGTGGCCGTTACGCACGAAGCCGAGCGAAATTCCCCAGAGCGGTGAGCCACGAAGGAAGTTCGACGTGCCGTCGATCGGGTCGATGATCCAATAGGCGCCTTCCGACTGCCCGCCGAATTCCTCGCCGACGATCGCTTCTCCGGGAAAGGCGGTGGCGAGCCGATCGCGGATGAAGTTTTCAATGGTCGTATCAGCCTCTGAAACGAAGTCCTGCACGCCCTTGGCTCGGGTGGCCACCGTCTGATGCGCTGCAAAGAAATGCAGCGCCCTGTCGGCCGCTTCCTCGATAATGGCGCTCGCCTGCGAAAGACGCTCGAGTGCGATGGGCATCATGCTGTCCTCTTTGTCTCATGGCCGGCGAGCCATTGCTTGAATGGAGCAATCGTATCGGTCTGGACGGCGCCGACGCCTACCTCGGCCAGGGCGCCCCAGACCCCTTCGGGATCGCGGAGCGCCCGACTGTCATTGAAATCGAGGTTATGGGAGACATCGAGCGTATTGATCCACAGGCGGATGTTCTGGCGCTCCAGTTCCTCGCGCCCGCCGGCGAGATCGGCGATGTCGGAAAACTTGACTTCCACCATCGGTGCGCGCAGCGGCTCGATCAGCTTCAGGTCTTCGGCGAATTGTCCGGGCCTGACGCGAAACATCGGCATGTGCGGGATGGAGCCGAACCAGTCCGCATCGATCACCGGGAAATGGCCGGATGCCGGCTCGATATCGGTCTTGATGATGATCTGGTCCTGCATCTCGAGGCGCTTGATCGTGGCGATCACCAGCGGCAAGTCACGCGGATATTTCGTGTCGATATTGACGAAGATGCGCCCGCGGGCTTCTTCCAGCGCTTCTTCCAGCGTTGGAATGCGCTCGTCGGTGACCGTCGCCGTCTCTCCGCCGCCACCAGCGCGAAGACGTGCATTGCGGATTGTCGCGAGATCGCAGGCGCTGACAACGCCGGTGCCGGTCGATGTTCGGTCAAGCGTCGCGTCGTGAATGACGACAAGCTTTCCGTCCGCTGTCGCCTGCGTATCGATTTCGACGATTTCCACATTGAGCGCTGCCGCGTCGCGGATCGATGTCAGCGAGTTTTCCGGCGCGGCCGTCCACAGGCCGCGATGCGCGATGGTGAGAATATCCGGGTTGCTGCGCGAAACGAGCGAGAAAATGTCTGCGAAAGGGGAGGCAGCGGTCTGGCTGGGCATGGGGAGAACTTTCGGATGGTTGAGGTTTGGGGGGAGGATCAGATCTTGCCCATTCCCGCTGCCATCAGGTCGTCGCGCAGGATGCGTCCGGCAAGAACGAAGATGATCAGGGCAGGAAGGAGCAAGATGAAGGCGATGATCGACGCCAATGGCAATTGCATCGAATAGGGATCGAGGAACATGTAGAGCTTGATCGGCAATGTCTGAATGACAGGCGCGCCGACGATGAAGGACTTGTCGAACTCCTCGAAGCTCCCGATGAAGGAAAGCAGCCCGCCGGCGAGCAATCCGGGTATTGCAAGCGGCAGGATGATGTGTGTGAGAACGCCGATGCTTCCGGCGCCGAGCGACCGTGCGGCGTGAATGAGATCGTCCGGAATCGTCTCGAGCGAGGCGGTCATCAGCCGGATCATCAGCGGCAGAGTGCCGACGATCTGGACGAGAATGACACCCACCATTGAATAGGAGAGACCGAGCACCAGGAAAATCTGGCCGATGCCGACGGCAACGACGAGGCCCGGAATGATGATGGGAGCGAGGATGAATATTTCCACGACGCGTTTCAGCCGGAACGGAAAGCGCGCCATGGCCCAGGCCGACGGCAGGGCGATGATTGCGGTCGCGAAGGTCACGACAATGGCGATGACGAGGCTGTTCAGCGTGGCGCGCAACAGATTGGCATCTGCGAGAACGTCCAGCCAGCGGCTGATCGTGTAGTTTTGCGGCACGATATGCGGCGGGGCCCAGCCGTCGGCAACGCTCCAGAGGAACATCAGCGCCAGCGGCAGGGCAATGACGAGCGCCAGCATGAGGTAGAGCCCCACCGAGACGATGACGCGATCGTCCTCGGTGAAGGTGCGGCGTTGGGGCAGGGCGGGGGAGGTGTCGGCAAGCGTGCTCATCACGTATCCTTCTGCGCGGAGCCGAGGCCGATCCTGGCGGTCAGCGTGTAGTAGGCAATCAGCACGGCAATAGCGAAGAGGCTGAGAACCATCCCCATCGCATAGACCTGCGGAAACCTGCCCTGGCTGAATTCGGCGACCATCAGCACAGACAGCGGTCGTGCCACCGGCCGGCCGACGATGTCGGGAATGGCGTAGGAGCCCATCGAACCGATGAAGGTCAACAGGATCGCCGCGGTGATGCCCGGCATGGCGAGTGGAACTTCGACGAAGAGGAATGTGTTCAGCCGTGAGGCGCCGAGCGAGCGTGCCGCCAGGCGGATATCTTCCGGAACGGCGGCAAAGGCGCTGGTGATGATCAGCGTCATGAAGGGGATCTGCTTCCACACCGTCGAAAGGATGACGCCGACGCCCCAATCGTCGCGCACGAGCTTCGGCAGTCCAAGACCCAGCGGCGCCAGCAGCCGGTCGAGAAAACCACCGCGTTCGGCGACGATGATCACCATCAGTGCGACGATGATGCTGGGGACAGCCATCGGCAGCTTGTAGAGCCCGTTGAACAGCTTACGACCGAGGAAGCTCCGGCGAAGCAGCAGCGCAAGCGGAATGGAGGCCAGGAGTGAGACGGCGACCGGGGTGACGCCGTAATAGATCGAGACTGACAGTCCGCGCAGCATCGATGGCCGGGTGAAGATGCGCGTATACCATTGCAGCGTGAAGGAGCCATCATCGAGGTGGAAGCTGCCGATCAGCGCTGATAGCAGCGGCCAGCCGAAGAAGACGAGAAGGTAACCGATACCCGGCGTCAGCAGCAGAAGAAGCCTTGCGCGGTCGTTACCGAGGATGGCGCGCATCAGGCAGCTCCCGCGAATTCCCGCTCGTCGAGCAGGTGTGCAGCACCTTGGAAACCGATCGCGACACGGGTGCCGGGGGCGAGCAGTGCATCGCCGCCCGCCTGAGCGATCTTGAGCGTCACGTCACCAACGGCGACCGTATAGAGGGCATTGGCGCCCATGAACGAGACCGAAGTGACGACGCCGGGAGCGCGGTCATCTGATACAACCGACATGGCCTCCGGGCGGACGGAAACGCGGGCAGGCCCGGCGGCACTTGCGTCGAGCGCGATAGTCTCGCCCCAAGGCAGGCGTGCTCTAACGCCTTCGGCGGTAACGGAGAAAAGGTTTGTCTGGCCGAGGAAGCTTGCCGTGAATGCCTTTTTCGGAGCGCGGTAGAGTTGCTGTGGCGTGCCGGTCTCGACCACGCGGCCCGCATTCATGACGACGATGCGGTCGGACATCGCCATGGCTTCCGACTGGTCGTGTGTCACATAGATGCTGGTCGCGCCGATGCGGCGATGCAGCTCGACGAGTTCGTGGCGCAACGTATCGCGAAGTTTGGCGTCGAGATTGGAGAGCGGCTCGTCGAAGAGCAACAGGGACGGCTGCATGACAATCGCACGGGCAAGCGCCACGCGCTGCTGCTGGCCGCCCGACAATTGCCGCGGCATGCGGTCGGTAAGACCTGTCAGGTTGCAGATGTCGATCGCGTGTTCGATCCGCCGCGCCCGCTCGGGCTTGGCAACACGCTTCATCCGCAGGCCGAAGGCAAGGTTCTTGCCGACCGACATATGCGGGAAGAGCGCGTAGGACTGGAAGACCATCGCAATGTCGCGCGCCTCCGGAGGCAAGGCATCGATCCTTTGTCCGGCGAGATGGATTTCGCCGGCGCTTGGCCGGCTGATCCCCATCAGGATGCGCAGAAGCGTGGACTTGCCGCAGCCGGATGGGCCGAGGATGGTGACGAACTCGCCGCGCTCGACATCGATCGACACGGGATGGAGCGCGCGGCTTGTGGCGTAGTCCTTGGTAATATCTCTGATTTCAAGCGCGGTCATCATGGCATTCCGTCATTCTGGGAAGAGGGGTGGACCGGACGCCCCACGTCCGGTCCGGCAGCGGTCCGGCTTCCGCTACTGATTGAGCACTTTTTCATTGAGTGCTTCGGAAAGCGCCGTCGCCATATCCCAGAAGGCGGTCACCGACAGTCGCGGATAGACGCTGTCCGGCAGGACATGGCCCCGGGTCTCAGTCGAAATCAGATTGTCGCTAATATCCGTGCGCGGCGAACGAGAGGCCTTGTGCTCGAGTTTCCAGGTCTGGAAATCCTTGCTGAAGGCCATGTCGATCAACAGCAGGGCGGCGGCGACATGCTTGGCATTGGCGGGCACGAAGATCGCGTCGCCCGATCCGACCTGGCCGCCCTCGAGCAGCGTCAGGCGGAAGCTGTCGGGAAGCTGCTTGTTGGCGAGGAAGGTTATGGCCTGATCTTCCCAGACCGTGCCCATGTAGAGCTGCTGATTGTTGATGAGATTCAGCGTGTCGGCATTGCCATTCGTCAGTTCCGATACCTTGAGAAGCCTGCGGTAGTAATCCCAGACCGGCTCAAGGCACTCCGACGTCATCGCCCAGTCCTCGGCCTGCTCGAGGCTCAGCGAATAGTCCGTCAGCTTGGCGCGGCAATCACCCTTGAGATAGTTGAGCGCGACAGAGTAGATGAAACCGCTGCCGGAACCGCCCTTGGACGGCAAGGTTACGCCCAGCCGTTTCGGGTTCTTTTCGGCCCAGGCGAGCAGGTCGTCGAAATTCCTGGGCAGGTCGGCCTCCTTGACGAAGGCGGAATCGTAGCCGATCGCCGTCTGGTTCAGGTGCACCAGCGGAAAGGCGCCGCCATGCGGCTTGCCGAAGACAGTCTCGGCCAGAACGGGATCGTAGTGATCCATATTCGGCAGGATCTTCGTCAGCGCGATCTTGCCGACGACACCCGTGGACGACAGCAGCGGATAGCCTCCGCCTCCGGCGAAATAAACATCGACCGGGGCATCCTGGCCCGCCTTTTGCACGGCGATCAGCTGCTGGTTCGCCTGATCGCCGACAACGTCGGTATAGTTGACCTTGATACCGTATTTCGCCTCGAAACGGGTGGTCAGCTCCTTCCACGTATCGCCGAAACTGCCAGCGAAATTGTACATGGTGACGGTGCCTTCGGCTTTGGCGACGGGAACGACGACGTCATAGAAATTGTCACGGCTCACCTTGGAGAGATCGAAATCCTGGTTCTTCAAATTCGTGTCGGCCGCATGGGCCGGCAGCGTGGCGGTTGCCAGGATCAACGCGCCGATGGCGAGACATTTCATGGTCATCAAGATCTCCAACGAGAGGGAACATTGCTCTCGTCGCTATTAATACACTTTAAGTGTAATATTTGTGACAACTCCAGCAAAAAAAGCTCCCCTGGGCATTACCGGGTGGATTGCGAGCCTTCGTGCGAGCCGTTAAGCCAGAAGTATGACACTGCGGACTGCTTCCCCGACCAGGTTCGATATGTCGCCGCTTGCCAGCGACAACGAACGGATGATCCTTGATATCGTGCGCCGTCACGAGCCGATCGCGCGCTCGACGATCACGGCACATACCAATTTGACCCAGCAGTCCGTGCATCGCCTTGTGGAAACGCTGATGGAGCGCGGTCTTCTTCGCACAGGCGCGCCGCTGAAGGGAACGCGCGGCCAGCCGAGCCCGACGATCGAGCTGGTGAAAGAGGCGGTCTATTCCGTCGGCATCTCGATCAACACCGATTCAGCCATCCTGTATCTGGCCGATTTTGGCTGCAACGTGGTTGCTGAGGAAACCTTGAGGATGGTGCCGAGCGATCGGCAGGCAACCATTGCCACGCTTTTGGAAACCCTTCAAACTATCCTGAAAAAGCACGGCATATCGCATGACCGGCTCGTGGGGCTCGGCTTTTCGATGTCGGGTTTTTTCGTCATGGACAATCGCGAATTCAACGCGCCAGAGCCGCTGCGGGACTGGTCGCTCATTGATCTGCGTCCAGGTCTTGAGCGCGCTTTCGAGCTTCCCGTCTGGTTGGAAAACAACGGGACGACGGGCGCCATCGGCGAGAGCCTCCGGGGTGCCGGCCTCTGGTGCTCCACCTTCGCCTATCTTTCCTTCAACTACGGTTTCGGCGGCGGCCTCATCCTGGATGGCAAGCCTTTTCACGGCTTTCACGGCAATGCAGGCGAATTCAGCGGCATCTACAATCCGGAAGAATCGCCAAGGCGACCTGCCTTGCAGTATCTGATCCGGACGCTGCAGGAAAACGGCGTCGATATTCATTCGGTCAGTGAGCTGCACCAGCGCTTCGATCCGTCCTGGCCCGGCGTGGAAACGTGGCTGGAGCAGACGATGCCCTTGCTGGACCGGTTGATTGCGAGCTTGGTCGCCGTGCTCGATCCGCAGGCGATCGTGTTAGGGGGACAATTGCCGCGGGAACTCGGGCGGATGATGATCGAGCGGGTGCATATGCCGTCCTTGCGCCCGCACCGCTATGACGTCGGGCCGCGGGAGGCGACGCTGGTGCTGAGTGAAACGCGGGGGGATGCCGCTGCGATCGGCGCCGCTCTGTTGCCATTGAAGCTTCGCTATTTCCTCTAGCGGCTTAACCGCACGGGGTTCAAGCGATCGAGCGGCGCCTGATGCGGACGGGCGGGATACGGCCTGAAAAGGATGCCGGAAATTCAGCATCTATGGTTTCATCAGGCAGGAATATCTGCCCGACCGGTTTGGGTCGACCGAGGAAAAAGCCCTGGGCTTCGTCGCAGCCTTCGACGCGTAGGATTTCGAGCTGGTGGTTGGTCTCGACGCCTTCGGCAAGAACCGGAATGGCAAGGCTGCGACCAAGCGTCAGGACTGCCCGGACGATGGCTTTCGCCTGGACGCTGCCCTCTACCTCGCTCATGAAGGAGCGGTCGAGCTTGATCTTGTCGAAGGGGAATGAACGCAACGTATCGAGCGACGAATAGCCCGTTCCGAAATCGTCTATCGCGATGGTCACACCCAACGCCTTGATCTGGCGTAGCACGTGGAGTGTGCGGGTTTTGTCGGCGATGATGGTGGACTCGGTGATTTCAAGCTCCAGCCGGCTTGGCGACAAACCCGTTTCGAGCAAAATTTCGTGCACGAGCCGGGCAAGGTCGGCATGTGCGAACTGAACGGGCGAGAGGTTGACGGCGATCTTGTAGCGCTTGTCCCAGGAAGCAGCCTGTTTGCAGGCCGTGCGCAATACCCACTCGCCAATCGAAAGAATAGTGCCGCTCTCCTCGGCGATCGGAATGAACTCCGCCGGCGGAACCTTGCCGCGTTCGGGATGGTTCCAGCGCGCCAGCACCTCATATCCACAGACTTCGCCCGTGCGAACCGAGGTCTGCACCTGATAATGCAGCTCAAGCTGGTCCAGTTCGACGGCGCGGCGCAGATCCTGGGCGAGGGTATGACGCTCGCGGGCGGCTTCATCCATCCTGGATTCGTAGAAGCAGACGACGCGCCCGACATCGGCCTTGGCGCGGTACATCGCCAGGTCGGCATTGCTGACAAGACGCTCCTGATCCCGTCCATCGTCGGGATAGACGGCAACGCCGATGCTGGCGCCCGTCACCGTCTCGAAATCGTCGATCCTGATCGGTTCGAACATGGTCTTTTCCAGCCGCGCGACGAAGTCCAGCAGTTCGTTTTGCCTGTTGAACCGTTTAACGGCCGCAAACTCGTCGCCACCGACGCGGGCGACGAATTCGCCGTCCTTCACCAGACGTGCGAGCCGACGTCCGATCGCCTTCAGGGCCTGGTCGCCAGCCTTGTGTCCACGAAGATCGTTGATTTCCTTGAAGCGGTCGAGGTCTATGCCGATGACGGCAAGTTTCGCATTCTCGCGTTCCGCCTGCTCCATCTCATGGTTGAGATGGTCGGCAAAGCTGCCGCGGTTGGGCAGGCCGGTCAGCAGGTCGTTGAGCGCCATGTGCTGGAGCTTCTGGATGGATTCTTGCGTGGCGTGTTCATCAATCATGTAGCTGGCGACGCCGGTGCCGACGATGAGCAGGCCGACGCCAGCGACGGCAATGGCCATTGCCTGCAATACATGCGGGTCGGTGCCCGCGGCATCCGTCGCCAAAGGAGTGAGCGATACGGCGGCCATCGCCGTGAAATGAAGTGTCACGACGGCGAGGACGAAGAGAGCGAGCGCCAGGAGAGGCGAATGGCGCCAGGGACGACGGATGGCCTGGCTGAAGGCGAAGGACGCTATGACCATGGATAGTACGATCGAGCTGACGACGTAATCCATGCTCCATTCGACAATGCCGTCGACATGATAGGCCATCATGCCGGTGTAGTGCATGGCCGAGATCGCCAAGCCGATGATCATACCGCCGGCTTCCGGCGCAAGTCTCAAACCGCGCAGCGAGGCGGTCGTAAAGCCGAAAGCGCAGCCTGCCACGGCTACCAGCAGCGACACCATGGTCAGGGTCGGACCGAAGGTGATCGCCGCTTCGGTCTGATAGGCGAGCATGGCGATGAAATGGGTGCACCAGACCGAGGAGCCAGCCGCAACGGAGGTCAGGAACAGCCACCCGCCGCGTTGAAGGCCCTGCGTCGTCTCCGCTCGCCGCAGCAGGTTAAGGGTTATCCACCCGCCGCTGACGCAGACAAACGCCGCAAGAAGAACGAGCCACAGATTATGTTCCGTGGCGATACATGAAATGACGCGCACTCAAAAATCCCAAGCCTATGGATGGCAGCGGCCGTCGCTTTGACGGCCGTTCGCTGCACCGATAATCAGTGAGCCAATTCTTTCGGGGGCAAACGATAATATCGAGTAAAGACGGGCTGTGCCCGTTTGGGATAGGGGGCTCAGTGCGGCGAATTTCATCAATTCGTCATCGAGAATTTCTTCTATCAAGCATGTTGAAGCTGCTCAGAGATCGAGAGTTCTGGCTGTGAAAATCTGGATCGAGTGCTTGTTGAGGCGCTTAATTACATCCGCTCGGTGAAATCCGGTCTCTTTGGGGAGTTTTCTACGTCCAGAGGATGCAATAAGTAGCATGTTAAGTATTCTTGCTGATTTTATATGAATCTAACTTAAATTAGACCATCTCTATATTGCAAGGATGCTGACGGATGCAGCCGGACATTAAGAGCAAAAGCCTTCTGAAAGCGACTTGCCAATGCTTCTTACGATGTCATTTGCCGTTGCGGTCGAGGCTTTTTCATTCGCAAACCAGATAGGCATCCGGGGGTATACTCGCAAGCACAGGACGGAGTCGGACATGTGTTGTCCTGCAGTGTGTGATCGTCACAATTGCAGGTGACAAAATAAATGCGCTTGTCCGACCGTTCCAGGAGGCTGGCAGTCGAATAACCTCTGCCAAGATCCCTGCCTCCTCGCCCTGAATGTCTAAAAAGACATCAAAGCAGCCGGTTCGTATTCGGCGCCGTTGACGGTGTTTCGCCCGGCCGCCTTGGCGGCATAAAGCTGCCGATCCGCAGCCGAAATCCAGGATTGTGGGCGCGCACCTGGGGTGCAGATGGCTGTGGCGACACCCATGCTCACGGTGACATAGCTTGCGGCGTCCGAGGCGGAATGGGGAATGCCGAGGGCCGCGATGCGGTGCAGAATGCTTCGCGCGGTTTCCATGGCCTCCGCATGCGAGGTCCCTGGCAGCATGCAGGCGAATTCTTCGCCACCATAGCGTACCGCCAGGTCACCGGCTCGCAGCATGGCGCGGTTCAGCGCGGCGGCAACCATCGACAGGCAGCGGTCGCCTTCCGTGTGGCCATAGATATCATTGAACCGCTTGAAAAAATCGACATCGAGGATGATCACCGAGAGCGCATCCCCGCGCAGCGACAGTGTCGCTATTTCCCGCGTCAGCTGGTTCTCCATCCGGCGACGGTTGCCGAGGCCAGTCAATGCATCGGTAACGGCAAGGGTGGCCAGCTCATCGCGCATGCGCTTCATATCGAGGTGATTGCGCACCCTTGCCCGGACCACGATCGGCACCAGCGGCTTGGTGACGTAGTCGATGGCGCCCATCTGCAGCCCCTTGGCTTCCGCTTCCTGGTCTCCCAGGGCGGTGGTGAATATGACCGGAATATCCACCAAGGCAGGATCGCCTTTCAGTTGGCGGCAGACCTCGTAGCCGTCGATTTCCGGCATCAGCACGTCAAGTAGGATGAGATCGGGCATGCTCATGCGGGCAACCTCAAGCGCTTCTTCACCTGATGTCGCGAAGCAGATCTCGTAGTCGTCTTCCAATACCGCGTTCATAATCTCAATATTGGTAACTTCATCGTCTACGATCAGTATGGTTGGACGCACCAAGACTAGATTTCCTTTTTCTTCAGCACGAACATGGCTGACCATTCTTCCAGCGCAGCGGCGGCCGAGGCGTAGTCGAGCCTCGAAATTGCCTCACGCACGATCTCAAATTTTTCCCCACCCGCTTGAGGCCCAAGCATCTGTTCCAGCACCTCGAATACGCGCCGAGCGCGCAGCTGGCGCCGCTCGATCAAGCCATGTAACTCGGTCATCAGGTTTTCCACCACGGCAGTCTCCATGGCCGTGATGTCGCTCGCGGCGGCGATCGGCAAGGCAGGCTGAACGAGGCGAGCAATGGCAACGAAGGCGGGGCGTAGCGCATCGGCCAATGCTGACAGCAAAGGAGATTCGGGTGGTGGAACCGGGTGGGCCAGCCGCGCCTCCAGCATCGAGGCCCTGGTTGCGACTTCAGGCAGCCCCAGCGTTGCGGAGACGCCTTTCAGCGTATGAGCGAGAATACGCCCCTGCTCGAAATCGCCATTTTCGATATGGCGGCTCAGAGTGGGTACGACATCGGCAAATTTTCGGCCGAAGTCGACGATCAGCTTGCGTAGCAGCGCCTCCTTGCCGTTCACCCTGACAAGTGCTGCCTCAAGGTCGAAAGGCGGGAGGGCAGACGGAAGTCCGCCGGAGGGCGGAATGATGACTTGTGGTGCCGACGCAGCACCGGAGAGTGCCGGGCCTGCTGTCACGAGTGGCAGTCGAATCCAACGGCTCAACACGGCCAGCAGCTGTGTTGGATCGACAGGCTTGGATATGTGATCGTTCATGCCCGCCGAGAGGCAATTCTGACGCTCGGCCTCGTAGGCATGTGCGGTCATGGCTATGATAGGCAGCCACTGATCGGCCAACCCCGCGCGTATCTCGCGCGTTGCATCGATGCCGCCAAGCTCTGGCATCTGCAGATCCATCAGTACGGCATCGTAGCGATTGCCGGCCTCAAGCACTTTTCGCACCGCGATCAAGCCGTTTTCGGCAGTATCGACGTTCAGGCCGCCATCGGTCAGGATAATCTGGGCCAATTCGAGATTGATCTCGTTGTCCTCGACCAGCAGGACACGCGCGCCTTGCAGCGCGGGCGCGATCATCGGCGTATTCTCGGCGTTATCATTGGAGGGCAGATGGCCGGTATGGGCGAATATCCACATCAGCATGTCGAACAGGGAGGAGGCGCTGACGGGCTTCGACAGGAAACCGTCTATGCCGAGTGTTTCGGCTTCACCGACAGCCTGCTCCTGTCCGTAGGCGGAGATCATGACGATGCGTGGCCAGTCTTCACTTGGCAGAATGGATTGGAGCACCTTGATTGCTTCCATGCCGTTCATGCCCGGCATCTTCCAGTCGAGCAGGACCAGATCGAAGGGACGGTGTTCGGCAATGGCACCGCTGATCGCCGCCAGCCCTTCCTGCGCGGAGGCCGCCAGCTCCGGGATGATCGACCATGTCTCGCAAAAGCCCTGGAGAATTTCCCGCGACCCCTCGTTATCGTCGACCACCAGCACACGCAGATTGGCGAACGCGTCCGACTTTCGCTCCACTGCATGCCGACGGGTTTCATCTTCCTCCAGCGCGACGGTAAAAGTGAAGGTACTGCCTTGGCCCTCTTTGCTTTCCACCGAAATGCCGCCATCCATGAGGGTGACGAGTTGACGGCTGATCGCAAGCCCCAGCCCCGTGCCGCCGAAGCGTCGCGTGGTGGAACTGTCGGCTTGGGTAAAGCTGTCGAACAGCCGCGCAACCTGTTCGGATGACATGCCGAGACCGGTATCGCGCACCACACCCTCGATCACGCAGCGGCCTTCCCGACGTTCGCGTAAGTTGAGCTTAAGGGTAACTTCACCGCTGCTGGTGAACTTTATGGCGTTGCTGACGAGGTTCAGCACGATCTGGCCCAATCGAAGTTCGTCGCCGCGCAGCATGGCCGGGATTGCCGGGTCCACCTGCCAGCCGATGGCGATGCCTTTCTCTTGCGCCTTCAAGGCGGAGATTTCCATGGCGCGTTCCATCATGGCCCGGGGATCAAAAGACGCTTTTTCCAGCGCCATCTTGCCGGCCTCAATTTTGGAGAAATCCAGGATGTCACTGAGCAGGCTCAGCAACCGGTCGCTCGCACTACGGATCTTGGTGACGTAATCGTGCTGTCGCGCTGTGAGTTCCGTTCGGCCGAGAAGATGGCTGAAGCCGAGGATGGCATTCATCGGAGTACGGATCTCGTGGCTCATATTGGCCAGGAAGAGGCTCTTGGCCGCGTTGGCTTGCTCGGCTTCGTGCGTGCGGACTTCGAGCGTCTCGTTCTGTAAGGTGAGAGCATGACCCATATTCTCGATGCGCTCGAAGGCGTTGACCAGCTTGTTGCTGAGCCAGACCAGCACGGTCGTCTGGAAAACAACGATGCTCGCATGCAACACTACCCGGTTGATGCCCGCGTCATTGACGAAAACCGCCGCTGGCACGGTATAGTTCAGAACGAGATGGTGCAGGGCAATGGCGGTGGCTGCCAGCAGCAGGCTAGGCGCATCGAACCAAGCGATCAAAAGGGCCAGGGTGGCAAAGAAATACATGTGCATGTCCATCTGCCAGCTCAGGCCGGATGTCAGATAGACCAGCAGGGCCGGCTCGCCCATCAGTGCAACCGAACTCAGATAGCGTGTGACCGGCGCACTGCCTTTAAAATGCCAGGACAAATGTGTGGTGGCCGCAAGCAGTCCGGCCAGCAGAACCGGCATGAGAACGGGTTTGCCGACATAGAGCGCGATCGCGGCGAGGAGGGGGACATGAAGCCATAGCAGGGGAACAAGCAATCGTCCGAAACCAGTGCGCAGGCGTGCGATTTCATTCATCAGATTGCCCCTTTGCCATTGTCGACAAGACCAAGACAGCTACGTTGCGTCGGCGCGTCGAGGACCAGCCAGGCGCCGGCAGCATAGAGTGCGGCGACGAGGTCCTCCGGTTCGCCAGGGCGGCGCTCGCCTTCGGGCGCACGGCGCACGACAATGATATTGGGCAGCGCTCCGCCGGCAATCATCCGTCCGCCGGCCGCTGCGACCAGGGAGGCCATCCGGTCTTCCTTCCACCATGGCGGTCCGATGACGGCCATCTGGGCATCGGGTGCCGGATTGCCATAGGTCATGGCGCCGATGCTGAAGGCACTCACGAGCAGAAGTGCCAGAGCCGGTAAAGTCGCCACCACTCCGCCATTTTCGGAGCAAGTCCCAGATGTCATGATTTATCCGTTGAGCGCCAATAAAGTAATCTAATAAATGCTACTCTAAATAATACGAAGCTAAGCACACGTCTATTGGCCTGGATCAGAATTCAGCTGAGTTTATCGATCTAAGATTTGAAAATTCCGGCTGTTTGACAATTTAGTCTTTTGGAACCGGTGATTCGACCGATCCTGTGATGTCGACGTCGTCGGGGAGTGTGTCCGGGA
Organism: Rhizobium sp. RCC_161_2; assembly: GCF_041355235.1. Lineage (NCBI taxonomy): Bacteria > Pseudomonadati > Pseudomonadota > Alphaproteobacteria > Hyphomicrobiales > Rhizobiaceae > Rhizobium > Rhizobium sp. RCC_161_2. Next base: position 31,617 of record NZ_JBFUPL010000014.1, on the reverse strand, counting down.
TTTCGACGAGTTTTTCAGCTTCGATCAGAAGGTAGTCCATCTGTTTTTTGAGCTCGACGAATTGTGTGATCTGCGTGGCAAAGGACACGTTCTTATGCAGATCATAGAAGCTCGCGATTGTTTCGCGGCGCTTCCGTCGTGCCTCTTCTAGGACGCCTTTCAGTGTTTTCAATTTGTGCTTTGTCGCAAAATACCGCTGCATCGTCTCGATCAGCTGCAGGGTCTTGTGGAGCATTGGCATTCTTCCCCTCCATAGCGTCAAGGCGCCGGCCTATTCAAAGGAATGTGCTGGGCCTGTCGCTTTGAGGGGATGACGAGCATGTCGCTGAAGAGCGTCGTAACAAAGGAATATTGGAGAGGTAATCGTTGCAGACATGTTTCTCATAATCCAGAGCGATAGAATTTTAGCCATATGCGAGACAGTGAGCTCAATGTGAGGAGCTTCAGCCGCGTTCAGGCAAATGCCGAAGAGGTCTTTGACTGGCTCGCCATCAGCGGTTGGGCTCTGGCGTCTTGAGGGCAATCACAGGCAGGCCATCGCTTTTGGCTGACGATAACTCGCTCATTGGTTGATTATGAGAGTATCAGCGATAGCAAATAGATAGTTTGCCCAATGTTTCGCGAATGCGGAATTTTTGCGGATTTTTGTAAACAAAGCTGACCGCCAAGACGAGGACGGTAACCGGCTTCAATTCCATCGGGACGATGCTAGCAAAACCCAATGGGATGTCGGAACGGGCAGCAGCACTTTCCAGCCTTGCTGTATTGGCCTAACTCGTAGCTGACCCTAGTATGGCGAAAATCATGGCAAGCGAGGCAAGGGCATGACCGACAGGCTAAAAGGCAAGATTGCAATCATTTCCGGTGGGGCGACGGGCATGGGAGGGGCCGCCTCCCGACTGTTCGCGCAGGAGGGTGCGAAGGTCGCAATCATCGACCGGAACGGCGAGGCGGCCGCGCAAACAGTCGAGGATATTCGCGGCGCCGGAGGTATAGCTGCGCACTGGGTGGCGGATGTTTCGGACGAGGCGGCAGTTGCCGGCGCGGTGAAAGGGGTGGAAGATGCATTCGGACCGATCACCGTACTGTTCAACCATGCGGGAACGATTGTCATCAAGCCGTTTCTGGAAACGACGGTTCAGGAGTGGGATTGGCTGCACGCCGTCAATGTCCGCTCCATGTTTCTGATGACGCGGGCAGTGCTGCCAGGAATGATCGCTGCCGGCGGCGGCTCGATCGTTTGCACATCGTCGATTTCTGCGGTGGCCGCTACACCGATGGAAGTCCTGTATGACACCACGAAAGGTGCCGTTCATATGTTCGCTCGCGCGATCGGCGTCGAATTCCGTGACCGCAACATCCGCTGCAATGCCGTGTGCCCGGGGTTCATCAGGACTCCGCATGGTCTCCGAGAGGTTTCTGAGCTGCAAGCTTTGGGCGTCGACGTGTCGGAGGCGGCCATCGCTGCCCAGCAAGGCCGCATCGGCGAGCCGGAGGATGTGGCGCAGGCCGCGCTCTATCTTGCCAGCGATGAATCCCGCTTCGTTAACGGCGCCCACCTCTTTGTCGACAACGGCTTCACCGCGATTTGACATCGCAGGATCCGCACGGCAGCGGCGCGTCTTTCAACTGTGTTCCATCCGGCGATATGTAGGCAGGACTATCCCGCGGCCGCTGCTTGTCATTGTCGACGCTCAGCAAGCACGAACTCACTGCGGCTCCGCCCTCAATCGCGTAATAGCGGAAGCAGTTGATCGCCCTGTCGTTTGATCTCGGACAGATACGGCGTGTCGGAGAGCACGAAATGCGTGATGCCCAGATCCCGATACTTGCGCAGCGAACGGGCGACGTCATCAGCCGAACCGACCAGCCACGTGGTGCCAGCGCCGCCGCCACCGAACTTGCCCGGCGCCGTATAGAGGTTGTCGTCGAGAACCTCGCCGCGCTCGTGTAGATCGAGCAACCGCCGCTGGCCCACCGCGACGGCCTGGCGGTGGTCGTTCCAGCCGGCGCCCTTGCTCCTGGCCATCTCGGCAACCTTGGCCTCGGCATCGGCCCAGGCCTGCTCCGTGGTGTCGCGCACCAGTGTGGTGATCCGCAATCCAAATTCGAGGGGAGGGAGGTCGCGGTCCAGCTCCTTGCCCAGCGCCTTGAGCCGGCCGATCCGCTCCCGGACGCCGTCAAGCGGTTCCCCCCAGAAGAGTTGGACGTCTGCTTCGGTCGCTGAGACCCGTTCGGCCGCCTCCGAGGCGCCACCGAAGTAGAGCTTGGGGTGTCGACGGTTGTCACGCGCCTCGAGGCGCGGCGCCACGGTGGACTCGCTGACCCGGAAATGCTCGCCTGCGTAGGTGACATTTTCCTCGGTCCACAGCCTGCGAACCAGCCGCATGAATTCCTTGGTGCGGCCATAGCGATGCGCCTGATCGCCCTCGCTGTCGCCATATGCCGCAAGGTTATCCTGGCCCGACACGATATTGACGCGCACCCGGCCGCCGGTCAGCTGATCCAGCGTGGCGGCGGCGGAAGCGAAGTTCGCCGGTCGCCAATAGCCTGGGCGGATCGCGATGAGCGGCTCGAAGGTGGTGGTCCGGGCGGCGAGCGCGGCTGCGACGGTGAAGGTGTCAGGCCTGCCCCAACCGGTGCCGATGAGTGCGCCTTTCCAGCCGTGCGCTTCCAGCGCTTGCGCGTGGCTGGTCAACGTCTCCAGGCTATTGTGGTTTTCAACAGTGGAATCGCCGCGGTGGCCGGACTTCACGTCGTTCGGGATATACCAAAGAAATTCGGATTTGCTGCTCATCTGATGCCTGCATGTCTAAAGGTAGGGATAGTATGCGAGATGGCTTAGTTTAGTCTATAAAACTTATAGACTGCATGGCAGCATCGGGCGAAGAAATTTGCCGATATGCGGCGATCCGTAAAAAAATTGGCCTGGGGATCGTAGGCTGCGGCCCTCGATAGTTCCAACCTCTTAGGAGGCTCTAGTGTGAATACGGGCCGCCGTTTGAGCTGATGGGAGCCATCGCGCTTGACGGCGTGGTGGCATAGGCACGACAGAACAGAAAGAAGGGCTCTCGGCCTAGACCGGAGCCCTTTAAGTTTGAAGGTAAAACCTCCAGAGGGAACAGCCAACGCAGCGAGACCGGGAGGAGGGAAACGCCGATCGCGTCGACTGTGATCATAATGCGTGCGCCGGCCCCACAAGGCGACATATGGAGCGACCGATTTTGTACCGGGTTATGATATATATATCTAATATTTAGCGGAAACTTGAAAAATGCCGGCGTCGTGGCTCATTGCGCCGCGACCGCAGGCGAAGCCGAGGTATGCGAATTGACCATGGCACCAGCGAGCTCGCGCAGGTTGACCAGTCCCAAGGCGTCTCCTGCCGCCGAGGTCACCACGACATCGCCGTCCGGAGCCGAAGTCAGCAATCGCATCGCCTCTTCGACCGTTGACCCCGCCGCAATCCTGGCTCCGGTCGACGCCGTGCCCGCCTGCAAAGGTCTCATAATCGCTTCGACATGGACCACCCGGCCGCGATTGACCTCCTTGACGAAATTGGCGACGTATTCGTCGGCCGGATGCAGGACGATGTCCTGGCTGGTGCCTTGCTGAATGATTTCGCCGTCACGCAGGATGGCGATCTGATCGCCCAGGCGAAGCGCTTCGTCGAGGTCATGAGTAATGAAGACGATGGTTTTCTTGATCTCCTTCTGGATGTCGAGGAGAACCGTCTGCATGTCCATGCGGATCAGCGGATCGAGTGCCGAAAAGGCCTCGTCCATCAGCAGGACCGGCGCATCGTTGGAAAGAGCGCGCGCCAGGCCGACACGCTGCTGCATGCCGCCGGAAAGCTGGTTGGGATATTTTTGCTCGAAGCCTCGCAACCCAACCCGTTCCAGCCAGCGCATGGCGACGTCGCGTGCCTTCGACCGTTCGATACCTTGGACTTCGAGGCCGAAGACCGTGTTGTCGAGAACGTTGCGGTGCGGCAGCAGCGCAAACTTCTGGAAGACCATCGCCGTCTGGTGGCGACGAAAGGTGCGAAGCTCGGCTTCGTTCATCTTGACGACATCGGCTCCATCGACCAGCACCTCGCCGGCCGTCGGGTCGATCAGCCGATTGATGTGCCGGATGAGGGTCGACTTGCCTGAGCCGGAAAGACCCATGATGACCTGGATACAGCCCGACGAGATCTCGATATTGATGTCTCTCAGCCCGAGCACATGTCCATGTTTTTCGTTCAGCTCGGATTTCGTCAGCCCTTTCTGAACGGCATCGACGTGAGCCGCCGGGTTAGGGCCGAAAATCTTGTAGAGGTGGCGGATCTTGATCCCGCCGAAATGTTGATCAGCCATGAACGATCTCCCGATGCTTCTGGAGCCGCTTGCCATAGGCTTGGCTGACCCGGTCGAAGATGACGGCGATGCCGACGATGGCAAGGCCGTTGAACATTCCCAAGGTGAAGTACTGGTTGGCGATCGCCTTCAGGACCGGCTGGCCGAGGCCCTGCACACCGATCATCGAGGCGACGACGACCATAGCGAGGGCCATCATGATGGTCTGGTTGATGCCGGCCATGATCGTCGGCAAGGCGAGCGGCAGCTGAACCTTGAAGAGCTTTTGTGCGTTCGAGGTTCCAAATGCGTCCGCGGCTTCCAGCACGTCCTTGTCGACAAGCCGGATACCGAGGTCGGTCAATCTAATCATCGGCGGGATGGCATAGATGACCACGGCGATCAGGCCCGGCACCTTGCCGATGCCAAGCAGCATCACGACCGGGATCAGGTAAACGAAACTCGGCATGGTCTGCATCACATCGAGGATTGGATTGATGATCCTTTGAACCGCGTTGGAGCGCGCCATCAGGATTCCGATCGGAATGCCTATGGCGATCGACAGGATGGTGCAGACGAAGATCATCGAGACCGTCCGCATCGTGTCGTCCCACATGTCGAAATAGCCGATCAGCAGCAGAATCACGAGACAGCCGAATACGATCTTCAGGCTGCGGGTTGCAAACCAGGCAATGACAAGAATGATCAGAGTAATGATTGGCCACGGCGTCTGCGTCATGAAGCGATCGGCGGCAATCAGAAAGCGTTGCAGCGGTGAAAACAGGCCTTCGATCGTATCGCCATAAGCGCGCGTAAAGCCGCGAAAGCCGTCGTCTATCGCCTTCTTCAGGTTGCGCAGCGCGTCATCGTCCATGTGAGGAAATTTATAAAACCATTCCATTCGGTTCCCCTTCTTTGTGCAAGAAGCCGTGGCTCAAGTCTTTTTGATTTTGTCGGCTGTCGAGAAGCGGTGCGCTTTCGCGCACCGCAGGATAGACGTTTACAGGGCAGCTTCGATCTTCTTGGCGGCTTCCGGCGAAACCCACTTCGTCCAGACGTCCTTATTTTCCTTCAGGAAGTGCTTAGCGCCATCTTCGCCGCTTGCCTGATTGTCGGTCATCCAGGCCATCAGCTTGTTGACGGTCTCGTTGCTCCAGGAGCGCTTCGCGAGGTAGTCCATGACTGCGGGGCCGGCCTTTTCAGAAAAGGGCTTGGCCGTGAGGGTGACGATCTTGTCGATCGGCCATGCATTCGGCTTCGGATCAGGGCAATCCGCCACTGTGTTGCAGCGCTTCCACTCCGCGGCGTCAGCAGGAACGCCTGCCTCCAGCTTCACCATCGGATACTTGCCGAGGAGGGCTGTGGGCGCCCAGTAGTAGCCGACCCATGCCTTCTTGCTTTCATAAGCCTTGGCGATCGAGCCGTCGAGACCGGCGGCTGATCCTGTATCCACCAGCGTGAATCCGGCCTTTTCCGCTCCAAACGCTTTGTAGAGCTGCGAGGTGACGACGGTGCCGCCCCAGCCCTGCGGGCCGTTGTAGATAGCTCCCTTTGACGGATCTTCTGGATCCGGGAACAGCTCTGGATGCTTCAGCAGGTCAGGAATCGTCTTGATATCGGGATGGGCGTCAGCAAAGTATTTCGGGATCCACCAGCCCTGATTGCCGCCATCCGGCAACGGGGAGCCGACCGCAACGATCTTGCCTTCCTCCGTTCCCTTCTTCACGACGTCTGGAAGCAGATCGACCCATGCTTCCGGCGCGATATCCGGCTGGCCTTTTTCCGCCATGGAGGTGATTGTCGGGACGGTGTCGCCGACCGTGATTTCGGCCTGGCAGCCGTAACCTTCGTTCAGGATGATCTTGTCGAGATTGGAAAGAACCTCTGCGCTCTGCCAGTTCATGCTGGCAATGGTGACGCTGCCGCATTCGGCGGCGTTGGCAAAAGAGACTCCGCCGAAGAGGCCGGATATCAGGATTGTGGACGCAAGTAATTTTTTCATTCTCGTTCCCTTTATTGTGCGGCTTTCAGAGCTGAGTGGGGCGCCGCAGAACACCCACTCGACGGTTGTCAGGAAGCGTCTCCCATACTTACCAATTTCTTGAATGCGGCTGATAGCCCGTTCGCGACGGAAGCGTCGAAGCCTGCGGCACGCATGCCTTCAATGGCCGCCGCTGTGGTGCCGCGGTAGTCGAGAAAGGCTTTAACGATGTCGTCGGGACAGTCCTCTCTGTGCTCGATCAGGCGCCCGGCACCCGCCAGCACCGTCGTGACCGCCCGCCGGGCAATCTCTTCGGAGAGCCCATAGGCAATCGCGTCACGCATCATCGCGGATGCCAGCAAGGCGGGAAAAGCCGGTCCGGACCCGGAAAGCCCGGTGAGGTAGTCAATATCCGTCTCGCTTTTGACCTCGTCCTGTGATCCGCATGCATCGAAGATGGCTCGGACGATGGTGCGATCATCGTCATCGACCTCATTTGAGGCGATCCAGGGCGTATAGGATTTGCCGACTTCAGCGCCGGCATTCGGAACAGAGCGGATCACGCGCCCCGTATTGTGCCGCTCGGACAGTGCGCCCAGACGGATCCCAGCCATGACAGAGATGACAAGCTTGCCCCGGGCGTCGACCGTCAGGCCACTCCAGTCGGCCGGACGGACAGAGAGAATGACCACATCCGATCGGTCGGCAAGCGCCTGATTGTCGGTCGTCCAGAACACATTCGCAAAACGTTGCGGCTGCTCCTTGCGATAGGACAGTGAGAGCCTAATCGGCTCGACCAGGCCTGTGTCCAGAAGCGAGCCGGCGATGGCTCCGCCAAGCCAGCCGCCGCCGCCGACAATGCCAATTCTCAGGGAGCCGTCCATATCTGCGCTCCTCCTAGTCAGGCTTGTAGTTGTGCCGGGAGAAGAAGCGGTCGAGCTCCCTCTGCTGCGGCACCTGACCGGTGTAGATCTCGATATATTCGGGAATGCGCTTCATACGGACGGCGAGGTCTTCCTGCGACTGCATGGAGATATAGCCGATCTGCACCAGGTACGTCGTTCGCGCCCTCACATCGGCGTTGATCTCCGAGTTGCCGAAGCGGATGAACATGCGCTTCAGGGCTTCTATGCGCGTCTGATCGGCTTCTCGAACCTGTTCGAGGATTTCGCCGGATTGTAGCGCCCAGCTGCGGACCGCAAATTCGAATTTTGAATCGAACAGCTCGTTGTTGAGCCAGCAGTCGAAGACGTTGAGCATCGCCTCGGCCAGCGATTCCGCATAGGCCTCCGTTTGCTTGACGATCCCACCGGTATTCTTGTCGCGCCAGCGCGCAACGAGCGCGGCCAGCAATTCCTCGCGGTCCTTGAAGAACCAGTAGAAGCTTGTTCGTGAGAGATTGAGCTTTTTCGCGAGCGGAAGGATTTTCACCGAATCTACGCCGGAATCGAGCAGGGAGTGATAGGCGGCCTCGAGCCACCCTTCCTGCGATCCTCGCCAACCGGTGTCGTTCAACGTCTGATCCATAGGTGACTTCGTAACAAATTGTCAGCGGTCGCACAACGCGAATGTACAGAAGTGTCGACAGGAGTGACATATCTGTTTTCGTCGTTGACACATGTGTACATTGCACCTAGCGTCGGCTCCGGCGTTTTTTATTCCGGAGCATGGCCATGTCGAACGATCCCCTCCTTCAGCCCTATAAGCTCAAGCATCTGACCCTACGGAACCGCATTATCGTGACCTCCCACGAGCCGGCCTATCCGGAGGACGGCATGCCGAAGGGGCGCTATCGCGCCTATACCGTCGAGCGGGCAAAGGGTGGCGTGGCGCTGACGATGACGGCGGGATCGGCGGCAGTCTCGCGAGACAGTCCTCCGGTCTTCAACAACCTGCTTGCCTACAAGGACGAAATCGTTCCCTGGATCAGGGAAATGACGGATGCCGTGCACGAACAGGGCGCCGCGATCATGATCCAACTCACGCATCTTGGCCGGCGTACGCGCTGGGACAAGGGCGACTGGCTCCCCGTTCTAGCGCCATCCCATCATCGAGAGGCAGCGCACCGGGCCTTCCCGAAGAAATTGGAGGATTGGGACATCGAGCGCATCATCAAGGACTTTGCCGATGCGGCGGAGCGGATGAAGGCGGGCGGCATGGACGGTGTGGAACTGGAGGCCTATGGCCACCTGATCGATCAGTTCATGTCTCCGGTCACCAACGAGCTCGACGGTCCTTATGGCGGCTCGCTCGAAAACCGTATGCGTTTCTGTCTCGACGTATTCTCGGCGATGCGAAAACGGGTAGGGGACGATTTCATTCTCGGTGTTCGCTACACCGCCGACGAATGTCTTCCCGGCGGAACGGACAAGGCCGAAGGCATCGAAATCTCTAGACGCCTGAAGGAAAGCGGCCTGATCGACTATCTGAACATCATTCGTGGTCATATCGATACGGACCCCGGCTTGACCGACGTCATCCCGATCCAGGGCATGGCCAGCGCGCCGCATCTCGATTTTGCCGGTGAAATCCGTGCGGCAACGAATTTCCCGACCTTCCATGCCGCCAAGATCCAGGATGTGGCAACCGCCCGCCACGCCATCGCCGCAGGCAAGGTCGATATGGTCGGCATGACCCGCGCCCACATGACTGACCCGCATATTATCCGCAAGATCATGGAGAAGCGGGAAGACGATATTCGCCCCTGCGTCGGTGCCAACTACTGTCTCGACCGCATCTACCAGGGCGGCCTCGCATTCTGCATCCACAATGCGGCGACGGGCCGCGAAGAGACCATGCCGCATGTCATCGAGAAGGCCGATGTTCGCAAGAAGGTCGTGGTCGTGGGGGCTGGCCCGGCCGGCCTGGAGGCCGCTCGCGTTGCCGCCGAGCGCGGCCATGAGGTCGTCGTATTGGAGGCTGCCAACGATGCGGGCGGGCAGATCAGGCTGACGGCGCAGAGCGAACGCCGCCGCGAAATGATCAGCATTATCGACTGGCGCATGAGTCAGTGCGAGAAGCATGGCGTCGTTTTTCGCTTCAACACCTGGGCGGACGCCGAAACCATTGCAGCCGAAAATCCCGACGTCGTCATCGTGGCCACCGGCGGCCTCCCGCACACCGAGGTGCTGTCGAAGGGCAACGAATTCGTCGTTTCCTCCTGGGACATCATCTCAGGTGACGTGAAGCCGGGCAGCAACGTTCTGGTCTTCGACGATGCTGGCGATCACGCCGGCCTTCAGGCCGCGGAATTCCTCGCCAAGGCCGGCGCCAAGGTCGAGATCATGACGCCGGACCGTTCCTTTGCCCCGGAAGTCATGGCGATGAACCTGGTGCCCTACATGCGTTCCTTGCAGAAGCAGGATGTGACCTTCACCGTCACCTACCGGCTGGAAGCGGTGGAGAAGAGCGGCAACCAGCTGGTGGCCCATGTCGGCAGCGATTATGGCGGGATTTCCAAGCAGCGAAGCTTCGACCAGATCGTCGTCAATCACGGGACCATCCCGCTGGATGAGCTCTATTTCGAGCTGAAGCCGCTCTCGAGCAACCTCGGCGAAATCTCGCATGACGAATTTCTGAACGGTCGGCCTCAGTCCGTGGTTCGCAATACGGACGGAAAATTCCAGCTGTTCCGCATCGGCGACGCTGTTGCCGCACGAAACACGCACGCCGCCATCTACGACGGGCTGCGTATCGCTAAAGATATCTGACGGTGTGGGCGGGCCGGTTCGTCGGGCCTCATTTCTGGAGATGGTGATATGACCGACCGCAGTAAATCCCTGCAGTCTTTTGTGGATGCGGCATTTGCGGCGTTCGACCGGTTCGCCACGGCACCGGAGGCCCGCCGTTCCATCCCCCGGATCTTTGCACTGCTTGAGCACCCGGGCTCCGGACGGGATAGGCCTGGATGCCGTCTTCCTGTCTGCAAGAACCTAGACGAGGCGCTTTCCATCGCTACCTCAGAGCCCTCGCTTCAGCAGTTGGTCGAAGGTTTCAAGGGGATCGAGCCGAACCTCGAATGGCGCCAGCGGACCAGATGTGACGGTACGGAGAGTGCAAACTTCGCCGATGGGCATGCCAATGCAATGGTCATCGGTCCTGGTGGGCTGGAGGAACGAGATGACCTGTGGATTGGCGTCACCCTGATGGTGCCCCATGTGCGTTATCCGGATCATGATCATGCGCCAGAGGAGGTCTATCTTGTCCTCTCAAAGGGGGAGTTTCAGCAGGGGGACGGGGACTGGTTTTCTCCCGGCATCGGCGGGTCGTTTTACAATGAGCCCGGGATCAAACATGCCATGAGGTCGGTCGAAACATCGTTCCTCGCCTTTTGGGCGCTGTTAGCCGAGAGACAGCACTGAGCTGCGGGGGATGTCGATGCTTGCTTATAACCGATACGGGACGCGAGGCTGGCCATGTGCGTAGATGCCAGACAGGCGAAATTGCTCAGTGAGATTGACGGGCACTCCTCAATACGCTGCGGCACGTTGAAATCGGACAACCCGGTCCGCTTCACAATTGCTTCCCGACCCGATCCGGATCCTTGGACACCAAAACCGATAGGGCTACCCCTAAGATGCTTTCCTTCCGGACCAGGCCATCGCCGTTGAAGTCATGCGGGTAGCGGCTATCCACGGAGCTGTGGCGATTATCGCCGAGTACGAAATAGCTGTCTTCTGGAAGAGTAACGGGCCCGAAGTCGTTCACCACGCCTTGAGGCATTTTGGGCGAAAGCAGCGTCGCGTAACTGCGGCCTTCGGGCGTGGTTTCCGTATAAACCTCTCCGGAGACAAATTCCTCCTTGATAAGTTGGCCGGTGGCCGCGGTGATCATTTTCTCTTCATTGATGAAGACATGGCCGTCTCGCATTTTCACCGTCTCACCTGGCAGACCGATGATCCGCGTAAGGGCAACGGTTTCGTCACCACCCTGGAACCTCGCCTTGTGCACGATGATATCTCCACGTCTGACAGGCTTATAATCCAGCACCTGTGCGGCGATCATTTCGTTTTCCCGCACACTCGGTGACATCGAGGACGAAGGAACGTTGAAGAGTTTTATGCCGCATATATCCCGTTTCATGCGGGCCACATCGCAATCCGCCGGCAGCTGTGCGGCCAGGCCGCCGATCGCGTGTTCCGTCATGGCTTTCATAAGCTGCATATCGGTGGTCCAAGCCTTCGCCTGCGCCAGCCATATTGGGTAAGCTGGTTCCACGAGCGTTCTTGCAGCGCTTTCGCGTTCGGTCTCGGCCAGCGCGACGGGAGTGAAAGCCACCATTGTGAAAGGAACCGACAAAAGGAGAGTGCCTATTGATGTCGTTATTTTTGCCGAGCGCACGGCTTTCCTTTCTCCTTCCCGTTCAGAGGCTGCGATGGCAGCTGTCCACAATAGCGGATATGCTCCAGTTTATAGATCAGACAACCGTCCACGCCGCGCGCCCGTTCTTTCATTCGGCGTTGTTGTACTACCTTACGACCTGCGTCACAGACTTATGCAGCGACTGCGAGAATGCCAATTTCCCACCGGCGTCAGTAGAGCAATCGAGTTCGTATCGTTCCCGGGATCTGGCGAAGCGCATCCAGTATGTCATCGGCTGTCTGGCCAACGCCCTCGGCTTCAATGACCACGTAGCCAGTGTCGCCGTGCGTCTGCAGGAACTCACCGACGATATTCAGTGCGCGGGACGAAAAAATCGCATTCAGACTGTTGAGCATGCCAGGGCGGTTTTCGTGAACGTGGATGAAGCGCGTGCCGTTTGGACGTGGCGGCAGTTGAACCTGGGGAAAATTGACGGCGCCCAGCGTCGAGCCGACGTCGGAATATTCCACAAGCTTCCTGGAGACTTCCCCACCGATGCGCTCCTGGGCTTCTTCGGTCGAGCCGCCAATATGCGGCGTCAGAATGACATTGTCCAAACCCTGGAGCGGCGTTTCGAAACGCTCGTTGTTTGATGCTGGCTCCCTCGGGAACACGTCCACGGCCGCGCCTGCGAGGTGTCCCTCTTTCAAAACCTTCGCAAGCGCTTCGAGATCCACCACGGTTCCGCGGGAGTTATTGATGAAAATGGCTCCCTTTTTCATTCGGCGCAGTTCGGTCTCCGTGATCATGTTTTGCGTCGAACTGGTTTCGGGAACATGCATCGTCACGAAATCCGAGATTTCGAGAAGCTCGCCAAGCGTCGCCATCGATTCCGAGTTGCCGTGGCGAAGCCTGTCTGAAGGATCGAAATAACGCACCTTCATACCCATGCTTTCCGCAAGAACGCTAAGCTGCGAACCGATGTTGCCGTAACCCACGATACCCAGCGTTTTTCCGCGCACCTCACGACTGCCGACGGCGGATTTGTCCCATCCGCCCTCATGAGCAGACGCCGAACGCGGAAAAATCCGCCGGGTCAGCATTATGATCTCACCGATCACAAGCTCGGCGACCGAGCGGGTGTTCGAATAGGGAGCGTTGAATACGGGGATGCCGCGTCGGCGGGCCGCATCCAGGTCGACCTGATTTGTCCCCACGGAAAAACAACCGACGGCAATCAGCTTTTTGGCGGAGCTGAAAATTTCCTCCGTCAGCTGGGTGCGTGAACGAATTCCGACAATATGCGCCTCGGCTATGAGCCTTTTGAGATCCTTGTCATCCAGAGCCTTCGGCAGATGAGTCACATTGACGTAGCCGGACGACGAAAAGTAGTCCACGGCGCTCTGGCTGATGCCTTCAAGCAGAAGGACGGAAATCCGCTCGCGCGGGAGAGAAAGTTGTCGGGTCATTGAATTGCTTTCAGTTCTCGAATTCGATTAGGCCGAGGTCGCTTGTCGGCCATAAAAGTGCGCAGATATGGCAAAATGTTTAGCGACCAACCAACGGGCAGCGCAAGAACAAACTCCGCTCCGACGGCGGATAGTGAGAAAGCGCGGATGATGGAAGCGGCACGAAAAGGGCGGCAGGCTTGGGCTGAGGTCCCAACATCTCTTGCCCAAGTCGCCGCCCGTTTTCACAGTGTCGCAGACGAACGATGATGACCACTGCTTATCAGAGGGAGAGCAATTCGTTTGTCGTATCGGCTTGGTCGCTCGAGGCATATAGGCTGCCAAAGTCGAGCGGCTGCGGTGGTTGTTGTGCCTTCATGGCGGTCTCGAACTGGCTTTGTGTCAGCGATCCGGAACTGGACGTGTCGAGGCTCTCGAAGAAGGATGTTGCCTGATCCTCGCTGACGTCAGACGGGCGCGCGGCGACGAATTCCGCTTCGCTGACGCTACCGTCTCCGTCCGTATCCATCGCCTTGATCATATCGGTCTGGCCGCTCTGATAGCTGCTGCTGGAGGTTCCTTGCGTGCTCGAGGCGCTGCTGGTGGAGGCGGTATCCGAGCTTGAGCTCGAATCATCGTCACTGCTGCCAGACTGCAGATTGAGCATCATCGACATGAGCTGCGCCGCCAACTGCTCCGCCGTCATCGTCAGAGACTGATCGTCGGAGGAGGAAGACGAACTGCTGCTGGACGATCCGCCACTTAAGAGAGAAGAAAGAGAATCGTCCGACGAGGATGATGACGAGCGAGATCGCTGGTATTGATAATAACTACTTGACGTAATTGAACTGATGCTCGTCATGGGGGCCTCCGGATGCGAGCGTTGAAATGACTCCGGTTTCTTACGCTTACTCGTTATGAACATATTGCCATCGCGTCGGGCCGCCTGATCTGCGGCAGCACGATCTTTGATGTCGATATGAGCGGAGGGACTTGCCGAATACTGTAAACCCAGCATTCTTCGCATCTCTGCTTTGATGCTCACGCGTGCCCCCGCAACGCATTAGCTCAAGATTGAATACGACAGATGAACGCCATCATGGCGCTATCGGCATCCGCACACTTCGATCTGGCAATTCCCAACGAGCTACTGATGCACAAGCAAACTTGTGCGTAGCTTATAGGAGCCGGGCGCTTGCTCCCGGGTGCAGTTTCTTCTTTGGATTGTTCGATCGGCTCCAAGGCATTGGAAGCCGACATATGTCCGTCGACGGCAGTCTCATAGGTGGACTGGTCAAATTCGGCACATCAAACCAAACCTGCGGGCGACAAGTCGCCCGCAGGTTTGTCGGATCAAAGGCTGGCGTTCAGCGATACGAAGTAACCGGAACGGTATGCGACCGGCAGGAAGCGCTCGTGCAGTTCCTTGAACGTCGCTTCTGGATCGAGATCCTTGAACAGGTCCGGATGCAGCCACTTGGCGATCTGCTGGATGGCGACGAACTGATAGGGATTGTTGTAAAACTGATGCCAGATGGCGTGGACATTGCCGGTCTTGACTGCGGTGATGTCGGTAAAGGCCGGGCGGTGCATCAGCTTTTCCAGCTTCGAAGTGGCCAGGGCCTTGTCTGCGCCGGGACCGACGCCGACCCAGTCGCCGCCAGGAACATAAAGTTCCCAGTTCGCGCCGGTAACGATTACCTGGTCCGGGTTGGATGCGATGATCTGCTCCGGATTGACCGTGCCGAATGTCCCGGGAATGATGTCCTTGGCGAGATTGATGCCACCGGCCATTTCGACCATCCGGCCGAAATTCTCGTTGCCGAAGGACATGCAGCAATCATCGCTGTAACCGCCGGCGCGCTCGATGAAGACCATCGGCTTCTTGATGTCTCCAGCCTTGGCAAGCACGTCGGTGACGCGCGCCAGCTGTTCGTCACGGAATTTCACGAATTCCTCGGCGCGTGCCTCCTTGCCGAACAGCTTGCCGATCAGGCGCATGGACGGCGTGGTGTTTTCCATCGCCTTTTCGCGGAAGTCGACATAGACGAGAGGGATGCCCACTTTTGCAAGCTTCTCTATATAGCCGCTTTCTTCCGTCGCCGACTTGGCGTCGATGTTCATGATGATGACATCGGGCTTCAGCGTCACCGCCTGCTCGATGTCGAAGGTGCCGTCCTTCATGCCGCCGAAGGTCGGGATCTTCTTCATCTCCGGATATTTTTCCAGATAGGCGTTGTAGCCGTCGAGATCGGCCTTCTGGAAGTCGTCTCGCCAGCCGATAATGCGCTTGAACGGTGCCTCGGTATCGAGAGCGGCGGTGAAGTAGATCTGCCGCCCTTCGCCGAGAATGACGCGCTCCACCGGAATGCTGACCTGGACGTCGCGGCCTGTAATATCCTTGACCGTGACCTTCTCACCGGCGATAGCCATGCCGGATAAAAGGGCGAACACGAGCGTGGCGACCGAAGCCACCTTGTTGACGTTGAACACTTGTCTCTCCTGAGCGATAAATTCGGACGCGATTTATGTTTTTATGACTTTTACAGTCAAGAATTATCTTTTAGAAGCTTTCTATGCTTGGTTGTTCTCTTGGAAAGAAATAGGAAATGCAGACACTTAACCTGCGCTCCAATCACGATTTGCGCGATGAGATAAAGGCCTATTGGTCGATCCGGGCCGAGACCTTCGACAGCCAGCCGGGCCATGAGATCTTTTCGGAGGAGGAACGTGCAGCATGGCAGGCGCTGCTGCGGCGCCATCTCGGTGACGGTGCGGGCCAGGCGGCCCTCGACCTTGCCTGCGGCACGGCGGTCGTCTCCCATCTGCTCGATGACCTCGGCTACAGGGTGACAGGCATGGACTGGGCGGAACCGATGCTGGAGCGGGCGCGCGCCAAGGCGAAGGCACGGGGCCGCTCGATCCGCTTCCTGATGGGGGATGCCGAAAACACCATGGAGCCGGATGGCGCTTATGATGTGGTCATCAACCGGCATCTGGTCTGGACGCTGGTTGATCCGCTCGCCGCCTTCAAGGAATGGCATCGTGTGTTGAAGCCAGGTGGGAAACTGCTGGTCATCGATGGCGACTTCGTCAGTACCACCCTTGTCGCGAAGATTACCGGTAGGCTTGCGGCCCTTATGGCATGTCTTCGTGGTCGAAATGCCCGGCCACAGAACGGGCCGGGTGCGGCACTTGCCGAAACCCACCGCAGCATTCTCTCCCGCGTCTATTTTTCCGAAGGCGCGCGCGCCGAAGCGGTGGCCGACCTCCTGAAGGCTGCCGGCTTTTCATCCGTGATTATCGATATGGACATGGGCGCCATCCACCGGACACAGCGCAAGAACTTTGATTTCCTGAAAGGGCTAGAGCGCGCCGCGCAGCACCGCTACGCTATCTGTGCCGGCAAATAGGGCGGGTTTGATCTGCTATCTCTGATTTTCGATCGCGGTCGTTTGAAATTTTCTGCCGGACCGCATCTCAATTGGCTGATGGGACCGGACAGTCCAGGTCCCCATCGCCGCACTTCAGATATCCTTTGAGATCTTCGATACGGCCCCGTGTCATGTTGTTGAGGCAGGAGCTGGAGATGAACGGATATACGGTGCCGCCCGTGACTTTAGAGCTTGAGAAATTGCATTCGGCGTCGCGATAGCCGACCCAGGCTTTCTGCGTCGATACCAATAATTTTTTGGTATCGGCGTCGTCCTTCAACCGCGCCTCGATCTGCTTATAGAGCACATTCAACTCGGCGTCCGATTTCGCATAGGCTTTGCCAGTGCAAATATTCATGTCGGTTTGGGTCGTGAGGTCGCCACAATTTTGCTCAGCAAGCGCAAAGGTGGGCGTTGCCAAAATCAGCGCAGCAGCAAAGGCTGTAATTCTCATTCGTATTCCCCCCCCCACTTATGTCGATAGCAAACGATATTTCACTTGCGCCGAATACATAGAACCATCTTTCGGTTGCAAGGATCGCTGCCTCTTCCGCAAATGTCGGTCGAACCAGAAATAATGGCATCCGCCGCGACAGAGGCAATGTCGCGGCAGATGATTTTCAACCTTTACCGTCTGTGGTCGCGCTTATTGCCGCTTCCGCTTCGTTGAGCGCCTGGGCGCATTCCTCGCAGCAGACCTCGACAGTCTTGCCGCCGAGCTTGACGTTGATTGTCTCGGCATCGAGTTCGCAGTCGCAGGCAGCACAAGTACGTTGAGACATGTCAGTTCCTCCGTTTGATGTCCCCGGCTTGGGGATGCTGGGAGGAAACCATTTTACCGGCACTGCCGCTGTCGGATTCTTTAGCGATCTATCGCGCCCGCAAATGAGCAAGCCGCTGGAATTCGGCGGGCGTACGGTCATAGGCCTGCTTGAAGGCGGCGCTGAAATGGCTGTGGCTCGAAAAGCCGAGATCCAGGCCAAGGGCGGTCAGGTCGTCATATTCGCCGAGGAGGTCGAGCGCCCGCGCCAGCCTCAGACGCAGCTGGTAGCGGTAGAGCGGAATGCCTTCGACCTGCTGGAAGACCTGGGTGAGATAAACCGGGGAGACGCCGACATCGTGGGCGATGTCGGCCAGGGTCCAGCGGCGAGCAAGATCCGAAGACAATACGAGTTTCGCCCGATCGACCAGTTTTTGCCGTCCGGTCGTCGCACCGGCGGCGTGCGAGGTACGCTCGCCGAGCGAACGCCGCACCAAAGTCAGGGCGAGCGTTTCCGCCTCGAGCGTCTCGGCGGCGCCGCGTTTGAGGCTGTGCCGCAGCAGGGCGACCAACGCCTGCGCGCGTGGGTCGATCCGCCGGCGCTGGCGACGGAAGATCAATGCGTCCGCCGTCTGCGCCTGATCTTTCGGGGTCAGTTCGTCGAGCAATGCCTCGTCGATCGAGACATCGATACAGGCATCGCCACCCTCGATCGGGTGGCTGATCTGGTATTCCTGCTCTCGGTTGAAAAACAGGACCTGGTTTGCCTCGGCCACAACATCCTTGCGCCCGACATGGCGCATGAAGACGCCGCGATAGGGATAAACAAGGCTGGTCGAACGCGCACATTCCTCGGCGCTTTTATGCCGGCATGCCCCATCGCAGACGACATCTCTTATCGTGACGGTCTTCGTCCCGAGCAAAAGGTCGATTGAAAAACCTGACATGGCCTATTCCGATATCATCCGCGCGCAAGCCTCTCGGCTGGTTGTATCCTAGCACAGTTATCTGTAGCGCGTGTAGATGTGCTCGTGACTATAGGCTTGACCGCGCGACAGGCCTATGTCCTTTAACTGGTCATCGGATAGTTCAAGCAAGGCATTTCGATTGCTTCGTGCCTTCAGTTTTGCGGCAATCCGCATTGCTATGGCCAACAGCCATCGCAATGCCGGGTAGGTTTCTCGTCCTGTCCGGCGAAAAGATATCTGGGTCGTCGTCGTGGTCATTGTCGTCTCCATCGAGCTTGTTTCGATGAGACGAGTTGACCATTTGCCGGAAATTTCCGCTGTCGGATTCTTTAGCGATTATTCGGGCGAAATTCTGCCTGTGCGGGTCAGGCTGCCCGTCTTGTCCGACGGTCGTCCTGCGTCGCACCTTCGATGCGGAATTGTTGCAGCAGGTTCATCAGAATATCGGCTTCCTCGGCCAATCCGCGGCTGGCTTGCGTCGTTTCTTCGACCATCGCGGCATTCTTCTGGGTCATCTGATCCATCGCATTGACGGTACCGTTGACTTCCTGCAGGGCAGTTGCCTGATCCCGGCTGCCTGTCGCGATGGTCTCGACGTGTTTGCTGATCGCGACGATTTCCTGGCTGATGGAGGCAAGCATGCCGCCGGTTTTCTGTACCAGCTCTGAGCCGGCGGTGACTTCCTGTGTCGATTTTTCGATGAGGCCCTTGATCTCGCGCGCCGCCATGGCCGAGCGCTGCGCCAGCTCGCGCACTTCCTGTGCAACGACGGCAAAGCCCTTGCCCGCATCTCCGGCACGGGCAGCTTCAATGCCGGCGTTCAGCGCCAGCAGGTTCGTCTGGAAGGCGATGTCGTCGATCACCTCGATGATCTGTTCGATCTGTCGGGACGCCTGTTCGATGCGGTTCATGGCGGCGACCGCATCGCCGACGACTGCATCCGAGCTGTCGGCCGTTTTCTTGGTAAGCGCTACGGCATTGTTCGCCTCACGGGCGCGTTCGGCCGAAGAGCGGACCGTAACGGTGATTTCCTCCACGGCGGCGGCGGTCTCTTCCAGATTGGCTGCCTGCGCCTCGGTGCGTTTGGAGAGTTCGCCGGCCGACGACCGCATCGCGTTGCTGTTGTGATGGATTGTCGTCGCGCTGTTGCGGATGCGGGACAGGGTGTCCTGCAGGCGAACAAGCGAGGCGTTGAAATCGATGCGAAGCTGCTCAAGGCGCCCCACGAACGGGGTCTCGATCGTCTGGGATACATCTCCTTGTGCCAGACGGCCGAGGCCGACTGCGATCTGGTTGACCGCAAATTCGATCTGGTCGTCGAGCGTGCGCTTATCGGTATCGTTGCGGCTGCGTTCGGCTTCGGCAAGGGCACGCTGGTCGGCTGCCTGGGTTTCCAGATCGCGGCGCGCGCGAGCACTGTCGCGGAAGGCTTCCAGCGCGCGGCCGATCTCGCCGAATTCATTCTTCTTCTCGACGCAGGGAATGCTGCCGCCAAGATTGCCCGCTGAGATCGTATGGACCGTCGTCGTCAAGGCTTGCAGCGGTCTTATCGTACGGCGGATCGCAAAGAAGGCGAAGAGGCCGACGAACGCCATCACAGCGCCCCCAGCAGTCAGGACGAGAAGCTGCAGATTGTTCAGTCGCGCGTAATAGACCTCCATCGGAATGCCGATGAACAGAATGCCGATATTGGCGCCGGCGGCATTCTTGACGGGGAAGTAGCCGGTCATAAAATTGCGGCCGAAAAGCTGGGCCGGACCGTAATAGGCCTCGCCCCTGGCAAGCACGGGCTGGGCGGGATGATCGGCGGCCAGCTTCGTTCCGACGGCGCGGCTGCCATCCTGCTTCTTCACATTGGTGGACACGCGAACATAGTCGCTGTCCTGCTTTTCGAAGATCGTTGCCACGCCCGCGATCGACTGTGCCGCCCGGTCGACAAGGTCGTGATCGCTGAAGGCCGGAATTTTTTCCTCGGTGACGGAGGCAAGCTCGGTATCCTTGAGCGCGATCTTCGCGCCATCGTCACCAGCAGCGTATAGGATCGCCATCGCGCGGCTCGCATCCCGGGCGTCGGCCACCGCGCTGTCCATCACGTCACGGCTGAGGTTGTAGTAGGTCACCGCAACGATTGCGGCCGTGCTGACGGCGAGCAGACCGAGGGTGATCGCAACGACCTGGCGCACGATGGATGTCGATAGAAAACGCAGCATGAATATCTCCGGTGATATAACCGGAGCCAGACTAAGCGGAAGTCATTAAGATTCTGGCCAATGCTCGGAGTTTGGGGCAGGCAGGCATGGGCGGCGGCTATTCACGCGCCGCCGGCCCTCTTGTTGACGAAGCTGAAGGCGAGCACGGCAAAGATCAGTACGCCGGTGCCGACCTGCTGCCAGTAGAAATTCAGACCTGTGAGAAGCAGGCCGTTGGCGACGATGCTGAGCAGAAGTACGCCGAGCACGGTCCCCGCGACATTCGGCCGGCCGAGCGGCGAAAGTGTCGTGCCGATGAAGGTCGCGCCGATGGCGTTGAGGAGAAAGGCGTTGCCGGAGAAGGGGATATAGACCGTGACCGTTGCCGTCAGGATTAGGCCGGCAATGGCGGCGATCAGGCCGACGAGAATGAAAGTCACGGCAACGTGGCTCCGCAGCCTGATGCCGGAATAGCGTACGACGCTTGCCTGAATGCCGATCGACAGCACCACGCGGCCGAAGCGGGTGCGGGCAAAGAGCATGGCGGCGGCGGAAATGATGATAATCGCGATGATCAGCGGCACTGGAATGCCGGCAATCGCGCCGTGGCCGAGAAAACGGAAAGCTTCCGGTACGCCGGTTGGCGGCAGGTAGACCGGATTGCCGCCATTCGTCAGCAATTGCTGGATACTGCGGCCGATGAAGAGCGTGCCGAGGGTCGCGAGGAACGGCGACACGCCGATCCCAGAGATCAGAACGGCGTTGAAGGCACCGACCGCGGCGCCAGCTGCCAGGCCCGCCAGCGCGGCAAGTGCCACCGGCTGGCCGGCAAGCACCAGCGAGACGAAGGCGAAGCTCGCGAAATCCACTGCCGTTCCGACTGAAAGGTCGATCCCGCCGGAAGAGACGGCAAAGGTCATGGCGATTGAGACGATAGCAAGCAGCGTGAAGTTGTTGACGAGAATGCTTTGCAGATTGCCCGGTGTCAGGAAGGTCGGTGTCGCGGCCGAGAAGATTGCGAAGACGAACAGCAGCGCCAGGATCAGGCCATATCGCGTCAGCACGGCGACCGCGCGGCGCGGCCATGCCGGAGATGGGGTGGCGGAGTTCGAAAGCGACATGGTCAGATTTCCCGTTTACGCAACAAGGTCGTTGCCGAAACGACGATCAGGATGAGAAGGCCCTGAATGCCGTTGACCAGCGTGCTTGGAAGATTGAGAAGCTGGAAGCCATTGACGAGGAAGCCGACGAGCAGGGTAGAGAGCAGTGCGCCAGCGATTGTCGGGACCAGCCGTCGTGAAAAGACCGAGCCGAGCAAAGCGGCGGCCACGACTGGCAACAGCATTTCGCCGGAGCCGGTGGTGCTGCCGCTGAGATAGGACACGGAAAGAATGCCGGCGATACCGCCGCAAAGGCCGCTGGCGAGAAAGGCGCCTGCAAGCAGGCGCTTGAGCGGCAGGCCGGCGGCACGCGCCGCGTCCGGAAACTCTCCCACGGCATAAAGCCGGAGGCCGAGCGGCGTATATTGCACGATCGCTGTCACGATTGCGGTAAAGCCGAGGAGCACATAGGCGAGGACCGGAATGCCGAAACTGTCGGATGCCGAGAGCAGCGTCAGGAAATCGGTGGATGCCGGCAGCACTGTATTCTGCGTCAGCACCAGTTCGAGGCCTGCGACGATATTCATCACGGCGAGCGTGGCGAGCAGCGGCACGATACCGGCAAGCACGACGGCAGCGGCATTGACGGCGCCGATCGCAAGGCCGGTCAGCAATGTGCCGGCAATCGCCACAGCATCGCCATAACCGAGCTGCGTCAGCGTCGCATAGACGGCCGCACTGAGACCCATATTGGCGGCGAGCGACAGATCGATGCCGCCGGTGACGACATTGGCGCCGCCGGCAATGAGCACGATGGTCAGTCCGATCGCCAGCACGCCGGAAATGGCGGACTGGCCGAGTACATTGCCGATATTGCCGATGCTGAGGAAATAGGGTGCAGTCAGCGAGAAGACGATAAGGATCAGCGCAAAGGTTATCAGCGAGCCAAAACGCAGGGCGGTTGCCGCGATATTGCCGCCTGTCCGGCCCGTCGTCTTGGCGGCCTCAAAGCCTGCAACGGGAGCGTATTGAATGTCAGCCGACATGGCGCAAGCCTCCCGAGGCGCCAGACGATTCCGCCAGCACCTCATCCGTTGTGGTTTCCGACGAGACGAATTCTCGAGTCACGCGGCCGCGGAAGAGCACGAGAATACGATCGGTGATGCCGATCAGTTCGGGCAGGTCCGAGGACAGCACGATGATGCCCGCGCCGCGGGCGGCGAGTTCGCCGATCAGCGTATAGATCTCCACCTTGGAGCCGATATCGACGCCAACAGTTGGCTCATCGAGCAGGTAGATTTCCGAATGCCGGCTCAGCCATTTGGCGATCGCCACTTTCTGCTGGTTGCCGCCGGAGAGCGTGCGCACCAGCGCTTCGCGTCCGGCTGCCTTGATTTGAAGGCGCTTGATGAGATCGTCGGTGTCGCGGCGTTCGCGCTTGCGATCGAGGAAGCCGAAGCGCGTGTAGCGGGCAAGGCTTGATAGCGTGATGTTTTCGGAGACGCTCAGATCAAGCGCGACGCCATGGCCACGCCGGTCTTCCGGCACCAGGGCGATCTGCCGTTCCACAGCCTCCGTCGGGCTGACGCCGCGTGCCGGTTTGCCGGCGACCGCGATATGGCCGGAGGAGGGTTTCTCCAGGCCGAAAAGCGTGCGGACGAGATCCTTGGCGCCGGAGCCGAGCAGGCCGGTGATGCCGAGCACCTCACCGCGACGAAGGGTGAAATTGATATCGGTGAAACGGTTCTGTGCCGTCAGTCCCTCGACCTTGAGGATCTGCTCGCCAAGTTCGATCTGGCGCTTCGGAAACATGTCGGCAATGTCGCGCTCGACCATCAATCGTGCGATGGCCGCAGCCGACGTCTCGGCAATCGGCAGCGAGGCGACGTCAAGGCCGTTGCGCATGACGGTCACATGGTCGCACAGCGCTTCGATCTCGTTGAGATAATGCGAGATATAGATGATGGTCACGCCTTCGTCGCGCAGGCGCCGGATCAGCCGGAAGAGGATATCGGCCTCGCGCCGGATCAGCGCCGCCGTCGGCTCGTCGAAAACCAGAACCTTCGGCTGGTTCAGGAGGGCGCGGGTGATCTGCACGATTTGCTTTTCGGCCGTGGACAGCTCGCTGATCAGGGCCTTGTTCGGCAGGTTGACGCCGAAATAGTTGGCGAGCAGATCGCCCGCGCGTCGCTGCATGCGACGGCGATCGAGAAAGGGCGTGCGGCCGATGCGTGGTTCGCCACCAAGGAAGAGTGCTTCCCCGACAGTGAAGGTCGGCACCAGCAACCGGTCCTGATGAATGAAATGGATATCGAGTGCTTCGGCGAGATGCGGCGTCAGGTGATCGAAAGATTGCCCCTCGACTTCGATCCGGCCTTCATCCGGCCTGTGCAGGCCGGCGAGCAGCTTGATCAGCGTCGATTTGCCGGCGCCGTTCTGGCCGACGAGACCATGGACGGTGCCGCGGCGCACGGCAAGCGAGGCGCCGGCCAGCGCCTGGGCGCCGCCGAAATGTTTGATGACGTGATCGAAGCGAATAACATGGTCATCCGACTGTGGTGGCGCCGAAGGCGATGATGCCGTCATTGGAAGACTCCGATGGAATCATGGTGATGCGGCCGCCAGCGGCCGCATCACCAAAGGAAAAATCAACCGATGCCGAGTTTCTTGACGACTTCGGCGACGTTGGCTTTGTTGGCCAGAAGCGCCGACACATAGGTCTCACGCGGCAAGGTCTGGCCGGCCAGAAGCTTGGCGACATTGCGGATCGCCGTTCGGCCGATCTCGGCCGGCTGTTGTGCCGCATCGGCACCCGCCGGCGAATTCGGATCGGCAACCAATTGGAGCACTTCCGGGCTTCCATCGACACCATAGGTACGGATTTCGGTGCGGCCGGCGGCGGCAATCGCTTGCGTTGCGCCAAGCTGCGGAATGTCCCAAGCGGACCAGATCGCCTTGATTGAACCCTTCTCAGGATATTTGTTCAATAGTGCCGTGATCTGGGTGAAAGCGTCCTGGACGGTGTTCGGGATCACGTCGCGCAGTTCCGGCTGGATGATCTTCACCTTCGGGAAATACTTGATGACGTTGACGAGCTGGTCGTAGCGGATCGCGCAGGGCGTGACGCCATAAAAGCCGTTGAAGGCGAGGATATTGCCTTCGCCGCCGATGTCGGACACCAGCTGCAGGGCGAGATCCTTGCCGATGCCCCAATTGTCGGAGGTCGTATTGTTGATCGAGTTGGTCGAGCCGACATCCACGGTCAGCACCGGAATGCCAGCATCGCGGGCCTTCTTCAGCCAGGGATCGATAACGCTGAGCGTGCCGAGGATCTGCACGATCGCATCGGGCTTCTGGGCGATGAGCGTCTGCAACTGCGAAACCAGCTTGCCGTCATTGCGGCCGGCATCGACGGCGATCGGCTCGCCGCCGAGGCGTTTGACCTCGGCGATCTGGGCATTGTAGGCCTGAAGGTCGAAATAGTGGTCGGTGCCGGTCGCGCTGATGGCGATGCGCTTGCCCTTCAGCGACAGGCCATCGTCGGCTGCCGCCTGGCTGGCAAAAAGGCCTGCGCCGGCAAATGTCGCGCCGGTAACGGCTGCGAGCTTCAGGATTTCCCTGCGGCCAAAGCCGAAGCGATCTTGTTCTGTCATGGAATGTCCTCTCCGTGTCTTATACCCCACAAAATATATGGATTTATAGGGTTTGAGAGGAACAGCATTCCAAAAGAGGGCGCTCGAAAGAAAAGTTCTCTGATCAAGGGCAATGTCGCTGCAACAACAAAATTCCAAGCCGCCAAATTTCCGAGAGAAGCGGAATGGCGGCGAACTATTCCGGATAAGCAGACGCAACCACTGAAATATGCGAAATTCTCTCCTCGTTGGCGGCACGGATCAGGGCTTCCCTGACTGCTTCCGGAGGAACGACATTGTGCAAGGCGTCCAGACAGGTTCTGACTGCCACGACGTATTCTTCACCATCATCGCTCGGCCAATCCGAAATCAGCGTTACCGCAGCATCTCGGACCGATTTGATGACCCTGTATTTTTCTCTGCCACGCACGAGGAGCCTCAGCGCGGGAAACTGATGCGAAGTGTGCCATTTCATAACGCATGGTCTCCGGATCGTTAGAACATTGGTAACTAAGCAAGAACTGTTCCAGCCAAGTCGCTGCGCAAGAATGATTTGGCAGCCGACATCTACTGACGAAAGACGGTCAAGCGCATTGCTGATGATCGGTGAGGAATGGGCCACGCACATCAGTGTGGAGACCGAGGTTCGACATCTTTGACGAAGCACAACCGCCGATATACAGCCTATGATAAAAATCTTTGACTTAAATACTACACTTCTGGATGCATTTGAAGCTCTATTCGACAGGTTGCCATAGCGGCTACCCAAAGCCGCAAAATGAGAGTTTACAATACGAACTAGTTCGTACATTATTGCGATGGGAGCTTGGGAGGGGTGCCGTCTGGCCGGTCGTGCGTTGGAGGGCCGGCGTCATATCAATCCTTCCATTCACCGTCGGCTGGCTTGGCGCGACGGTTTATCCAATAGTCCATTGGGAGGAGACGTCATGCAGACATCAACGGGAATAAGGACACCGAAGCGCGCAGCGCTTGCAAGCTGGCTGGGCAGCGCGGTGGAATATTACGACTTTTTTATTTACGGCACCGCGGCGGCCCTGATCTTTCCGAAGATCTTCTTTTCGTCCGCGGATCCGCAAGCAGCCGCTATGGCATCGTTCGCGACTTTCGGCGTTGCCTATATAGCGCGGCCGTTCGGCGCGGTCATCCTGGGTCATATCGGCGACAAGTTCGGCCGTAAGAAGGTTCTGACCTTCACGCTGCTGCTGATGGGCTTTTCGACCTTCATCATCGGGTGTTTGCCGACTTACGATCATGTCGGTGTCCTCGCTCCGATCCTCCTTGTCCTCGCACGATTGCTGCAGGGGATTTCGGCTGCTGGAGAGCAGGCCGGCGCGAACTCGATGACGCTCGAACACGCGCCCGAGCATCGACGAGCATTTTTCACCAGTTTCACACTCAGCGGCACGCAGACCGGCCTCATCCTTGCGACCTTGGTGTTCATACCGATCTCCAGGCTGTCGGAAGAAGACCTTCTGGCGTGGGGGTGGCGCATCCCGTTCTTCCTGAGCATTGTCGTCGTTTTCGTCGGCTTCTGGGTGCGCCGGACGCTTGCGGAAACGCCGGTCTTCGTTGAGGAAGCCAAGAAGGGCGAGGTGGAAGGCGTGCCGCTGATAACGCTGTTCAGCAATTACTGGATGGATGTGGTTCGTATCATCTTTGCCGCGCTGATCTCCGTTGTCAGCACGATCTTCAGCGTTTTCACGCTGTCTTATGCCGTTAATACCATGCACATTGATCGATCGCTGATGCTGACGGTGCTCGTTCTTGCGAACATTGCCGCGCTGGTGGCAATTCCTCTCTGGGCGCTGCTGGCGGACCGGATCGGCCGCAAGCCGGTCTTTATCTTCGGGGCCCTGGGTTGCGCCGTTCTGATCTGGCCTTACATCTGGGCGATCAGCCAGGGCGAGCTGACGCTGATCTTCGTCCTCGGCATCCTGCTGTCCGGGATCATCTATAGCGCCTCTAACGGCGTATGGCCGGCGCTTTATGGCGAAATGTTCGATACGCGTGTGCGCCTGTCGGGCATGGCGATCGGCACGCAGATCGGCTTCGCTCTTGGTGGTTTCGCACCGACCATCAGCGCGGCGCTGCTGGGCACAGGCCCGACCGGCTGGATGCCGGTTGCTGCCTTCACCTCGATCACGGCCGTGATCGCCGCGATTTCCGCCGCCACGGCATCGGAGACCTTCAAGATCCCGATGGCGCAGCTTGGCAGGCAGAAGAAGCAGGTCCTGCCGGCACCGGCAGGCAAGCAATCCATCTGACGACAGAACTATTGGCGCCGTTATCATTGCGATGACGGCGCCCGTTCGGGCATGCCTTATTTGACTGGTTGCCAATGCTGGGGATACTCGTGTGAATGGTTCGATTCCACCCCTTGAGACGAGTTCAGCATGCGCAAGACCCAATCGGTGAAAACTGAAAGCCGGTCCAGAAAAAACGATCCCGACGCCACCAAGGAAAACATTCTTCGCATAGCGTCTGAAGAGTTCGTTGCCTCTGGATTTGCGGGCGCGCGCGTCGACGAGATCGCCGAGCGCACGAAGACCTCGAAGCGGATGATCTACTACTATTTCGGCGGCAAGGAAGGGCTCTATCTTGCGGTTCTGGAGCAGGCCTATACCAAGATCCGCAGCTTGGAGGGCGCGCTCGATCTGCAAAACATGCCACCCGTGCAGGCGATGCGGAAACTGATCGAAAGCACCTTCGACCATGACGATCAAAACCCAGATTTCGTCAGGCTCGTCAGTGTCGAAAACATCCACCGCGCCGAGAATATGAAACGCTCGAGCGTTCTGTCCGAGATGAATATCGTCGTCATCGACATCATCTCCGATATCTTGCGGCGCGGCTATGAGGACGGCAGTTTCCTGCGGAAGGTTGATCCCATCGATCTGCATATGATGATTAGCGCCCAATGCTTCTTTCGTGTTTCGAATCGCTATACGTTCGGCGCCATCTTCAATCGTGACCTCACCGAAGAGGGTACAAAAACGCGCCATAAATCCATGATTTGCGACGCCATCATCGCCTTTCTGAAAACACCCGGAACTGGCGAATAGGACCTCCTTTCTCCTGGGTAGTGCGCTCACTTTGACGTGTCTCGCATTGACAATACGAACTAGTTCGTACATTTTTCAACATCATCATTTTGCTGATGATGCCTGGGAGAGAGTTGGAGGATAGTCGTGTCGGAAGTACTTATCGCACCGCAGGTGCTGCATGTTGGCCTCATTGGATCGGGTATCGGCGGGTCGCTTTCGCCGGCCATGCATATGCAGGAAGGCGCGCGTCTCGGGCTGGACTATACTTACGACATCATCGACCTGCAGCAACTCGGCTGCACCGTGTCGGATCTCCCCAAACTCATCGAAAATGCCGAGAAAAGCGGTTTTGCCGGGCTCAATATCACCCATCCCTGCAAGCAGGCCGCGGTCACGCTTGTGGACGAGCTGTCTGCGGACGCCGCCGTGCTGCGCTCGATCAATACGGTCGTCTTTCGAAACGGGCGCCGGTTCGGACACAATACCGACTGGTGGGGCTTTGCCGAGAGCTTCCGACGTGGGTTGCCGGGCGTCTCTCTTGAACGTGTCGTCCAGCTTGGCGCCGGCGGGGCGGGCGTTGCCGTCGCGCATGCCGTTGCCGGCATGGGCGCAAAGTCCATCGAGATTTATGATCTCGATCAGGCAAAGGTCCGCACGCTGATTTCGCAAATTCAATCGGCGCATCCGCATTGCGTCTTCGTCGCGGGCAAGGATCTGCCCGCCGCGCTGCGGGAGGCGACGGGGCTGGTTCACGCCACCCCGACCGGCATGCTCGGCCATCCCGGTTTGCCGCTCGACGAGACGCTGATCGATACGCGCTTCTGGGTCGCCGATATCGTCTATTTCCCGCTTGAGACCGAGCTCGTCAAAGCCGCCAAAAGCAAGGGGTGCCGGGTATTGGATGGCGGCGGCATGGCTGTTTTCCAGGCCGTCGGCGCCTTTGAGCTGTTCACCGGCAGGAAGGCGGATTCGAGCCGCATGATCGCGCATTTCAAATCGCTGCAAGCGCGATAGACTGTCGGAACTTAAGCTGCACGTTATAGTCGGCAGCGGATGGCAGGCCCCGCCATCTTCCCGGTGGGCTATGCTCCATATCCCTGGCGATATCGATGGTCCGCGAGATCGCATGTGTCTTGCGGTGAGCTCGTATATTGTCCACGAGAATCCGGCTTGCCGATTGCAGGTCGATTGGCGTGGAAATATGCGGCGGGATGGTAATGTCCGAATGATCCCACAGGCGAGATTCCTCGGGCAGCGGCTCCTGGTCGAAGACATCGAGCACGGCATGGCTAAGGCGCCCCGCACCCAGATGCGCTATCAGCGCGGAGACGGCGACAATCCGGCTGCGCGCGAAATTGATAAGCGAGGCCCTATCCTTGATTCAGGCGAGCCGGTCGGCCTTCAGAAGGCCGAGCGTGTCTGTGGTGAGCGGCAACAGGCAGACGACGATATCCAATTGGGACAGGAGCTGCTGTAGATATTCATCGCCGTGAAGACATTCGATGCCGTCAATCGACTTCGGTGACCTGCTCCAGCCGCAAACGACAAAGCCGGCCCGGTTAAGCCGATCCGCTGCGGCAGTCGCGAGCGCGCCCAGACCAAGGAGCCCGACCTTGACGGTAGGGGCGGTAGACTTGCCGCTGCCATAGCCTTGCCGATTGCTGCCGGCGATAGAGCGGCATGTCCCGCTGCAGATAATAGGTCCAGGCGCGTACGGCTTCCGCCATGGCACGCGACAGCTCTGGATCGACCAGCCGCAGGATCGGTGGCGCGCTATCGCCCAGTTCCGACACTAGCCTCTCCACGCCGGCCCAGAGGCTGTGGAGCCAGACGAGCCCGGGGCAGCGCTGCGACCTCGGCAGAGTCGGGGTTCGCCACGTGGCTATTGCGACGGCCTGCCGCTCCTCGCCGCTCATGTCGCGAAAGGACAGGGTGCGCTCCCCAGCTAGAAGGGCGGAGATCTGATCCCGCCATTCCGCTTCCTCTGTCGTGTCCAGGCGCGTCACGACCCCAATTGGCTAGCTCATCGCGAGGGTTCCTACTGCGCGAAAACGCTGTCGAAGTCCTTGAAGCCCTTGACCTCGATTGGATTTCCGCTCGGATCGAAAAAGAACATGGTCCGCTGCTCGCCGGGCTGTCCTTCGAAGCGGACGACCGGTGGTATGTCGAAGGTAGTGCCCGCCTTTTCAAGCCGATCAGCCAGCGCGAACCACTCTTCCAGCGGAAGAACGACGCCGAGATGCGGCATCATTACCATATGATCGCCAACCTTTCCGGTACGGGTCACTTCAAAAGGCCTTCCGAGATGCACCGAGATCTGATGGCCGAAGAAATCGAAGTCCACCCAGGTATCGGTGCTGCGGCCTTCCTTGTTGCCAAGAACGCCGCCATAGAAAGCACGCGCCTCATCCAGGTCGGTCACATGATAGGCGAGGTGAAAAAGGGATTTCATCGGAGTCTCCTGCATCTGATTGACCCTTCAATAGGGCGGTCATAAGAAAAGAAAAACTACTTTTTCCTATCTCACAGCATAAGAATATCTATTCGACATCCGCTCCCTCGAAAGCCTGATCGCCGTTGTCGAAACCGGCTCGATTGCCGGTGCCGCGCGATCCGAAAAACTGACGCCGGCCGCCATCAGCCAGCGGATCCGGGCGCTGGAGATCAGCTTGAACTGCATCTTGCTGACGCGCGCCTGGCTCATCCTGCAGGAGGCCGGTTGTCTGAAGGACGATATCGCGGGTGGAGAACTGGCCGGAGAGCTGAAGATCGGCGCGATCTCGACCATGCTGACGGGCCTGCCGCCCTTCGCCGTCGGCGAGACGGTCCGGTTGGCTCAGCTGCTCAAACTGCTGCTGGCGCCGCGAGCATCACACGTCCTGTTCGAACAGCTGTTAGCCGGCGAACTCAACTTCGCCATCCTCGTGGAGCCGCCCTTTGCCTTGCCGAAATCTATCGTTGGTCACGTGCTGCGCGAGGAACCTCTGCGCTATCTGACTCAGGCGGAACTCGCCGGCTCGGACATCATCAAACACATCACAACCGCGCCCTTCATCCGCTACGATCCGTCCTCCTGGGGAGGACGCCTGGTGTCACGCTACTTGGAAGCCTCGAAACTGACCCCTGATGTTCTCTGTGATCTCGATGCGTTTGCGACCATAGCCATACTGGTCTCTCAAGGCCTCGGCAACGCATTGGTGCCGGCATGGCCAGGGCTGGAGGCGAAGGGGCTGAATGTTGTGCTTCGCGCCCTCCAATGCAGCCTATGTGCGTAGGATCATGCTCGTATACCCCGCCATTCCGGTCCGGCCCGAGGCGGTACTCCTACTAGGACGCGGACTCATTAGCTGAAGCGATCCATATCCTCGTTGCGGCGAGTTTGAGGCCGGCAAGGTAGTTGTC
>NZ_JBFUPL010000013.1:0-125725 GCF_041355235.1 Rhizobium sp. RCC_161_2 | reverse complement strand
GCATAGCAATCTCCTTTTCTGGAGATTGAATCACATACCAGCACCAACATGAACCCCGTTATGGGGACACGGCCTAGTTGGCGGTCGGTCAACATTTGCTGAATGCCCGGACCAATCTGGTTCCGGGCATTCATTCTCAACGTGACCTAGATGTCAGGCTGCATCGCGGAAACCGATGATGGCCTTGATCTCGAGGAATTCGCCGATTGCCATCGGACCCCATTCACGTCCGTTGCCGGACTGCTTATAGCCGCCGAACGGCGCAGCCAGATCAAGATTAACATTGTTCAAGTAGACTTGGCCGGCACGCAGGCGACGCGCGATTGCTTCGGCCGCAACTCGCTCACCCTGAACATAGGCAGCAAGGCCGTAGGTCGTGTCGTTGGCGATCCTCACCGCTTCTTCTTCGTCGGAATAGGCGATGATGACCAGAACTGGCCCAAAGATTTCTTCGCGCGCGATCGTCATGTCGTTGCGCACATCGGCAAAGACCGTAGGCCGGACGTAAAAGCCAGCGTCAAGTCCGTCGGGACGGCCGAGGCCTCCAGTCACAAGCGTGGCGCCTTCATCGAGACCCGACTGGATCAGACGCTGGATTTTGTTCCATTGCGCTTCCGAGGCCACCGGTCCCATCTTTGCATTGGAAGAAGGATGGCCGACCGACCAGGTTTCGGCGGCCGCCTTGGCAAAGCCGATCGCTTCGGCAACCTGATCGACATGGACCAGCATCCGAGACGGTGCGCTGCAGTTCTGTCCGCTGTTCAGCATCATCTGCGCTACGCCCCCTTCGATAGCAGAAGCGAGATCCGCGCTGCGCAGAACGATGTTGGGTGACTTCCCTCCTAGTTCCTGATGCACCCTTTTGACGGTAAGCGCACCGGTGCGAGCCACCTCGATCCCAGCTGCGGTTGAGCCAGTGAAGGAGACAAGGTCCACCTCGGGATGGCTCGTCAAAGCATTGCCGACAACGCGGCCATCTCCATGAACAAGATTGAACACGCCCTTGGGTACTCCGGCGTCATGGAGGATCTCGGCAAGGATCGTACCTGAGAACGGCGCGATTTCAGACGGTTTCAACACCACGGTGCAACCCGCAGCAAGCGCAGGTGCCACCTTTGCGGCCATCAACATCAGCGGCCAATTCCACGGTGTGATCAGAGCACAAACGCCGATCGGCTCGCGCACGACTTCGCTTGTGCCAAGAGGCTCATCAAAACGGTAGGTCGCAAGCGCTGCTCGTGCAATCTGGAAATGGGCAACGCCGACGGTCACCTGCAATTGCTCCGAAAGCCATTGCGGCGCGCCCATTTCATCCGTTACCGCAAGAGCTAGGTCGCTCGCTCGCTTGTCGTAGGCAGCAATAATGCGGTCGAAGAGCGAGATTCGCTCCTCAATCGAGGTGAGTGAATAGGTTTCAAAAGCCTTTCGCGCGGCTGAAACGGCGTCGTCCGCGTCGCTCGCATCGCCCAGCGCGACTTGACCAATAA
This sequence comes from Rhizobium sp. RCC_161_2, assembly GCF_041355235.1. Taxonomy (NCBI): domain Bacteria; kingdom Pseudomonadati; phylum Pseudomonadota; class Alphaproteobacteria; order Hyphomicrobiales; family Rhizobiaceae; genus Rhizobium; species Rhizobium sp. RCC_161_2. The sequence goes on along the minus strand of NZ_JBFUPL010000013.1, from coordinate 124,238 downwards.
CAGCCTCGTCCGCTGGGTTGATAACATCGATTACGGCTTTGCCTTTGGGCTGCACCCAGGCTCCGTCGATATAGAATTGAAGATTGTTACGCATGAGAAAGCTCCATCATTGTTGACGGAGACATAGGTATCTTTTGTAAACTTGGCGTCAATTAGGCACTTAAAGTAGCCCTGGTAGGGCACGGTATACCTGGCCCGAACTCTCATTTCCGAACCGCCGCGAGCCGGTATCGGACCTCCTGCAGTCGCTCTCCTCGCTTCACAGGCGTAACTGGATTAGCGATCTATCCGCGCCCTTCTGCCCACCCTCTGTGCTGTCGAAAGCCTCCCTTGCCGCAGTGACCTGTGGCAGCTTTAACAGTGTCCATTTGTGAAGTTCCTGGAGTGGCTCCCGTAAGGTGCGGCCCAGCGGTGTCACCTGATACTGAACGGCGACCGGCGAGAGTGAAATCACCTCTCTCGCTATGAGACCGTTGCGCTCGAGGCGGCGGAGGCACTGAGTGAGCGCTTTTTGCGTGACGCCTTGCAGCCGACGGCGAATGGCGTTGAAGCGCTGCGGTCCGTCATCGAGTACGGCAAGCACCATCATCGACCACTTGTCAGCAATCTGATCGAACAATGCCCGGCTCGGGCATTCAGAAGAAAAGCAGAGCGGTTCCAGTTCGAGCATGATGGTTTCCTTCGATATACCTAGGCGACTTGAAGTGCCCAATTGACGCTAGGTCTATATCATATACTTGGAGTTCGTACTAACGCAACGGAGTCTGCTAATGCCCAGTCTAGATACAAGCAGCCCGTTTCGCCCCTTCACCATCCGGTCGCTTGAACTCAAAATTCGTATAGTTATAGCGCCGATTACCCCCCTTTTTGCACCCGAAGGCGTGCCGACCATCTCTTCGGGTGTTAGGCTGTTTTCGTCCGTGATCACCTCGGTTTTGTACATTGGACGAAGAACGACTCGTATGTTCTCACCAATGTCAGCCGAGCGGCCCACCTTCGATATTAGATGCGATCCCACGAATGATGTTAACGCCGGTTTCCACGCGCAAATCTCCATACCATTTGGCGTTTTCCGCAGCATCAATCGCATGTGTAATGTCGCAGCGCCGGCGTGCCCGTAGTACCAAGTCTTTAGCCCGGCCGACTCTTCGGTTTTGATATCGCTGCAGACAATCTTCGAGACCCGAGGAGTACGTTTGCAAAACCTGTGCGAGACTGGCGGCATCTTCCCAGCCCGTCCTTACTAAAACATCTTGATCATCACTAAGGAAATCCCGGCTTCTATTTCGAGCTCGGACGCCCAGGGATATGGCTTAGGATTGTTTTTGAAAAGCCGCCGTCGACGCAGAGGTCTTGACCGGTGATGTAGCCGGCAAGCGGGCTTATCAGGAACTCAATTGCATTCGCGATATCTCTTGGATCGCCGATCCTTGAAAGCGGGATGAGCTTCTCTCTTGCCTGCTTAATCGCCGGATCGGCGTACATTTTCTCAGTCATGGGGGTGTGGGTCATCCCCGGAGAGACGACGTTTACGCGAATGCCGTCCGGTGCCCATTCTAAGGCGAGAGTCTGCGCGAGCATGGTTAGCGCCGCTTTGGTTGGACTATATGCCCCTGATCCCGCATGGGGCAGTTGTCCTGACATCGAGGATGTGAAGCATGCTGCGCCACCGTTCTTTTTCAGATGCGGATAGCAATATTTTGCAAGAAGCCACGCCCCGCGAAGGTTGACCTCGAACATTTTGTCCCATTCGGCAACGGACAAATCGCAGATACGTGCGGGGCTAGCTACGCCGGCATTGGCAACAAGGGCGTCAAGGCCACCAAATTCAGATACCGCCGCCTCTACGAGGCTCGGGGCGACATCGATGTTGCTCAAGTCGCCGGACAACGCAATAGCGTCGCCACCCAAGGCGCGCACCGCGCGTGCCACTTCCTCTTGCGGTTCGGACGAGCCAAGACCACACACGGCGATCTGCGCACGCTCGCCTCTTGATGCCGCGGCTTCAGCTATCCGAATACAAACCGCAGCTCCAATTCCGCGACTTCCTCCACTGACTATGACTCTCATCTGCGCTTCTCCTCGTCGGCAACTAAGTCGAACTATATGGAATTGATTTCCAAATCACAATCAGATTCTAGTTCGTGTGAACACTAACTGGATGCACCCTGTAGTGACGGTCGGTAGCTGGGGTCGCGCTGATCTAAGGGCGCGGACTTTCCGCTGAGCCCCCTCACTCCGCCACCTCAGATGGATCACTAATCAGGAGCTAACGAGAAATTCGCGTTTCTGAATTTCGACACATCACGAACCAAGGTCCCAGCCTCTTTTTCTCAGCTCCTCCAATCCTTTGTTAATTTCCAGCAGCGGTTCTTCCTCGCGGATAATCTCGAGAACGACGAGATCGGTACTGAAGACTGAACTGACCGCTTGTCCCAGACCTTCGAAATCGACGACCCCCGTACCGATCGGATCGTGACCCCAGACGTCCGTCCCCGTATCAGAAATGTGCACGAGACCAATGTGCGCGTGATGTGATCGAAGGCTCGCTACGGGGTCCTCGCCGATATAGGCCGCGTTTGCGACATCATAGACGATGCTCAGATGGTCGCTTTTGATTTCCTCGACGACGCCGACGAGTTCGCCGATCGTCGGCCTGAAACAATATGGGGTATTCTCCATGAGGAGCCGCACGCCGGCTTGCTTTGCCACCGGCAGAAGCACCTCAAGACTTTCATAAAACCAGCCAAGGGCTTGCGGGATCGTCGGAGAAATCATCGGGCGGCGCGTTCCCGGAGAGATTACAACATCCGTTACTCCCCAATCGACCGCAAGTTGGATCACGTCCTTGATATGGTCTACGCTTTTGCGCCTCATATTCGCGGCCGGGCTAGCGAGGTTGATATCGTACCCGCCGGCATTCAAGGACCTGACGCTTGCTCCATGATCCTGCAGCTGCTTCTTAGCGTCCGAACGCAGTCTTGCCGACATTTCGTCCGGCCAGCAGTGCGGGGAACTCACGGGAACTTCGAAAACGGTAAAGCCATGGCGGGTGAGTTCAGACATTGCCTCCACAGCCGTGGATTTCCAAAGATAGGAAAACGTGTTGATAATCATTGATGTCTCCGTGTTGCTACGCGCGATTTCAAGCTGTGTGGATAGTCGCGTTGCTCCGGCATTGCCCATTGGCGACCGCAACTCAGGTTTTTTTGATGGAGGGCTGTCGCCGAGCTCTTAGCGCCATCGGCATGGGAGTGCTGGCACGTGTACGAGTAGGTGTTCACAGCAGAGACGGAATTCAGTTGCATTGCGTCAGGCTCCTTGTCTCGCGCGTTCACGAAGCTCGAAAGTAAGCACAGCATGCTCGCCGAGCTTGATGGACACGTCGCCTGGACCGGGAACTTCGATTGCACCGCAGAGGCTCCCCGTCGTGATCATCATGCCCACTTTGAGCGCGGTTGCAGGCCTTGATCGATCGTTCGCGTAATCAGAAAGCCAGGTAAGCGGGTCTTTCGTCGGATGTTGTCCGGCAGCGTCGAAGGCGACTTGGCCGTTGAGCGAGAGCGTAAGAGGAAAATCCGAACCCGGCTGAAGGATGTCTAGGGGCAGGGTTGGGCCTCTTACGTACCCCATGTTTCCGAGGCGATCTGCCAGAAACGCCGGGAAGGAGATGGTGCCGCCTTCCGAAATGCAGCTCCAAACCATTTCGGCGCCAAGGTAGACGTTAGAAATCGCGGCCAGGATCTCGGCCCGCTCATAGGACCTCTCCGTTGGAACAGGGAGATCCCGCCCGAGCTCAACTGCAATTTCCACCTCGATTTTAGTACCTTTCAGCCAAGGAAGCACCGCGCCGAGAGGACTTGTCAGGTAAGGATGAAGCGGAGCGGCGACAGGGTCGCCGCCGGGCGATTTCGCTACTTTCCAGGCGTTGGCAGCTGCACCTTCAAGCTTCGACAACTGGCTCTGTACCTCGATCGCATCCTCAAGGGCTTCGGGCACTGACACGAGACGGCCTGTCACAACTTGGCGTCCCTCAACACGCAGTCTGTGTAGCTGATGAGCCAATGCAATGATGTCGGGTTTGGCTAGCATAACTTTTTCTGTCTGCCTCTCGGTTATATGACGGTGTCACCTGAAAGATGAAATATCCCGCTCGCCCGACCATCTTTGCTTTGGACGACGGCGCCGCGGCGGATGTGTTCATTCAGAGCAAATCCAACGTCCACCGTTAGGACGCTTGCTTGATCCGCTCGCGAAACCTCTCCGTCCCATGCTGAATATGGTCCATGAGATCCATGACGGCCCAGTGCCGCTCGGCGATGTCATAATCCGTTACACGAGAATGGATGCTGTCAAATGTGCCGAGGCGCTTGTGCCAAACCTTGGCAAGACCAGGATAACCCATAGGTTCAGCCATCGCTGCGAGCGCCAGGAAGGTTTCAAGCTCGCGGCGCAAAACGCTGTCTTCGGAAGCGTGCTTATAAAGCCAAGCGTAGAGGTCGGGGTGGATGTTGGTGAAGACGCCAGAGAAACCTTTCGATCCAGCGCGCATTGCGGCTGCAGCGATAGCTGCATTGGCGTTCACGATTGCAAAGCCAGAGTCGCCGGAGAGCGCGACACGTCGTTTGACCGTCTCGAGATCGCAAGAGACATCCTTAAGCGTTACAAAGCGACCGGTGTCACGGCACAGCTTGAACTCGTCATCGCTCAGGAGACGGCGGTAGGGAGCTGGGCATTCGTATAGACCGAGGGCGAGATCGCTGGGGAGCCAGGTCAAGATCGCATCGAGGTTGGTACGAAACGCTTCTGGCCCTTCGTTCCGTGTGTCGAGCCTGTTGCTAACGAGGACAAGAGCATCGATCCCAGTCTCCGCCATTGCAACCAGTTCGGTGCGCTGATCATCGCTGCTGTCGCTGATGTGTCCTGATGATATGACCGGCACACGACCGGCAGCTAGCGAAACAACTTTTTTGGAAAGCTCAACTCGCTCTTCCAGCGATAGCTTTTGCATCTCGCTCGATTGGCAGACGGCAAAGAGGGTGTCAGCGCCATTGGCGATATACCATTCCACAAGTCGCTCAAGACCTTCCCAATCGATCCGGTTATCCGGCGTGAAAGGAGTAAGCATAACGGGGACAATACCCTGGGCTTGGATATTCATGAATTAATCCTTCTCGGTTTCTGGATTGTCAAAGCGCAGTTCCTGCCGGCAGACCTGCAGCAAAACCCGCCATCAGGCGGATCTGCGCGAGCAGCATGTCATTGCCGTCAGACACCGTCGCGCCAGCTGCCTTGGCAGCGCGTAAAAGTGTCGTGTCTTCGCTTAAGCTTGCTATATCGGCGATGAGCATTTCAGGCCGTATTGCGGCAGCCGGCATGGGGAATATGCTATCTCCCTTGACGCCGATCGGGGACGCATTGATGACGATGTCGTAGTCCCACCCTGCCGATTCATCTCCCGCAGCTGCGCATTCTTCACCACGGAAATTATTGACCATTGCCACAGTGAAGGCGACGGATTCTGCCGAGAGATCCATGAGATCGATCTTGGCAACACCTTCCTCAGCAAGTGCAAACGCAATCGTGCGGCCAGCTCCACCAGCTCCGACAATCAGCACACGTGCGCCGCGCAGTCGCGACTTTGCCTCACCGAGACCGTCAACAAAGCCTATACCATCGAACAGCGCACCGTTCATCTGCCCGTCCTCTGCGCGCTGGACGCAGTTGACGGCACCGACTGCCTTCGCCGTCGGCGTGAGAGTTGAACACCTCTTGGCAGCAGCCACCTTGTGAGGGATCGTCGTGCTAATACCGCAAAGGTTTGGAATCGCAGCAAAAATATCCCACGCCGCCGAGAAATGTTCGGCGGTTATCAGAAACGGCACCGCGTAGATGTTAACTTCGGCGGCGGCAAAGATCGGGTTGATCAGGCGCGGCGTCTGTACCTGATGGATCGGATCGCCGAAGACAGCGTAAACACGCGAGTTGCCGTCGAGGTTAGGGATATTGACCCGCATGATTTCAATCCTCGCTGAACAGGTTACTGCAACGCTCGATGGCGATATCCATCACCTCCGCCGGGTCGCGAGACCACCACTCGGTTGAGAAGATCTCCACTTCAACCGCTCCATCGTATCCGGCACGTCGCATCATCGAGTGGATGCCGCGCAGATCTATGATCCCGTCGCCCATCATGCCTCGATCGGTCAGGACATGACGGGTAGGGATGAGCCAGTCGTTGACGTGAAAACCAAAGAGCCGACCGGCGTCGCCGGCCCGCGCGATTTCGGCGTGTAATCGCTCGTCCCACCAGCAATGATAGACATCAACGACCACTCCGATGCCCGGCCCCAGCGCTTCGCACAGAGAATTTGCATGGGAGAGACTAGAGATGACGCTTCGGTCGCCTGTGACCATAGGATGGAGTGGCTCAATGGCGAGCTTCACTCCGATCTTTCGCGCGCTGTCGAGGACTTTACCAATTGTATCCTCAATCCTTCGTCTTGCTGAAACCAAGTCCTTTTCATTGTCTCGAAAGCCACCGGTAAACAGGAAGACATGGTCGGCCTCAAATTTCGCCGCCCGCTCAAGTTCCGCCTCAACCAGGTCGAATTGATAAGCATTCAACGGCCCAACCCGGTTATATCCCGAGACCGTCATTCCAAAATCTTGCAAAACAGACAGAGCGTCGTTTTCGCCAACTTTGGCAATCTCGTCTCCCCAAATGGAGACAGTATCCAGCCCTCGCTCCGAGCAGAGTCGAAGATAAGTCAACATATCTGCTCTCTCGCGCACGGTGGCGTGATTTAAGACAATGTTCGTCATCGGCCCCTCTTAGCTTTGCAGATGAATGGTTCTGAGATCATTCGCAGAAACAAAGTCTGGATCCCGGCGGTCGTTTGATAAGCAAACGGTTGTCCTGACACTGAAGTCCGGTCGCAATCAGCTTTCACTTAGGCAGCCTTCCTCGAATGACGACGAACCTCTGGCGCGAGCCATGGAGAGACATAGCCACGGTCGGCCTCTTCAATGAGCGATCCCGGCGGAACAAGCGCGTCTATCTGGTCGAGCGTCGCGGACTGGAGGACTGTCTCGAAACCCGCTTCCATGCTCTTGAACTGCTCGAGCGTCCGTGGGCCGAGAATCACAGACGTTACTGCGGCGTGCGCAAGTGGGAACGCCTGAGCCATGTGCATCAGGGACAAACCTGCCTCGGTCGCAACGCGCCCAAGTTCTGGAAGCAGCTCCAGTTTGCGACGGTTGCCCTCGCGCTGCATGTCGAATCGCGTTTGCAGGATTGGGTAGTGCTGTCCCCACTGCTCTTTGACACGCTCGGCTCGGGATCCTGACGGCACTGAGCCATCGCCCTTGTACTTGCCAGTCAGCCAGCCGCCATTCAGCGGGCTCCAAGCGGTGAAACCCATGCGGTAGTGTTGGACGGCAGGGAGCGTCTCTCTTTCCACAGCCCGTTGAAAAATCGAGTAGGGCGAGCTTTCATTGATGAACCGCGCCGTCTTGTTCAATCGGCTTACCGATTGCGTCTCTGCCAGATACCAGCTCGGCACTGTGGAGCAGCCGATATACCGAACCTTGCCTTGGGCCACGAGGTCGTTGAGGGCGCCGAGTGTTTCATCAAGATCGGTGTGAAGGTCGGGCCGATGCATTTGGTAGAGATCGATGTGATCAGTGTTCAACCTTCGCAGGCTGTTTTCGACCTGCTTCATAATCCAATAGCGGGAGCCACCCTCTTCGTTGCGTCCTTCACCGGCCGCCAACCGAAACTTGGTCGCAAGCACCACTGAGTCACGACGGCCTGCAATCGCCTTGCCGACGATCTCTTCGGATTCGCCATGAGAATAAGTGTCAGCAGTGTCGATGAAGTTGATGCCGCGATCGAGCGCTCTATGCAAAATCTCGATGCATTCTTTCTCGTCAGTATTTCCATCAGATCCGTAGCTCATCGTGCCGAGCATGTACTCGCTGACCTGAACCCCAGTTCTTCCAAGGTATCGATATCTCATCGCGGATGCCTTTCATCAGTCTGAATGTGGCTCGCTGGTCCAGGGGTTGCGCGCACCGTGTGAGAGCGCATGGCACAGCAGTACCCATCGGCTTTTCAGCCGCCGTTGAGCGAAAACTGGGGTCGCCCGAACCACCAATTTTAACGTCGAGGTTCCGACGACGACCGTAGATGGCCTTGTCGGAAAGGACTGGATGGCGGCGACGACCCCGCCATCCAGCCTCGTTTCGAGGAGGCTAGCTTTACTGCGCCTTCGCGAGAGCCGCTCCATACCGTTCGATCAGTTCGTCGTAGGCATCTGCCGGCGATCCATCTTTCAGGATCATCCGCTGGAAAGCCTCACCCAAGATGGTGTGATACGTCGAGAGGATCGGGGAGTAGGTCACTGTCTGGCCACGCTGGGCTACCAAGTCAGCCCACTGCTTCTGGTCCTTACCGGCGTCGCTCTGGAAATATGGCGAAGTGTATGCTGATTTGCGCGATACAACTTCGCCGCCCTCGGCTGCGAAAGCTTGCGCCTCCGGCGACACCATAAACTTCGTAAAGGTCCAAGCGGCATCTGGATTTGCGGTCTTCTTGTTGATCGCGATATTGTAGCTGTAGACCGTTTGCTTGTCGTTTGCCGTATACCCTGGCGCCGGAGCCCAAGCTAGATCGTCACCGCCACCTTGCTGCTTCACTGTCTTATAACGATAAACGCCAAACACCGCCGTCGCTGCACTGCCAGAGCGGAGAGCATCGTGCAATTCGTTGAACCCCATCTGGGCGCTGCGCAGTGGAGTCACCTTGCACTTCGTATAAAAGTCTTTGATCGTTTGCGCCGCCTTGATGAACGACTCCTTCGAAAAAGCGATCTTACCATCAGGGGTAAAATATTGACCGCCATTGCCAGGCAGCATCGTGCTTAGAAAGAATTCTCCAAGGCTTTGGGCGCCGCCAAGACCGCCTGTTGCTCCAAGCGGAACAGCGAAGGTGATCGTATCCGATTGACCGAATTTGTCGCCTAGTGCGCATACTTCATCCCAGGTCGTCGGTGGCTTGACCCCGGCCTTCTCCAACATGCTTTTGCGGTAGAAGAGGATTGGAATGCGGAAGTCTTGGGGAAGAGCATAGAGCTTTCCGTCGACCTTCGTGCTCGACAGAGGCAGGAGCCAATCGTCATCCGGAATGCCGTCCTTCTTCACCAAATCGTCGAGCTGGAGAAGATTTCCGGTGGCAGCAAATTCGGAAACAGCAAAGCCGACGACGCGGATCACGTCTGGTGTCTGGCTTCCGGACTTGATAGCGCGTGCTGCTGCTCCCCCGGTTGGATCGACAAGCAGCTCGACCTTGATGTCTGGGTTCTTCGCCTGAAAAGCGTCAATCATCTTGGTCTGAGCTGCAGACCGGGGATCCTTCGAATTGTTTGGATCCAGGAATGTCTGGTAGATGATCTTCGTGCTTTCGGCGAAGGCCTGCGTAGCAACGAAAGCTGATATGGCAGTCCCAACCGCCAGCGCCGCGGATGTTTTGATAAATTTCCGTTTTGATATGGTTTGCATGCGTCTTCCTCCCAGATTGAACATGATGTGTGGATTTGTTTAGGTCATCAGCCTTTAACGGCGCCGGCCGTCAGGCCGGAGATGAACCATTTCTGAACGAAGCCGAACATGAAGATCACCGGTGATGATGCGACCATCACGAAGGCCATCATGTAGGACCAAGAAATGCCAACGGCGTCGAACACCTGATTGACGAGGGCGACCTGCAGGGTCCGTTTTGCGACCTCGGGCGCAAAAACCGCCACCGTGATGTAGTCGTTCCACGTCGTCACGATGCCAATTGTCGCGACCGCCGCTATACCCGGACGTATGAGCGGCAAGATCAGAGCCCAGATGATTTGAAACCGGGACGCGCCATCGATCATAGCGGAGTCCTCGATCTCAATTGGAACGGCTTCGACGAAATTGGCGATGAACCAGACTGTCTGAGGGATAATCCGCGCGGAGAGGATGATCGTCACCACGATACCGCTGTTGAGCAAACCGACCGTTTCCAGCAGATAATAAGTGGGGACCAGCAACGCCACACCTGGCACCATCGAGGTCCCCAGTATCACCAGCATCAAGGTCCGCTTACCTTTGAAAGAAAAGCGTGCGGCGGCATAACCTCCTGGAATCCCGACGAGGAGAGCTATGATTACGGCCCCGACGGAGTAGGCAACGGAGTTCCAGAGATCATTGAGGAAAGCAGCGTCCTGGAAGACCTTGGTGTAGTTATCCAGCGTCGGTGAAGTCGGCCAAAGAGTAGGCGGAACGACGACCGCTTCTACTTCTGTTTTGAACGATGTCGCAAAGGCCCATAGTACTGGCCCGAGAACGATAATCCCGATAATCAAGGATCCCAGGATCGCGGGTATCTGTCCGTTCGATCGGTTCGAGAGAGCGTTACTCATATTTGATCCTATCCGGTAGCGCGGCCGGTCAGCCGGCTGTAAAGAGCACCAAGGGCGACATTGATTATCAGGACGACGATCGAAATGACGGCAGTCGGCCCGATGTTGACCGCTTGAACGGTTCCGCGGAAAGCTTCGAAGCTAAGCGTGGTCGTCGACCCCAGCGGTCCTCCGCCAGTCATGACGATGATCAGCGTCATCAAGGTCAGATACATGATGGAAAGCGTCAGTGCCGTGCTTCCCAAAGTGGGAAGGATTTCGGTGAACGTGACATAACGGAACTTCACGAACGCACCGCCGCCATCAATTTCCACCGCTTCGTAGAGTTCCTTCGGAATGGACTGCATGGCTGCTGTCGCCATCACCATGACATAGGGAAATGACCACCAAGCAGTGACGATGATGATGAGGGGCAACGCCATTCCCGGATCCCCTAACATCAGGCCGGGGTCGATACCTAGCTTCTGGATTACATACGGTACCGGCCCGAAAGAGGGGTTGAGCAGCCAGAGCCAGATGCTGCCAACAACCGACATGGAAAGCGTCCAGGGAAAAAGGATGAAAACGCGCAACGCAGAGCCGGTAACGCCCGCCCGATTCAAGACCAGCGCTGAAGCCATGCCGAGGATCATGGCGCCCGCCAGAGAGCCTCCAACATAGGTCAAAGAAATTATGGTCGTGTCCCAGAACTCGGAGGAACGTAGCACTTCGACGTAATTGGCGAGACCGTTAAAGCCGACGAGCTCGTAGTATTTCGTTTTCTGAAAGCTCAACCAGATCACAAATATCGTCGGATAGAGCGTCACAAGAAACAGGATCAGGATTGCGGGCGTAAACCAGAGAAAGGGAGCCCAACTAAAGCGGTTTGCATTGTCAGTGGCGCCCACGACGTTGCTCGTCAGGTCTGTCGCGCCTTGATTGCTGCTGACTTGTAATGATGGTATCGACATTCGATTACTATTCCCCTGTGGCCGTCTCAGGCAGTGGGTAGTGTCTGTTCTTAGGACAAGCGCCTTCCGGTGCTCTCGCTGAAGAGGTGGACGCGCGAAAGATCAGGGGCCACGACGATGGTCTCGCCAACTTTCGGTAAAACTCGGTCTCGGAATATGCAGACGATGGTTTGAGTGCCATGCCGAGCGATGACCTGGGTCTCGGAACCTGTCGGTTCAACGACTGTGACGGTAAGGGGCAAACCCTCGTCACTCAGAGTGAGATGCTCAGGTCGAATACCGTAGATCACCTTCTCTGACGGACCGGCCATGCCTGGAGGCAAAGGCAGCTGGTGTTCATCCTCGAGAACGAACCGGCCTTGCTCCACATTCCCCTTCAGGAAATTCATCGATGGCGATCCGATGAATCCGGCGACAAATATGTTGGCTGGATAGTCATACAGCTCAAGCGGCGCGCCGACTTGCTCAACATAACCGTCGTGCATGACGACGATCTTGTCGGCCATAGTCATTGCCTCGACCTGGTCATGGGTCACGTAAACAGTCGTGGTCTTGAGCCGCTGATGAAGTTCCTTGATCTCAGCGCGCATTTGCACGCGCAACTTTGCATCGAGGTTCGAAAGCGGCTCATCGAACAGGAACACCTGGGGATTACGAACGATTGCTCTGCCCATCGCGACACGCTGACGTTGCCCGCCCGAGAGTTCGCGGGGGTAGCGATCAAGAAGTTTCGTGAGACTGAGGATTTCAGCTGCTCGTTGAACGCGCGTTGCCCGCTCCTCGCGGGGCGCCTTTTTCAGCTTCAGAGAGAAGCCCATGTTTTCCGCAACGGTCATATGCGGATAAAGGGCATAGTTCTGGAAGACCATCGCGATATCTCTGGCCTTGGGAGGAACATCGTTGACGGTGCGTCCGCCAATCTGGATCTCGCCACCTGAGATGTTTTCCAGGCCTGCAATCATCCTCAACAGAGTTGACTTTCCGCAACCCGAGGGCCCGACCAGGGTTACAAATTCCCCTTCATTGATGTCGACAGACACGCCATGAAGCACGGGTAAGGCGCCGTAAGCTTTGCGAACGGACTTGAGCTCAACACTAGCCAACTGTTTCCTCCTGCCGGCCACCGAAGCGGCCACTTGATCCAGCGCGATCTCCCCGATCGCTATTGGAACGTTATTCCACTAAGAGAAGCGGGTGTCAACAGACGTAGGCGTTACAAGAAGTACACCGTGAGCTACGGAAGATATTTAGATAATGTTGCCAACGACTTGCGACGCTTTCGAAGCGTTCGCTTGCGGGGTGGGCGAGGCGATCCGATAGGGCCAAAGTTCGGATAGTTCCTGGGCAGTGGCCTTCACCTGTTCCGCCAATTGAGGAACTACGAGTGGTGAAAAGTGGTGGATCGGGCCAGCGATGCTCACCGTTCCAACAACCTGACCGCCAACGCGAATGACAGCGGCGACAGCAGCGACGCCGGCTTCCGCTTCCTCAATCGCAGTGGCCCATCCCCTTTCTTCGGTCTCATCCAAAGCCGCAGAAAATGTCTGCCTCGAGGTAATAACCCGCGGGCCCCCCAGGTCTGTCCGTCCCAGTCCACTCGCTACGGCCCTTGCCAACGCCTCCTCCCGATCCAGCGTCGCTAGCCAGGCTTTGCCGTTGGCGGTCGTGTGCAGCGGAACTTTTGCAACGAGTTCCGGCTGGTAGATCAAGCCGGATCGCATCCCTTGTGAGTGGGAGATCCACGTCAAACCATCGGGATCCAGAATCGCAATCCTGCCCAGTCCTTTGGTATTACTGGCCAATCTGTCCAGTATCGGTTGGCAGATATCGGGGATTCGAGTTCCGGCCAACAGGCGCTGGCCCATTACGGCGAGGCGCAACGAAAGCCGGTAGAACCCGTTGTCGGGGTCCTGTTCGGCCCAACCCAAGTCACACAGACTGTTGAGCAGGCGATGCGCCGCGCTCTTTGGGACGTCCAGCCGACGGCTGATTTCGCCCAACGACAGTCCAGTGGCGTTCTCGCTCAACAGCGTGATGACGTCGAAACAACGATCTAGAAGGGATTTGACAAGGCGCATGGTACCACGATATTCGGTTTGTCGGAACGCTATTCCAATAGCATTGCGGAGGGCGTTTCACAAGGAGCCGCTTGACGGCGGTCAAACGTTAGTCCGCCGTTGTCCGGCCGGCCCATGCGTTTAACCACGGCTCCTCGCCTTGATAAACCTCCAATAAACGGAGTCGAGATGAAGATCGCAGTATTCGACGTCAGCCACTGGCATTTTCCGCTTTACATCGCTGCGCTGAAGGATCCGGGTATCGAGGTGATCGGCATATCGGACAGCGCTTCATTCGCCGGGCCTCGTTTTTCCGATCTGCTCAATTGCAAGCTCTTTGGTTCCAATGACGAACTGATGAGCCAGGACTTTGACTTTGCGCTCGTCTTTAGCCGTCACTCCGACATGGCCGAACTCGCTGAGCGGCTAATCGCCAAGGGCAAGCCCTTTCTCATCGAGAAGCCATGCGGGCTTAATGTAGAGGAGGTTCGTCGTATCCGCAATTTAGCCGAGAAACGCGGCGTCTACGTTAGTGTGCCTTTTATTCAGCGGGTGAGCGCTCTGGCTGATCTTCTATCGCCGGCTGCAGGTCTGATGGCAGACGGATTTGAACATCTTTCCTTCCGATTTGTCGTAGGCTCGGTCGCACGGTATGAACGAAACGGGTGCGCATGGATGCTTGAAAAGGCCCTCGCAGGCGGTGGGTCGATGCTGAATGTCGGTATTCACTTCATCGACCTGATCTCAAACCTGACGCAATCCCCCATCATCGAGGTCTCAGGCCAGGTCCAGATCTACCGGCCTGACGTGACCGTCGACGAACAGGCTGTCTTCACCTGCCGAACTGCCGCAGGACAGATCGGCGTGATCGAGACAGGGTATTTGTATCCATCCACAGCCGACGATCAGCGGGATTTCGCCTTTTCGCTGTCGCATCGTCAATCCTACATTCGCGGTTACGCCGACCAATTCTATGCAAAGACGCGTGAAAACGGGAGGGCTAGCTCGACGACAATCGAATATAACACGGACGAGTATTACCCTGTTTTCCTTCGCCGAAGTTGGGCTGACCTCGCAAATAATCGTCGTCCCGTTGCAGGCTTGCTCGAAGCGGAGCGAGCACTGGCCGTCATTGAGGCAGGCTATCGTTCGGCAGCAAACCGGGGCATGCCCGAGCGCGTGGAGACCAATTAGCTCGCTTACGAAATCAATCCTCACGGGCGGGCCATAGTATAAATCTGTCCGGATCCCCACAATAAATCGCTATTCCGACCTATTCGTTCAGGGCTTTCCCATTCTATGACGAAACCTGACATCGAGATCATTGCCAAGGGACTTCACTTTCCCGAAGGACCCGTCGAACTCCCCGACGGTTCGATTGCCGTCGTGGAGATCGGTGCCGGCAGGATCGTTAGGATCAGCGGAGGCGGAAAACACGAACTACTGGCCCAGACCGGCGGCGGCCCTAACGGGATGGCTTTAGGGCCGGATGGAGCGCTCTACGTTTGCAATAATGGAGGGTTCTCCTGGGAGCAGGAGGGCGAGTGGTTGCGACCCGTTGGTCTGGCCCCAGATTACTCCGGTGGAATAGTCCAGAGGGTCGATATCGCGACGGGCGAGGTGACGACCTTGTATGACCAGTGCGACGGCCGAACACTTAGTGGTCCTAACGACATCGTTTTCGATAATCAGGGCGGCTTTTATTTCACTGACACGGGCAGGGTCGGGGAGTTCCAGCGCGACCATGGTGCTGTCTATTACGGAAAAGCCGATGGCAGTTCGATAAAGAAGGTGGTATTTCCGCTTCTCGCACCAAACGGAATTGGCTTGTCACCCGATCTTTCGACGCTATACGTCGCCGAAATGGAAACAGCACGACTGTGGAGCTACGCCATCGCTGGGCCGGGGGTAGTCCACAAAAGACCTTTTCCGAGCCAGAGTGGCGGCGAGCTCATTATCGGACTAGGCGGCTTCCAGCGTCTAGACAGTCTGAAGATTGCGGCTTCCGGTAACATCTGCGTTTCAACCTTGGTGACCGGGTGCATAACGGTGGTGTCGCCAGGAGGCGAGTTGCTCGACCAAGTGTGGATGCCAGAGATTTATCCCACAAATCTAGGATTTATTGGCCAAGACTTGCAAGATGCCGTCGTGACCCTTTCGCTGACAGGTCGGGTTGGCAGACTTCGGTGGCCCGAGAAAGGTCTGAGGCTGCAACATCAAGGAGAGGGATAATCCTCGCCCAATTCTCTGGGAAAAGGCACGTGGATGTGTCATAGCAAGTCAGTCGGGGAAATCGCTTTTCTCGAAAGAAAAGCGTTGCGGAGATCGAGCAACATCTCGATGGCGCTTGGGGCGTATCACTTGAAGACGCGAAGTATGCCGCTACGCCGGATGGCGTTCGAGAACGTCATGCCTTACGGGTCAGGCATGACGCTTGATGCGAGAAACGCAGCTAAGCCCAGAGCTCACAGATATGGTCGACGGTGAGATCGGCTTGTCCGGTGATCATGTGCATGCCGGAATGGGTTTCGACACCCTTTGCTGCGGCCAATGCGAGAAGCCTGGTTGTTTCGGGCTGGGCAATGACTTCAGCGAATGTCATCCCAGGCAGCAGGAGATCCGGATTAAGCGGTAGCGCGTCCGTATCTTGAAGGCCGAGTGACGTGGCATTGACGACGAGCTGGCCCGCTTCCGGCTCGGCTTTGCCTGCCTTGGCAACTTTTCTTCCAAAGTCAGCGTTCACCGTCTCCGCCAGCGCTTCGGCTTTGTCAAAAGTTCGATTCGACACCGTGATGCTGCTGGCACCTGCCTCGACGAGTGCAAACGCTATAGCAACCGAAGCACCGCCGGCTCCGATGATGAGAGCATCGCGACCCTCTATCGCAATCCCTTTCGATTGGAGGCCACGCACAAAGCCTTTGCCATCGAACTGGTAGCCTCGAAAGCTACCGTCGCGTTCGCGCCGGACGAAGTTGACAGCGCCGACCCGGGCTGCCACCGGATCGAGACTGTCGCAGAGGTCGATCGCCGTCTGTTTGTGAGGTAGAGTAATGCCGAACCCCACGAGGTTCGGCATCGCCCTCAGGCCGGCCCAGATTGTGGCCAATTGTTTTGCTGGCACATGGAGCGGGATAGACACTATATCTGCCCCGCGTGCCGCGAAAAGAGGATTGACCGCAGCTGGCGACTTGGCTTGGGCGATCGGGTCGCCGATAATGCCAATCAGCTTAGTTGTACCTCGAATGCTGACGCCGCTCACCACGACAATTCCTCGCGCTTGAGCCAGACGATGCTGCCGTCCTCGATCCCGACAATGATGTCGAGATTTCCGCGGCCGGCCCAATCGACAACTTCCGGGGAGGCGACATGCATCGCCATCTGAATGGTCTCGTCGTGGTGTTTGATCGGGATTGGCAACGCAAAGCGCGGCTCTTCCGGCGTTCCGACATTGCGGGAGTAGAACAGGCCCGCCTGCTTCGTCGTATTTCGTGGTGCGCCGGTCCTCGGATCCGGTGGCACGCAGGCGCGGGCATGGGTGCCAAAAATAAGGTCCGTGCGACCTGTGCCTTCCCAATCGCAGAAGCACAGCTTTACGCGCCCGCGCCCGCCGCCAACATCGACCGTAAAACGTATAGCTTCGCCGTCTTCCCAACGTAGGAAACGTTTGTCGACGAGTTCCGTGTCGGACGCCTTCCTCCAATCGCTGAGGACTCCGTCCTCATCCAGTGCGACATAGTGGAGGTCGCTGTCCTTGAGCCAATCAACGACCGCCGGTCGAACCCGCCAGACTGTCTTCAACGGCTTGCCCTTGAAGGTTAGGAACTCCTCCTCGCCAAAGCGTGGCGGCAGGACCTTTTCGCCAGTGTTGCGGAACAGCCGATGACGGCCCGTAACGTCGCTGACCAATATGTCCATGCTGCCATTGCCGGTCCAATCGGCAAGGGTCGGGCAGGAGTAGCCGAACATTTTTTCCGACGGCCCCTGGATAGAGCCGGTCAATCCGGCTGCAAGCCGGATCGGCGTGTCGCCACCCTTCAGCATGACTTCCTTGTCGAGATAAATGATCCCGTCTTTTTCCCGGCTTTGGTAGAAGAGCAATTCCCCCGTGCTGTTGCCAACGACAAGATCGTAGTGCCCGTCACCGCTGAAATCATAGGCCGCGGGGCTTGGCAGGATACCCGCGTGGATCAATGGCTTCGTGGTCTCGATGCGGCCGCGCTGCTCGAAACGCGGAAGTCCGTCTTCGCCATCGCCGACGTTCTTGAGAAAGCTGATGTATCCATCCTCGGCGCCGTAAACGATATCTTCGCGACCGTCGCCATCCCAATCGACGACGCAGGGGAGATGGATGCACTGTTCGAGTTCCAGAACCGTGCCGTCGATACCGCGCACCAGACTGGTCGGCTCGAAGGTTCCGTCTTCGCGCTGCCGGGCAATATGCAGGATATTCCAGAACTCGCCTGCGATGATGTGTTGCTGCCCAGTCCCAAACTGGCCGAATGCATGCGCCAGCTGCCCATAGACCTCAAGTGGCGTTTCGCCGGCGATGAGGGCATGGCCCTTTTCCAGCACGGGCGCTGCGAGCGTACCTTTGTTCTTGAATGCGTACAGGAAGCCACGTAGCGGACCGCCGAGCCAACGTCCGGCGTCGTCATAGCCGCGATAGCCTTCGTCGTTCCATTCCAGACCGTTCGGCCAATAGTCGTTCCAGTAGTCGCTACCGACGATGAGTTCCGCCACCCCGTCGCCATCGATATCGTGGAACCGGGCCATATGGAAATATTCGTTACCCTTGACCCAGTCGGCATCGAGGTCAAGGCGCACGGGGTCGCCAAATTCAGGTGCGCCTTTTTTCCCGACATTGGGAAAGACGTAAATCTGTTTGCGCAGCCGCGACGCGGAGACTAGATGGAAAATATCTCCATCCTTAACGGCCGTCACGTAACCGCGGACGCCTTCCACCAGTTCTTCTTCACCCAGAATAGGCGTGCCGTCAGGATTGGTGCCGATCTGGCGACGCAGGAAAACGCGACCGTCATAGCATGCGTCCCATGCCGAAATCAGCATGTCCTTTGTACCTGTGCCGCTCCAATCGACGATCTCGACACAGGTGATGATCCGACCTGCGACAGCCGCCGACTTGACGTCCGGGTGGTATTTCAAAGCCTCCGAACCATAGTCTGGACCGTGCCAAAGAGTGGCGTCGTCCTCCCATCTTGTCACGCTCATCGCAAATCCTCTCCACTTGCAGAATTAATTGGAAATGATTTCTAAAACGAAACCACCTTTCAAATCTAGTGGAAAATTGAGTCGAGCGCCTTCGGGTGCAGAAGATCGGGACGGCGATAGATGGGGAGGAAGAGGCTGCTGTCCGGCAAAGGGCCGAGGATAAACGCGAGTATGCTCCATTCAGCCTGCGTTGCTGGCGGGCTGGCAGTGGACAAGCTGTTCTAGCGCGGGCGCGGGAGGCTCGCAGAACTGCCTCCGCGATGGCGCATGATGACGTCTGCAATGCAGAGCCCGGCGATCCTTGCAGATCCAGCCGGTTGTGATCATGCTTCAAAGTAACTGTAGACGCGGCTACCGCACTGCGCCGGTTGCAACGATCAGTGGCGTCATGGTTCGCTGGCGAACTCGCAGAGGCCAGATGTCGCTTAGTTCTTCTGCAGCGTTTTTGAGGGAACGAACTAAGTCGGGCCAACGATCTTCGGTTATGCGCATAAGAGGTCCCGCAACGGAGATCGTTCCAGCGACCGGCGCTTCAGCATCAGAACTCGTTCGAAAGGGAACCGCAACTGCTGCGGTACCAGCCTCACCCTCCTCGACAGAGGTTGCGAAGCCCCGCTCCCGGGTTTCATTCAGTCGGACTCTGAGTTCATCGATTGATCGAGCAGAATTGGGACCAAGCTTCCGTTTGGCCGTAAAACCGCGAGAATAGACAATCTCCAGTGCGCGTTCTTCAGGCAGAGTCGAAAGCCACGCCTTCCCATTCGCCGTTGCGTGAAGAACGATTTCTTGTCCCATGTCCGGATCATATCGGAGGCCGGTTGTCGCACCTTGTGCGCGTGCCACCCATACCAAATCCTGACCTTCCAGGATCGCTAGACGGCAATATTCTTGCGTTTCCGCAGCCAACCGATTCAGGACAGATTGCACCACGTCCGGGACGTTCCGGGCATCGAGATTCCGGAATGCCAAGGCGCTCAACCGAAGAGAAAGGGCATAGTTTTGGCTCGCGGCATCTTGGGTAACCCAACCGTGGCTAATCAGCGTAGTCAAGAGGCGATGGACCGCACTCGCTGGCATATCAAGACGTCCAGCGAGGTCGGACAACTCGATTGATCCTGCTTCTCCAGCCAACTCTTCCAAGAGCGTCAGGCATCGTGATACGGCTGCGACGGTCAAACATTAATCTCCTTTTAGCGAAGCCTATAAGGTTTGTTTCCAATATGGAATAGGCTTCCATAAACGATCCCCGTTAGTTGTCGCTTCCGTCAAGTGTCGGTTTGGTGGTCCGGGGACAGGCGCTCGCCCAATCGTTCGGATTTTACTCTTGAGCTTGATGAAAATAGAAATAGATTCTAAAAGAAAAATCAATTCTGATTATAGGCGATGCGAACGGGAGTGATAACTGGCGGATTGTCACGGTGATGTTCGCTTCGATTGCAGACGAAGATCACAGCGATCGCGCATTTTGGCGCCGCCGGCGAGAAGAAAGCTAGGGGTTGTAGTATGATCGTCACGTTCGGATCAATAAATGTTGACCTCATCTACCTGGTCAACGAGATACCTCAAGCGGGTCAGACGGTTTTAGCCCGCGGATCCCGAACCGAGGCTGGAGGGAAGGGGGCTAACCAAGCACTTGCAGCTGCGCGGGATGGCGCAAATGTCGTCATGATCGGGGCGGTGGGTAACGACGCCATGGCCCCTATCGCCCTTCAGAATTTGGAAAGCGAGGTCGATATCAGCCGTGTGGTCCGATCGAACGAGCCTACCGGCTCCGCCGCAATAATGATCGATGCCGATGGCCGCAATATGATCGCAGTTGCAGCAGGCGCCAATCTGGCAGCCCAATCCGATGGCGTTGAAGATGAGCTGCTTCGTAACGCAAGTTACGTCCTGATGCAGATGGAGAACGACGCTGTTGAGATCGAAAATCTGATCAGACGGGTTTCCAATCATCCCGCAAAATCGATTCTCAACCTCGCTCCGGCCTACCGGCTGGATCGCGACCTTCTCTCTCTTGTCGATATCGTAATCGTCAACGAAGATGAGGCCGAAGCTCTTTCCGGTTGGCTTGGTTGCGAGCCGAGCGCGAGATCGTTGTCCGAGTCCCTCGACACCGGTGTCCTACGCACCATGGGAGGAGAGGGAGCCGAAGCGTTCATCAATGGCGAGAATGTAAGGGTCTCGGCGCTGCGCGTTGATGCCGTGGATACGACCGGAGCTGGTGATTGTTTTGTGGGCGTCCTCGCGTCGGCTCTCGATCGAGGCCTCTCGCTAGACGCGGCAATGCGACGAGCCGCGAAGGCCGCTGCGATTGCCTGCTCGCGTCCGGGAAGCCAGTCGAGCATTCCTCACAACGACGAGACAGATAGTTGGACCTGAGAAAAGCCAAGGGCAAACACCTGCGCGAACCCCATCGGAATTGACTGAAGACACTACCACTACAGGTGACCTCTAATGAGCTATCCAGCATATATCTCGGCGGCGTTCATTCTCCTACTGAGCCCCGGCCCGACCAATACGTTGATGGGGTTGGCATCGGCACGCAACGGTTTTTGGGTCGTTCCGAGACTGTTCCCCGCCGAATTGCTCGGTTACCTCACTATGATCTTGCCCCTTACGTGGCTTGGGGGAGAGCTGATCGCGCGTTGGCCGGAAACAGCTCTGGTGTTGAAGGCCGCAGCGGCGATTTGGGTAATGTATCTCGCAATAAAGCTTTGGGTGGCGGGAAACAAAGATGTATCGGACCGCAGCGTGACCGCTCGACACATATATGTGACGACGATGCTCAACCCCAAGGCCCTTGTGTTCGGACTTGTTCTTCTACCTCCGCCGAGCGTGTCGGACTTCTTGCCAAGGCTTATCATTTTCGTTGTCTTGGCAAGCATCGTTGTCGTGATTTGGGGTTTAATCGGCAGGTTGACGCAGGTCGGTGCGCGAAGCCATTGGCGGCTGATGATACTTCAGCGGAGCGCGTCCGTGTGGCTAGCTATCGTGTCCTGTATGGTTGTCGCAGGGCTGTTTCAAGCCTAGGATCGTTAACCGATCGGGTCTGAGTTCGCATCCGAGTACCTTGCAGTAGTGCTGCATCAAATTTGAACTCTTCAGCCGAAGTTCAGGATACCTAGGTCCTGTTGACAAAGTAAGGTAACCATATCTTTGCGGCGGCCAGAGCGAGGAATGCGGAGAAGGACTTTCGGGTCTTGTCGTATCGAGTGGCGACGCGACGAAACTGCTTGAGCCGGTTGAACATGCGCTCGATGCGGTTTCGGTCCTTGTAGGCTTGGAAGTCGTAGGCAGGTGGGTTCTTCCGGTTTGCCTTTGGGGGGATTACGGGCCATGATTCCATGGATCAGCGATTTTTCACGCAAGACGTCGCCGTCATAGCCCTTGTCCGCGAGAAACATTCTCGGCTTGGCGACCGGCATGGCCAGTAAGTCCGGAACGGCATTGTAATCGGAAGCCTCACCACCAGTCAGGATGGAGCCGAGAGGGCGTCCCTGACCGTCTGCGCGGGCACGGATTTTTGTCGAAAAGCCGCCGCCTGATCGACCAAAAGCCTCCTTATAAGTCCCCCTTTAGCGCCCGCAGCCGGAGAGTGGCCACGAACCGTGGTGCTGTCGATCATGTGTTGCCAGTCGTCGGTCAGGCCAAGCTCAACGAGCGTTTCGAGAAGGGCATCCCATACCCCTTGCTCTGCCCATCGGCGAAAGCGAACATACACCGAGTTCCATTTTCCGTAGCGTTCATGCATATCGCGCCACGGGCATCCGGCCCGAAGCACATGCAGCATGCCGTTTAAGAATTTCCGATTATCATAGGATGGGCGGGATTTGCGCCCATGCTCTGCTGGCAAAAGTGGTTCTGCGATCCGCCATTCCGCGTCACTCAAATCCCCACGGGCCATTTGAACCTCCTAAAAGGGAGGCTTGAATCATTTTTTCGATGTGATGGGAATCGTCGGGCTGCTAGCATCTGAGAGAACGATGCAAACGTGACCCGAGACAGCTATGGTTCGCAACGAAACGCCTTCGCCGCAATATCTACATCCGTATGCGTGCTTCCAGTGCAGGAAGAGCTTTAGGCGAGCATCACAGGCGGATGCTATCTTGGCCTGCCCTCACTGTGGCGGACCAAGCATCGGCCTCAATCGCAAATTCAAAGCCCCGAAAATGTCTGACATCAAGCAGTGGAATAAAGTCGAGAGGCTGGTGCGACACGGGTTCTTTTTTGAAAGCGTGGGTGAGGCTTACCCAGCGGAGCTTGGTGAGGTCGATGCTTTCGCAAAAAGGCACTCCACGTATCTCGTGCATCAACGCGAACGACACGCGGCTACATATGCTGAAATCGAGGCCGCATTGAATGCGCGGGTAGATCGTTAAACTTTGTCAACAGAACCTAGGCAATTGAAATATATTCCGTTTTGTGGAGAAAGTGGCGAATATACCGGCGTCGCCCATGACCCGTTGATGTTCAGATTTTCCTATCAATTTCAAATTGTTGCAGGGGGTCTCAATGGGGTCATTGTTCGGAGCCGGTTCACGACGACACTTTCTGACTGACCGCGTCAGGCATTTTTGCGAAGAAAATGATCTACAACGGAATTAAATCTGGCGTGATCCATGTTCAGACTATTCGTATAGACCGCCACAGGCGTCGATATGGATTTCTGATTGGACACCATCTTTTTGTATAGTGGATGTTGTTTGTGCGCGGATAAGTAGCCTTCCGGATCTTTAAGGATAATTTTGTACCCAGTCAGATGCGAGGACGTAAAATCCTCATAATGCTCCAAAGCAGCTATATCGTTCCATTTCACCAGCAATGAACCATTTAAGTCGATGCCCTCATGATTGACCGTCAAACCTTTTGCACCCGAGATGAGCCGATAGAGGCCTCCAACGGAGAGCGCTAGAAGAAGCACAAGCCCAAATCCGAATATAGGATAAAATAGATAGCCTTCCCTGAGCACGATCCGCAGGCTGCTTTGGTCCGGCCCTCTGTGGAGATAATAAAACGCAATTGCAGAGATCGTAATGAGAAATATTGTCGAGAGCAGTAATTTTACCTTATTCTGTTTCGCTACGAAGAACTCTTGATTCATAAAATCCCCCTATGTTGGACGTATCCTGGATCAACAAAACTTAAGAAGCCCCAAGATTAAGCGGACGGGCTCGCCTTAAAGTGTTCGTTTCCGCGGCAGAGCCCCTTTTTAGGAACTCGACCTCTGTCCGACAAGCCATCCAGGCGTCACGACACGAAAGTGGTTAATCTGTCCGACTTTTGAGAACATAGGGTGATCACGCGGCCCGGATGGAAGTTCCCGCCGTAATGCTCTGGGCACAGTCACGTTGACGCGGCAACCGACGCTCGGGAACGATATCTGATATGAGCGCTGTTCGAAATTCGCTCTATCGAGGTCGCCGGTTTCCCGCCGAAATCATAGGCCGAGCCGTCTGGCTGTATTTCCGATTTCCGCTCAGCCTGCGGATGGTCGAAGATCTGCTTGCCGCGACGGCCATTGTCGTCAGCCATGAGACGGTTCGGCGTTGGGCCGAACGGTTCGGACGCGACTTCGCCGGAAAGATCCGCCGTCGTGCTCCGCAGTTCGGCGACAAATGGTATCTTGATGAGGTTGCCATCACGATCAACGGCCGGAACACTGGCTTTCGCGGGCTGTCGATCAGGATGGCTTCGTTCTCGATGCTCTGGTCCAAAGCTGCCGCGACAAACTGGCCGCCGAGCGGCTCCTGCGCAAACTCATTCGCAAGCAGGCGCGCACCCCTCGGGTTCTGATCACAGACAAGCTCCGGTCTTACGGCGCGGCACGTCGGGGTCTCGGGCTGAAAATGGAACACCGCCATTACAAGGGCTTGAATAATCGCGCGGAAAATTCGCATCAGCCCACGAGGCGAGGAGAGCGGATCATGAAGCGGTTCAAATCAGCGCGCCATGTGCAGCGCTTCGTCTCAATTCATGATCCGATCGCCAATTTGTTCCATTTTCCCCGCCAGTCCCTGACCTCAGCCGACTACCGAACGCTTCGCAGCGAGGCGATGGTCGTCTGGTCAGAAGTCACAGGCGTTCGCGTCGTCGCATGACACACCGGCTCAATACGCCATCCGCCGGCTAACGCTCCTTAATGTGACAGTGCCTCCCTCACGACAATGGGGATGTTCAGTCTGAAGGTTGCCCACCATCGTGCTCGAGTGGGCCGACATCATTCGGTCCTCAGATGCTGTTGTGTTCGTCACACCGGAATATAACTACTCGATCCCCGGCGTTTTGAAGAATGCGCTCGATTGGCTGTCACGATTGTCTCCGGCGCCGTTCTCGGGCAAGCCGGTCGCGATCCAGACGGCTTCGGTCGGCATGCTTGGCGGTTCGCGGGCGCAATACCACCTGAGACAGGCGCTGCTTTATCTCGATGCATTTGTGCTAAGCAAGCCGGAGATCATAATCGCAGATGCAACCAGCAAGATTTCGGCGCAGGGAGAGCTTATCGACGAGACGATTGATCGCGGAACAGCTCGTCGTGCTTCAGGGTCTTATCCGGAGGATAGCGGCGTCTTAATAGACCTTTGCCGTGCCCGAACTTCCGGCTGAAGCAGCAGCTGCGTTCTGAAAGTCTGAGAGCAGACGCGAAGCGCCGTTTGCCAGGAGGCTGACATCGTTTCCGATGGCGACGAAGCTGGCTCCGAGTTCGAGGTAGCGTTTGGCAAGCGACTGATCGGCAGTCAGGATGCCGGCGGCCTTGCCATGCGACTGAATACGGATCAATGCGGCTTCCACCGCCTGCTGCACCTCCGGATCGCCGGGTCTGCCGAGATGACCCATGTCAGCGGCAAGATCGGCCGGTCCGATGAAAACACCATCCACGCCGTCGGTGGTCGCGATGTCATCGAGTGCGGCCAGGCCGGCGCGGTTCTCGATCTGTAGCAGCAGGCAAATCTCATCATTGGCGGTCTGGAGATAATCGGGAATGCGGTTGAACGCCGAGGCTCGCGCGAGCGCGGCGCCAACGCCGCGCATACCGTGTGGCGGGTAGCGCACAGCGCGCACCAGGGCCTTGGCTTGCTCGCCATTCTCGACCATGGGCACGAGTATTGTTTGCGCGCCGATATCAAGCGTCTGCTTCAGCAACCAGGCTTCACCGATCGGTACCCGAATGACGGGATGGCTCGATGTTCCCTTCAGCGCCTGCAACTGCGCCATCAGCAGTGGGATATCGTTCGGAGCATGCTCGCCATCGATCAGTAGCCAGTCATAGCCAGCGCCCGCGCAGATTTCGGCTGTATAGGGATTGGCCAGCGCCAGCCAGAGGCCGATCTGCGGGCGCTTCTCCATAAGAGCGGCCTTGAACGTGTTTTTGGGCGCGGGCATGGGTATCTCTCCTATGCGAAATAGCTGCTGACGGTACCGTAGGGTCCGAAATCGGCAACGATGGTATCGCCGTGGCGTGCCTCGATCGGACGAATGAAGGAGCCGGCAAGCACGATCTGACCCGCCTCGATGCTGTCGCCGTATGCGGCCAGCCGGTTGGCGAGCCAGGCGACACCACGGGCAGGCTGGTTCAGCACGCCAGCACCCAGACCGGTTTCCTCGACCTCGGAATTGCGACTGACAATCGCGCCCATCCAGCGCATGTCGACTGTGTCGGGACGCGCCATGCGTCCGCCAAGTACGATGCCGGCATTGGCGGCATTGTCCGAGATCGTGTCGACGATGGTGCGGGCCTTCTTCGTTTCGGGATCGACCCGCAGAACGCGCGTATCGAGGATTTCCAGCGCAGGGGTAATGTAGTCGGTGGCGTTCAGCACGTCGAACACGGTGACGCCCGGACCTTTCAGGGGAGCCTTCATGATGAAAGCGATTTCTGCCTCGATCCGGGGCTGGATGAACCGATCCGCGGGAACGGTCCCACCGTCCTCGAACATCATGTCGTCGAACAGCACGCCGGAATCCGGGATATCGATGTTGAGCGCATATTGCATCGCCTTCGAGGTCAGCCCGATTTTCCAGCCGATGATCTTGCGACCGGAGGCCGCCTTCTTCTTGACCCAGGCCGACTGTACTGCATAGGCGTCGTCCATCGTCATGCCCGGGTGTTGCAGCGACAAAAGGCCGGTCTGGATTCGCGTCTTCTCCGCGATATCAAGCCGTTCCGCCGCTTGCCGGATTTCGTCAGGTGTCAACATGGTCAAACCTCGTCTGCGATCGTGTTGCGCAAGATACCGATGCCATCGGCCTCGACCTCGACGACATCGCCCGGCTTCAGCCAAATTGGCGGATCGAAGCGGGCGCCGGCGCCTGTCGGCGTGCCGGTGACGATCACATCGCCGGGCACGAGCGTCGTGAAAGTGGAGATGTAGTTGATGATCTTGCGGAAAGAGAAGATCATCCGGCTGGTTCGGTCGCTCTGGCGGACCTCGCCGTTGACGCGGGTTTCGAGCTTGATGTCGGCGATCTGCGCTTCGCTCGTGAACGGGATTAACCAGGGACCGATCGAGCCAGTGCGGTCGAAGTTCTTGCCTTGGGTCACGTTGAACTTGGCATGGCGCACCCAGTCGCGGATCGTGCCTTCATTGCAGAGCGACAGCGCGGCGATATGGTCGAGCGCCTGTGCCTCTGGAATACGGCGGCCGCCCTTGCCAATGACGATGACGATCTCGCCTTCGTAGTCGAGCTGCGGGCTTTCCGGCGGACGGATCAGCGGCTGGTCGTGGCCGGTGAAAGAACGCGGAAAGCGGATGAACAGGGAGGGGTTGGAAGGTGCTGCCTGCCCGTCCTTGTACTCCTCGTTGCGATCAGGAAAATTCACGCCGACGCAGATGATCTTTTCCGGGGCGGGAACGGGGATTTCGTAGCGGATAGCCGACACGGGGAAATCGGGCTCAAAACCGACGGCCTCCTCAGCGAGCGTCAGCAGCGCACCATCTGCGATGACTTCGCGGAGCGTCGGCCACTTTGCGCCATGGCGCGCGAAAAGATCGACGACGCCGTCTCCGGCAAGCATGCCATATCCGGCATGTCCGTTACGGGAAAAGCTGACAATTTTCGGATGGGGCATCGTTTCTCTCCCTATTCTGCTCAGGCAATGCCGCCGAGGCAGACATATTTGATCTCGGTGAATTCTTCGATCCCATACTTCGAGCCTTCACGGCCAAGGCCGGAGAGCTTGACCCCGCCGAATGGTGCTTCCGCTGTCGAAATCAGCCCGGTATTGACGCCGACCATGCCGTATTCCAGCGCTTCGGCGACACGAAACACGCGGGCGAGATCCTTGGCGTAGAAGTAGGAAGCGAGGCCGAACTCCGTATCGTTCGCCTGCGCAATCACATCTTCCTCGTCCTTGAAGCGGAAGAGCGGAGCCAAGGGTCCGAAGGTTTCTTCGCGTGCGACCGCCATATCCTTGGTGACATCAGCCAGGATCGTCGCCTCGAAGAAGGTGCCGCCCAGTGCATGCGGTTTGCCGCCCCGCAGGATGCGCGCGCCCTTGCTCAAGGCATCGGCAATATGCTCCTTGACCTTGGCAAGGGCCGCCTTGTCGATCAGCGGCCCCAAAATGACCCCTTCGTCAAAGCCATTGCCGGTTTTCAGCTTGCCGACCGCCGTCGTCAACTTTGCAGCGAAGGCGTCGTAGACACCGTCCTGCACATAGATGCGGTTGGCGCAAACGCAGGTCTGGCCGTTGTTGCGGTATTTGGCGATCAGCGCGCCTTCGACCGCCGCATCGAGATCGGCGTCGTCAAAGACGATGAACGGCGCATTGCCGCCAAGCTCAAGGCCGAGTTTCTTGATCGTCGGCGCGCTCTGCTTGTAAAGCTCGGTGCCGATTTCGGTCGAGCCGGTGAAGGTCAGCTTGCGCACCACCGGGTTGGAGGTCATCTCGGCGCCAATCGCCGCGGCCGAGCCGGTGATGACGCTGAACAGTCCCTCTGGCAATCCGGCGCGTTCGGCCAGGATCGCAATTGCGATCGCCGAAAACGGCGTCTGCGAGGCGGGTTTCAAGACCATGGCACAGCCGGCGGCGAAGGCGGGGCCGGCCTTGCGGGTGATCATCGCATTGGGAAAATTCCATGGCGTGATCGCGGCGACAACGCCGATCGGCTGCTTCATCACCATGATGCGCTTGTCGGGCTGGTGGCCGGGGATCAGGTCGCCATAGATACGGCGACCCTCCTCGGCAAACCATTCGATGAAGCTTGCGCCGTAGACGATTTCACCGGTCGCCTCAGTCAGTGGTTTGCCCTGCTCCAGTGTCAGGATACGACCGAGATCGTCCTTGTTCTCGATCATCAGCTCGTACCATTTGCGAAGGATGGCGCAACGATCCTTGGCAGTGCGCGCGGCCCAGCCCTTTTGCGCCACGCGGGCGGCCTCGATGGCCACCCTTGTCTCGGCGGCGCCCAGCTTCGGCACAAGGCCGATGATCTCGCCCGTCGCCGGGTTATTCACCTCGATCGCGTTAGCGGGATCGGCGTCGATCCATTCGCCGGCGATAAGTGCCGCCTGGCGGAAGAGTGAAGGATCTTTCAAAGACATGATGCAGGTCCGATCGATTGATGAGGAGCGGATACACGGTTCGCGGCGGGGTCGCCCGTCGTTACGGCGCGACGATCGGCTGCGCCTTCAGGACGGAATCAACCACGGGGGCTCCGGCAAAAAGACTGCCTTCCTCGAACCAGGACTTTGGCGCCGGCGCGCCCCAGAGCGTCTGGCGCTGCGGATCCTTGAGATCCCATTTGATCGGCTCCAGATCGGGATCGACCGTCTGATAGTCCGAGCAATAAATCTCGATGCGGTGGCCATCCGGATCGCGGATATAGAGAAAGAAGGCGTTGGAAATGCCGTGCCGGCCGGGGCCGCGCTCGATATTCGAAAGCCAGCCGGTGGTCGCCATCAGGTCGAGCAGGTCGATGATGTTGAGCGGCGTCGGCACCCAGAAAGCGGTATGGTGCAGGCGAGGGCCGCGACCATTGGTGAAGGCGATGTCATGCACGCCGCCCTTGCGGTGCGTCCAGGCCGCCCAAAGCCTGCCGGTCTCCTCGTCGGCCGTGTATTCCGTCACCCGGAAGCCGATCTCATTGTAGAAGGCAACGCTCTCATCGACATTCGGCGAGAAGCAGTTGAAGTGGTCGATCCGGAGCGGCTTCACACCCTTATAGAGGGCATATTGTTGATGGATCGGCGGAAGGCGGTCCATCTTCGAATAGAATTCCAGCGGAATGCCATGCGGATCGCGAGTGCGGAACGTGCGTGACTGGTATGGCCGTTCGATCCATTCGACCGGCAGGCCTTTCGCCTTGAAGAAATGCTCAGCCTTGTCGAGGTCTTCTTCGGAAAATACCTTGAAGCCCAGGTCTCTTGCTTCGGCGGCGTCGGCCTTCTTCAGGATGATGCAGTGATGGCCGCGCTCTTCAAGCGCGCGCAGATAGATCGTGTCCGCCGTCTCATCGGTGACTTGCAGGCCGAGCGTATCGACATAAAAGGCGCGCGACTTGGCAAGATCGGTAACGGCAAACTCGATATGGCTGAGGCGCACGATGTTGAAGGGCGGGTAAAGGTTTGGTGCGGGCAGGGACATGGGGTTCTCCTCCAAAGTTTATGTGGCTTATTGTGCTGTCAGCCGCCGAGTTTCTGGATCGCATGCGCCGTGGTGGCGAAGGCAACGTTTTTGGTTTCCATGTAGAAATCGAAGGACCAGTCGCCGCCGTCGCGCCCGATGCCGGAATTCTTGACGCCGCCGAAGGGGGTCGGCAGATGGCGAACGTTTTCCGAATTCACCCAAATCATTCCGGCCTCCAGTGCATCGGTGAAGCGGAAGGCGCGGGTGACGTCCGAAGTCCAGAGGTAACCTGTGAGGCCGTACTGCACGTCATTGGCGAGCGCCAACGCCTCCGCCTCGTCCTTGAAGGGGATCGCGGTCAGCACGGGGCCGAAGATTTCTTCCTGGGCGATGCGCATCTGGTTATTCGCCCCGGTAAACAGAGTGGGGGAGACATAGCATCCACCGCCCGGTCCATCGAATTTCGCACCACCGGCGGCAATCGTCGCGCCGTCCTGTTTGCCGATCGCGATATATTCCAGCACCTTCTTTTCATGAACGGGATGGATCAGCGGACCAATGACGGTTTCGGGATCGAGCGGATGGCCGACGGTGATGCGTTTGGCCTTCTCGGCGACCATTGCGGTGAAGCGATCATAGATACTCTCTTCCACCAGCAGGCGCGAAGATGAGGTGCAGCGCTCGCCGTTCAGCGAATAGATCATGAAGACCGCCGCGTCGGCCGCGCGCTCCAGATCGGCATCGGCAAACACGATGGCAGGGTTTTTACCGCCAAGCTCGAAATGCACGCGCTTCAGCGTATCGGCTCCCTGTTTCATGATCATCGATCCGGTTCGGCTCTCGCCGACGAAGCCGATCGCCTTGATGGCCGGATGCTCGGTCAGCGCCTTGCCTGCATCCTCGCCGAAGCCATTGACGAGGTTCCAGACGCCCTTGGGCAAGCCCGCCTCTTCGGCGATCTCGACCAGCAGGCGAGCCGTCAGCGGTGAAAACTCCGCCGGCTTGTGGACAATGGTGCAGCCGGCGGCAAGCGCTGGTGCGATCTTCCAGGTCGACAGCATGAAAGGGGTGTTCCACGGCGTGATGACACCGACCGGGCCGATGGGCGCGCGGCTGGTGATGTTGACCTGACCGTTCGCACGCAACGTCTTTCCATCGCGAGCCTCCGTGGCGCGATCGGCGAAGAAGCGGAAATTCTCGGCGCCGCGTAGTGCAGCCTTTGCCATGAATTTCAGCGATTGGCCGGTATCCATGCATTCGGTGAAGGCGATTTCCTCGGCGCGGGCGACGATCGCATCGGCTATCTTGTGCAGCAGCTTTTTGCGCGCATCGCCCGGCATTGCCGCCCAGGCGGGGAAGGCCGCTTTCGCGGCTTTTGCAGCCCGGTCCACATCCGCGGCCTTGCCATGCGCAACCTTTGCCAGCACCTTCAGATCGACGGGCGAGATGACATCGAAGGTCGTGCCGTCGGCAGCGGAGACGGCCTCGCCATCGATGTGGTTCAGCACGCCTTGCTCGCGGAAGCGGGCCAGATAGGCCTCTGCCTTTGCGATGTTATCTTCGAATTTCGACATTTTCTTCTCCGATATTGCTTGTCTCGCCGCGTTCGAAACGGGGCAGGTGCGAAGCTTTCCGTGGACTGCTGCGTCTGGATTCCGGCTGTGCGGCCTAGTCGCTCGATTTGCGAAGACGCGGATGGATGGCGTTTTTCTTCCAGCTGAGCGTGGGGTCGATCTCGCGGATTTCGAGGGTCAGCGCAAAGTGCGGCGTCTGGAAAAGCGCATCCAGGTGTTGGGTCACCGCCTTGAAGATCGCCTCGCCGGTTCGCTGCTTGTCTTCCTCGCTGCGCCCCTCGCCAATACGGAAGGACATGTCGATGAAGGCGTTCTCGCCAAGAAGATCCGCGATCGCATAGGCTTCGCAACGGATGGCGCGCACCCGCACGGCGCCGATCTCGAACAGGCCCGTTTTCAGGATTTCGGCGTGGACAACGCGACAAAGCGCATCGAAGTCCACGGTTCGATCGAGATTGGCCGAATAGTCCATAGTGAAATGCGGCATCGTTCCTCCCGCGCCACAGCGATCTATATATTTAACATGTTAACAATATGGCCAGCCTTGTCAAGGGTGCAAGCCGCTCGGCATCGTTGCGCATCTCAAAAAATTGATCCATAGAACTCACATGACGAGACAATCCCCTGAAACGAACGGCATCACGCAGGATGCGCTTCTTCCCCGCGACACCCGCCGGTCGCTGCCGATTGCGTTGCTCCGGGCACGCGAAGCCGTGATGGGACATTTCCGCCCCATGCTGGCGTTGCATGACGTCACGGAGCAGCAATGGCGGGTGATCCGCATTCTGGCGGAAGCGGGAACGCTGGATGCCTCGGAGATGTCGGAACGGGCCTTTATCCTCGCTCCGAGCCTGACGCGGATTATCCGGTCCCTGGAGGAACGCGGCTTCATCACCAAAAGCAAGGACGCTGGAGACGGCCGCCGCATTCTGCTTCAGATCACGCCTGCCGGGCTGAAGATCATCAACGAGGTCAGCCCCGATAGCCGGACGATCTATACCGCGTTGGAGCAGCGCTTCGGCCGGGAACGGATCGATATACTGCTCGATATGCTCGACGAACTGGCGACGCTCAACAAGTAGCACGGCTGCTCCTCACACCCTGGTTCCCAGTGTATCCGCCAAGGCCAACGTGTCGCTCGCGTAACGCTGCAACCGCTCTGCCGCATCCGGCGTGTCGGCGCGCGCTCCGATCCAACCGATGTAGGTCAGGCTGCGCAGGATCGTGAAGAGGGGCAGGGTCTTAAGCGCCCAGTCCGGCAACGGCCGCACTGTAGTATATCCGCCAATCAATGCCGTCTCTATGAGAGCATAGTGCGGTTCATCCCGGTTTTTGAACAGGGCGGTGGCGATGTCGAACATCCGCCAGCCGTAACCTCCATCGTCGAAATCGATCAGCTCGATGGCGTCGCCATCGACGAGCACGTTTTCCCGAACGAGATCGGCATGGATCAGGCCGTAGTCGAGGTCGAGAGAGGACAATCTATCAAGCTGCTTGCGCAGGAGCAGCCGCAGATCGGACAGGCGCTTGTGTTGGTCCGGCGACAATCCGGCGCAATCCCAGAAGCGGCCCCAAAGCGGCCGTTCGCCCAGCAAGCCGCAACCATCCCAGGCGGGGCGATGAAAAGACGATGGCGGTGCCCAGGCATCAGTTGCCACATGCATCCGCGCCATGGTTTCCCCGAGGACACGGAAAATGGTGACAAGTCGTTCCGGCGAATGCGTAAGCGGCACGCCTGACTGACCAAGCGGCATGCCGGCCATCCAGCTGACGATATCGGCATGCTGAGCGTCGAAATCCGGCGTCGTAGTAAGGGGAACGATGTGCCGTCCGTCCGGCGTGGCGACCGGCGCGGGTACGCGCAAATTCGCCTGCCGCAAAGCCGCCATCCAGGAGAGTTCCGAGGCCAGCGCCTGCTCGTCGTGATAGCCCGGCCGATGCAGCCGCAGGGCTGCCGGTTCGCCGTTCTCGAGGCTGATCCGGAAGACGGCGTTCTCACGGTATTTCAGGAGTTGCGGCGTCTGCGCGCCTAGACCCCAGTGGACGAGCGCTTCGCACGCACGCGCGCTTAGCGCCGCCATGAAGGGAGCGGTTCCGTTTTCAGACATTGTCGCCTTCACAATCCAGACAGAACATCGTCGAGAGTCGACAGCATCAGATCGGCATTTTCTTTCGAAAACGGCATCGGTGGGCGGATCTTGGTCGCGCATTGATGAATGCCGAGCTTGCCCATCAGAACGCCGCGCTCGCGCATGTCGTTGATGACTTTCGTGGCGATATCGGGCGCGGGTGTCTTCGTCGCGCGGTCAAGAACGAGTTCAGAACCAAAGAAAAGACCGCTGCCGCGCACGTCGCCGATGATGTCGTGTTTCTCGGACAGGCGCTTAAGGCCGTCTCGTGCGTAGGCGCCGACGATACGAGCGTTCTCCAAAAGCTTTTCATCTTCGATAACGTCCAACACCGCCATGGCTGCGGCGCAGGAAACCGGATTGCCCCCGAAGGTGTTGAAGTAGCGGAAGGCCTTGCGGAAGGCGTTCAGCGTGTCGGCGTTGGCGACCACGCCGCCGACCGGATGGCCGTTGGCCATCGGCTTGCCGAGCGTCACCACGTCGGGCACGAAGCCGGCACGCTGATGGCCCCACATGTGGCCACCGGTGCGTCCGAATCCAGGCTGCACTTCGTCGGAAATCACCAGCCCGCCTGCTTTGCGTACGGCAGCGACCGTCTTGTCGAGGAAGCCCGGCGGTAGATCGGGGAACCCTTCATTGGCAAAGAAGGGGCAGATGATCAGCGCCGAAAAGCCGTAGGGACCGTCTTGCAGCGAGGCGATCGCCTCTTCCACTTTAGCAGCGAAAGCTGCCGCGAAGGCTTCGCCGGGAACGCCGCCAAGTGGCCGGTAGCTGTCGGGCGCCGGCACATGGCGGACATGGCCGCCGAAGCCGCCGACCGGCGGCATGCGCGTGGAGAGCTGCGATACCGCCGTGGTGTTACCGTGATAGGTGTGGTCGGTGGCGATAACCCCGGTCCTGCCGGTCACCGCCTGTGCCATGCGCAGCGCCACATCGTTGGCCTCGCTGCCCGTGCAGGTCATCATCGCGGTATCCAGACTGTCATCGAAGGTCGCCGTCAGGCGCTCGACATAGTCGAGGATACCTTCATGGAGGTAGCGCGTATGAGTGTTGAGCGTCGATGCCTGACGGGTGATCGCTTCGACCACGCGCGGATGGCAATGGCCGACATGCGGCACGTTGTTGTAGCAGTCGAGGTATTTCCGGCCATCCGCATCCCACAACCAGACGCCTTCGCCGCGTACGAGCTGAACGGGATCATTATAGAAAGTCGACATGTTGCGGCCGAGAAGTCGTTCCCGGCGGGCAAGAAGCGTTGCGTTCCCGGTCATCTCATTTGCCTCCACTTACAGCGGTCAAACCTTCATCAAGTGCTGCGAGAATCCGGTTTACGTCAGCCGTGGTGATAACCAGCGGCGGCGAAAGGATGACGTTGGAGCCGGAGGTGCGCACCATCACACCGGCCTCGTAGACGACATCCTGCAGGCGCTGGACGGTGTCTTTGGCGGCTCCCGTCTTCTTCTCGCGATCAGTCACCAGTTCAAGAGCACACATCAGGCCCTTGCCGCGAACGTCGCCGATCAGCTCGTGCTTGGTCTTCAGGATTTGAAGCCCGGCCAGCAGCTCGTCGCCCCGCGCGCCCGCATTGGCCGCGACGTTCAGGCGTTTCGTTTCCTTCAGCGTCGCAAGTGCCGCCGCCGCGCCGACGGGGTGGCCGGAGTAGGTGTAGCCGTGGCCGATCATGCCGACGGTGTTCCTGTTGGCTTCGAAAGCCTCGGCGATCTTGTCGGCGATCATCACCGCGCCGAAAGGATAGTAGCCATTGGTGATGGCCTTGGCGGTGGACATCAGGTCGGGCTTGACGCCCCAGAGGCGCGATCCGGTCCAGGCGCCCGTGCGTCCGAAGGCGGTAATCACTTCGTCGGCGATCAATAGAATGCCATGCTTGTCGCAGATCGCGCGCATCAGCGGCATGAAGGTTTCGTGCGGCACGATGATGCCGCCGGCGCCGAGTACGGGTTCCATGATGAAGGCGGCGATGGTGTCAGCGCCCTGAAAGGCGATTTCGTCCTCGAATTGTCGGCCGATGGCTGCGGCGATTTCCGCCGGATTATCCGTTCCGAAGGGGTTACGGTAAGGGTAGGGGGCGGCCAGATGGAAGACGCCCGGAAGCAATGGTTCGTAGTTTCGGCGATTATTGGCGTTGCCGTTGATTGATGCGCCGCCGAAATGCGTGCCGTGATAGCCCTTTTTCAGCGCCACGAACTTCGTGCGCTCCGGCTGACCGTTGACCTTGTGATATTGGCGGGCGAGCCGCAGGCAAGTCTCTACTGAGTCCGACCCACCTGAGGTAAAGAAGGCACGGCTGAGGCCGTCTTCCCTGAACCATTCGGCAAGCTCGTAGGACAGCTCGATCAGTGGCGGGTTCGTTGTGCCGCGAAACGCTGAATAATACGGAAGCTCGTCGAGCTGGTCTCGGATCGCCTCCTTGATTAGGTCGCAGGAATAGCCGAGATTGACGTTCCACAACCCGCCGACGCCATCGAGCACGGTCTTGCCGTGGACATCGGTAATTTCGACGCCGGACGCCGCCTTGATGATGCGTGGCGGACTGGCCAGCATCTCGGCTGGATGCGCCATCGGGTGCCAGACGTGACGGGCGTTGTTTTCGGTCAGGAAATTTGCTTCGCGCATATCGCGGTCCTCTTCGTTCAAAGTCCAAGCATGGAAAGGGCGCGGGCATAGCCGTCCGCGGGGTGGGTAACGTCGAAATGGACGTGCGGTAGCCCCACCACCTCGGCGCCCTCGATGTTCTTCAACTGATCGTCGACGAAGACGCAGGCTTGGCGCGGCAGGCCAATCCGCGAAATCACCTCTTCATAAGCACGCGGATCGGGCTTCAATATCTTGGTGTAGGTGGCATCGACGATCACGTCGAAGAGGTCGATTAGCGGGAAGCGCTTGCGGAACTCGAC
The DNA here is from genome assembly GCF_041355235.1 of Rhizobium sp. RCC_161_2. Taxonomy (NCBI): domain Bacteria; kingdom Pseudomonadati; phylum Pseudomonadota; class Alphaproteobacteria; order Hyphomicrobiales; family Rhizobiaceae; genus Rhizobium; species Rhizobium sp. RCC_161_2. The sequence goes on along the minus strand of NZ_JBFUPL010000013.1, from coordinate 87,364 downwards.
GCCATAGAAGAGATCAAGCTCATTCGACAGAATAGCCAGCTTGAGACCCGCTTCTTTGGCGCGGGTGATGGCGTCGCGCGCTTCCGGACGCAAGACCAGCTCGGCTTCGGCGCCTCGAGCGCGCTGGACGAAGGTCTTCATATCGGTCCAGTCCTCGCCGACGAGCCGACCCACTTCCGCCGTACGTATCATCCAGTAGTCGCGCTCAGTAATCTCGCGGTTCTGCATCGACACCCAGAGGGGGTCGGTTGTCGTATCGAACGGGCCGCGCCAGGCAAGCGTGCCAGGCTGAAGTCCCAGCGCCCGCTCGGTGATGTCATGTGTCTCGAACAGCGTGCGGGTGACGACGCCGCCGAAATCGAGAATAAGAGCACGATCGCCTGTCATAGCTTGCCTTCCGGAATAATGCCCTGCTCGACCCATGCGTCGAAGATGGCGAGAGCCTTTGTGGAGAAGAGAGTTGAATTGATATGCGCATCGACCTCATGAAGGGCGACGGACGCGGGCAATGCCTGACGCATCGAACTCATGAAGGCCTCAAGTCCTTCAGGATCATGTAGCGGCTCGCCCGGCTGATCCCATTCCTGCAGGCCCTTCAGCGGCAGCAGAAACGCGACCGGCGCCTGCGCTCGGCCGAGCTTCTCGCCGATCAGCACAGCCGTCGCTCGGCGTCCTTTAGCCGAGGTGGTGACCGAACCGATCAGGCGGTTGTGAGCGTGATAAGGACGCTCTGAAAGTGCTGCAGGCAGTGGCTGCCATGCCGGAAGGTCGACCATGTCTGTCGCGCCGGGAGCGACAATTTGCGGAATGCGGGCGCGACCGGCGTTCTCCATCCGGTCAGGACCCGATGTAACGACCGTGCCGTTCTGATGATTGACGACCTCCTGCATGCAGAAGTCAAAGACGGCGGCAAAGCCGTTCTGGGCGGCGATTGCCTCGAAAGCGCGACCACCCATGCCCGTCGAGTGAAATACCGCGACTTCATAACCGCGTTTTTCAAGCTGGGGCTTCAGATGCTTCATATATTTGAGGCAGGTGGAACCGAGCGACGTCATGCCGATCAGCGGCCGGTATGCTTTGGGTCTGACTGTGGCGCGCGCCGCGCCGACGACGGCGCCGCAAGCCTGCGAAAGAACGGCGCGGCAGATATCATTCAACCCGTAGAGTCCGCCGGCCCAAAGGATCATCATCAGATCCGGGGCAATGCGTTCGGGTGGTACGAGGTGGGAATAAGCGATCGTGGAAACCACGAATTTCGGCACCCCGAGCGGCAGCGCCGCCGCCACGTCCAGCGCGAGATCGGTGCCCATGGAGCCGCCGAGGATGATGACGCCATCGGCTTTTCCGCTCGCATGCAGAATACCGGCCAGAGCGCTGGCGCCGTTCGACATCAACGCCATCGCCGAATTTTCGTCGCCGCTACCAATGATCGCCTCAATCGAGGTTCCCGCGGATTTGGCGACGTCGTGCCTGGAATAATCGGGTTGGTAAGGTGGATCCGACAGAATGCTGACGTCGACCATGACAGGCTCTCCGCCGGCTTTGCGGATGATGCCCGCCATATATTGCAGTTCATCGAATTTGGTATCGCCCGTTCCAACGACGAGGATGCTTGGTATGCTTGTCTCTGATGAAGGCTCTGCGACGCTCATTCAACCGATCCCCTTTCTTTATGTTCATGTTCCCGAAGGTCTTTCCGACCCGTAGTATTTTTCCGAGATGCGTTTTGCCGTGTCTGCGACGGATGCGCCGAAGCCCTTCAGCACGGCGACGCTTGCGCGCGCCAGAGGGGCGGCGATGGCGATTGCGCCGATCGGCTGGCCCGATGGCGAACAAATGGGGGCGGCCGTGCTGACCACACCGATTTCAAGCCCTTGATTGCTGATCGAAAATCCGCGCTCAGCCGTTTCCGCCAGCATCTTTCGAAACACGGACGGATCGGTCACGGTGTAGTCGGTGAAGGATTTCAGGGAATGCGACAGCACTGTCTCGATCTGCTGTCTGCCGGAAAAGGCCAGATAGGCAAGGCCTGAAGCCGTGGCGTGAAACGGAAGATGCGTGCCGACATCGACGATGACCCGGTGCGCGCGCGGCGAATCCTCCACATGGATCGTCGACAATTGACCGCCGGCAAATTCGGAGAGGTGAACGGTCTCCTCTGAGGTTCCCGCGAGATCCTTCACAAAGGGGATGGCGACCCTAAGGAACGGGTAGCGCGCCTCGCGAACCCGCGCCAGACGAACCGGAGCCGCTCCGATCCGGTATTTCCGCGTCTCAGGGTCCTGCTCGACGAAGCCATGCTTTTCCAGTTCGACAAGCAGGCGGCGGGCCGTTGCCTTGTCGAGATCACAGATGCGGGCGACATCCGTCAAGCCTGGTTCGGTGTTTAATTGAGACAGTCTGTCCAGCAAGGTCAGCGCTTTTCCAACGGTGCTCATACGGTCTTCCTCTTTTGTCCGGTCATTGGTCTTGCAAGGCCGGATAGATCGTTTTGTGCACCCATCAGGTTTCAGATCGCGAGCCGCGCTTTTCACAATCACGGCACAAACTACTTAACATGCGAAATAACTTGACAGGTGTGGCGATTGTTTGCAAGTCTATATTTGAAGCATGGGTTCAATATATGAACCATATGCGCTGACAGTCGCACGACCAAGAACAAAAAAACAAAATCGTGTGCCCATCAGTCCGGCATGGATGCAAAGGTCGCTGACGGGAGACTGTTGCCCGCGGCGCGATCGGATAATCGCAACAAGGGGAACGTTAGCGACATGGACAATCAACTCTCAACGAGCGCAGGGGAAAACCAGCTGCGCAAAAACAGTCTCGGCGTTGGTGCCGTGACATTTCTGGTGGTGTCTGCGGCTGCGCCGCTGACGGCTGTGGCGGGCGGTGTTCCGCTCTCCATGCTGCTCGGCAACGGCGCGGGTATTCCGCTGACCTTTCTGCTGGTCACTCTGATTTTGCTGCTCTTCGCGGTCGGCTATGTCGCCATGGCCCGCCACATCCGCAACGCCGGCGCGTTCTACGCCTATACGGCGCAGGGCCTCGGCGGCATGATGGGAGGTGCTGCCGCGCTGATCGCCATCCTGGCGTATAATGCCATGCAGATCGGCGTTTTTGGCCTGTTTGGCGCGGCAACCTCGGGTCTCTTCGCCGGCCTCGGCCTGACACTGCCCTGGTGGGTCTGGACCTATATCGGTATCGCGATCGTTGCCGTTTTCGGCTATCGCCGCGTCGACCTCTCGGCCAAGGTGCTGACGGTTCTCGTCATCCTCGAATATCTCGTCGTGCTGATCATCGACGCCGCGATTCTCGCCAAGGGCGGCGACAGCGGCCTGTCGGCGGTACCTTTCACGCCCGCCGCATTCATGAGCGGCACGCCGGCCATTGGCATCCTCTTCTGCTTTGCCGCCTTTATCGGTTTCGAAGCCACCACGATCTATAGCGAAGAGGCCCGCGAGCCGCATAAGACCGTGCCGCGCGCTACCTATATCTCCGTGTTGATCATCGGTCTTTTCTACATGCTGACCTCGTGGCTGATGGTGAATGGTGCGGGCGCCGACAAGCTTGTTCCGGAACTGCAGGGTCTCGCCGATCCGACCACTTTTCTGTTCGGCCTTGCCGAACGCTATGTCGGCCACTGGATTGTCCTGGTCATGAACATCCTGTTCGTCACCAGCCTATTTGCCGGCGTGCTCGCCTTCCACAATGGCGTTGCCCGTTACATGTATGTTGCCGGCCGCGAAGGGTTGTTGCCGAAGTCCGTCGGCGTAACCCATCCCGTATTCCAGAGCCCGCATGTCGGTTCGGTGATCCAGACGATCATTGCCGTTCTTGTCATTGCGCTCTTTGCCTTCACGGGGCAGGACCCTATTCTGGCGCTATTCTCCTGGCTCACCAATGTCGGCACGCTGGCGATCATCCTGCTGATGGCGTTCACCGCGTTCGCCATCGTTGCGTTCTTCGGTCGGAACCCCGGCCTCGAGAACAACATCATGGTGACCAAGGTGCTGCCGATTATCACCGGTGTGATCCTGCTGGCGCTGGTGGTCTACATCGCCATCTATTTCGGCAGCATCGCCGGTGCGAGCGGCTTCCTCGCCGTCTTCTTGCCAGGGCTGGTAGCGATTGCTGCGCTTGTCGGTTTCGCCGCAGCCGCTCGGCTGAAGTCGGTGGATGCAGCTGGTTTCTCGCGCCTCGGCGCGGGCCAGGAAGCCTTATAGAAACTGAATAAAGAATGGCGGGCCAATTACCCGCCATTTTCATTTGCGAGGAATTGGGATGCAGGACAAGATCGATCAACTCCGGATGCTAGCCATCGCACCGCAGTCGCTGTTCATCGGCGGCACCTGGCGAGAGCCTGTCGGCGGCGACGTGATGGATGTGATCTCGCCGATAGATGGCAAAAAACTGACGACGATCGGTGACGCCGGCGCGGAAGACGTCGATCTCGCCGTCAGGGCGGCGCGCGGCGCGTTTGAAAAAGGCGGCTGGTCGAAGGCCACCCCTGCCGAGCGCAAGAAGGTGATGCTGCGCATCGCGGAACTGATCGAGCGTGACGCGCTGGAACTTGCCGTGCTTGGCGTGCGCGACAACGGCACGGAAATTGCCATGGCGCTCAAGGCCGAACCGGGAAGTGCTGCAGCCACCTTCCGCTACTACGCCGAAGCCGTGGACAAGGTTTACGGTGAAATCGCGCCGACATCCGGGACCGTTCTCGGCCTTATCCATAGAGAGCCGGTCGGCGTCGTCGCGGCTATCGTGCCTTGGAATTTTCCGATGATGATCGGCGCGTGGAAGATCGCCCCGGCGCTGGCTGCCGGCAATTCCATCGTGTTGAAGCCCGCCGAAGGGGCATCGCTGACGCTGCTGAAACTTGCGGCTCTTTGCGCGGAAGCCGGATTGCCGGAGGGCGTGCTGAACGTCGTCACCGGTCGCGGCACTGTCACCGGCGAGGCGATCGGCCTGCATGGCGATATCGACGTGCTGGCTTTCACCGGGTCCGGTGGCGTCGGCCGGCGCCTGCTCGAATATTCGGCGCGCTCCAATCTCAAGCGGGTCTATCTCGAGCTTGGCGGAAAGTCGCCCAATATCATTTTTGCGGATGTGCCCGACCTCGAACAGGCGGCGAAGATTTCCGCCTACGGCATCTTTCGCAATTCGGGTCAGGTCTGCGTCGCAGGTTCGCGGCTGCTTGTCGAAAGGTCGATCCACGAGGAATTCACGGCCAAGGTCGCTGCCATCGCCGCAAAGATAAAGGTTGGCGATCCGCTGTTGCTTGCGACGGAGGCCGGCGCCATAACGAGCGAAATTCAGCTCGAAAAGAATCTTGGCTTTGCGGGACAAGCCCTTGCGGAGGGCGGTACTCTGAGAGCCGGAGGCGAGCGCATCCTTCAAGAAACCGGTGGCTTCTATATGCGGCCAACCGTCTTTGACGTGACCCCGGAGATGACGCTGGCGAAGGAAGAAGTGTTCGGTCCCATCCTTTCGGTGATTCCATTCGAGGATGAGGCGGACGCGCTGCGCATCGCCAATGCGACGCCTTATGGGTTGGCCTCGGCGGTCTGGACCGCCAACCTGTCGCGCGCTCATCGCATGGTCGGCGGCATCAAGGCCGGCGTTGTCCATGTCAACACCTATGGCGGTGCCGACAACACCGTTCCGCTCGGCGGCATCCGCCAATCCGGCAACGGTCACGACAAGTCGCTGCATGCGATGGACAAGTACTATAATTTGAAGACGGCATGGATCCAGCTGTAGCTTCGTCAAACGGCATATCAAAGGCTGGAACCTCTGCCCGCATTGCATTCGATGTCAGCCGAAGGCGGCTGACATCGAGCATTATTTAACCACCGAAGCTGCCGAGTTGCGTCGGGACATGAACATAGTTCCGGTCAAAATATAACAGCGCATTCCCATCCGGGCGAGATCTGATACCGGCGATCCGTCCGATGAAAATGTGATGGGTGCCGACAAGTCTTGACTCAGATAGTTCGCAGTCGAACGAGACGATCGCATCGGCCAAAGCATCCGTGCCCGAAGGCATAGTAACCCAGTCCGCAGCGGCATAACGTGCCTCCATGTCAGCGGTTGCTCCGGCAAACTTCCCAGCCAATTCTCTGTGGTCATGACTTAACACGTTCACGCAGAAACGGTGATTTTCCAGAAATAGTGCAGTTTGTGCGGATCGACTATTCATGCAGACAAGCAGCGTCGGCGGCTCATCGGTCACGCTGCACATGGCGGTGGCCGTGAACCCGCCGCGCCCGGCGGGTCCATTGGTGGTGATGACGTTGACCGGTGCACAGACACGGGCCATTGCATTGCGGAACTCGGTTTTGGAAACAGCCTCCTCCATGGTCGCCTCCTATTCAGCAGCGGACTTGAACGGGTCTGCGTTGCCGATCGGCGGCAACCAGGTATCGCCTGTCCAGCCGTTTTCGTCGTAGTCACTCATGCAGGTATCGACGAGTGCTTCCATCTCTCGCAGCCGCCCGCCGCGCTCGGCGCCCTTGAGCACCTGAAGGCGCACTTCTTCCGGTGCTCCGGCATAGTTCAGCTCGTAAAGGGCGTGCCGGCCGCCGAACTCGGTTCCAGTGGCGTCCCAGAGCAGCTTCATGATTTTGATGCGCTCGATATGACCCATGTCGTTGGAGCCGCGCACATACTGGCTGAGATAGCGATCAATCTCAGGGTTGCCGAAATCCTTGGCCGAGGACGGCAGATAGATGAGACCCGAGGCTACGACCTTGCGGACCGTCTCAATGACGCGGGGATAGGCTTCCGACATGAAGGTACGGTAGGCGAGAGCAGCTTCCAGATTGGGGAGCACTGCGCCATTCGCCCAGGGGATCGGGTTGTAGGCCATGGCGTTGGAGAAGCTCCAGAACATGTGGCGTAGCGCGATGACTTCGCCAAGTGCGGCCTGATTGCCGCGGAAGGCGTCGCCCCCGGTCGCCCTGAGAGCCTTGGCGAGCAGGCCTGCCAGGAAGTCGAGCTTGACGGCGAACCGCGTGCAGCCCTGGAAGCAATAGCCATGCATGAAGCCCGAAGCCGGATGGAAGGACAGGATTTTCGGTGCGTCACGCAGCACTAGCACGTCTTCCCAGGGGATGAAGACGTTATCCAGCACGAGGATGGCATCGTTCTCATCGAAACGGGAAGAAAGAGGGTAATCGAACGGCGTGCCGACACGGTTTGCCGTTTCCTCGTAGGAGACGCGGCAGAACATCTTGATGCCCGGCGCGTTCATCGGCACGATGAACATCACCGACAACGAGGGATCTTCGGTAACCGTCGCCGAGCTTTGGGCCAGGAAATTATAATGTGTGAGCGCGGAGGATGTAGCGACAACCTTGGCGCCCGAGACATAGATGCCTGCATCCGTTTCCTTGGTGATGTGAACGAACACGTCCTTCACGGCATCCGCCGGCTTGTGGCGGTCGATCGGCGGGTTGACGATCGCATGGTTCATGAAAAGTGCTGCTTCCTGGGCGCGCTTATGCCAGGCGAGTGCATTGTCCTTGAAGGGGCCATACCAATCGGCGTTGGCCCCGAGCGTATTCATCAATGCGGCCTTGTAGTCGGCGGTGCGGCCCATCCATCCGTAGGACATGCGGGCCCAGTCGGCGATTGCGCCCTGCTGGGCGACAAGATCAGTGGAGGATTTTGCGACGCGGAAGTATTTGTGGGTGTAGCCTCCAGAGCCGGTATCGGTCGGCGATGTCAGACGCTCCTTCGTCTTTTCCGCGTGCAGCGCATCGTAGAGCCTTGCCAGCGAGCGTGCGGAATTGCGCATCGAGGGATGCGTCGTCACGTCCTTGATGCGCTCGCCGTTGATATAGACTTCACGGCCGTCGCGCAGGCTGGCAAGATACTCCTCGCCGGTGAAGGGCCGTTTGGTATTGGTCCGAAAATCTTCTGATCTCATCGTCATTCCTCCTGTGATGCTGGAGAAAAGCTAACGCTTGCATCCGCATTCGACCATGGACAGAATGACCAAATCACTTGCACTTTTTTCGGCGGTTCGCATGGAAAACATCATCCCGAGCTTCTTCGTCTACGGCGAACCGGATCGCCCTCTGGAGCTGGGGTTTCTTCACGTCGAAACGGTCATGGCGCGTGCAAATATTCATCTTGGGCAGGTCAAAGCGCACAAGCATGACAGGATGGTGCAGATCACCTTCTGGACCGGCGGCAACGGCTCCTATTTTATAGAGGATCAGCGCTTGGACTTTTTGGCGCCAGCCGTCAGCTTCGTGCCGAGCGGCGTAGTCCACGGCTTCAATGTCGATCCCCTCGTTTCCGATGCAATCGTCGTATCGATCGCCGACAGCCTGCTGCCATCGATCGCGGCTCAAACGACCTTGCCGCTGGATCGTCCGGTGATGGTGAGGGGGCAGGGTGCGACGGCGCTCTGGGACAGGCTGGGGCGCACCATGCGGTTAATTTTCGAGGAGTATGCCGAGGGAAGCGGCCGGGCCGACAAGATTATCCCACCGTTGGCCGCTGCCGCCCTGACCCAGATCGCACGCCTGGCGTCAGACGCGCCGATATTGGCGCAATCGCCGCAAAAGCAGCTCGCGGCCCAACTTCGGCGGCTGATTGATCAGCACTTTCGCGAGAACTGGCCAATTGAGCGCTATGTCTCGACCCTCGGCACCACACCGCATCTGCTTGCGAAGGCCGGACACACGGCTTTCGGCCAAGGTGTCAAGGATATGATCGCCGAGCGTCGTCTGCTCGAGGCCAAGCGGCTGTTGCTTTTCACGATCCGTTCGCTGGAAGACATCGCCTATGAAGTGGGCTTTAAGGACGCTGCCTATTTCTCGCGCTTCTTCCGCGCCCGAACCGGGATTCCGCCCAGCGAATGGCGACGGCAAAATGCATCCGGTGAGCATGGCATGGGATAGTTCATTCTATTTAACATGTGAAATACATTGACAGCGCGATAGATCTTCGACACTCTTTCAGTCTAACCGTCTCAGACGGCCATCGCCGTTTTGCGCTCATGGGAGAGTTGCACGAGACGGACATATCATGGACTGACACTGTTGGGAGGCAGAGTTGGAGCTATTGAATAATCAGGCCCTGACACAAAACGCGTGGGCGCCCGTTTCCTACGATCAATGGACAAATGATCTCCAGTCGATCTGTGGGAACTTCAATCCGAAAGCGATGGAAAGCGGCAAGGCCGTGACGGGGGCCGCCCGGCGTGTCGATGTCTGCGGCATGGAGTTCGCTCATGTTTCCAACGACCTCGACCGCGTCCATCGAGATTGGGACGATATTCGCCGCGATGCCAACGAGCATCTTTTTCTCATCCTGCAACTCGAAGGCTCTTGCGGCGTCGAGCATGTCGGGCAGCAGGCAATTCTGGATGTCGGTGATTGCATTCTCGTGGATTCGACGCGACCGACGACATTTTATTTCGGTGGACAATTCAGCAACCATCTGTCGCTGCATTTGCCGCGACAGATCATGTATTCCGAAAGTCATGTCGATTTCGACATAGCCCGCAAACTGGAAGCCTATGATCCGATGGCAATGATGCTGCGGGCTCTGGTGGCAAAGATCATGTCCACGTCGGAATCGGATGCGAGTTCCGCCAATCTGCGGCATCTGATGTTTAATGCCACGCGCCAGGCCTTCGTCTCTGGCGGTGGCGTCATGCCCGCTCTCAACGACAGCGCATCGCGCCGGCTGCAGGTGGTCGATATTCTGATCGACCGGCATCTGACGGAGAGCGATCTCAGCGCCAGGTGGCTGGCGACACGCATCGGTGTATCCATCCGGACGCTGCAAGAGGATTTTCAGGGCCTGGGCGTTACTTGCACCACTGTCATTCGCGACAAGCGGCTGCGGCTGGTGCGTGAAAAGATCGAACAGCTCAAGGACCAGAAAAGTGGGCGAACCATAGCGGAAGTGGCTTACGCTGCAGGGTTCAACGATATTTCCTATTTCAATCGCAGCTTCAAGGAGCTGTTCGACTGCGCGCCCACCGATCTGCTGAAGCCGATATCGACCACTGCGCAATAATAAGCGCAAGAGGGTGCGCTTTAGTCTGCCACGTCGCGTTTCAGGTCAAGCCGTGGCGCGCTCCAGCCCAAGACTGCCTTTGTCTGCTAGCGCATAGTCCTTCCATAAATACGGGAGGAGCCGATCGTGAAGCAGTATAGCCTGTTCTTTGGTGGAGCACGCGTCGATACCGCGGCTTACGCCGATGTTCGCAATCCATCGACTGGAGAGGTCGTGGGCCAGATGCCGCTAGCGACACCGGCGGATCTCGACCGCGCCGTTGCCGCCGCGTCGTCGGCCTTTCAGACATGGAGCCGGGTACCGGAAGAAGAGCGTCAGGCCGCATGCCGCGCCATTGCAGAAAAGATCGCCGCGAATGGCGAGGAACTGGCGCAGCTTCTGACGCTTGAGCAGGGTAAGCCGCTCAATGGACTAGGTTCGCGTTTCGAAATCGGCGGTGCTCTTGCTTGGACGCGCCATACAGCGGAATTGAATCTTCCGATCGAAATCCTGCAGGACGACAACGAGGGGCGTGTCGAATTGCACCGTAAACCCATCGGCGTCGTCGGTTCGATCACGCCCTGGAACTGGCCGGTCATGATCGCCTGCTGGCATATCGTCCCGGCGGTGCGTGCCGGCAATACGGTCGTCATCAAACCTTCTCCGCTGACGCCGCTTTCGACGATCCGCCTTGTCGAGATCATGAACGAGGTGCTGCCGCCTGGCGTCGTCAATGTCATCACCGGCGAAAACAGCATTGGTGCCGCTCTCTCTTCTCATGACGGCATCGCCAAAATGACTTTTACGGGCTCGACCGAGACCGGCAAGAAGGTCATGGCCTCGGCAGTCGCGACATTGAAGCGACTGACCCTGGAACTTGGCGGTAACGATGCGGGTATCGTGCTTCCTGATGCCGATCCGGCCCAGATCGCCGAGGGCCTGTTCTGGGGAGCCTTCATCAACAACGGCCAGACCTGCGCGGCACTGAAACGCCTGTACGTGCACGACAGTATCTACGAATCCGTTTGCAAGGCGCTTGCTGAATATGCGGCGCGGGTTCCGGTTGGCGACGGTCTCGACGAGGCAAGCATTCTCGGCCCGATCCAGAACGAAATGCAGTTCAACAAGGTTCGCGAACTTGTCGATGATGCACGCGCAAACGGCGGCCGCATTCTCGTCGGCGGTGCGCCGATGGATCGGCCGGGTTATTTCTACCCGATCACCCTTGTCGCCGATGTGGATCACGGCGTCCGCCTCGTCGATGAAGAACAGTTCGGCCCGGCGCTGCCGATCATTCGCTATACCGATATCGACGAGGTCATTGCTCGCGCCAACACCAATCCGGCGGGACTTGGCGGCTCGGTCTGGTCGGCGGATGCCGGGAAGGCGAGACATTACGCAATGCAGCTAGAATGCGGTTCCGTCTGGATCAACAAGCATGGCGCGATCCAGCCCAACGCGCCCTTCGGCGGCGTCAAGCAATCGGGCATCGGTGTCGAGTTCGGTGCCGAGGGGCTGAAGGAATTCACGACGATCCAGACGGTGTTGAGCTGAGCCATGGCGAATTTCGATTATATCATCGTCGGTGGCGGATCGTCCGGCTGCGTGCTGGCAAACCGGCTTTCCGAAAATCCGGCCAACAAGGTTTTACTGATCGAATCCGGTCGGCGCGATAGTGATCGCTGGATTCATATTCCGGCGACCTTCTTCAAGGTTCTCGGCAAGGGTATCGACATTCATCCCTATGCATCCGAGGCGGAGAAAGGCCTGAACGGTCGCCCGAGCATAATTCCGCAAGGAAACGTGCTTGGCGGCGGCAGTTCCGTCAATGCGATGATCTACATACGCGGCCACAGGAACGATTACGACACATGGTCGCAGATGGGGTGTCAGGGCTGGTCCTACGAAGATGTGCTGCCTGCCTTCCGGTCACTTGAGAACAATGAAAGCTTCAATGGCGAATTTCACGGCCAGCGCGGCGGCCTGCATGTTTCAAATCCGCGTCATCGCCATCCGCTGAGCGAAGCCTTCGTTCAGGCAGCAACGGAAATCGGCATCCCGTACAATCCGGACTTTAACGGCGCCGAACAGGAAGGTGTCGGTTTCTACCAGAACACAACTTACCGGGGGCGTCGTTGGAGTTCCGCGCAGGCATTTCTGCGTGACGCCGAGGGGCGGCCGAACGTCACAGTTCTTACCGAACGTAAGGTCGCGCGCATCCTGTTCGAGGGTCGTAGGGCAATGGGTGTGGAGCTGCTGGACGGCACCATATTTACCGCTTCCAGGGAAATCGTCTTGACCGCTGGCGCGATCGCCACGCCCAAGATCCTGCAGCTTTCGGGCATTGGCGAGGCCGAACACCTCCGCTCTCATGGCATCAATGTGATAGCGGACCTGCCGGGTGTCGGCGCAAACTACCAGGATCATCTTGAGGTGCCGGTTCAAGGCGAAACGCAAGAGCCGATCTCCATGCTCGGGCATGACACCGGGCTTCGTGCCGTCGGGCATATGGCGCGCTACCTGCTTTCGCATCGCGGCTTGCTCTCGTCGAACGTCGTTGAATGCGGCGGTTTCGTCGATACTGCGGGCACGGGCCAGCCGGATGTGCAGTTCCATGTCCTGCCTGCGCTCGTCGGCTTTGTGGATCGCGAACCTGAACCCGGTCACGGCCTCAGCATCGGCCCTTGCTATCTGCGGCCGCGTTCGCGCGGCACCATCCGTCTTAGAAGCGCCGATCCAAAGGATAAGGCGGATTTCAACGCCAATCTTCTCTCCGATCCGGCTGACCTCGATACATTGGTGCGCGGCGTCGAGACGGCGATCCGCATTCTCGATGCGCCCGCGCTTGCAAAGCTGGTCAAGCGGCGCGTCCTGCCGAAACCGGGGGTCGAAAATGATCCGGTGGCGCTGCGCGACTACATTCGCCAAACCGCCAAGACCGTGTTTCATCCCGCGGGGACCGCGCGCATGGGCCGATCAGACGATCCGATGGCGGTCGTCGAGGCTGATTTGAAGGTGCGCGGCGTGGAAGGCCTCAGGGTGTGTGACGCATCGGTGATGCCGACCCTGGTTTCGGGCAACACCAATGCACCCGTGATGATGATCGCTGCACGGGCTGCGGCATTCATGACCGGAAAGGCGATCGCCGGCTGAAATATAAATCCCACAAGGGGAAAACGGACCGGTCGGGGAGCCCGGTCCGCAATCGAAACTGGAGGAGGAAACCATGAGAATAGATATAAGGGGGCTGACCGTCGGTCTCGCTCTAGTGCTGCTTTCGGCGTTCAGCGCCCATGCCGCCGCGTCCTGCGGCGACAATACCGGCAAACCGGCGACCGGTGAGCCGATCGTCATCGGCGCGATCACCGGCAAGACCGGGCCGGATGATTTTTCGAACTCGACCAAGGCCGCCAAGGCCTATTTCGACTGCCTGAACGCCAATGGCGGCATCAAGGGGCGGCCCGTCAAATATCTGGTCGAGGACGATCAGTGGAATCCGGAGACGGCGTCACAGCTCGCCGCAAAGCTCGTCAACGACGAGAAGGCCGTATTGATGGTCGGCAATTCGAGCTATGTCGAGTGTGGCGCCAATGCGGATTTCTATAAGAAGTCGGGCATCCTCGTCGTCGCAGGCGTTGGCGTGCCGCGCGAGTGCTATTTTGCCGAAAACTATGCACCGACGAACGCCGGCCCTCGCGTTTCGATGCTGGGCGCCATGGGCTATGCGCTCGACAAGCTGAACGCCAAGTCGGTGGTCTGCATCGGACCGAACATCCCGAATGTCGGCACCTGGTCGTGCGACGGCGTGATGCTTCTCGCCAAGGAAAAAGGCTTTGCAGCTCAAACGATCCTCATGGATCCGGGTTCGGCGGATGCCACCTCGATTATCCTGCAAGCAGCGTCAAGCAAACCCGACGTTATCGTCCTCGGCCTGTCCAAAGGGGTGGCCGTGCCGCTTCTGAGCGCAGCTGAAGAGCAAGGTCTCAACCAGACGATCACCTTTCTCAGCGCTGCCTCGGCTTACGATCTCTCCGTTCCCGGTACCCTCGGTCCGGGTTGGGATGGCAAATTCTACGTCAACATGGAATTCAACGACCTGGAAGCCAAGACGCCTGACAACCAGAACTGGCTGGCAGTCATGGATCAGTACGGTCAGAAATCCGACCCACGCGATACCTTCGCCCAGGCGGGCTATCTCGCGGCGCGGATTGCGGAAAAGGCGCTGGTGACGCTCGATCCTTCGAAAGTCACGCGCGAAACGGCATCCGCTGCCGTGCGCCAGATCAAGGGCTTCAAGAGCGATATCTTCTGCGCACCCTGGTATTTTGGCGATGGACAGCCCCGCCACAACGCCAATTCGACGACACGCATGGCGGTTGCCGAGGGTGGCAAGTGGAAAGTCGTCTCGGATTGCGTCCAGTCACCCGATCCGGAGCTGAAGGATATTCGCGCCTTCGAAGCGTCCTCCGGATTGAACTGAGATTGCCGGTGAAATCGGTCCCGTGGCTCATGCAGCCGCGGGACATGTCCGGCCCGATAGGATCGACCTATGAACATTCTGCCATTTATCATTTCCGGGCTGGGCATCGGCGCCGTCTATGCTCTGTCGGGCGTCGGCCTTGTCATCCTCTTTCGGGCAACCGGTGTCCTCAACTTCGCCTTCGGTGCTTTTGGTGCGATCGGCGCGCATTGCGCCTGGCAGCTTCTCGAATGGAAGATGCCGCTTGCCGTCGCCATCCTTGCCGCCGTCGCCGTATCCACGGCCATAAGCTTCCTTTATGGACGCATCTTCGCGCCCATGCTGTCGCATCGCGACACCGTCGTGCGTGCAGTCGGGACACTGGCGCCGGCCCTGGTGCTGATTGCCTTGATGGGCGTCGTCTGGGGCGAATTACCCCGCCGCCTGCAATTTCCGACCGACCTGATGTTCGTTTCCCTCTTCGGCGTGCGCCTGACCTATACACGCATCATCGCCATCCTGCTTGCGGTCGTGATGGTTGGCGCAATCACGCTGCTGCTCAACCGAACACGCCTCGGTCTCGATATGCGAGCCTTGGCGAATGACCGCGACCTCAGCGCGATCCTCGGCGTACGCATTCTTTATACCGAGACGGCGGCCTGGATCATCACCGGTATTTTCGCCGGTTTTGCCGGCCTGCTCCTTGCCGACCTCGTTCGCCTCCAGGGCACCTTCCTGACGCTGCTGGTTATCCCGGCGATCGCTGCCGCAATTCTCGGCCAGCTGCGCTCGCTATGGGAAACGGCCGTCGCGGGGCTTCTGATCGGCATTGCCGAGGCAGCGCTCACGCCGCTTGGCTGGATATCGCCCTATCGCGCGGCCGCACCGTTCATTATCGCGCTCGTCGCGGTCACGATCTTGGGGAGTACGGCCAAGGCCGTATTGAAGGACCGATGATGACTTCGCAACAGACAATGCAGGCATTGCCAGAGCGCGTATTGATGGCGCGCTTTCCAAAACAGCTTCTCAATATTCCCGCGACGATGGCCGTGTTTGCAGTTGTGGTCATGTGCCTCGCCAATTCCTACTGGCTCTCGGCGGCAACGTCGGCGGTGGCGCTCTCGCTCTCGGTCGCGGGTCTGGCGATCCTCTATGGTCAGCTTGGTCTCGTCTCGCTCTGCCAATTCGCACTTGTCGGGGTCGGCGGCTGGGTAACGCTTCGCGTCGGTCACGCCTTTCACCCGCCATTCGAAGTGAGTCTGCTGGCCGGAGGTGTCGTTGCTTCCGTTGTCGGCCTTGCCTTCGGCCTACCCGCGCTGCGTCTGAAGGGGCTCTATCTTGCCCTTGTCACGCTCATGCTGGCGGGCGCATTCCAGATCATCATCAGCGCCTGGGGCTTTCCCGACGGCGGCGACGGTTTTCTCGGGCGGGCCGACGGCTCCGGCCGTGCCATGCTCTCCCGGCCCGAAATTGCCGACGGAGCGGTCGCCTATTTCCTCTATGTCTGCCTTGCCGCGACGATCGGTCTGCTGATTGCGCAATGGCACAAGCTGGGGCGACCCGGACGGGCCTGGGCCCTGATCCGCAAAGGTGAAACGGTCGCCGTCGCAAGTGGTGTCAATGTGTTGACCTACAAGGCATGGGCCTTCGCGCTCAGCGGCTTCCTTGCAGGCATCGCCGGCGCGCTGCTCGCCGGAAACGTCGGCCAGCTCGATGGCCGCGCCTTTGGCGCTTTCGAGAGCTTGAACCTCTTCGCACTTGCCATCGTCGGCGGCGCTTATAACTGGTATGGGGCGCTGATTGCCGGGCTGCTGCTACGTGCGGTGCCGGCATTGCTGACCGATCTCGGTATCGATGGCTATGTCACGATCGGAATTTTCGGTATCGCGCTGTTCCAGGCACTGGCAACGGCGCCCGCCGGTATTGCCGGGCAGATCGCCTCTCTCATCGCCAGACTACAATTCCGTTCGACAAAGGAGAGGGCGCGATGATCGCCATCGACAATCTTGTCGTGCAGTTCGGCGGCTTCAGGCCGATCAATGAATTGACCGCGACACTCACGGCACCTGTTGCCGGGCTGATCGGCCCGAACGGCGCGGGGAAGACGACCCTCCTCAATGTTCTCTCCGGCTTCGTCACGCCGGTTCAAGGCAGCGTCGCGCTGAATGGCGATCAGCTGTTGAAGATGGCTCCGCTGCAGCGCGTGCGCGCCGGGCTCCGCCGGTCTTTCCAAACCGAACAGGTCGTGGAGGATTTGACGGTATCGAGCAATCTCGCGGCGATCGCCGATCATGTGGTGGCGCCGCTCCATCGTGCTGCGGCGGTCGATGCGGCACTTGTGTTCACCGGTCTTCGAAGCGTTGCCGACACGCTCGGCCAGTCGCTCAATCTCTTCCAGCGCCGTTTGGTCGAACTCGGCAAATGCGTCATCGGAAATCCCAAACTCATTCTGTTGGACGAGCCTGCGGCTGGCCTGACCGAAGAAGAGGGGAACATGTTTCGGGAACTCGTGTTGCGGATCCCGAGCGAAATCGGGGCGCAGGTGTTGGTGATCGACCATGACGTCGAGCTCATTCGTGCCATGTGCAGCGAGACGATGGTGCTCGACTACGGAAAGCTGCTGGCGCTGGGGCCGACCGAAATCGTGCTTGCCGACCCGAATGTCCGGCGCGCCTATCTGGGGGAATTCTGAGATGGCGGCGATCTCATCGGTGGTTGTTGAAAATCTTGTCGTCGAGCGCGGCGGTAAACGGGTCATTCACGATCTCTCCTTTTCAATCCGGAGCGGAGAAATCACGGCATTGCTGGGAGCCAATGGCGCCGGCAAGTCCAGCACCGTCATGGCGCTTGCTGGCGTCCTGCCGGCCGTCGGTGGCGCGATGAGGCTCGACGAGGTGTCGCTGAATGGGTTGTCGCCAGATCGCATCCGCCGGACCGGCATCGCGCTGGTGCCGGAGGGGCATCGGGTGCTCGGCCAGCTCTCGGTGGAAGACAACATTCTCGTCGCCGCTCTCGATGGATCGCCATCTGCCCGCCGCGATGGCCTGGAAAGAGCGTATGAGATATTTCCGGAACTCGCCCAGCGCAAACGCCAACTGGCTTCTGATCTCTCAGGGGGACAGAAGCAGATGGTTGCTATGGCGCAGGCATTCATCGCCAAGCCGCGCTTCATGATCGTCGATGAGCTTTCGCTCGGGCTTGCGCCGGCCGTCGTCAAGCGACTGGCGGAAGCGTTGAAGATTGCAGCCCAAAGCGGTATCGGCGTCCTTCTGATCGAACAGTTCGCCAATCTCGCTCTCGACCTTGCCGCCCATGCGATGGTCATGGAACGCGGCCGGCTGGTCTATGACGGCACCTCCGCGACATTGAAGGCCAAGCCCGAAATCCTTCATGGCGCCTATCTTGCCAGTTGATCTCAAGGAGTGATGATGACCTTTGCCCATGATCTTTTTGTCGGCCGCACGGTCGTCATCCCTGGTGGAACATCAGGCATCGGGGCTGCTACGGCTGAGCGTTTTGTCGGACTCGGCGCCCGGGTTGTCTGCTGCGGCCTTGGCGCCTCCGGCGGGCCACGCAGCGAGCGGATCGAGAGCCGGGACGTCAATGTGCTTCAGCCCGGTGCTCTCGATGATTTCTTTGCAACTCTCGATCAGATCGATGTCCTCGTAAACTGTACCGGCGTCAGTCGCGATCGCGACGAATGGCAGAAAGATAAGTTCGACGAGGTGATCGCGATCAACCTGACGTCCGTCATGGATTGCTGCCGCTTGAGCCGTGGCAGGATGAAGGCTGGATCGTCCATCATCAATATCGCCTCCATGTATTCGACTTTCGGCGCAGCCGATCGGCCGGGCTATTCGGCGAGCAAGGGAGCGATCGTGCAATTGACCAAGTCTCTGGCGCAGGAATATGCGGCGGCGAATATTCGCGTCAATGCTGTTGCTCCGGGCTGGATCGTAACGCCGCTCAGTCGCGCCTTGTTTGCCGATGAGGTCGTCTCGACACCAATACGTAACCGCATACCGGCCGGGCGATGGGGCGAGGCGGCGGAGGTCGCCGACGCGATCGTCTTCCTCTCGTCGGAGGCAGCGGCTTACATAACCGGCGTCTGCCTGCCGGTCGACGGCGGCTATCTGATCTCATGAGGAGGGCATCATGGTATCGTTTTTCCCATCCGTCGAAGTTGCTAGGGGGAGGGATCTCGCCGGCGTTGCCCGCAGTTTGTTCGGCAATGTGCGGCTTGATTTTCAATGTGGCAATGAAGAGAAGAGCCGACTGGTGTCGGCAATGCTTGGTTCCTGTCGCCTGACACGGCTGGAAGCGGATACGCATACCGTCTTCGGCGAACGGGTGGCCCTCGGCTCGGACAATCCCGACGCCATCAAACTGATTATCCAGACACACGGTCGCTCCTCCCTCATCCAAAATGGCCGCAATGCTCCCATTGGCGCCGATGCTGTGGTCATTTACGATCCGAGCCGCCCCTATATGCTGACCAATAGCACGGCTGTTCGTCTGCTCCTCCTGCAATTGCCCCGCCGCGCTTTGCCGGCCGCAGCGGTTATCCGGCTAACGGAGCCGTTTGTCGCGATGCCCGAGCACGCGGGGATGCGGCGCATCCTGCTGTCGCTGATGGATTCGACAATCCGGGAGATCGGGGAGCTGGACGACACAACGCGCGCAAGCCTCGGCCAGACGATGATCGAACTCGTTCGAACGATGATTGGCGCCGATCAGCGGCATGAGCGATCAAGCGCCCATTCCCTCGATTTGCTAAGGCGGCGAGTGAAGGACTTCGTCTCGGATAATGTTTCGCGGCCGGATCTCGATGTCGGTATGATTGCCCGCCGGATGGGGTGTTCCGTGCGGTATGTCTATCGTGCGTTCGAGATCGAGGGGACGACGCCCGCCGACTATATCTGGAGCCTGCGGTTGGAGAAAGCCGCGTCCCGGCTACGGGACGCAACATGCCGTCCGGGCGAAATCTCCGAGATTGCCTTTGCGCTCGGCTTCTCTTCGAGCGCTCATTTCTCGCGGGCGTTTCGTGGCCGCTACGCGCTTTCGCCATCCGAATGGCGAAGGGTCGAGGCACCGTGAGATCCGACCCTTCTTGTCACGCGGCCGCCTTCGCGTTCACTTCATTGCTTCCGCCACACGCAGCGTATCGGTAAACTGCTCGAAGCGCCTGATCTTGCCGTCCGCGACGCCCCAGACATGGACGACACGCGCCCTGAAGGGCTTCCCGGTCTCCTTGTGAGTTCCGGCATAATCGCCGATGCCGATCACGTCGCTGCCGGCGTCCAGCAGTCGGTCCAGCTTGAAGTTATAGCCCTCGAAGAGGCCACCCAGCGCCTGGAAGACGTTCTTGAAAACCTCTTGCGGGCCGACATAGGTGCCGGCGCAGGGAAAGCCATCCATCTCCGTCCATCGGCAGTCTGGCGCTATGTCGGCAAGCATGCCGTCCATATCCCGGCGTTCGTTGGCATCGTAGTGTGCCTTCACGATATCATATGCTGTGCGCATTGCCGTTCCTCTCAGACCGGTTCCTGACCGGGAAGATAGTATGTCATCGATGCCTTGCGTATGAAGGCGCCGGCCGGGGAGTTCTGGATATGGCCGTCGCCGGTGATGCCGAGGAACTTGCCGGTCGAACGCATATCCTTGAAATTGTAGAAGAATGTCGACGCGACCGCGATCTTGAATTCGCGGAACGTGAAGATGTATTGGTCCTCGTCGAACTTGTAGGTGGTGGTCAGGTCGACGTCGCCGTGGCCACGCTGAACGCCGATCAGGCACTGCCATGCATAGCGCTGCGACGAGAGGTAAGTGTGTTCGTAGACGTGGTTCGGGCTATAAGTGAAATGGGCCCTCAGCCCGATCAGATCACGGCTTTCGACCGGTATCGGTCCGCTGACCGCACCGCCTTCAATGATGCCTGGCCGAAAAATCTGGCCCACCTGCGGTTCGCCCAAGGTTTGCTCCTTTTCGCGCACAATCGAATAGATCGAGAGAACGCGGCGGCTGGAGACATTGAGGATCAAGGTTTCGGCTTCCTTGGGGCGCCCCGCGAAGATGATCTCGACGAAAAAGGTGTTGGGCGCGACCTCGATGACTTCGACCTTTTCGGTCGCCCCGTCTTCGCCGTCCGACCACTGGACCTTCCCCTTCGAGAAGACGAGATCAAGCTTGCGGCCGTCGTCAAAAGCAATCTTGTGGGATGAGCCGGAAAGGGCATTCGTCGCCGGCAAACGGTTGGTGTCGATCCCGTATGCAAACTGATCGTAGGTTTTCCAGTCTTTCGGATTCTGATTCATGATGTTTCCTCCTCAGTGTTCGGCGAATGCGAGCGTGGGCAGATCGACAGTTCCGGCTCCGCCGTCGACCGTCAGTATGGCGCCGTTGATCATCGCCGCTTCCGTCGATGCCAGGAAGCAGACAGCATTGGCGACATCTTCGGCCGTGGCCGGGCGCCCAAGCGGAACGTCTTTCGTCACCAGGGCATAGGCCTCCTCGATGTTCTTCAGCTTGAATTTTTCCACGATGAATTCCATTTGCTCGTCGGCCATTGCTGTCGTCACCCAGCCGGGGCAAACGGTGTTGGTCCTCACGCCAAAACGGCCATAGTCTCGGGCAAGCGACTTCGCCAGACCGATACAGCCATGCTTCATCGTAACGTAGCCTGCGGCATCGGGACCGGCGAAAAGACCGGCGATCGAGGCGAGCACGACGATATTGCCTTTGCTCTCGATCAGGTGCGGGAGCGTCTCGCGCGCACTGACGAAGGCCGTATTTAGATTGAGCCTAATGGCCAAATCCCAGGTCTCGTCCGACATGCTGATCGTGGGGCCGACGCCATGACCGCCAGCATTGGCAACGAGGATATCCAGTCCGCCGAACGTCTCGACGACCGTTACGACGGCGGCTTTCATGCTGGCGCTGTCCGCTGCGTCGGCCGCAACGACGGCAGCACCGATCTCCTCGGCAATCGCATGAAGTGGCTCCGGACGTCGCCCCAGGAGTGCGACATTGCCACCCTCCGATCGAATGCGGCGCGCCACCGCCGCTCCGATTCCAGTTCCTCCGCCCGTGACCAAGGCTGTGTTGTTCTTGAAACGCATGATGTCTCCTCTCATCCTTGAGGGGTATCATGGCCGAAAGTGCCGGAGCCGTCGCGTCCACTTCTGCAATCAGTTTTGACTGAGAGTGCACACAGCGCGTTGAAAAAGACGAACGGATAAGGTCGGCTCAATTTTTAATTGACAACTCATTGGTTAGGCGCGCCAGGGGCAAAACCCAATCCCGAAGAGAAGCAAGGCTCCGTGAACGTCAGATACCGGTGAGATTGGAAGGCTCGACGGCACTTGACTTCAACACGCCGAATAGAGAAGTTCCATAATTACTATTTACCATCCAGCACGGACAATTTCTGATCAGATTCAGAGCGATGCCGTGTCTCGCGGGCCGTTGGATCGTTCCTTTTCAATGGCTTAGAATAGTGGACGTCTCGGGTCGACAGTTCACATCCCTTCAAGACCTTGCATTCCCTCCGGTTGTTAGAAGCTGGCCGGTTTGGCGGCGTGATAAAGATATGCACGATTTTGCTTTCGCTTTGCTCTTGCGATATCCCTCCGTGAGGATCAGCTAGATCAGTTCCGGTGACCAATCAGCGAAGGTTCAGCAGTGCCCACGTGGCCTTTCGCCGCCCTCATGCCGCAACCTGACGTGCCACCTTTATTGGGCTCAGGTTTCAATTAGCCGCCGTGTTGATTTCAATTAGTCATTCCTTGACTTTCAATTAGTCATCAAGACCAGGGATCAGTGCGGCTCAAGGGCTATCTCGCAGATTGTTTGATCCGCTGAAGATCGATCGCGCGGTAGAACGCGCGACCGACCTTTGATGTCGGGATTCTAAGCTTGAGCGAACATCTTTCCAAAACCCGAAACCTGGGTAAGGTCATATCCAACTGTCGACATAGCACCGTAGATCGCTGTCGCCACACTATCATGGATTGCGATGCCGTAAGTCTGTTCAAGCAGATTGACGAGCGGGGCGCCGGCAAGGTTCGTGCAGAACACGGCGATCGAATCCGGCTGTGACGGAACAAGCTCCGAAATCATCTCGGTGATGGTCTCAGCCGTTACTTGACTAAAGCTAAAATTATCTCTGATGCCCTGATGTCGTTCGCAGATAATCTCGACACCTTCGTTGGCGAACGATTTGATGATCGCAGCCTGTACGTCGGAGGTATAGGGAGTTGCCAGGCCAATCCGACGCTCGTTTCGCTGTCGCATGACATCGAATAGCGCAAGCACCGAGGTCGAAGCCCTTACGCCTGTTGCCTGCGTTATGCGCTCACAGAGCAATCGGTCGCTGTCGAGGCCGAGCCATCCGGCACTTGTCCCGTTCCAGACAATGACATCGACCTTGGCGTCGGCCAGTAGTTCTGCCGCCGTCATCATCGGGCGGTCATCGAACTGGCTGAGGGCCGCCTGATCAAGTCCGATGGCTGTCACCCGGAAACGGGAGAAATGTGCCGTCACATCAGGCAGATCCTTGAGCATCTGCATTGTGACGGGTTCAAGGACGGTATTTGACGAGGGAGTAAGCATCCCGATGCGAAGTGGATTCACGGATGTTTCCTGGAAATGAGAACTAGGCATGGATCGGTGGCCGCCCAATCGGCGGAAGTACTGCCTCGAACGTTGCGGCAGCAGATAGCACCTGCGCGTCAGCGAGATGACGACCGACAATCTGCAGGCCGATCGGTAGCCCGTCGACCAAGCCACATGGCACACTCGCAGCCGGCTGCCCTGTCAGATTGAACGGTGAGGTGAACGGGCACCACTCATAGGGTGCGATCGGATTCCCATCGATTTCCGAAGGGCCGTCCTGGTCCTTTGCAAAGGCGGTAACGGATAGCGTCGGCGTCAGAATGAAATCATAGCGGCTCATGATTTTGGCGATCTGGTCGGCAAAGGCTTTTCGGGCGGTGATCGCGTCGGTCGCGTCTTCGAACGGTCGGGATTCCGCAAGAAGAGCCGTGACAGCCTTCGAGACTGGCAACGGCTTTTCCGCGAGCAGCGCCCGCATGCCGGTAAGATCGGTTTCCAGGGCCACCATGGTTTTGAATGTCGCATGGACGTCGATTTCGGGAGGTACGCCGATAGTAAGATCGAGGCCGCAGGCTTCGGCGACTATTTTCACCGCCTTGTCAGTCGCTTCGCTCAATTTCATTTCGATCGCCTGATCATGCCAGGTCGGCCAATAAAGAACTCTGGAACCGCGCGACAGTGGTGCGATATCCGTCCATGAGACGTCGGAGCAGGGAATGGACCAGCGATCGCGCGGGTCGGGGCCGGCGATAACGGACAGCATAAGCGCGGCATCGGCCACATCCCTTGCTATCGGCCCGATGTGCTCTATCGACTCCCAGCCGGATACTCCGGGAAGCGATATGTCGCGGCAGCCGGGCCATAGGGGAACGCGGCCCATCGCTGCCTTGACGCCGACCAATCCAGAAAGTGCTGCCGGAAGACGGACGGAGCCGCCGCCGTCGCTGCCGATGGCGATTGGGCAAACACCGGCCGCAACGGCGGCAGCCGAACCAGCACTTGAGCCGCCTGGCGAACGTTCGGAATTCCAGGGATTGCCAGTTGCCGGAAACAGGAGATTGTTGCCGTGGGCGCCAAAGCCGAATTCCGAAACGTTGGTCTTGCCGAGGATGATGGCATCGGCCGCTTTCAGGCGCTCGACGACGATGTCGTCTGCATCCGGAATATAGTCGGCGTAGAGATTGGAGCCAAATGTGGTTCTCAACCCCTTCGTGAGCACAAGGTCCTTGATGGCAACGGGTACGCCGGCCAGCGGGCCGACAGGCTCGCCGCGCGCAATCCGCTCATCGAGTGCGGCGGCAGTGGCGTAGGCCTCTTCTCGAGCCAGCGTCGCGAAGGCGTGGATGATTGGCTCCACTTTGTCGAGTGCTGCAAAAGCGGCATCCAGAACAGCTCGCGCGGAGACCGCGCCGGCCGAGACCTTTTGCGCGATCAGGCGAGCCGGCATCGTCGGATATTCATCGATAAGCATGGAAGCCTCCTGATAAGAGAATGTTTCGGTTCATGATCCTGTCTCGAGGGGTTCGGCCATCAAGAGCCGTTCAAGCGCCGGGGACAGGCCACGCGAGCTTTTTGGGTCGGGCCGACGGAAAGTGCCGGCAGATGCCTTCTTCGGGTTGAGAGCAACGAGGAGCTCTGCCTGTTTGACGGCCGCAACCACTGACTCGACGACTGGTACCGGGATGCGATCACGAACGCGGGCGGCAAGACCGGCAAGCGGCGCGCCCGCAAGAATGATGACGTCTGCCTCATCCTCTTCGATGGCGCTCAGTGCGAGCTCGATGAGGAACTCTTCTTTTTCGTCCTGAACGTTTGCCAGCGACGCGAACTTGCCATCGAGCAGCCTTATGCTCGCGAGCCTGTCCAGGAGGCCATGCATTGCCACGCATTCTCTGAACCACGGGCCGAGCGCGGCCGAGAAGGAGACAATGGAGAAGCGTCGGCCGAGCATGCAGGCGCTGAGCATAGCCGCTTCCGCCAACCCTATCACCGGAACCGACATCAGTTCGCGCGCTCCGCCAAGACCCGGATCCCCGAACGCGGCGACAATCGCGACGTCGAAGCTGCCTTCTCGCTCGGCAAGAACCTCCAGCACAATACTGGACGCGATTACGGCCTCCGCCCTTGTGGCGATGTATGGAACACCGCGCGGAGCCGTCACTGGTATGAGTTCGGAGCCCGGAGAAAGCGATTGGTTTGCCGCTCGAACGAGGTGATCCGTCACATCTGCGGACGTGTTTGGATTGAACAGCAAAATCCGCGTCATGGAGGGCTTGCCCCCGTTTCGGTTGATGGCAGCTTTGCCAATTCGTCGGCTCGATGGCATGCCACAAGCCGGTCTCCGTCGCGAGCAATCAACGGCGGCATGGCCTGGCTGCACATGGGTACCTCCACCGGACAGCGCCCAGCGAAGCGGCAAGCGCTCTGATTTGGGTCGATCGGGCTCGATGCCGAGCCTTCGAGCTTGGCGCGCGGCGTGTTCTTGCGTTCGGGATCCGGGATAGCGTCGATAAGCGCACGGGTATAGGGATGCCCCGGTTCGTAAAAGACGGACTTCGACGGGCCGAACTCGACGATGCGACCGAGATACATCACTGCGATTTTATCGCAGAGCAGGCGCACGACATTCAGATCGTGCGACACGAACAGGTAGCTCATGTTTCGCTGCTTTTGCAGTTTCGCCAGTAAATGCAGGATTAGGGACTGAACCGAAACATCGAGTGCCGAGGTTGGTTCATCCAGAACAAGCAGCTTTGGCTTGACGGCAATCGCCCGAGCGATGCCGACGCGAGCCTTTTGCCCGCCCGACAACTGGTGGGGATAGCGGCTCCCATATTCTCGTGGCAAGCCGACATCATCTAGGGCCGCAAGGACCATCTCGGCAATCTGTTGACTTGAGCCACCGACGAGCTGCTTCAGGGGGTCGGCGATCGCCTGGAATACGGTAAAGCCGGGGTTGAGGCTCTCCGTCGGATCTTGAAAGACAACCTGGATATCGCGCCTGAGCGGCGACCCGCCGAACGTCTTCGCAGGCATGGCTCCGACGTCAACGCCGGAGAGGGTGATCTCTCCTTCAGTTGGGTCGATCAGGCGTGCAAGCACGCGAGCCAGAGTCGACTTCCCACAACCGGATTCACCGACCAGGCCAATAGATTCGCCTTCGGCAATCGTCAGATCGACCTCATCGACTGCATGCAGCATCTTGCGACGCATCGCGCCAACGGGATAGCGCTTCGACACGCCGCGAACCTGTATCAGAGGAGCAAGGGAAACTGTCATAGCGGGTGCCTGCAGCGAACGGAGTGATCATTGCCCAACAGTTCGAGCGGGATAGGTCCTGCTTCGCAGTCCGTCTTGCGTCTGTCGCAGCGATACAGAAATCGACAGGCGGGCAGGTCGCCTCTCAGATCAGGAAGGCTTCCGGGTATCGAGGCCAGATCTTGAAGCTCCGTGCGGGCGGTTGGCGTGGCTGCGAAAAGCCCGCGAGTGTAGGGATGGGCAAAATGCGACTGCAATTCGTCGGCTGGAGCCGCTTCGACCATATGGCCCGCGTGCATGACGACGATCCGGTCGCAATATTCACCGGCCAGCGCCAGATCGTGAGTGATCAGTATCGCCGACATTCTGGTTTCCTGCACCAGATCGCGCATCAAATCCATGACCACGGCCTGCGTTGTTACATCGAGCCCGGTGGTTGGCTCGTCGGCGATTAGGAGGGAGGGCGAGCATGAAAGCGCCATCGCGATCATCACCCGCTGGCACATGCCGCCGGACAGCTCGAATGGATAGGCATTGTATCGTCTTTCCGGATCCGGGATTTGCACGCGCGCCAGCGCGGCTATGGCCGCGGCTCTTGAGTTTGCCCTGGATACCGGGCCGTGCCGCCTCAGAACATCCTCGATCTGGCGACCAACCCGCATGATCGGATTGAGTGCCGTACGTGGGCTCTGGAATATCATAGACAGCTCGCGGCCGCGGATGGAAGCAAGCGGGGAGTTCGGTCCGGAAAGGTCAATGCCGCCGAATTCGATGGCGTCCGCCTTGATCTCGGCATTGTCGTCGAGAAGCCCCATCAGCGCATAGGAAAGCACCGACTTCCCCGAGCCGCTTTCGCCGACGATCCCCAGTACCTCACCCTTGCCGAGAGAAAAGGTGATGTCGTCGAGAACCTTGACCGTGCCCGAGCGGGTGCGAAAATTCACACTGAGGTTCTTCACGGATAGCAGGGGTACACTCATGTCCGCCTCCTGGGGTCGATTATGTCTCTGAGGCCGTCACCGATCAGGTTGAAGCAGAAGACGGTGATGACCAATGCTGCGCCGGGAAAGAGGAAGGTCCACCACTCGCCGGAGAAGATGTAGGACGCACCCTCGGACACCATGATCCCCCATTCCGGCGTCGGTGGACGCACGCCCAGGCCAATGAAGGAAAGTCCTGCCGCGTTGAGGATAGCCCAGCCGAGATTGAGGGATCCTTGGACCATCATGGTCGGCAGGATGTTGGGCACGATATGAAAGGCAAGCAGCCGGAACGAGCGGTTGCCACCCATCCGGGCTGCCTCGACGAAGGTCATGTCCCGCCGGACGTTGACCTCGCTGCGGGCGAAGCGCGAATAGAATGGCAGGTTGATGATCGCGGTTGCCAGCACGATGTTCTCGACGCTGTTGCCGAGGGCAGCAACGATGCCCATGGCCAGAACGAAGAGCGGGAACGCCATGATCGTATCCATGAAGCGGCTGATGATGGTATCGGTCCAGCTGCCGAAATAACCGGCGATCGCGCCAATTGCTGTTCCAACGATGAATGATAGCGCCACGGCTCCAATCGCCATGCCTATATCTAGCCGCGTGGCAATGGCGACCCGGCTCAAGATGTCGCGGCCAAGCGCGTCCGTACCGAAGAGATGGGCAAGGCTTGGAGGTTTCAATGCGGCAGATGTGTCGACCGCCAGCGGATCGTAGGGGATGACCCAGGGCGCAAGTAGCGAAATGACAACAAAGGCCAGCAGGATCAGTGCGGCAAACAACGTCAGCTTATTTTCGCCGGCCATATGGCGGGCGTCGCGCCAGAAAGTGCTGATGTGCGTGTTTGCGGATAAGGTTTCAGCCATCGTAACGAACCCTCGGATCGATTGCAGCTGCCGTAAGGTCGACGGCCAGATTGAGGAGGATGTAGAGGATCGCCATCATCAGCACGAAACCCTGGACTGCGGCGTAATCCGATGTGATGACCGCATTGACCGCGTATGCCCCGATCCCCGGCCATGCAAAGACCTGCTCCACCAGGACGTTGGCGCCGAGCAGGAAGGAAAAGACCATCCCCAGGATGTTGACGACCGGAAGCATGGCGTTGCGCAGCCCATATCCGTAGACGATCCTCGTTCGGGAGAGGCCCATGGCGCGCGCCGTGCGACAGAAATCGCTTGAGAGTGAGGCCAGCATCGATGCCCGAGCGATGCGCGCGATCGGCGCAAGCGCGAACAGTCCAAGCGAGATCGACGGTAGTACCAGTTGCGAGAAAGAAGCCCAGAAGGCGGCAACGTCGCCTGCGAGCAGAGTATCTATGAGGTAAAGCCCGGTTACGGTCGGCGGTACGCTGAAGTAGGTATCGTTCAGCCGACCGAGAGGTTCAGGTGCGATGCCCAGCCTGAAATAGAAGACGTAGACCAGGCCCAGGGCGACAAAGAAGGTCGGGAACGCGGCGCCAACCGAAACGATGATACGACAGATGTGGTCCACCGCCTTGCCAGGCCGCGTGGCAGCCGCGATACCGAGCGGCAATCCGATCAGCATTGCAAAGAGAAGAGCGCAAAGCGTCAGCTCTATGGACGCCGGCAGCCTCGTCACCAGATCCTGGAACACAGGCTGGCCGCTTGAAAGTGACGTTCCAAGATCGCCGTGCATGAGACGGAATGCATAGTCGCCAAACTGAAACCAAAGCGGCTTGTCGAGCCCAAGGGCTGTGCGAATCTGAGCAATGCTTTCCGGGGTTGCCGACGAGCCTGCGTAATAGGCGGCCGCATCGCCGGGCAATGCGCGCGCCAGCAAGAAAGTGACGATGACGACACCGATGATGCTCGGAATTGCCGTGGCAATTCGCTTCGCAAAATTCAGGGCTATCTTCATGAACTCAATCTCCGCAGGCTCGTTTCCGAGCGGCTGATCGATGTGTGTCTGTCTTCGGGGGAGCTGAGCCTGGTTTCAGCTCCCCCGATCGGGTCTATTCTTTCGAGATCGACCGGAGATCGAGATGCGTATGGAACCAGTAGACGTAGCCCTTCACGTTCTTCTGCATGGCGATGTCCGAATAGAGATGGGCGACGGGCACGCGTGGTACATCGTCCATGGCTATGCCGTTCATCTTCGTGATGATCGCGTCATAGGCCTTCGGATCGCTTTCGAAGCGAGCCTGCTCGATCAGCTTGTCCAGTTCCGGGTTCGAATAATTGGCCGTGTTGAACACGCTGTTGTTCTTGCCGTCATAAGTCCAGAAGTAGAAATATTCTGGGTAGTCGAGCCAACCGTAGAAGTAGTTGATATCCATCGGCATGCTCTTCGAGCCCATCTTGGCGAACCACTCTGAGCCGGGCACCTTGTGTATCTCAATATTGATCCCGATCTTCTTCAGCTGTTCCTGCATCAGCAGCGCCATCGGCTCCTGAACGGTCGTCTGGCTCATGTCGATATAGAGATCTGTCTTGAAGCCGTCGGCGTAGCCGGCGTCCTTCAGCAGCGCCTTCGCCTTGTCGAGGTCCGTATTGTACTTCGATGCGACAGGCCACTTCGGCGGGAATGGTGCTGAAGGATCTGCCCCGAAGAGCGGCTCACCGCGCTGGTAGAGCGCCTGCTTCATGATGGAGTCGTAGGGCAGCGCATAGGCGATCGCCTGACGAACGCGCTTGTCGTCGAAGGGCTTCATCGTGACATTGAGGTCGACATTGAACTGCTCGTTCTGCATCAATGTCCCGACAACGTTGACCTTGCCGGCCGCGGCCAGTTCCGCGTAGTCCTTCGGGGGCAGGCCGATGGAAACATCCACGTCACCCTTTTCAAGTAGGGCGCGGCGTGTTCCAGGTGAGGCGATCTCACGCAGCACGACGCGCTTAAGTGCCGGCATTGGACCGGACTTCCAGTTGTCGAAGCGGTCGAAGACAATCCTGTCGCCACTTTTCCAACTGCCGACCTTGAAGGGGCCACCACCGGAATCGTTCAGCGAGGTCCATTTGAGCGCCCATGGATCCTCGCTCGTTGCATGCTGCAGGGCGAGCTTCTTGTTGACGACGTAAGGAACCGGAACCGCAAGGTCAGGCAGTGTCAACTTGTCGGCTACGGGGAGGGTGATCTTGAACGTATGAGCATCGACAACGGAAAACTGCTTTGGATCCGTCAGCGATCCCGCTGCCATCTGAACGGTGGGGAATCCACCGACCGACACGGCGCGATCAAAAGACCATTTAACGTCATCGGCGGTCACGGGGGATCCGTCGTGGAAGGTCGCATCTTCGCGCAGGTGGAAGATCAGGGTCTTGCCGCCGTCCTGGACTTCCCAGCTTTTGGCAAGCTCCGGCTCTATCTTCGTTGCATCGTACATCACCTTGCCGTCGGGAAGCATCTTCGTCCCGTGCGTGATCAGGCGGTCATAGAGCTGCCATGATGCCATCTGGCTGAATTCGTTGGCCGCCGGGGCCATGGCGTCGAGCGAATTCGGGCCATGTTCGGCAACCTCGATCAACACATCCTTCGGGGTTTCGGCGTGAGCAGAGGATTCGAGCAGGCCGAGCGATAGGGTCGCGAAGATCCATAGGCACGTATGTGAGCAATAGACAGACGAGCGAGAAAGCTGGAATTTGCTGCTGGTCATGGGCGCGTTACCTTCCGCAAGTGTGATAGACGATTTGGGACTTGCAAGCAGTATGCCAATTTATAAATATTTGATTATATTATATATATTTACAAAGTGCATTATTTATGTAATTGTTGGCATGCTTTGAATATGATCAGAGTGCTTGATTTTTGGTCAGGTAAAACGCTTGCCTGGGTGCTGAGCAGTTCGGTATCTGTATGACCGGCAAGGGGGGAATGATTGGGGAATAACCATGGATGAAGATGAGGAATCGTCCGCTGCCGCGCCCTATGCGGTAGCCATCAAGCGTGCATCGCTCCATCATCATGTGGTCGACAAGCTGCGCGAGATGGTCAGTCGCGGCGATTTGCCGGCTGGCGAAAGACTGAACGAGGTTGCTCTCGCTCAGGCGATTGGAGTCTCGCGGACCCCGATGCGTGAGGCCGTCAAGTTGCTCGCTTCAGAAGGGCTTCTCGAGCTGCTACCGGGTCGGGGAGCAAGGGTGCGGCAGTTTTCGGCGGAAGAACTGCTGGATGTGTTCGATGTCCTCGGTGCGCTCGAGCGACATGCCGTCGAGATCGCAGTATCGAGGATGACGCCGAAGGCGCTCGCCGATATCGAGCGTCTGCACAATCAGATGGGCGAGGCCTACGGGAAGCGGAACCAGAAGAGCTACTTCAAGGCAAACCAGAAGCTTCACGCTCTCGTGGTCGAACTGGCGTGCAATCCGGCGCTGTCGAATGCCCACATCACGCTGACAAAGCAGTCGGTCCATAATCGCCACGAAACGCTCATTTCAGAGCAGCGTTGGAAAGAGTCCGCCGATGAGCATCGGGCCATCTTTGATGCCATCGTCAAAGGCGATGCCACGCTTGCAGGTTTGCTGGTGCTCGATCACAGCCGAAAAACCGGCGTTGCCGTCGTTGAAGCTGCCCGTGCTGCAAATGAACTCCGAACGGGGGATAGACGATAAGCGAATTTGATCTTGTTGTCGGGAGCGGCGTGCCAGGTAGAGACAGGCCCATGAATTGCTCGACTATTTTGAACCCATTGCCGGCTATGGTGAATTGGCAAACGGGGCGCGTTTCGTATGGAATTCAACCCGTGCCACCTGGACCATGCCAGTCGGAATGTCGTGTCTGGATGAAAATTCATCGATAGGTCATGGGGGCAGCTAGTCGCCTATCGGCGCGCGCGGCCGCCGATCTCCGAGGTTACGATTTTGCCGCATAGAGCTACCATCTCGCCGAGCGCGTCGATGCGATTTTCCGTGATGCGGGAGGCGGGACCGGCAAGCGAGATTGCTGCATGCACGGTACCGGCTTCGTCGAAGATGGGGGCGGCAATACAGCGTAAGCCCAGCGAGAACTCCTCGTTGTCGACCGCAAAGCCGCGCTGCCTGATATTGGCGAGTTCCAAGCGCAGCGCATCTGTCGTCACGATCGTATGTTCCGTATAGCGCGGCAAGCCGTTGCGTTCCACGATGCCGACGATATCCTCTTCCTCCATATGCGCCAATATCGCCTTGCCGGCTGCCGAGCGATGCATTTCAACGCCACCGCCGGGACGTGAGATTGCCCGAACCATCTGCTGGCTCTGGATCTGCGCCATGCACATGACCTCTTCGCCATCGAGCATGAAGAAATTCACCGTCTCACCCGTTTTTGTCATGAGACGGCGCATATGTGGGACCGCAAGTGGGACCATATCACGCGAACGCACAAAGGCATTTCCGACCACAAAGGCCTGAACGCCGACGAGCCAGGACATCGTCGCCGGCTCGAAGCGCACGAAACGCTGCCGTTGCAGTGTTGTGAGGATTCTATGCGCGCTCGATGGTGGCAGAGCGACGCTCTTGGCAAGCTCTGTCAGCGTCAGCCCGTCGTCGCACTCTGCCAGCCGGTCAAGAATGGTAAGGGCGCGCATAATCGACTGTACACCACCTTCAGCCCGCGATGCCTCTCTGCGTGACTCTGTCCCAGTGGCTTTTTCCGTCATTTTTTCCACTCCTGTGGGCTTGTTTTACCCACTATTCCACATCGTGAAATTTATTCCAATCTTGTTGCACACAATTTAGACATGCTTACAATATGGGCAGAGAGTGAAGGAGCGGACGATGCGCGTTGGTGTTCACAAGATAGAGATGGGCAATCCGGGTGACGTTTCTGACCTCGAACGTATGGTCGAGGCGGGTGAGATTGATCCGCGGGAGATCGTCGCGCTGATTGGGAAAACCGAGGGAAACGGGGGCGCTAACGACTTTACCCGCGGCTTCGCCACCCAGTCATTTTCATTGCTGCTCTCGCGCTATCTCGATCTTTCGCCCCATGACGTTGCCAAGCGCATTGCTTTCGTCTGGTCGGGTGGCACAGAGGGTGTGCTTAGCCCGCATGCGACCGTTTTCACCCGAAGCGCCGGCACAGCACCTTCCGACGGCAAGAGGCTTGCTGTGGGCATCGCTGTCACGCGTGATCTGGCGCCGGAAGAAGTTGGCACCATGGCTGAGGTGCGCGAGGTTGCTGCGGCTGTCCGCAAGGCCTTGACGGAAGCAGCCATCACCGATCCGCGTGACGTACACTATGTTCAGGTCAAGGGGCCGCTGCTCACGCCGGCCGCCGTGGCCGACGCCGACCGTCGGGGCGTCAAGCTCGTGACACGTGATCCGAACGGCTCAAAGCCCTATGCCCGCGGCGCGACAGCGCTCGGCGTCGCTCTCGGCCTGGGCGAGGTTCGCGAGACCGAACTTAACGACGAGGTGATCGCCAAGCGCATGGACCTTTATTCGTCCGTCGCTAACACGTCCGCCGGGGGCGAGTTGCGCAACTGTGAGATTCTACTGTTCGGCAATTCGGCTGAGGCCAGTGGCAACCTGAGGATCGGACACTCCATCCTGCGCGACGTTATCGATGCCGACGGTGTGCGCGCAGCCATACACGACGCGCTTGGCGATGAAGACGCGCCGATCGATGTCGGCCGCATCCGGGCGATCTTCGCCAAGGCGGAAGCACCTCCGGGCGGGCTGCTACGTGGTCGCCGCACGACCATGCTTTCCGACGCCGACATCAACTATGAGCGCCACGCCCGTGCCGCGCTCGGAGCGGTGATCGCTTCCGTGACGTTTGATTCAGCAATTTTCGTCTCCGGCGGCACCGAACATCAGTGCAAGCCCGGCGAAGCGCCAATCGCTGCGATCGTCCGCGTTTGAACATCCAAAGACCGAGCGCGCGCCGACGGCCGCTCAGTCGCAATAAGAACGCCGGAAGCAATGCGAAGACCAAAAATCAACCAGAGGGATGAACTATCATGACCAGAAAGACCTCCGACCGCTGGCGGTCGTCGGCGGCTGTCGCTATTGCCATGCTTTCGCTCACGGGAGCTGTCGTCACACCCGCATATGCAGAAGACAAGGCCGCAATACTGCTTCCGGGCAGCGCCAACGACCAAAGCTGGAACGCTCTCGGCTATTCCATTCTAAAGAGTCTTGAGCCGCATGGATTTAAGACGGCCTACTCCGAAAACGTCGCCGACGCCGATGAGGCCGAGGCCGTCCGCGACTATGCCAATCAGGGCTACAATATCGTTCTGGGTCATTCCGGCCGCTTTGTATCGGCCATGGAAGAAGTCGCCCCCGACTTCCCCAAGACGCAGTTTATCGCGGTCAGCGGCAATGAAGGCGCACCGCCCAATGTGATGTCGATCGACTACAACAACGCCCAATTCGGCTGCCAGCTTGGCCTGTTGGCCGCACGCATGAGCAAAACGCACAAGGTCGGCGGCATCTATGGGCTGCAGGGCGTACCCAACATCACTGCCCAGGCTGGCGGTTTCCGCGTCTGCGCAACCAAGGCCGGGGCCACGGTTACGATTCTCTATATCAAGAACATGGAAGACTCGGCAGAAGCCAAGGAAGCGGCATTGTCCCTTATCGGCAACGGCGCCGATTTCATCACAGGCAAGCTGAATGCGGCTGAGGCCGGACTCGTCCAAGCCGCCAAGGAGAAGCATGTTTTCGTAACCGGCCGCGGCTTCGACCAGACCGCAATCGCGCCGGATCTTGTTCTGACCAACATCGTCGAAGACTGGCCGGCAATGATCGGCAGTACCGCCGATCAGGCCAAGGCAGGCAAGCTGTTCGGCACCTTCGTGCAATATGGCTACGACACGGGGTCGGTGACCGGCGCCTCGCTGAAATACGGTGCCGACAAGGCCTTCAATCCGGTTGTTCCGGATGCCGTTGTAAAAGAGGTGAACGACATGGCCGCCGATTTCGCTTCCGGCAGGCTCAAAATCGCGCCGACCGACCAGGATGCTCGCAGCGGCAGCTAATCTAAGGGCGTCGGCCTCTGGCCGGCGCTCGTCTCCTTTACCTGTGAGCATCGCGGTTCATTCCGTACCGTCGCTTTTCGACATCTGCCTTACCTGCCCTGTTTCCGGCGGGTTCATCTGAGGGTTCAATGGCTGCTCTTCTGGAAATGCGCGGGATTGTTCGCTGTTACGGTGCCTTGCGCGCCAATGACGGCATCGATCTCGACGTCCATGCCGGTGAGATCGTCGGCTTGCTGGGAGAGAACGGCTCCGGAAAGAGTACTCTTATGAAGGTGCTATTCGGCATGGTGCCGCCCGACGCCGGCGGCATCGTGTTTCGCGGCAGGGAACTATCCGACCATCGCCCCCGCGAGGCGATGGCGGCGGGTATTGCCATGATCCATCAGCATTTCATGCTGGTGGAGGCCATGACAGTGGTCGAGAACGTAATGCTTGGCTGGCCTGACGCGGGCCGGCTGCTACGCTGGGAAGCGATCGCCGATCGTATCCGAGACGTCAGCCGTCGCTTCGGTCTCGACCTTGAGCCCCACGCCCGGGTCGCCGACCTGCCCCTCGGCCGACGGCAGCGCATCGAGATACTGAAAGCGCTGCTGCGCGAGGCTGAGCTGCTTATCCTCGACGAGCCGACATCGAACCTCGCGCCCCCGGAAGTGGCCGATCTGCTCGACATCCTGCGGCGTCTGCGGAGTGAAGGCAAAGGCATCGTCTTCATTACGCACAAGCTACCGGAGGTGCTCGATGTCTGCGACAAGGTCGTTGTCCTGCGTGCCGGTCGTGTCTCAGGCAAGGGGCCGATAGCCGGAGCCAGCCGCGCCCAGCTCGCGGAGATGATGGTCGGTCGCGACGTCACGAAGCCCCAAATTCTAAAGGATCATGCGCCTGGCCCGATCCGGCTCGAAATTTCGGCGCTGGCGGGCTCTGGGCTTGGTCCGCTCGATATTGCTGTTCGTGGAGGTGAGATTCTGGGTATCGCGGGCGTCGACGGCAACGGGCAGCTTGAATTGGCCGAAACGCTCGCCGGGCTTCGCGCCTTCGCGGCCGGAACCATCAGGCTCGACGGACGTGACATAAGCCGCGCCTCGGTCGCTGCCCGCACCAAGGCGGGGTTGGCCTACATGCCTGCCGACCGATCATCGACGGCGCTCGTTCGCAGCCTATCCATCGCCGAAAACCTGATGCTGCGGGATAGCAGGCGCGCGCCATATTGCCGACGCGGCGTGCTTGCTGGCACAGCTTTGGCGGCCAAGGCGCGGGCACTGATGGAGCAATACGACATTCGCGCGCCTTCTCCTGCCACCCTGGCGGGCCGGTTGTCCGGCGGCAATCAGCAGAAAATCGTCATCGCCCGCGAACTCGACAGGGCGCCGGCCGTGCTGATTGCCCATCAGGCAACCTGGGGTCTCGATCCGGGCGCGACGCGCTTTGTATTAGAACGCTTGATCGCGCTTCGCGACAGTGGTGCGGCCGTGATCTACATTTCATCCGAACTGGAGGAGGTGCTGGCGATCAGCGACCGGATCGCCGTCCTTTCGGGTGGCGCTTTTGCCGGCGTGGTGCCACGGACGGAAGTGGAGATGGGGCAGATTGGCCTCTGGATGTCGGATCGTGCAGCATGACTGAACTCCCACCCCTCGCAGCACCATCGTCTCGTCGCCTTGCTCTTCGCTTGCAGTCGGATTGGCTGTTTCTTCGCATCCTCGTTGCGATCGGCCTGTCGATGGTCTGCGCGGCCATACTCGTGGCGCTTGCGGGCCACAGTCCGCTCGAAGCTTTCCTGGCCATGCTTGCGGGTGCCCTCGGCTCACCGCATCAGATCGGCGTTGCTCTCAACCGTACCTCGCCCTATCTATTCGCGGGTGCGGGTCTTGCCATCTGCTTTCGTGCAGGGGTCATCAACATGGGCTCCGATGGACAGATCGCAATGGGCGGCATCGGTGCGACGGGCACCGTTATCTTCTGGCCCGGCGAGCCGACCGTCGTTACCGCAATCGTGGCGCTTGTCGGCGCGGCAGTCTGCGGTGCGCTATGGGCCGGGGTCGCGACAGCCATCCATCTCGGCCGGCGTGTTCACGAAGTCCTGGTGACGCTACTTCTCAACTTCGTCGCCCTTCTTATTGTTCAGCTGGTACTTTCAGGTGCGCTCGGTCAGCGCGGAGCCGGCTTCCTGCAGTCGCCCGCCTTCCCGCGCGCCGTCTGGCTCTGGCGCGTTCCGATGTTCGACTTCTATATCGGTATCTTCTTTGCCGTTGCTGCGGCCTGCATTCTCTCCTTCACGCTTTGGAAGACGCCGTTCGGCTTTGCCTTGCGGGTCGCCGGAAGTTCGAGACTTGCGACCGCATATGCCGGCTTCTCCCTGCCGACCATCACTTGGGGCGTAATGCTGACCGCAGGCGTGCTTGCCGGTCTTGCCGGCGGCACGGAGGTCCTCGGCCTGCATCATCGGCTGATAGAGGGCTTCTCGTCCGGCTTTGGCTTCAAGGCGGTCACGGTTGCACTTCTTGGGGCTCTGGAACCTGCCGCCGTCATTCCAGCGGCCTTGTTCATTGGGCTGCTTGAAACGGGTTCGCTGGCCATGCAGCGCCAGATCGGCGTGCCATCGGCGCTGATCGTCGTTATCGAGGGAATAACAATGCTCTTCATCCTGACAGCCACGGTGCGCCGATCATGATCGACTTTTTAGCTGCCGCCATTCGCATCGCCACGCCGCTGGTGTTCGCAGCCCTCGGGGGCATCCTTTCGGAGCGAGCCGGCGTTTTCGCCGTCGGGCTCGAAGGCATGATGCTCATGGGCGCCTTCGCTGGTATCCTTGGCTCCTGGGCGTCCGGAGACGCAGCGGCGGGCTTGCTGCTTGCTGTCTTGGGCGGTGTTTCCATCGGCATCATTGTTGCTGTCGTTACGGTCCGCTACCGGGCCGACAATATGGTAACTGGCTTGACGGCCAATATTCTCGCCCTTGGTTTGACCACCTATCTCCTGCAAATCCTGTCCGGCGGCGGCAGCCCGATCGCCATTCACCTGGACCCGCTCTCGCCTTGGTCCATTCCCGGTCTTGCTGACATTCCGGTCGTCGGTTCACTCTTCTTTTCTCAGCCGCCGCTCACCTATCTCGCCATCATCGGTTGCTTGGTGCTTTCCATCATCCTCTTTCGCACGCAGGCGGGCCTCATGCTGCGCGCGACGGGAGAGAACCCGGAAGCGGTATTCGCGGCTGGCCTCGATCCCATGCGAATGCGCATGATCGCCGTCGCCTGTTGCGGCGGTGTCGCGGGCCTCGGCGGCGCGGTTCTTTCGCTCCAGCAGGTTGGAACGTTCACAGACGGGATGACCGGCGGGCGGGGCTATCTTGCGCTCGCTTCGCTGATCGTCGGCCGCTGGAACCCGTGGGGGGCGGCGGCGGCATGTCTGATTTTCGGCGCGGCGGAGGCTTTTGAGCTGCGACTGCAAGGCTTCGGCGTCCCGATCAGCTCCTATATCGTCCAGATGGTGCCTTATCTTATCGCGCTTGCGGTGCTCGCCGGTTTGGGCCGGTCGAGCAAGTTGCCTGCAGCGATCGGCAAACCGCTCTGAGTCGGGACAAGGAGTAAGAGGAATGTTGGAGGAGATTGGCGAAATCGCCGCCGCGCTGCGCAGCGGCGCATTGACGGCACAGGCATTGCTCGATCGCTGCATCGAGCGGATCGCAAGGCTGGATCTGGTTTTGAACAGCTTCGTCGCCATTGACGAAATGAACGCACGCAACGCCGCGCGCGAAAGCGACCGCCGGTTGGCCTCCGGGGCGGCCCGTTCACTGCTCGAAGGCATTCCGCTGTCGATCAAGGACAACATCCTGGTGCGGGGCTTGCCGGCGACCTGGGGAAGCCGGTCGCTGGCGGATTTTGTTCCCGATCGCGACGAGTTGCCGGTTGCACGCGTGAGGGAAGCCGGCGCCGTCATTCTGGGCAAGACCAACGTGCCGGAATTGACGCTTGAAGGATATACAAGCAACGAGCTTTTCGGCACCACGCGCAATCCCTGGGACACTGCGCTGACGCCGGGGGGATCGTCCGGAGGCGCCGCAGCGGGCGTCGCTGCGGGCCTTGTTCCGGCGGCACTCGGCACCGACGGCGGCGGTTCGATCCGGCGCCCGGCATCTCACACCGGTCTCGTCGGCTGGAAACCCTCCACCGGGCACATACCGCGTCTTTGGGGCTTCCCCTCTATACTTACCGATTTCGAGGTTGTCGGAACCCTGACACGAACGGTTGCCGATGCCCGACTGCTCGATTCGATCATGAAAGGGCCGGACGCGCGCGACCGGCGATCGCTGCTGGCCCACTCCGGTTTATGGCCGAACCGAAGACGACGCGTGCTTTATGTGCCGCAGTTCGCCGGCAGTGCAGTAGACCCCGAGGTTGCCGCGGCAACGGCGGCCTTTGCCGATATGCTGGTTCAAACCGGAGCGGAGGTGGTGACCGGAGGGGTGTTCTTCGATCTCGAATCGGCAAATCACATCTGGCGCATTATCTCACGCGCGGGCGTGGCTTTTCTCATGGGCTGGCGCAATGGAAGTCTAGGCTCCAGTGCTGGTATCTCAGTAAGGGCCATGGCCGAGGAGGGTAAGGCGATCACCGGAGCCGATTACATGGCAGCTCTTGAACGGGTAGCCGCGCTGCGTCTGGAAATCGCCGATATCTTCGCGGATTACGATCTGGTCCTCACGCCGAGCGCAGCAGCGTTGCCCTGGCCGGCAGAAAATTCTTATCCAAACCGCATTTCCGGTCGGCCCGCTGGTCCGCGGGATCATGCAGTCTTCACCGGTTGGGTCAATATTGCTGGGCTTCCCGCCATTGGCCTGCCGATTGCACTGTCGGATTGCGGATTGCCGATCGGCATCCAATTGGTGGCCGGATTTGGCAGGGACGAGGAATTGTTGGCCTTTGCCAGCGAGATTACCCGCGCATCACCGCCCCCGCCTCTACCCACATTTAATAAAATCAATGCAGGTAGCGTGGACTGACGGCGGCGGGACTTATCGCTCAGTTCTCAGTTCTCAGTTCTCAGTTCTCAGTTCTCAGACCGAAACCCGAATTAACGGGCCGGTGGTTCACATCCCTTGAAGACGGGAGACTCGGAATGTATTCTTCCAGCAC
Organism: Rhizobium sp. RCC_161_2; assembly: GCF_041355235.1. Lineage (NCBI taxonomy): Bacteria > Pseudomonadati > Pseudomonadota > Alphaproteobacteria > Hyphomicrobiales > Rhizobiaceae > Rhizobium > Rhizobium sp. RCC_161_2. The sequence continues at coordinate 46,975 of NZ_JBFUPL010000013.1, read as the reverse complement.
TATAGGTGAAAGCCACTCAAAACGATCTTGCCAAACACGCCACCGGCTTCCATCCGGCGATGGGCGTCCGATGTCGCCGAGAGCGGGTAGACCTCTCCAACTACCGGATTAAGTTCTTTTCCCAACATCGGCAGCACGTCGTTCCTGAACCGGCTGACCATCGCTCTTTTCTCTGACCGCGACCTGGATTTCATGACCGTGCCCATCAATTGCAGGTGGTTGTGAAGAAGGATATCGAGCGGAATGATGGCGTTGTCGTCGCGACCCAGCAAACCAACCTGGACAAGCCGGCCGTCGGGCGCGAGACTGCGAATATTGCGGGCGAGGTAGGATCCGCCAACAAAGTCGAGAATGAGATCGACACCGCGAGAGGCGGTCGCATCGATGCTCTCAGCCTCGAAGTCGCCCTGCTTGTAATCGAACACGGCATCCGCGCCGAGTGAGAGCATGTTTTCGATGTTGTTTGCAGATGCAGTGGCCAGCACGGTGGCGCCGGCGGCCTTTGCGAGCTGAACAGCAGCCGATCCGATACCGCCTGCAGCAGCGTGAATGAGAACGCTCTCACCTTTCGCGACTCTTCCGAGATGTGCGAGTGCCTCCCAGCCCGTCACGAAGCTCTCCATGACTGCGGCAGCCTCGATGAAGGATATATCTGTCGGAATGGCAGCGGCCATTCCGCTGTCGAGCCGCGCAAATTGGGCATAACCGCCGCCGCCAACGATGCCCATGACACGATCGCCGACCGAAAAACCGGTCACAGCGTCTCCCATGGCCATGACTTCTCCAGCGATCTCAAGCCCGAGAATATCGCTGTCTCCGTAGCTTTGCGAGCCATAGACACCTTCACGTTGAAGAAGGTCGGCGCGGTTGACACCGGCCGCCATGACCTTGACCAGAAGATCGTCGGGACGCACATCAGGCAGAGGAGCTTCGGCAAGCCGCAGAACATCCGCGCTTCCGAAGTCATCGAACATGATCGCTTTCATGCCAACAACTCCTTATTTGGAAAGCGCCCGGCGGGCGATGCTAGCAGCAAACAGTGGTGTCTCCCGGCTGTTATGGTCGCCGCCTGCGGCCTGACGGGCTGCCGCAGCATCTTCGAACCTGACCCCATGATCTTCGAGGAAGGCCATGAAGGCATCCGTCGGATGAGCGGTGACCTTGTTTGTGTAGCGAGTGCGGCTATCGTCGATCTTCTCGGCAATCAATTCCCAAACGACATTGACCTGGGTGCGGCCGTTGGCCGTAAAGACATCGGAGATCGAGTTCATGCGGCAGTAGGCGGGCTCTGTAACTTCGGCCACATAGTGCTGCACGACGAGGCCAGAGCCGATCTGCTCGACATTGATAGACATGCGACGACCGTCATCGGTCCACGTGACGCCGGCAGCGATATGATCGGGTGGGCAGCAGCGAAGGTATTCGGCTTCGGGCAAATTGAAGAGCCAGTCGGCAATGTCGATCTTTTCGAGCGGAACGTCGATCTCTGCGGAATAAGCGGATTGGGAGAGAATTGTATCGAGGATCTTGACCATTGTAGTGTTCCTTCTGTTTGTTGGGCGACCGCCCGTTGACGAGAAGGAAAGTGCTCCGAATGCCTGCAGATGATAACGAACTGAATGGTCGAAACGGTTTTGCGTCGTAGGCAAAGATGAGAGATCCACGGTTCGCCGAACATCTCGCGGTTTATGTCGACGTTGTCCGCACCGGGAGCTTTTCAGCGGCGTCTCGGCGTCGGGCTGTAACTCCCTCGGCCGTCGTTCGACAGATCGATGCGCTCGAGCAGGACCTCGGTGTTCCTCTCCTCGTGCGATCGACACGGGCACTGTCGTTGACGGACGCGGGCCGTCACCTCTTCGAGCGCGCCCAGCGCTTGCTTGACGATCTGGCCGATACCCATGCGGAAGTCGCTGCCTTCGACAGTGCGATCAGCGGGACGCTGCGTATCGCGTGCTTCCCGACCTTTGGAAAACGTTACGTCATCCCTGTTCTGGCATCTCTTGCGCAGCATTATCCGAGCTTGCATGTCGAGTTGGATTTAACCGAGCGGCTGGCCGACCCGGTCGCAGAGCGCCTTGATTTGGTGGTCAGAATGGGGGAGCTACAAGACAGTTCGCTGATCGCAACCAAGTTGGCGCCTCATGATCGTATTGTCGTGGCGAGCCCAGCTTATCTCGAGCACTATGGGGTGCCGGAAAGTGCAGACGCGCTTCGCCAACATCGTGTCCTCGACAAGCTCCATGGCAACGATCTTCTTGGTTGGTCGCATATTCTCGGCGCGCCGACAGGAGAGGCGTGCGAGCGCGTCGTATTCCGGTCCGACGATTTTGAAGCGCTGAATGGTGCTGCGATCGCCGGGATGGGTGTGGCGCTCCTACCGAGCTGGGTCTCAGGGCCTTCCGTCCAGACGGGTGATCTTGTACGCCTTTCGCTGGCGGGCGAAGGGTGGAATGAAAGGTCTTCCGGTATCTACCTTCTCCGTGTGCTTCAGGTGCCATCTGCGAGAATTAGGACATTTACTGAGGCGCTCAAAAATCATATCGGGGCTCCGCCGCTCTGGAGCTGAGAGGCGCAGTGACTGCAAAAACTCGTCACACCACCAGTTAGATCAACTCAGCGGCTGATAATTGCGGATTCCGAGTTCTATTCCATTCAACAGCTCGATTTTGGGGCCTGCGTCGGAAAGCTCGAGTTGTTGATTTCGAGAAAAAGCTCAATGCCGCCGATATTGAAACTGAGCGAAAGAGGCGCATCGCTTTATCCAGATACTGGCGTATCGGCTCTCCTTTTTTGATGATGTCAGAGATTCTTCGATAACCGTCGAAGGGCGGACGACGAAGTTTCGTATCCGCAACCCGGATGTTACGACTTGCTTGCCGATTACCATGCTCATTCACGGTGGCGGCTGGGTTTACGGGAGCATCCAAGAGATCGAACCGCTCGCAGACGTCTGGCGTTCCAGACGGGTTCCGTCGCCGTTTCGATAGATGACAGGCTGGCACCCGAGCATCCTTACCCGGCAGGCTTAATTGATTGCAGGAACCTTCTCGACTGGCTGATACATGAGGGTGATAAGATTGGCGGGGATCCGACACTGCACGGTAAGGTAACCTGTCAGGGATCGACCTGTGCGATCCTTCAGTATGACCCAAGTCATTCGTGATCGCCTTTATCACCGCCATCGATTTCCTGCAGACGTGATTGCCCACGCCGTGTGGCTCTATCTTCGTTTTCCACTCAGTCTGCGCATGGTCGAAGATCTGCTGGCGGCGCGTAGGATCATCTTTTCGCACCAGATCGTGCGTCTCTGGGTGGAGAAGTTCGGTAGGCATTTCGTCAATGATATCCAGAGGCGATCCGCCGGCCGGCCTGGTGACAAATGGTACTTCGATGAGGTTGTCATCTCCATCGGCGGCGAGAAACACTGGCTGTGGCGCGCCGTCGACCAGGACGGTTTTGTTCTCGACGTACTGGTGCAAAGCCGCCGCAATACCAAGGCCGCCGAGCGTCTTATGCGAAAGCTTATGAAAGGACAGGGCACTCGCCCCGCGTCATGATTACCGACAAGCTGTGATCCTATGGCGCCGCAAAGCGCGATATAATGCCCGGCGTCGAGCATCGCTCGAACAAAGGCTTGAACAACCGGGCCGAGAACTCCCATCAACCGACCCGGCGGCGAGAACGGATCATAAAGGGCTTCAAGTCAATCCGACATTTCCAGCGTTTCGTTTCAATTCATGACCCTGTCGCCAACCTCTTTCACATTCCATGCCACGAGATCTCATCAGACCATCACCACGAATTGAGAACCGAAGCCATGCAAATATGGAACGAAATCGCACGCCTGCAAACCACATAAGTGAAAGCCGCGCCAGACATTCTTGATCGATGTCCGTTAACTTTACGGTGCCGTCGCAGCGCATCCCTGGCATCTGGTGAGCTATGGATGAGCAGACCTAGCTTTGTGAAACAACTGACAACTTAGCGACTGGCGAAAGGCCTTAGATCAGCAATCACGAAAATGGACGCGGCTGCAAGTTTCCGGATGCATGGCTAACGACACGCCATGCGTAAGCCCTTAAAAAAGAAGCACAATAGCAGAGCAGTCGGCAGGGATCGATCACATCATGAACGTATAATGCGGTCTGACAGGCCGTTCTTTAAGGGGGACATAGCAGATGGCACCTACCCGTTCGACAATACAGATCAGCAAGCCTCAACATTCTGTCAATGATGCCTATCGCGCAGTTGAGCGCGAGGAAGTGCTTGCTGTGGCTTTTCGAGATTTCGTGCATGCAACGCTTGTTGCAGGTTGGAAGGAGCCCGAGGTCGCGTTGACCTTGGCCGACATCGCGGACGACTACGTGATGGCTCTCGCTGGAAGGGTTACAGAAATCTAGTGATGCGTGAGCGTCCGCGCTCCCCAGTGGTGAGCGCGAGCGGACGCCGGTAACTCTTCAGCCAAGCCGCCGGTGGCGCCGCTCAACAAGAAGGCGGTTCACCGGCGGCATGAATTCTATCGGACGGGGATCACGTTCATCCCAAGGCCTTGTGTGATGCGGGATGTCGAGGAAAGGTGGACACGATGAAGATGAGACAACATCTCTGGTTTCGGCGCGACATGGAATCGGCGATTGAGCTCTATACGTCGCTGATCCCTAACTCGTCGATCGGCTGGGTTTCGAACATTCCTGCCGACAACCCGAACGGGCCGGCCGGCAGCGTGAAAGTAGCGGGCATCACTCTTGGCAACCGTTCTTACATGGCATTCGAGGCGGGGCCGCTCGCGCCGTTCGATCATGACTCCTCGATAACCGTTTCGTGCGAAACGCAGGCGGAGTTTGAAAGGCTGTATGATATTTTGAAGAAGGGCGCCTCGACGGAGCAGGGCGGCATTCTGCAAGACCGCTGGGGCTTGCGCTGGAAAATCTTACCTAAGCAGCTTGGCGATCGTGTACCGGCAACAGTCAAGACTGAGCAATTGGGCGAGGACCAACTCCATAAAGCGAAGTTCGATATCGCTGAGCTGGAAGCGGCGGCAAAAGGCTGAACGCCGCTTACGGGTGCGCGAGGCACCTCACGTCAATCGCAGATCCAGGCTCGGGTGCAATTTCTTCAGATTCGGCAGTGATTTCATCTGCCAGGGAACCTGCGAAGAGCCGCGCACCGTCAGATGGAGATGCGGATGCTTGCGCGCCTCGATCGTGAGCTTGGCAAGCAGATTTATACCGGACGAATTCAAGAATTGCAGGCCGGTCAGATCGAAAAGAGCCTTGCCACTCTTATCTTCGAGCGCTTTCATGGCCAGGTTATAGATCGGCGCATAGGCGTCAGGCCCCGCCAACCGCATGGTTCCGTCAAAATAAACGGTAGTGCCCTCGGACCAAACGCGGAACGCTTCTTCTCTGATTTCCATGGCATTTCTCCCGCGGGTTCAGGACAGCGCAATTGCCATCACAGCATAGGTTTCAAGTTTCGTTCGTTTGTGCGGACGATCTTCCTCGAAGCGCCAGGCCAGATGCGCTTGATAGTCGCTCATGAGGGTCAACAATCCCAAACCAGATGTGTTGCCGCTCGCAGCAACACTTGCTTCGATCTGTTGAATAAGGAGTTCGCCCGGATCCCCTGTCGTAACGTTCGACAGGAAGCGTTGAAACCTCACCGCCGTTTCATCGTCGACAAAGTTCGACACCCGCATTCTAAAGCTGTCGGTTTCCGCCTGAGCCTCGATGACGATATCGCCTTGCGTGCGAAACTTGATGGCGTTCTCGATCAGCTCGTTCGTCAGATAACCAATATCGTGCCGGACCACTTTATATCGCTGCATCGAAGGTCGAAAGCTGAGTGCGATCATCTCGGCAATGAAATCTGATGTCATGGCAGAATGCTTCCAGGCAAGATGAAGTGGCCCTTCGAGGAGACGAAGCCGCAGCGCGCGACTCGTGTCAAATGTGACAAGGTGCTCGCTGCCATAAAGTACAGTTGTCATGCTCTCACCTGTGCCTCATCACGACGAGGGTAATGTCATCGTGTATTTTCTGTGTCCCGATATACCGCATCAGATGATCGAGAATTCCTGTCACCACTTCTTCCGAGGTTCCGCCGTGCAGGCGTCGTGCATCTTCGCAAAGTCGTTCGAAGCCAAACAACTCGCCGCTTGAGTTTTCCGCTTCGGTGACACCATCGGTATGCAGAACGACCATATCGCCCTTCTGAAAAGGTATTTCTCGGGTTTCGATGAATGGCGATATGTCGGCCTCGAGCCCAACCGGAAAGCCGAGATCGCCGGTATCGATACGCTCGAGCTCGCCGTTCCGGCGAACGACGATCATGTCCTCATGCTGGCCTGATACCGTTAAGCGTTCGCCATCGTAATCGAGAAAGGACAATGTCAGATGTTTATCGGTCTCGGTCCGCTCGATGTTCTTGAAGATCGCGCGGTTAAGGTCGGTCAGGAATTTCGCGGGGGTCATCTCGCCGGTCTCCTGCAAGGCACGGGCGATTGACTGTACCATGAGCATGAGCACGCCGCTCTCCAGCCCGTGGCCTGTCACATCTCCGATACCTATCTTCAGATTGTTCCCGTTCTGCAAAACATCATAGTAGTCTCCGCCGACCTCATCGGCGGGGCGCATATAGGCGGCAATCTCCAAATGCTCGATTGCCATAAGCTCTTTAGCGCGCGGAAGGACCATGAGCTGTATTTGCCGCGCTACGTCCAATTCGGCACCAAGACGCGAGTTTTCGCTCTTCAGCTGACCATTGAGGACGGAGATCTCTTCCTTGGCCGCTTCGATCTCCGTGGTGCGCTCTACGACCAGTTTCTCGAGATTTTCAGTGTGGAAGCTGATCTCTTCCGCCATGCGGTTAAATGCGAAGCCCGCTTCAGCGACTTCATCCTTGGTTGGAATATCGACCCTTACAGAGTAATCCTTCGCCTGTATTCGTTTTGCGGCATCTGCCAACGCGCTGATGCCGCTCGTGATGCGCTTCGAGGCGGCAAACACAGCAGCCGTGACGATCATCAGCGACACGAGAACCGCGAGGATCTGATAGAGCAAGATGCGGTTGGTAGCGCGCGATATCTGGTCTTTGGCGGCTATCAGCGATGCATAGATCTCGCGCTCCGGCACGACGATGCCGAGTGACATGACCTCGCGCTGGACAGGGCCGTTGACCCAGAGATTGGTCGGACGCAACTGTTTCACCACAACAAGGTAGGGAACATCTTCACCTTGCTCGTTAAGCGAAATGTGTTGGATGGCGCCATCGGCGTCGAGCGGCAAGGTCGAAATGGCCTTTTGCGTGCTGTTGCGCAGAGAGCGGTCAAGACCGGTCACGCCCTTGTTGGCTAAATCACTCGCTGAGCGAAGGCCGATGATCTTTTCACCAACGGGATTGATGGCAACAACGTTTCCATTCGACATGGTCAGAAAACCGAAGCCGCTTTGGGCGACTTTCACGTTCTCGACGATCTCTGCGAGCTGATTGAGGGTAATATCAGCCCCCGCAGCGCCTGCCACGTTATGTCGATCGGCTGTCCAAAGTGGATGGAAGAAGCTGACGATCTGTTTTCCTGTGATCGCGTCGGTATAGGGAGCGGTCTGCGTGATATCGTCGGCAACCGGTCGGGACGTGGGACTCAAGGCCCATTGCTGCCAGGATTCGTAGAGGCCGGGAAAGAAGAAATTCCAGAAGTCCGCACTGTTGTGGCCGGGATAGAGCCGATCGAATGTTTGCGCCTGCGCGGTGTATGGCGCAGTTCTGAAAACCGGGCGTTCTTTCGGGCCGATATAGTACATCTGCAGCTTCGATGCGCCGTTATTCAGGAGAGACGGGGCAACAAGATCAAGCACAGCGCTCGTATCGATATCCGCCTGGACTTGCGGCAAGGGACGGTGGTCCTTGTCCAGCAAATAGCCCCACACGCTGACGACAGAAGGGGATCCGGGAAGATTTTGCGCCCATTGGCCGGTCGTGTCGTAGGTTACGGTCACGGCGCCCGGCGAGGCCTTCGCCATAGCCGCACCTATGTCATTGTTCCGGGTCGGTTGATCGATCTGCCCCTGAAGCACACCTGTGAGTGCCTTCACGTCGGAGTGGACTTGATCGAGCAATAGAGCGACCTGGGAGGCGGTAGAGTTCGTGTAGGAGCGAATGTAGTCTTGGCTCGCTTTTTCGAGGCCTTCGCCGACCTCAGCGGTGGCATTGCGAGAAAGACGCTGAACGTTCCAAAGCGCCAGCCCCCCGCTGACAAGCAGGTCGAAGAGGACTGCCCCCCCGACCACGATCAGAAACTTGGCTCGAAATGAGCGCAGGCCGAGCCTTTGTTCTGTGATGGGCGACCACATCATAGCGGCTTCTGCCCTGACGCCGCCCAAATGGGCCAGCCGGCATAACCTCTTGGATGAAGAGCAGCGAAGATATGATCTGCGAAGCCCTGCTTGAAACGCTTGATGAACGCGGGTGAATCACCTCTTTTGACCGCCATTTCGTCGGCGTAGACGTTCTGCCACGCCGTAATGATGTCAGCAAATTCCTGAGGGTCGCCATCGAGATTGGTCACCATGAAACTTTCCAATTTGACGGCCGTGAAGCCGGCATCCAGCAACATGCGACGGCCCTTTGGGCCCATTTCGACGTCCATGTCGAAATATTCGAAGAGCTTCGCGACCTCGTTGTATGTCCACTGGATGGTGTCTGCTCGTGGTTCGCCGAGACAATGAGAATTCTTCTCGTTGGTAATGTAGACCCTGCCGCCCGGTTTGCATATCCGATAGAGCTCTCGCAGCAACACATCCGGACGGTCGAAGATTTGCAGCGAGTGACGGCACGTCACAAAATCGAATTGATTGCTTTCGAACAGCATCTGCGATGCGTCACCATAGGTGTATTCGATGTCTTGCACATCGAAATCTTCTGCCACCGCGCGTGCATAGTCGAGACTCAACATTGAATGGTCGAGGGCAACGATTCTCGATGGCCGGAATTCCTTTCTTAACAGCATCGCGAAATCGCCTATGCCACAGCAAATATCGGCAATGATCATGCCTTCACGAAGCCCGTGACGCGGTAGGATGTCTCGCTCATGTCGCCAGGTCATCTTGGTTTGCGTCCTGAGGATCGGGATGAAGCTCTGGTTCTCAACGAATGTCTGACCGGGATAAAAAGCCGAGTCGTAGATCTCGACTGCAATATTTGGTGAAAGGTCGCTTAAGTGGTGAAACAACCGCGATGCCCATGCAACGACGCTTGAGGCGATCACCACAAGCTTAAGCTCCGGCCGCGAGCGAGAGGCATCGACCAATACGTGCGTCAAAGCGCGAAAAGCCGTATTGTTCATATGGGTCACGCGCTTGAGATTGATGTAGAAAACGCCCTTGACGGTCTCGATTCCGTTTCTGAGCAACGCGAGGTCGTCGGCAAGCTCAGCCACAGAGTGTGGTCTGAGCACCCCCGCGAAAGAGAACTCCTGATTGTTGATGTCGAACCGTGCCGTGAAGCCGGCGGAAATATCCTGGCTCAATTAAGTAGCCTCTCGAGCGGCAGATCGACAATAAAGGTCAGGGCGCTGGTGCCCAGATCCCTCGCTTTTATGTCTGCATCGTAATTAACCACCAGGCCTAACAAGATCGCTCGATCGGCGGGCGCTGCATCATTGGCGATGACATCGAGATAGCTTGCAAGCGCCTGCTCGCCTTGTAGTTCCTGGACGATTTCATGGTAGAATCGGCGCTTCTGGGGCGAACACGGAAAGGTCAGCTCTATGCGCTCCGTTTCGCGGTAGCGATAGAACCGGTAAACGAATTCGCCATCGTCCTCATTCGAATGAAACGACATTTCCAAAAGCTCGTTGAGAGCCGATGAAAGCAGATTTGCGTGTCGGATGGGATCGCGGCGGTCATGGCTGACCATTCGGGCGACATAATTGGAGCATTGATCGCAATGCGACCAGTCTGCTGTAAAGACGGCCATATTCATTTTCAGATCGAGCAGTGGCTCGAACCCAATATCCGTTGGCGTCTCTTTGATGTTCAATCGAGATCTCCTTGAGGAAATGGCCTTGCAAACGGTCAGGGTCCAGCGCGAACCCCGTCGAAGGAAACAGTTGGGTGTGTGCGGCTCCTTTGCGCTATGAAGTCGGCCAATCGGTCAGCGCCCATCGGTGGGCTGAGGAAATAGCCTTGCAAACGGTCGCAGCCCTCGCTCTGGAGCCAAGTAGCTTGTTGCGCTGTCTCCACGCCCTCGGCCGTGACGCGCATATCCAGGCCGTGCGCCAAGGCAATGACGGAGCGGACAATGGTTTGGCTTTTGCTATCCCTCGGGAGATCCTTTATAAAATATTTGTCGATCTTGATGTTATCGAACGGAAAATTCTTGAGGTAGCTCAAGGACGAATACTCGGTCCCAAAATCATCGAGTGAAATCTGGATGCCGAGCACGTTGAGCGTGTTCAACGTGTCGAGATTGTTGATGGTGCGTTCCAGCAAGACGCTTTCGGTGATTTCAAGTTCCAGACGTTCGGAGGGGAACCCGACAACATCGAGCGTTTGCGCGACGCGGTCGGTAAAGCCCGGCGTCAGAAATTCGGCTGGCGACAGATTGACGGCTACGGTGTAGTGCACCGGCCATGTAAGCGCTTCGCGGCACGCTTGCTCAAGGATCCATTGGCCGATCTCGCTCATCAAACCATCGGCCTCCGCCATCGGGATAAAGGCTATTGGCGGAATGATCCCCAAACTGGGATGTCGCCAGCGCAATAGTGCCTCAAAGCCGACGACCGTAAACGGCGGCTCCACCAATGGCTGATACTCGAGGAAGAATTCATCGCGCTGGAGCGCCACACGCAAACTGCGCCGCAACAGTTCCCTTTGCTCCAACACCACAAGCATGCCTGGATCGAACGTTCGTGCCCTTCGGCGCCCCTCCTTCTTGGCGGCATAGAGGGCGACGTCGGCAGCTTTCATCAACTGCTCCCCCTCATTACCGTCACGAGGTGCAATTGCTACCCCGATGCTTGCGCCGACGAACAGCGAGATGCCGTCAACGACGAACGGCTTCTTGAATTCGGCAACCAATGCCTCTGCCAGTCTTTCGGCCTCCATTGGCTGCTGCGCGGCGACCTGGATGATGGCGAACTCATCGCCGGCGAGACGGAATGCCACCTCGTCGTGAGCAAGGGTTCGGCTTATCCTTTCGGCAGCAAGCCGAAGCACGATGTCACCGGCACCATGCCCCATGGTATCGTTGACGGGTTTGAAGTCGTCCAAATCGATCTGCATCAGCGCGAGACCTGCTTTGTCACCGGTCGGCAGAAGCCTGTCCAGCTCCTGGCTAAATTGGCGGCGATTGGGCAACCCAGTTAGAACGTCATGCGTGGCCTGATGGAGGAGCCGTGCCCGCTCCTGGTCTTCGGGTAAGGTCGCTCTGTCGGTGCCGCTGCTGTCGATTTCGATAACAGCAAGACCGTCTCGAGTATGGAATAACAGCAAATCTTGGCCTGCGGACATCGAGGGGTTGAGCCGTACACGTCGCGAATGCCCGGTATCGACCACGAACTGAACCAAGTCCGCGAAGGCGGGATTTGCCAAAGAGGGATAGATCTCCCATAACGTCATGGCCGTCAAGGAAGCAGGGCCTACCCGGCCCTTGAGCTCCTCCGAGCAGTCAATAAGCTTGAAATCCAGACCCCAGAGCGAGAACAGCGCCTCAGGACGATCGTCAAATTCAGACTTTTGTGGAACCAGCAGCGGCCAATTCGCACGGTTTTCGGGCATGGGGCTAGTCTCCTCCCAACCTCAGCAGCCTATGTCGTATCAGAGCCTACGCGTCTTGTTGCAATCACAGCGAACGCGCCATTGCGGTTTCATTACTTCACACATGAGCGGCGCCTCATTCTCAATCAGTATATTACAGGATGTTTGATTAGAAAATAGCCAATAAATGCGGCCACATATACTCCCAAAGGTTCGTTCCTCCGGAAGATGGACTGAGCATCATCATCGAAATATCCCTCAACGGTCCACTGCGACTTTTCAGACCCAGCCGGAACGGTGCTCTAATCTATAAAGTCTATAGTCTATAAAGGTGGGAGGGCGGCAACCTGTTGCTGCCTTGGCCTTTGCCAGGAAAGGGAAGTATTTTGTTCGAGAGAGGCTGGCATTTGCGGACGTCGCTGGATTTCGGCGGCACCACATGAGGCTTGCCAAGCTTGCCTTCCTTAGTATCTGCGAGATCGGTCCGCCCCGCACACCGAAGCCTATCTGGGCAGCATATCTCGTTCAACGTGTCCGTGTGTTCTGACATTGAAATGCAGCAACATCCTGGATGTGCTGAAAGATGCCACAATCTCGGGAGGAAATTGCCTGGACATTAACCGGCAGCAGGGAGATACTTGAACTCTAGCCCGCTGTTAGCCGGAGTCGAAATGCCGCTAACGCGGCGAGCGTATGTGAGGGCCGAGCTCTGGAGAGGCCACATTGTCGGACTTTCGGCGCGAAGAACGAGCTGCAGCCAACGCTATCAAAGCCAAAGATGGCATGCGAAGCGACGAAACCGCACCCCCGCATGGTGAGCGCCGTCGTTTCCCACGGCAGGCAGCAGCAACTGAAGAAGGGCAACCGGCTTCGTCGGCACTGAAGCCATTACTGTTTTCCACGCGAGATCTGCCGCCAATAGATCAATTTGCTGCTTGGCAGGCCTACGTGGCCCCCCTGATGGACATTCAGCGTCCGGATGTTTCCTCCCAGGATACGGAGTTCGTTGCCGATCACGCATCGTGGAATCTCGGAGGAATGCTGGTCGTCCAACAAAATGCGCCTCCCCACAGCTACATACGCTCGCAGGCGAAGGTGAGATCGGATCTCATCGACCATTGGCATGTCTCGATATTGCGCAACGGCCACATGTGGACTGAAGTCGATGGGCATGTCTCGGAGGGGGAGCCGGGAAATGTGGAGTTGCGGTCTCTGGGGCACCCTTTTCGAGGTCGATCAACCCAGTCGCGGAGCTTGTCGCTTTATTTGCCTCGTGAACTATTTTTTGACATTCCCGGCTCCACTGAGATCAAGAACAACACCGCATTGTCCGGCACCTACACCAAATTGCTGATAGAATATCTGGACAGTCTCGAGGAAAACCTTCCACGCTTTGCGGTAAAGGATCTTCCCCATGTGGTACAAACGACGCGCGATATGATTTTGACCTGTGTTTCGTCGTCGGCCGTTGATGCGACTGTCTCGGAGCAGCACAGCAACTGGGCTTTGATGGAACGCATGCGGCGTCTCGTGCAGCGCAATTTGATGTCGCCCGATCTGACAACGGAGTGGCTATGTCGGGAACTCGGCGTTTCGCGCACCCGCCTCTACCAACTGCTCGAGCCGGATGGTGGAATTCATCACTACATTCAGCGGCGCCGTCTTCTGTCTGCCCATGCGGCCCTCAGCGATATCACCAATCGGCAGCAAATCGGCGATATTGCCTTTGCCGTCGGGTTTTCGTCTGCCGCCCACTTTAGCCGGGCCTTCAGCAAAGAATTTGGCTACAGTCCTCGTGAGGCACGGAACCTGACTGTTCCGCCTTATCTTGGGCGTGCAGCTGCACCGACGTCTGAGATCGAAGATGATCACTCCTTCGACAAGTGGCTGAGAATGCTCGGCCATAGCCGCTGACCCCGGGTTAGTCGACATAGGGCGGGCTCTGGCATCGACCGTGTTGCAGTTCAAGCCGCGCCCAAACATGCGTTCAACGGCCTGATCAGTGGGTTAATTTCCTCTTCACAAAGCGTCCGAGCACAATTGGCAACATGCGTTGTCGATTGCCGCTGCAGCGATTTTGATCCGCCAGGACTCCCGCGCCGTCAATGCCATCAGAATAACAGTAGCCGAGCTCCTCGTTCTCAACGCACCCGGCCAACAAAGGAGATCAATTTTCAGCGCGGTATCCGATCAATGATAGATTAACTACGAAGTTTCTCCCGAGAAATACATATATCATGCGGATTATATTCGATTATCTCCTGTATTTATTTACTTCAACTATGCCAATTTGAGAAAAATAATATGGACGAAATGTAAAGTTTTTGAATTCCCGGATAACGACAGTTAGAGGAAATATATTTAAGTTATAACTAGCGATATAAAAATTTATTAACTATCGCTGAAGCCGGAATGCGAGAATTTAAAAGTTCTTTTGCCTGAATATGTTCGGCGTAAAACAAAATAGTGGGGAGAGTTTTATGAGCATGACCTTCAGATCTTCACATCTATCTCTGATGCATACCGCAAGACGTGTAATTCTTGTTGCCGGAGGCGCAGGCTTTCTTGGATCGCATCTTTGTGAGCGTCTGTTACTTGAAGGTCACGAAGTGATCTGTGTGGACGATTTCTCGACGGGGCGGATGGAGAATATGCGGCATCTGCTGCGCTTCGATACTTTCAGTTTTATCCGCCATGATATTATCGGGTCGATCGATCTGCCCGTCGACGAGATTTACAATCTTGCCTGCCCGGCTTCACCGCAACATTATCAGGCAGACCCGATCCATACCTTGAAAACATGCGTATTCGGATCGTTAAACCTTCTAGAACTGGCCGCCCATCATCAGGCACGGATATTCCAGGCTTCCACCTCGGAAATCTATGGAGATCCCCAGGTTCATCCGCAGCCTGAAGGCTATTGGGGCCATGTTAATTCCTTCGGTCCGCGCGCCTGCTATGATGAAGGCAAGCGTTCTGCCGAGACGCTTTTCTACGACTTCCATAAGAAATATGGCGTCGATATCAGGATTGCGCGCATCTTCAATACTTACGGGCCGCGTATGCGTCCTGACGATGGCCGCGTCGTTTCCAATTTCATCGTCCAAGCGCTCAAGGGGCAGGATATTACCATCTACGGCGATGGATCGCAGACGCGCTCCTTCTGTTATGTCGATGATCTGATCGAGGGTTTCACTCGGCTGATGCGCAGCCAGCCGGCAATTCACACGCCGGTCAACCTTGGCAATCCGACCGAGTTTAGCATCCGCAATCTCGCGGAACAGGTCGTTGCGATGACAGGATCACCATCGAAAATTGTCTATCAGCCGCTGCCGGTCGATGATCCTCGCCAGCGCCGGCCCGATATTACGGTTGCAAAACGGGAATTGAAGTGGGAGCCGTCTGTCGCGTTGGCGGACGGTCTGAAGTCGACGGTTTCCTATTTCGAACGTCAACTCGTTCGCCCCAATGGCGAGCTTGTCGAGGTGGCGTGATGTCCATGCGAAACATACTCGTCGTAGGTGGTGCCGGCTTCATCGGCAGCCACACCGCCAAGCTTTTGCGCAAGCAAGGCTATGAGCCGATTGTTTATGACAATCTCTCGACTGGCCATGAAGAGTCGGTACGCTGGGGTCCCCTTGAAAAGGGGGATATTCTCGACACGCAACGCCTTGTCGAGGTTCTCACAAAATACAGCCCTGATGCGGTGATACATTTCGCGGCTTCGGCCTATGTGGGTGAATCCGTTGAGGATCCAGCGAAATACTACGCCAACAATGTGAACGGCACTCATTCGTTGCTGGAAGCATGCCGGCGCACGGGTACGGACAAGCTGATCTTCTCGTCGAGCTGCGCGATTTACGGCATTCCGGATCATCTACCGATCCGCGAGCACCAGATCCCGCAGCCGATAAATCCTTACGGCAGAACAAAGCTGATCGCGGAACATATGCTGGCTGATTATTCGGCGGCCTATGGGCTGCATTATGTGGCACTCCGCTATTTCAACGCGTCAGGCGCCGATCCGGAGCAAGAACTCGGCGAGTGGCATGATCCCGAGACACATCTGATCCCTCGTGCACTGCTTGCCGCAAGCGGCTCTATCGACTTTCTTCAAGTCTACGGCGACGACTACGACACGCCGGACGGCACATGCATCCGCGACTACATCCATGTCATGGATCTTGCGCGCGCTCACATACTCGCCGTTGAATATCTGATGAGAGGCGGCGCCAATCTCGCCGTTAACCTGGGTACTGGCCACGGAACATCCATTAAGGAGATTCTGACCGCGATCAGGCGAATCTCCCGATGCCCGGTGCCGGTCGAAATGCGTGCCCGCCGGGCGGGCGACCCACCTGCTCTGTATGCCGCTTCGGGTCTTGCAGCCGAGAAACTCGGCTTTCAGCCTGTTTATTCAAACATTGAAACGATCATCCGAACTGCCGCTCCTTTCTTCGGATTGGAGGTGCACGAATGAGTATGCGCGAGATACGAGCTCAAGCAATGCGAGACGAACCGCTAATGGTGCCAGTGCTGACCGGTTATCGGCGCGCTGAATATCTTGCCGGTACCGCTTTATGGCTTGCCGCGGTTGTCTACTTCTGGCGCTGGTGGTTTGTCCCCGCGCACCACGTCTATCTTGTCGGATCCATTTTGGTGACGTCGGTGCTGGCGTGGGTCACTATCATTCCGCTCTATTTTATTGCCGCCTTCTACCGCGCGCGGAAACCAACCGGTCGGCTGCGTTTGCCCGCCGGCAGCCGCGTGGCAATGGTGGTGACGAAGGCACCGTCGGAGCCCTTTGAAATCGTGGCTAAGACATTATCCGCCATGTTGGCGCAAAAAGTGCCGCACGACACCTGGCTTGCCGATGAGGATCCGTCACCCGCGACGTTGGACTGGTGCCGCGAACAAGGCGTCCATGTTTCCACCCGCAAGGGGCGCGAGGATTATCATCGCCAGACCTGGCCGCGGCGTACCCGCTGCAAGGAAGGCAATCTCGCCTTCTTTTATGACCATTATGGCTATGCGCGCTATGATTTCGTTGCACAGCTTGATGCCGATCATGTGCCTGAACCTGACTATCTTTATCAGATGCTGCGTCCCTTCGCCGATCCGGCGGTCGGCTATGTCTCCGCACCGAGCATTTGTGATCATAACGCGCGTGAAAGCTGGTCAGCGCGTGGTCGTCTCTATGCGGAAGCCAGCATGCATGGATCGCTGCAGGCGGGTTTCAATGGCGGGCTGGCGCCGCTTTGCATCGGCTCGCACTACGCCGTTCGAACCGCAGCCCTCAAGGATATAGGTGGGCTTGGTCCTGAACTTGCCGAGGATCACTCGACCACGTTGATGATGAACGCGCACGGTTGGCGCGGTGTTCATGCACTCGACGCCATCGCTCATGGCGATGGTCCGCGTACCTTCACAGATCTCATCACGCAAGAGTTTCAATGGTCGCGCAGCCTGATGATGATCCTGCTGCAATATTCGCCGAAGCTGGTCAGACATCTGCCGTTGCGGCTGAAGATGCAGTTCCTGTTCTCGCAGCTTTGGTACTGTCTCTTCTCGCTCTTCATGGCGTTGATGTTTTTCCTGCCCGTGGCTGCGCTTATAAGCGGAAGGATTTTCGTTGATGTGTCCTATCCCGACTTTCTGCTTCATTTCGTGCCGCAGTCGGTGCTGCTGATCCTGCTTGCCTATCGGTGGCGCAAAACCGGCACCTTCCGGCCGGTGGATGCCAAGATTCTCAGTTGGGAAATGACATTGTTTCTGTTCGCCCGCTGGCCGTGGGCACTTGCGGGAACTCTGGCGGCAGTGCGTGACTGGGCAACGGGATCTTTCGTGGATTTTCGGGTCACGCCGAAGGGCACGTCTGATGTCGATCCGCTCCCGTCTAGAGTTCTCGCGCCCTATATCTTGCTGTCGCTGAGCTCTGTTCTGCCGGTACTGTTTGTCGCCAATGCTGAAGACACTCGCGGTTTCTACATCTTCGCCACCGTGAACGCAGTCATCTATACGCTGCTCGTCCTGGTTATCGTTCTGCAACATGCGCGCGAAAACATCGTGTGTGTGGCCAGCCGCTTTTATCGTCCGGCGCTTGCCGGAAGCGTGCTCACCCTGATCGTTTTGCCGTGTCTTGCCACCATCGAGCGCGGCCGTAGCGGGATCGAGTCGCTGACCTGGGACACGAGCGGCTACACGCTGTTCGAATATCGTTTTTCGGTCGCAGGCGCCGGAATAGGCGGACATGACCTGCACAGGATCGTGTTCAATCCCCGTTGGCGTACGAGTGACGCTGACACGAATTGATAACAGGAAAGGGCGCCATTGGCGCGAACGCAAATGAAAATAGCTGTTATCGGAACCGGATATGTAGGCTTGGTCAGCGGCACGTGCTTTGCCGAATGGGGCAACACTGTTGTCTGTGTGGATAAAAATGCGCGGAAAATTGCAGACCTCCAGCAGGGCAGAATGCCGATCTACGAGCCCGAACTCGACGAATTGGTCGAGCGCAACTACGCTTCGGGACGGCTTGACTTCACCTGCAACCTGGCCGAGGCGGTAGATGGAGCCGCGGTCGTCTTCATAGCCGTCGGCACGCCTCCACGCGCCGATCATGGAGATGCGGACCTTTCCTTCGTCTATTTGGCAGCGCGCGAACTTGCGCCGTTGATCGCGGACAACACGGTTGTGGTGGTCAAATCGACCGTGCCCGTCGGCACGGGGGACGTGGTGCAGAAGATCATCGGCTCTGTCCGCAAAGCCGGCACGTTCTCCGTTGCCTCCAATCCGGAATTCCTACGCGAAGGCGTTGCGGTCAGCGACTTTCTTGCGCCGGACCGCGTTGTGATTGGCGTCGAGGACGAGCGTGCGTCCAAGCGTCTTATGGAACTCTATGACGGTCCGATCACGTCGCAGAACACGCCGGTTCTCATCACCATGCGGCGCACCTCGGAACTGATCAAATATGCCGCGAACGCATTTCTGGCGACCAAGATCACCTTCATCAATGAGCTGGCCGATCTTTGCGAACATGTGGGCAGCGACGTAAACGAGCTGGCGCTCGGCATTGGGCTCGACAAGCGTATTGGGACAAGCTTTCTCACCGCCGGGCCTGGCTATGGTGGCTCCTGTTTTCCAAAGGATACGCTGGCGCTTCTGCGGACAGCGCAGGATCATGGGGTAGCTCTTCGCATTGTGGAGGAGACCGTCAGCGCCAACGAGGCACGTAAGCGACGCATGGCGCTGAAAGTGATGGAAGCACTTGGCAACGACATAGACGGCCTGACCATCGGCATCTTCGGCCTCACGTTCAAACCCGATACCGACGACATGCGCGACGCGCCCTCTGTGCCACTCATAGAAGCGTTGCAACGTTTCGGCGGCCGCATCCGCGCCTATGACCCTGTCGGCATGGAGAATGCTGCGAAAATCCTCAATGACGTCAAATTCTGTGACGACCCGTATGAGTGCGCGAGAGGCGCCGACGCCGTCGTCGTCATCACGGAATGGGAAACCATCAAGAAGATCGATCTGGCTCAACTCAAGCAGAACATGCGCCAGCCAATTCTCATAGATCTTAGAAATGCCTTGAATGCCGACGCGGCCGAACAGCTTGGGTTTCGCGTTTCATCCATCGGCCGGTCGGCCAGGACAGAGAGCGATATTCAGAACACCGCGAGGCGGAGGAACGATACCCTGCGGGCGGTCAACATAACAACGGCAAAAGCTGCCTCGGTTGCTGTACGGGAGGAACAAAAATGACGCCATCGAACAACAAAGCCACCCACCTTGTTTGTGCGACAGCGCTGGCCTTCGCCACTGCGTTCGGGCTTGCCGCGTCGAGCAATGCCGCCGCCGCCAAGGTCGATGTCAAGCTGCCTACAAGCGCCCGGCCCATGACGGCGGGTGAGCTCTATGTGCTTTATCGTGACAAGACTTGGCAGTGGTCCGATGGCGCGGGACGAATGCAGGATGCAGATCGCCGGTTTTTCGCCTGGATCGATGGAGCAGGAGGTCAGTCCTGGGCCGAGGGCCGTTGGACAGTAACCGATACGGGTCGCCTATGTTTCGTGGCGGCTTGGCACGCGACAAACGGCAAGTTTCCGGCAAAAACCTGCTTTGTCCATCAAATTAGCAATGGAACCATCTACCAAAGGCATGAGCCGGATGGGTCCTGGTTCGTATTTCGTCATGCCGTCGCCCAAAAAGCCGATGAGGCGGAGAAGCTGGTCGCTGATGACCTGGTTTCGCAGCGACTGGATGTCGTGAAAGCCACCTTGAGCGCGGGCAAAACCGAGCAGAAGAAGGAGACACTCCAATGAAAACCATATCCAAACTGACGGCAGCTATGCTTTGCACTGCCGCTATTTGCGGAGCAGCTTACACTGCCAGTGATGTTCTGGAGGCAAAGGCCGAGAACCAAAGTCTGTTCCATGACAAGAGGCCGATCATCACCCCGCAATCGCTTGCTTCGGGTGCCTATGATCCAAATGGGGATTTTGCCAACGACCATAATCCCAAGATCGAGCATCTCTTCCTTGCCTGGGAAGATGTCGATCTCGCAACTCTCAGCACGGCGGATGCTTATGCGCGTACGCGCGGGCGGGCATTGCTGATTACGATCGAGCCCTGGTCCTGGGCGCGCGACTGGCGCGTTGCGCCCGAGGATCTTTTGAGCGGGATTTTAGCCGGTCGCTACGATGCCAACATGGCAGCGGTGTGTTCGGCGGCAGCTAAGCTCCAGAGCCCCGTTACCATCCGCTGGGCCCAGGAAATGGATGAAAAGAACGGGCAGTTCACTTGGGCCTACTGGAAACCAGAAGGCTATGTGAAGGCCTATCGGCATGCCATCACGGTATGCCGCCAAAGTCTTCCATCCGCAAAATATATGTGGTCCCCAATGGGGAAGGAGGGACTTGAAGCCTACTACCCCGGCGATCGTTACGTTGATGTCGTCGGTCTTTCGGTCTTCGGTTACCAGCCATTCGATCAGAAAAAAATCGGACGGGACTCAACTTTTGTGGAGGCAACCAAGCCGGGCTATGATCGCGTTAAGGCTTTTGGAAAGCCGATCGTCATCGCCGAACTGGGCTATCAGGGAAATGACGCTTACAATCGCGCCTGGGCTGAAGAAGCCAACAAACCGCACGCCGAATTCCCGGACATGACAGCAGTCGTCTATTTCAACGACCGTGAAGTCTATCCGTGGCCGGATGGCTTGGGTCGGCCGGACTGGCGTGTCGTTGCCAGCCCTCTGGTGAACTGATCACCGCAGCAAACAACTGAAGTGGAAACAAAAATGTCTTCGTTCCGTTTCGTTATCTTGAATGCTGCGCTTGCGACGTTGCTGTTATTCGGGACAGCCAGTGCGGCAACACAACAACAGGCCGATCGGGTAATCGCCCGCGCGGCCAGTAAGGCAATACCAATGAGCGCCGCCGAGTTGCACAGGCTTTATGTAGGGCGTTCATGGATATGGAAAAATGGTGCAGGGTTTTTCTCGAAAAACCGGAATCATTTCATCGCGTGGTCGCATAAAGGTGCCCAGAAATCTTACGCAAAGGGCAGCTGGTATACGTCCAACCGGGGCAAAGTCTGCATGAAGGCCCTTTGGTACAGCAAGAAAATGGCCGCGCAGAATGTCTCCTGCTTTATGCATCGTGAGAAAGCAGGCGTCATCTATCAGAAGCGAGCATCGGGCGGAAAATGGTATGTGTTCCGGCACAATCCGCTCAAGCATGATGATGAGGTCCGCAAACTGCGGCGGGGTGACTATGTCAGCAGACACCTGCCGGGTTGAAAATCGAACGCTGGAATAGGGGCTATAGCGAAGTGCGGAAGCGAATTGCCTATCATCAAATCGTGCAACCGCTGCCTAAGATAGCAGCCCCTATTTCCGTCTCTTGAATGATTCGCAAGAGCCTATATTTGCATCAAAATGTATTGCGCGCACGACAGTGCGATGTTCTTCCAAATCCGCTGGGTGTGCAAATATAGGGCGCGCCCTTGAAATACTCCTCTGCGGAAACATTGACTTTCGCTGCACGCGGGTTCCCGTTGTAGAAGAACGTGTGATTTTTCTCATATTTTTTCATATATAATTCTATGGTTTTCTTTTCCGGCCGCTTCAAATCAGCTGCATTTACGCTGCCAAGCAGAGTTGTGGAGATTGCCAGCGCGCCGAAAGCAGATAGTGCCAATTTTAATAGGCGATGATTAGGGCGCTCACTATATATGTGTCGATTCAACTTCATCAGTTGCTTCCTGTGATTGTTGCTCTGTGTCATTTATGGCGAAAATTGTTTAATTTTCCGTCATAAGTTGCTTGATAATATTAAGGATTTCTGCTTAATTATTTGTTGCAATTTCAGGCCAAGGTCTGCAACAATGCCATCCTTAAGGGCGTTCATTTTGCGTAACTTGCGATCGCTGCCCAGAACCTTCGGTCGGGCGCTTTTTGCTTTCGCGAACTTGTCTGCCGATGCGTTGCCTTCAGGCAGAACGCACTTCCCAAGATACAACACGGTAGCTTTCCACGTGTTTCTCTGCCCCTTTCTAAGGGGGCCATGCAATCAGATTCAGGCCATTTTTAGGTGTTCCAATACCGATTTAGGTATCCGGGAAAGGAACTGTTCTCTACGCCAAGATTATTTTCCGCCCTAACTATTTGGTCTCGCTCATGTATTGGATGCATATTCAGTACTTGGAGAACATACGGTAATTTAGACTGGACAACTTTCAGCGTACTATTGAAAGGCCGTCACAATGATGTGGAGCAAAGCTGATGTTTCTTCAGAACAGCCAACGTCTGTAGAAAGACGTCGGTGGCCGCGTATATCCCAGGTGCCGCTCTGTAGCGGAACCCAGGGCGTGCCGCAGCTCGTGTCCCTGCCGTTTTCGAATCGAGATCTGGGCTCGGATCAACAGTTTCCTGCGTGGCAGGATCGTATGGCGCCGCTCATAGATATGCGCTTGCCGGAGAATGCCAAAGTTGATGACTGTTTTCCGGTCAATCAAATCGTCTGGAACCTTGAAGGGGTGCTGCTTATCCAGCAAGCCACACCAGCTTTCAGCTACGAGCGCTCGGCCGAGAAAGTACGCTTTAGCTCCGTAGATCACTGGCAGATCACCTTCCTGCGCACCGGAAGAACATGGACCGGCGTCAACGGGCGGGTTGCGGAAAACGAGCCCGGCATGATGGAGATCCGCACGCTCGGCTATCCTTTTTACGGACGTACCCTGAGCGCTGAATCGGTCACCCTGATCCTGCCTTATGATCTGTTTGCCGATCGAGGCGGACTGCCGGGCGCTAGCAACAATGTTGTTTTCAGCGGTGCGCGCGTGAAGCTTCTCTCCGACTACGTTGCCTTCCTCGAGGCGAATCTTGATCGTTTAACAAGGGATGATCTGCAGGGTGTAAGAAGCCAACTTCGGGAGATGGTGTTCCATTGCGTCGCGCCGCTTATGGATTGCCATATGGTCAACGATCAAACTTCGCAGATCGGACTGATGACTCGAGCCCGGCGCTTTATCCAAAACAATCTGGGTTCGGAGGATCTGACGCCTGAAACTTTGAGCCGTGAACTGGCGATTTCGCGCACCCGACTCTATGAGTTATTCCAAATATCGGGTGGCGTTTTGAACTATATCCGCAAAAGACGGCTTTTGGCGGCCCGCGCAGCGATTGCCGATCCTGCCGATAACCGAAAAATTATTGATATCGCTAGCCAATTTGGTTTCGATTCTGCGGCTAATTTCAGCCGCGCATTTACGCATGAATTCGGCTATAGCCCCAGCGAAGTGCGCAAGCATATGGGAGAGCTCAGGATCGAACACCCACCACACGCGGAAGAACTGCCGACCTTCGATGGCTGGCTCAGTACACTTGGGCTTTGACGACCCGTGGAGGCGGTCTTCTGGCGTTCAGGCAATCCATTTCGAACTCGTGAATGGTTCAAGAGGCCATGTTTCAAGGAGCGGGGCGGGTGAGGCATATCTTCCTTAAGCCATTTGCCACGCGGTGCGTTTGAACCCGGGATATCCGAGTTAAATCAATCTATGATTGAAAATTTGAGCATCGCCTTTAGCCTTTGTCTTTCGGCTTTCGAAGTTTATTGGCCCAATCAAGGCCTTCATCAGTTCAACCAGGCCACCGTGTGGCTTAGCTTATTTTAGCCGGCCAACGTCTACCAGCCCAGCCGTCGACCCGTTCCGTCCTGACGACCGTGTAATCCTGTAGGCTGGGCAAGGTCGATTCTTCGTACAATCTGCGTGTTTGCGACCCTGGCCAGAGAGCGGGCGTAGAAAAGGGGGTAGATATCTGTTGCAATGAGGAGGTCGATGGTTCGGCTCCCATCAAGACCACTGATACTAGATCCAGCCTAGAAGGGTAGAGGCCTTTTCCGACCTCTTTGGGGTAATGCGGATTATGACGCAACGGGCAAGGTTGCAATCTTGCTGCGGGGATCGCTTGGAAAGGCCAACGGGCGAGCCCAGACCGTGAATCGCATGTGTCTGCACGACAAGAAGACCGGCAAGGCTTCTATCGCCGAATACCACTGGCTAGGGTAATAGCCCGCCAAGGCCAAGATCCAGGGCAGAGATGCGCAGCAGGCTGAGGCAGTGTGGCGGCTTTTGCCGCCACAGCCAGATTTGCTACTTAGGGAGCTGCGCCCCGGCCTGCACCACGGCATTTCCGATGGTTTCACAGAACTGCTTTTCGGTGACGTTCTGCGCTTTCGCGGATGCCGCAAGGTCTTGAGTGATGCCCATGGCGGAAATAGTGCCCTTTGCACCCTCTTGTTCGGCTGCATCGCCTTTCGCCGTATCTGACGGTGGCGGGATAAGAGCGATCAATTTTGTTTGCACCGCAGCGGCGGCGCCATCTATGTGCCCCGCGCTCTGGCAATATTTTAGAATACCGAGCTGATTGCGTGCTGAATTGTAAGCCATTTCCATCTGATCGCTCGATACCTGCGCATAAGCGGGTATGGCAAAACCAAATATTGCGATGCTGGCTAGGATTACTTTCCTCATATGAAACTCCCGATTGCTTCCACATGTCGCGATATATCCTCAATCGTGTGGAAGGCAATACTCGTAAGGATCAAGAAGATTCCCTCGCGTACCCGGTCGAATGTTGCGAGCCGCCGTCGCATTGATCCGCTCAATCTCACCGCCGCCGGTAGCCATATCGATGTCCCAGAGTTTCCCGCCCGGTTCCATGCGCCAAGGTAAAGTATTGATCCTTGACGTCGGCGTCCGGCCCACCAAAGCGCGTTACCTGCCGGATCCGCATCAGTATGCCGGCGCTTCCTCCGTCGCTCCAGGCCGCGATCGGATACCCATCATGAAGCGCTCGGCCACCAGTCCCGTCGATGCCTCAAGTCCAGCGCCCGGCGCTCGCCAGATCGTTTCGGTCAGATCCCACAGTCCGATTCGACCTGCAAGTAACTGCCCTTCGACGCCGAGTTCATTCAGTTCTGTTCTATCCGCCACTTTGACGGTCGTGGCCGTGAGGAGTCCACCCGCCATTGCTGCGCCGAGGAATGGCGTAAGTTTTCATGAAGTTTCGACGATACATGGAAGCACCTGGTTTCTGGCGTGTTTGGTTAAAGCGAGAGATCGATGACGATCTTGCCGAAGGCACCGCGATTGAGATGCTCGAGGGCTTGCGGGAGGTCCGACAAGCCGTAGCGAGCGTCGATGATCGGTTTCAGTCCCAGTGCATCGACCGCCTTGACCAGGTCGTTCTGAGCGCGGTGATGTCCAACGGCGATACCCTGAATGAGAGGCCCCTTCAGAAGGAGCGGGCCCACGGATAAAGACAACTGATTGCCTTCCAGGACGCCAATCATGGATATCCGGCCGCCGGGTGCAACGGCGGCAAGCGCCTTGGCCAGATGTGGTCCGCCAACAACTTCAAGAACGTGATCGACGCCAGGCCATGCCATGGCCGCGTGGGAAGCCGTAAGTGTACGGTCTGCCTGAAACCGCGGTGTTGGTCTCAAGCAGCCACATTTCAAACAACGTGACAACGTCATTGGGACAAGTCACTATCGGACTTTACGAAGCATACCACAACCATCAGGCGGTTTTCAGAACCTGGTCCAGGGCTTCCAACAGCATATCGGCGTTCGCGCGTGAGAAAACGAGCGGAGGGCGGATTTTCAGTATGTTGGCATTTGGGCCGGAGGCGCTGATGAGGATACGCCGGTCGCGAAGACTGTTTACAATGCGGGTCGTCAAGGCGGCGTCCGGACGCTTTGTAGCGGGTTCGCCGATGATCTCGATGCCGATGAACAGGCCTGAGCCGCGCACGTCACCGATCGCCGGATGGGACAGGCTTCTCAAGCCCTCCATCAGGTAGCGGCCAACCTCCAGTGCGTTTTGCTGCAGGCCCTCGATCCGGATCGTGTCAAGCACGGCCTTGCCGGCGGCGGCGGCCACCGGATTGCCGCCGAAGGTGTTGAAATACCGCGCGCGCGGGCCGAATTCGGCGATAACCTCGGGGCGCAGCACGATGCCTGCCATCGGATAACCGTTGCCCATGGGCTTGCCGACCGTCACCATGTCGGGGGAAACGCCGTGGCGCTCGAACCCCCACATTGTTTCACCGGTACGGCCGAAGCCGGGTTGCACTTCGTCGGCGATGAAGACGCCGCCGGCCTCGTGGATCGCGTCCACCGCGGGTTTGAGAAACCCGTTCGGTCCGGCGAAAATGCCATCGCTTGAGAAGATCGTATCGGTGATCAGCATGGCCGGCTTGATACCGTGGCGCTTCAGGTCGACGATGGCTGCACGCACGTCGCGACCGAACTTCTCCATCACCTCGTCAGGCGAATAGCGATAGCTGTCAGGAGCTGGAATGGTCCGCACATGCGGCCCGAGCGTCACGGATTCACCGAGCGAGGGAGAAAACTCCGCCACAGCGCTTGTCAGGCCATGATAGGCAAGCTCCGTGGCGATAATGCCGGTTCCGCCGGTAACAAAACGGGCGATCCGAAATGCCAGGTCGTTTGCCTCGCTGCCTGTGCAGGTAAACATGACCTGACTGAGCGTTTCGGGGAATGTCGCCGTCAGCGTTTCGGCATAATCGACAATGCCTTCGTGCAGGTAGCGTGTATGCGTGTTGAGGATCGCGGTCTGCTTCGTGATCGCTTCTACTACGCGCGGGTGGCAATGTCCGAGCGACGCGACGTTGTTATAGGCGTCGAGATACTTTTCGCCAGCGCTGTCATAGAGGAAAACGCCGTCGCCACGCACGAGATGCAGCGGCTTTTCGTAGAAGAGACGGTATGCAGGCCCCAATACCTTTTCACGACGCGCGATCAGCGAGTGTTCGGTTTCATCCAGCCGCTCGAAATCTTCGCGCGAGAAGGCATTTGCCATCGACATGATTCAAGCCTCGCAAAGGTTCGGCACGAGCGTCTTCAGCCGCGCCGGTGTTAAATCGGATATGTTAAGTATGCCCTGCCAGGCAGAGGCGTGGTTGCGCATGATATAGCTGGCGTTCTCGGGCACCCGTGCCGAGCGCCATTCGGCAATGATGACCGACATCGCAAGCCGCGCCCGCGTCAGCACCGGCAGAAGCTCCAGTTCGGCGGGTTCAAGCGCGCGGGCAGAAAGATAACCCGCCAGAAAGGCACCAATCCGCGCAGCCCAGTTATCCGTTGCCAGGTGATAAGAAAGCGCCACGGCAAGATCGTTGACGAGCGGCGCATGCACCATGTCGCCGAAGTCGATGATGCCGACGACCTCGGTCTGCTTTTCCGGGTTGAGCAGGATATTGTGCGGATTGAAGTCGTTGTGGATGATCTGGCGACGCCCAAGCCCATTGATCGCAGACATTGCACCCTCGAATTCGCGAAGTATGGCCCCGACCCGTGCGCGGCGCTCCGGCGCGACATGGTCGATAACGTTGGCGAGATCGAGCGTGTGGGAAATGTCCCACATCAGCTTTCCGGCTGGCGGACGTCCATTGTAGTTTTCGAGGCCAACGCCAAGCGCTGCCAACGCCCGGCCGACATTCCGGCTCTGCGCTTCGCAATTTTGCGTGCGGTACTGCAATTCGCCGCGAAGGAAGGTGAGCAAGCGTATGATGCGTGGACCGTCAGACATCTCCAGCGTGTGGCTGCGTTTGCCGGCATTTGTGAAGACGAGCCGCGGCACGGGGACGGCGGGGGCGACGGATGCCAGATGCAACAGTGCGCCATCCTGAAATTCGAGCGCGACCGGATCTTCTGCCGGGTTGGCAATCTTGAGAACGAACTCCGTTCCGTCGTCGCGCGTAAACAGAAAGGTCTCGTCGCGCTCGCTGGAAAGACGCTTTGCCGTGCCGGAAAGGCCATAGATATCGCTGACCGCGGCTTCTGCATCGGCGAGCCCTGTCACATTCCATGTTGCCAGCATGGCGTCCTTTTTCTCGATGGCAGTCGATGGCTTCGTCATGCGTCCTCCATTAGGCGTTGTTTTCTGCATCCACCTTGTTGTCACTGCTTTCCCGGAGTTGTGTTACCCGTGGAAACTTGATTTCGCAGTCGAGCGCCCACGTCTTGTCGATCACAATATCACCGTGCTCGAAAACGGTGCTTGCAACACGCCAAATAAGATGCATCAAGTATCTTATTGCGCAATTTTTTGGACCAGTCCATGCCTGAATTTCCCATACTGGAATACGAGAACCTGAACAGTGCGGTTTACGGCAAGCTGTGCGATGCCTTGATCCGGGGGCAATTCCAGCCAGGTGATCGGCTGAAGATCCGCGATCTCGCCGAGCAATTCGGCACGAGCGTTACGCCTATCCGCGATGCCATCCTGCGGCTGGCCAATGACGAGGCGATCATCTTCCGCTCGCCACGTGATATCCGAATTCCAGGCCTGAGCGAGAGCCGTTACAAGGAAATTCGAGCAATCCGTGTACGGCTTGAAGGATTGGCTGCGGAAACCGCCGCGCAAATGGTGACGAGTGCCGACATCGTGGCGTTGGAAGGTATTTTGCATGAAAACGAACAGGCAATCGCCAATGGCGACCGGTTGAGAGGCACGGAACTCAACCAGGCCTTCCACTTCATGCTGCCGAAAATTGCCGGACTTCCGCTTCTGAACGGCATCCTGCGGCGGCTCTGGCTGCAGATGGGCCCACACATATCGCACGCATATCTTCAAGGTGGGCGGACGATGATCGACCATCACTATCCGGTCATCGACGCCTTGAAGCGCCACGATTCTGCGGCTGCTTCCATGGCAATCGTCGATGATATTCTGCTCGGCGGGAAGCCTATACTGGAACGCCTCGAGCGGAAAAACGAGCGTCAGTCGCGACAGGGATAAGCTTTCGAGAGAGAAGGCTTGCATTTCACCGATTTCGAATTACGATGCATCAAACATCAACAGAGAATGCTCAAATGACCGAAGAACGGCGTTACATGTTGTTGACAGGTGCAAGCCGCGGCATAGGCCATGCCACGGTAAAGCTGTTTCAATCGAAGGGCTGGCGTATACTCACAGTGTCACGCCAACCTTTCTCCGAGGAATGCGCCTGGCCGTCGGCTCGCGAAAGCCATATTCAGGCGGACCTTTCCGACCTGACGCAGATTGATCGCCTCGCCGCAACCGTACGGGAACGTCTCCCCAATGGCCGGCTGCATGCGCTGGTCAACAATGCCGGTATTTCACCGAAGGGGCCAGAAAAGAGCCGCCTCGGCGTCATGGGCACGGACGCCGACATCTGGACGCAGGTGCTCAACGTCAATGTCGTATCGACGGCGCTGATCGCCCGCGCGCTGATTCCCGAGCTTGAAGCGGCCAAGGGGTCGATCGTCAACGTCACCTCCATTGCGGGAACGCGGGTCCATCCATTTGCCGGCGTCGCCTATGCGGCGTCCAAGGCGGCTCTTGGCTCGCTCACACGGGAAATGGCGCATGAATTCGGCCGCCGCGGCGTCAGAGCGAACGCCATCGCGCCCGGTGAAATCGAGACATCGATCCTGTCGCCGGGGACTGACGCCCTGGTTGCTGCGGAAGTGCCCCTGCAGAGGCTGGGTGACCCGCGTGAGGTCGCGGAAACCATTTACTTTCTCTGCACAGAGCCATCGTCCTACATCAACGGCGCCGAAATCCACATCAATGGAGGCCAGCACGTCTGACACCGGTCAATGCGCCGTCGACCGGCAATGATCGCAATGGATCTATCGGCTGAAGGCACCCAAGGGGAAATGGGTATGCAACAACCGGAAGATTGCCCGACATCGATACGCCAAAGGCGACGGTGGGCAGCGATTTGCATGAAGAAATGATCATCGGAACAGGGCCGATCGGTTCCTGCAATAACCAAGAAAAGGGGAATGCAATGAAAGCTCTCATGAAACCCGGAGTTCTAGCGGCCGTGATCGTCGTAGTGTCCGCAAGCCTCGTCTCGCCAGCATTTGCGCGGGACCTGACTGTCGTCTCCTGGGGCGGCAGTTATCAGGATGCGCAGCGCAACATCTACTTCAAACCCTTCGCTGAAAAGACGGGCAAACCGGTTCTGGACGAGGCTTGGGATGGTGGCATCGGCGTCATCCAGTCGAAGGTCAAGGCGGGCGTGCCGAACTGGGATGCGGTTCAGGTGGAAGCCGAAGAATTGGCGCTTGGCTGTGCGGACGGTCTCTATGAGAAGATTAATTGGGACAAGATGGGCGGCAAGGACAAGTTTCTCGACTCCGCCGTCAATGATTGTGGCGTGGGCGCCATCGTCTGGTCGACCGCAATTGCCTATGATGGCGACAAGCTGAAGGAAGGCCCCAAAACTTGGGCCGATTTCTGGGATGTGAAGAAATTCCCCGGCAAGCGCTCGCTGCGCAAGGGACCGAAATACACGCTCGAATTCGCACTGCTCGCAGATGGTGTTTCGAAGGACAAACTCTATGATGTCTTGGCCACGGAAGAGGGCGTGGCGCGTGCGTTCAAGAAACTCGACGAACTGAAGTCCAACATTATCTGGTGGGAATCGGGTGCGCAGCCTCTTCAGTTCCTGGCATCAGGTGAAGTCACGATGACATCGGCCTATAATGGCCGTATCACCGGCATAAACCGCTCTGAAGGCAAGAATTTCAAGGTAGTCTTTCCCGGCAGCATCTACGCTGTCGACAGCTGGGTGGTGTTGAAAGACGCTGAGAACAAGGATGCCGCGCAGGACTTCATCGCCTTCGCAAGCCAGCCCGAAAACCAGGCCAAGCTACCGGAATTCGTCGCCTACGGCCTGCCTAACAAGGATGCCGCAGCCAAGGTCCCGGAGAGATTTGCCAAGGATCTGCCGACCGATCCGGCAAATATGACCGACTCGATACCGCTGAATGTCGATTTCTGGATCGACAATTCGGAAACGCTGACGCAGCGCTTCAACGCTTGGCTTGCCCAGTAGGAACATCCGCGCAAAAGGGTGCCGGGCAGGTACCCTCCTCCTCTTGCCAGACGCGATCTCCCGTTTTTTTGGGGAGCGCCGCCTTCTGCCTCAAGTGATGGAGTCTTCCGTGGCGGAATTCATTCGATTTGACAATATTACGAAATTTTATGGCCCACTCTGCGTGGTCGAAAATCTTGATCTCAGCATCGATAAGGGCGAGTTCGTCAGTCTGCTCGGCCCGTCTGGCTCCGGTAAAACGACGCTGCTCATGATGCTTGCCGGTTTCGAGCAGGCTACCTCCGGCAATATTCTGCTGGACGGAACCGCCATCAATAACGTGCCTACCTACAAGCGCGACATGGGCGTCGTGTTTCAGAGCTACGCACTGTTTCCACATATGTCGGTCGGCGATAATGTCGCCTTTCCGCTCCAAATGCGCGGCATGAACAAAGCAGACATTGCAAAACGCGTGGCGCGGGCGCTGGACATGGTACAGCTATCGGCCTTCACGACCCGCCGCCCATCTCAATTGTCCGGTGGCCAGCAGCAGCGCGTGGCACTGGCCCGTGCATTGGTCTTCGAACCGCGTGTCGTTCTCATGGACGAGCCGCTCGGCGCGCTCGACAAGCAATTACGCGAACAGATGCAGCTCGATATCCGCGACCTGCATCGCCGGCTCGGCCTTACCATCGTCTTTGTTACGCATGATCAGTCGGAAGCGTTGACCATGTCAGACCGCGTTGCCGTTTTCAACAAGGGCAAGATCGAACAGATCGGAACGCCGCGACAGGTCTATGACGAACCGGCGACGCGCTTTGTCGCGGAATTCATCGGAGAAACCAATCTGGTCGAAGGCGTAATTGAAGTGGTTCAAGCAGGACAAGCGCTTGTGCGCCTGTCCTCCGGCGCTGAAGTCGTATCGGCTGTTTCCGCCACGGTTTCCCCCGGCCAGACAGTGTATGTGTCCATACGCCCCGAACGGGTCGATCTCAGCGAGACGCGAGGGGACGCCCGAAACTGTCTGGAAGCGGAGGTCGCCGACTCGGTCTATCAGGGGGATCATCTGCGTGTTCAGTTGCAGAATGCATCGCATCAGCTGATCGCGAAGCTTGGCCGGCGATCGCGGGAGTTTCAGCCAGGCACCAAAGTCTACGCCGCCTTTTCGGCAGATGATTGTCGGGTCATTTCGCCATGAGTGCCCTGACGTCCCGAACCGGCCGGTCGCTGCTTCTGCTGGCGCCACTGCTTATTTTCCTCCTCGGTTTTTTTGTCTGGCCACTGTTCAGCATGATGTCGCTATCGGTGTCCGACACCGCCGTCCTGCGCCTCCTGCCGCGTAGCGCCGAAGTGCTGCCGGACTGGGACCGGGTCTCACCGCCGACCAGTGCCATGCAGACCGCTCTGATGGAAGATTTGAAGGCTGTCGCCGACGATCAGGCGCTCGGCGACATGGTGCGCCGCCTCAACAGCGCTCGCTCCGGTTTCCGCACGCTCATGTCGAAGACCACCAGCGCGCTCCGCGACACGGCAAACCCGCCTGCCGATCTCGTTGCCATCGACAAGCGCTGGGAGAAGCCGGAATTCTGGCTGGCAATCGCCGATGCGCTCTCGCCGCTGACTGATCGCAACCTGCTGGCGGCCGTCGATCTCGGCCGCAACGCAACGGGTCAGATCGAACAACTGCCCGTCGACCAGTCAGTCAACCGCGTCATTCTCATTCGCACATTCTGGATCGCCGCCCTCGTTACGTTCGCCTGTGCATGCATCGGTTTTCCCTATGCAATCATCGCCGTTTCGCTCACCGGCTGGAAGCGCGACCTGATGCTGGGAGCTGTATTGCTGCCGCTCTGGACCTCGCTTCTTGTACGCACAGCCGCCTGGTTCATCTTGTTGCAGGAGAAAGGGTTGATCAACGATGCCTTGCAAATGCTTGGCCTGATCAATGCTCCGCTGCCGCTGATCTTCAACCGCACGGGCGTGATCATCGCCATGACCCATGTGCTGCTGCCGTTCATGGTGCTGCCGATCTATTCGGTTCTGATCACCATTCCGAAGAACCTCATGCCGGCGGCCGCATCACTCGGCGCTCATCCGCTGCGCGCCTTCCTGCGCGTGCTTCTGCCGCTCAGTCTGCGTGGAGTCGCCTCCGGTAGCCTGCTCGTGTTCATCTCAGCCATCGGCTACTACATCACGCCCGCGCTGATCGGTGGGCCGGGTGATCAGATGATCTCATCGATCATCGCGTTTTATGCCATCGGGTCGGCAAACTGGGGCATGGCCGGCGCACTGGGCGTCGTGTTGCTGCTCGCGACATTGCTTCTCTACAGCGTCTATGCGCGGCTCTCTGCCGACGAATCGGAAAGGTATTAGGCGATGCCGATGAAGCTCACCAAATTCGCTTTCGCGTCGATGACGATGCTCTTTCTCGTGGCGCCTCTCATTGCCATTCTGCCGCTTGCCTTCACCTCGAGTGTCATCCTCACCTATCCCATCCCATCCTGGTCCCTGCGCTGGTTCGAAGAGCTGTTCACGGCGGATGCCTGGCGGCGGGCCATCGTCAACAGCCTCATCATTGGAACGGGTACGACATTGCTCGCGACCGCGCTCGGTACGTCCGCGTCCCTCGGTTTGCGCAACCGGCTTATCTTTTTTCGTGGAACGATGCGCACGCTCTTTCTCCTGCCGATGGTCGTGCCGGCGGTCGTGCTGGGTGTCGGAATGCAGGTGCTACTTGCGCGCTTCGGCCTGACAAACAGCTATGCGGGCGTCATTATCGCGCACACCGTCGTTGCCGTCCCCTTTGTCGTAGTCAGCGTGACAGGCGCGCTCGCCGGTATCGACAAACGCGTAGAACTCGCCGCGGAAAGCCTTGGCGCTTCGCCCATAAGAGTCCTTCGACGCGTCACTCTGCCGCTTGCCATGCCAGGCGTCCTGTCCGGAGCCGTCCTGGCATTCGCAACCTCGCTCGATGAGGTCGTCTTGACGCTCTTTGTCGCTGGCCCGAACCAGCGCACATTGGCCCGGCAGATGTTTTCCAGCATCCGAGAAAATATAAGCCCTGCAATCGCAGCCGCTGCATTCCTATTCATCGCCGTGACACTCGTCGTCGGCCTCATTGTGATGTTGTCGCGTTTCACATTGGCAAAACGACAATAGAGGCGAGACGCCCATTCGAACCTACTGCCTCTGAAGAACCCAACGCACGGCCGTCGAACATGCATGAAAGCGATTGCTATGTCCCAATGCGAAATTCGAGAAGGGCTTTGCGCCTCACGAGTCAAATAAATTATTGATATTGTCTATTTGTAATGTTCGCGTGGCGGTTCAAATCTCATCAAGACCGCCAGACTAGCGTTGCTTCGATTTCGTTCGCATGCAAGCCCATACCGGTATCGCTGCTAACAGCTGGGGAACCGTCACACAAATTGAGGAGGACCCCGACTAAATGCCAAGCGATATTTGTGCCATTTCCTCCGCGAAATGGCACAGGACTTTTCCGCCACCCATGCGTTGGCGTGGCGTTGGGGCAGCAGTTTTGCAAATATCCTGGGCCATGGGACAGCGCGGGTGAAATGTGCATCCCGCCGGCGGGTTGAGGGGGCTGGGGGGCTCGCCCCCCATCAGCGTGCGCGCCCTGTTTGGCGCCAGCACATCGGGTATCGTCTGAAGGAGAAGCTGGGTGTAGGGATGTTGCGGATTGGCAAAGAGTGCCTCCGTTTCCGCCTCCTCGACAATACGGCCCAGATACATTACGGCAATCCTGTCGGCCATGTGACGCACGACGGCAAGGTTGTGGCTGATGAACAGATAGGTCAGTCCGAGTTCGTCCTGAAGCCGGCGCATTAGATTGAGAATTTGCGCCTGGACGGAAACGTCCAGCGCGGAGGTGGGCTCATCGCAGACAAGGAATTCCGGCTCGCCGGCCAATGCGCGGGCAATCGAAATTCTCTGTCGCTGGCCACCAGAAAACTCGTGTGGATACCGCCTGGCGTCATCGGGCGAAAGCCCGACGATGCGCAGCAGCTGCGATACTCTTTCGGTAATCTCGGCAGTCGACGCTCTCAGTTTGAACTCACGGATCGGCTCGGCGATGATATCGCCCACGCGCCATCGGGGATTGAGGCTCGCATGGGGATCCTGGAAGATCATCTGCGCTTCCATCGGCTTGCCATTGGCGGAGCTGCCGAAGACAATTGCGCCCTCCGTCGGCTCATGCAGTCCTGTCACCAGACGCGCGACCGTCGACTTGCCGCAACCGGATTCGCCGACAAGCGCGAGGCACTTGCCCTTTTTCACGGTGAAGGTCACGTCTTGAACGGCCTGCAGATATCGTCTGGGCTTGCGCTCGATCACCCGGTTCAACCATGGAGCCGAGACCTCGAAGACACGGGTCAGCTGGTCGACTTCGAGAGCGTTTTCGACATCTCTCATTGGACACCTCCTTCGATCAGCCAGCAGGCGGCTGCACCATGCTCATCCGCCTGAGTGAGCGATGGTCGTTCGATGCGACAGCGCGGCATCACATCCCGACAGCGAGGATTGAACGCACATCCGGAAGGCATGGCGTTCAGGCGCGGCATGGCGCCATCGATCTGCGCAAGTGTCTCAAGCCGCGCGCCAAGCGCCGGGATCGAAGCCATGAGCCCACGCGTGTAGGGATGCTTGGGACGCGCGAGGACTTCCGCCACGGGACCGATCTCGACGACGCGACCGGCGTACATCACCGCAACGCGGTCGGCGGTCTCTGCAATGACGCCCATGTCGTGGGTGATCAACATGACCCCCACCCCCTGTTCGACGCAAAGGCGACGCAGCAATGCTGTGATCTGCGCCTGGATCGAAACGTCCAGCGCCGTTGTCGGCTCGTCGGCGATGATCAGTCGAGGGTTGCCCGCCAGAGCCAGTGCGATGACAACGCGCTGGCGCATTCCGCCCGAAAACTGATGCGGATAGTGGTCCACCCGCTCTTCCGCGCCGGGAATGCCGACATGCTTCAGCAGTTCGATAGCCCGAAGCCGAGCGGCGGCTTTGTCAATGTTGCAATGCAATCGAACGGTTTCGACGATCTGCTGTCCGACGGAAAAGAGAGGGTTGAGCGATGTCAGAGGGTCCTGGAAGATGGCCCCCACCTTGCGTCCCCGAACCTTCTCCATCTGCCTCTCGTTCAGGCTATCGGTGCGCTGACCGGCAATGCTGATTTCGCCGGCGATGACGCGACCCGGCGGTTCCAGCAGGCCCAGCACGGCCATCCCTGTCATCGATTTGCCTGCCCCGGATTCGCCAACGACGCCCAAGATTTCTCCAGGAGCGATCGTCAACGAGACATCGGACAAAGCGGCAAGCGTTCCCCGTCGGGTCGGAAATTCGACCGAGAGGCCGGATACCACAAGTGCTGGTTCATAAGCCGTTTGGATCTGGGCCGTTTGCGTCATTGCTGCTCCAGGGCTGGGTAGCTTGGTGGGAAAATCGAACTGACCGGCGGGTGCCGATAGGTTCGCTCCGGATAGAGGGAGACCAGGCTGTCGAATTGCGCTTGCGCTCTGGCGCGCGCGGCCGCCAGATCCATTCCGGCAACTGCGCCATCGCGCATCGAGATGCGCCCGTCGACGATTGTTGCCTTGGTGACGCGGCCGGTCGCCCCATAGATCAGCGTCTGAACCGGATCGATGCGGGGCGCGATCATGGCATCGCTCATGTCGAAAACGGCGATATCGGCCTTTGCGCCGGGTGCAATTCGGCCGAGATCGGGGCGCTTCAGCGCATCGGCGCCGGCAATTGTTGCCGAGTCATAGAATTCGGATGCGGATGCAGCGTCACCTTTGCCCTCGGTGATGCGATTGGCCATCAGGCCGACGGCAAGGTTCAAGACCATGTCCGGCGGGGCAGTGTCGGTGCCCATGCCGATACGGATGCCCATCGCCTTGAGGCGCGAATAGGATTTGAGTGCCGATCCGTGGCGTGCCGATACAAGCGGACAGTGCGCGACCGTTACGCCACTATCGGCATAGAGGGCGAGGTCCTCGTCCGTTGCGACCGTTGCATGCGGCGCGATCAGGCGAGAGGAAAGCAATCCGAGATCGGCGAGCCAGCGTGGTGCCGTGACGCCGTGCAGTCTTCGCATAGTCTGAAGTTCCATGTCGCCCTGGGCCATATGCAGCCGTACCGGCAAGTCAAGGTCGTCCGCTCGGGCGAAGGTTTGCCTGAGCAAACTCTCCGTGCACGTCTCGACCCTGTCGGGTGCAAACATGCCGGAGATCAGACCATCCGCATGGCCATGGATGCGGCGGGCAAAGTCTGTGGCTTCAGTGAGTTCCGCAAGGCCTCGGGCTTCATCGAAGACCGTCTGCATGGTGCCGGCTTCGTCGAGGACCACGCCGCCGCTACGATAGGCCGGTCCCAGCCAGACGCGCAGCCCGAGATCGTCGGCTGCCTGAGCGGCTGCTTGGAATTCGGTAACGGTCTCTCCCCAGGCCCGGTAGAAAAGCGATGCGATCGGCAGCGCGGACGTGATCCCGTTCAGTAAAAGTTGCGCGAAGGCATAGCGCTTCTGGAACGCCAGTTCTTCGGCTGTATACATCTCGCGGGATTGCGCCGCATAATCGGCGGGCCACACCCGCCCTTTCTTCCAGCCCGGCTGGTTGTCCATGGCAAGCACGGTGGTATCGAGGTCGGAAAGCGCGTCGAGATCCACGAAGCCGGGGCCAATGAAGGCCTCCCCCATGTCATATCGGGCCACAAGCTCACCGGCGAAGCGATGTCCGACCCAGACGATGCGATCCCGCTCGATGACGATTTCGCCGTTCTCGATCAGCCGCCGTCCGTCCGGTGTGTCCGCAATGATAAATCGCGCTGTCAGCGCCCAGCGTCCTTGCGGACGGTGCCCGAGCGGAAGATCCGACCAGCTCATGGGCGTTCTCGCAGGCTTTTGCCATCACGGGCGACGACGTTTCCGGCGGTGACGACCAGCTTTCTGGGCGCATGGGTGACGATTGCCTCGGCAAGCGTTTCCCCTTCGACCAGCACGATATCGCCACGTCCGCCCAGGGCGATTTCATGGCCGGTCCTCTCCATCACAACCGCGCCGCCGGTTGTGCAGACATGCAAGGCCAGCGGGAGTTCGTCATCGCGGCGCAGATTGTTTTTCATGCCGAGAAGCATGGCGCGCTCGAGCATGTCGCCGTTGCCATAGGGACCCCAGGTGTCGCGGAAGCCGTCGACGCCGGCGCCAAAGCGGACGCCTGCCGCCAGAAGCCGTTTCAGGGATGGCGTCTCTCGGGATGGCGGCGCCGTTGTCAGGATTGGGATGTCGAGTTCGGCGCATGTGTCGATCAGCCCCTGCGTCATGTTCCAATCCGGGTGGCCGAGGCAAAAGGCGTGGCTGACGGCGACCTTGCCCTGCAGCCCGAGCGCGCGGACGCGTTCGAAAATCATCTCCATGGAAAAAGCGCCCAGTTCGCCGGACTCGTGCAGATGAATGTCTATGCCCTTGCCGTGCCTTTGCGCGATGGAAAAGATCGTATCGAGATGGCCCTTGGGGTCCTTGTCCATGCCACAGGGGTCAAGGCCGCCGACAAGATCCGCACCCATTGCCATCGCCCGATCCAGCAACTCTGCCGTGCCTTGCCGGCGCATCAGCCCTGACTGGGGAAACGCAACGATCTCGATTTCGACAATGCCGGCAAGCTGCCTGCGAGTCTCCATGACGCCTTCCAGCGCAACGAGGCCCTGGTCGGTGTCGATATCGACATGGGTCCGGATTAGCGTTGTTCCGTAGCCGACGGACTGCAGCGACTGGCGCATGGACTGGGTGTGGGCATCCAGCCCGAGATCACGTTTGACCTGTCGCTCGTTGTCGATCTTGTCG
The DNA here is from genome assembly GCF_041355235.1 of Rhizobium sp. RCC_161_2. Taxonomy (NCBI): domain Bacteria; kingdom Pseudomonadati; phylum Pseudomonadota; class Alphaproteobacteria; order Hyphomicrobiales; family Rhizobiaceae; genus Rhizobium; species Rhizobium sp. RCC_161_2. Next base: position 7,965 of record NZ_JBFUPL010000013.1, on the reverse strand, counting down.
ATGAGTCGCGGCCCGACTTCATTGACATACCAAGGATAGCCGAGCAGCGACTTGTCGAGATGGGTATGGGCATCGACGAGGCCGGGAATGGCGATGTGCCCGCCGGCATCTTCGACCGTTATACCTTCGGCTGCGATGTTCTGGCCGATGGCGGCAATACGGCCGTCCACGATCAGGATATCGGTGAGGTCCTTGCCCATGGGGCGCGTGTTGGTGATGAGAAGCTTGTTCATGTGACGTCCTCAGCGCAGTTTGGGGTTGAGTGCATCGCGCAGCCAATCCCCCAGGATATTGATCGAGACAACCAGCAGGCAGAGCTGAATGGCCGGGAACAGGACGATCCACCACAGTCCCGAGAACAGGTATTCGTTGCCGATGCGGATCAAGGTGCCGAGCGATGGCTGCTCGACGGGCATACCGACACCGAGGAAGGAAAGTGTCGCCTCGATGAGAATCCCGAAGCCGAAATTGAGAGTTGCGGTCACCAGCAGCGGCGTGGTCGTATTCGGGAGGATATGCCTCAGCATGATCCGCCGCGCTGGCACGCGGATCAACCGGGCCGCCTGCACATACTCCTTGTTGCGTTCGACCATCGTCAGAGCGCGCACGGTGCGGGCATATTGCACCCAGGCCGAAAGCGAGATGGCAAACACGATCACTGACGATGCGCCGGCGTCGCGCAGTCCGGGTGGCAGCATCTGACGCGCCATGGCCGAAACCAGGATGGCGATCAGCATCGTCGGCATCGAAAGAAGGACGTCGCCCGCCCGCATCAGCAAACCGTCGGCCCACTTTCCATAGTAGCCTGCGACGAGACCGAGCGTGGCCCCGACCGCCAGCGAGACGGCGACAGAGGCTGCGCCGATCACGATCGAAGCGCGAGATCCATAGAGGATAGCCGAAAGCACATCGCGGCCCTGAAGATCGGTGCCCAACAAGTACGGCCACTGGCCATCTGCGCTCCAGATCGGCGGCAACTGGGCGTTCAGCAAATCGAGAGATGCCAGGTCATACGGATTCTGCGGCGCGATCCATGGTGCCAGAAATGCCGATGCCAGCAGCAAAGTCAGGACAATGGTGGCAACGATGGCGGAGGGATGCTTCTTGAAGCTCCACCACAGGTCCGTATCGGCGATGCGGTGGCGAAGGGAGGGGGGCCGGGACACGGGTTTCGTCGGATTGGCCGTTTCGATGCCGCTCATGGGGTGCTCCTCTCGGTCAGGCTTTGCGCAGACGCGGATCGACGACCGCATAGGCGACATCAACGAAGGTGTTCAGGACGACAAAGATGAAAGCCACGATGCAGAGATAGGCGGCCATCACAGGGATATCGACGAAGGTGACTGCCTGCATGAACAGCATGCCCATGCCGGGCCATTGGAAAACGGTCTCCGTGACCAGGGCAAAGGCGATGAGATTGCCAATCTGCATTGCCGTCAAAGTAATGACGGGCATCAGACAATTTTTCAGTGCATGACGAAACCACAGCGACCGGCGCCGAACGCCGCGGGCGCGGGCGAACTTGATGAAGTCCGAACGCAGGGTTTCCAGCATCTCGGCGCGAACAAGCCGCATGACAAGCGTGATCTGGAAGAGCGATAGTGAGAGTGCAGGCAGCACCAGCGCAGCGCGCCCGGAAGAGGTGAGCAGACCTGTTGACCACCAGCCGATCTGGACGATATCGCCGCGCCCATAGCCGGGTAACCATCCAAGAGACACGGAAAACACCAGGATCAACAGAATGCCGACAAGAAAGCTCGGCAGGGAGATTCCGATCACGGAGGTGAATTGAAGTCCTTCCGCCCACCATCTTCCGCGCCCGATGGCGGTGAAGACACCAAGCGGAATGCCGACGACGAGCGAGATGATCGTAGCGATGAGCACAAGCTCGAATGTCGCCGGAAACCGCTCGCCGATCAGCTTGATGACATCCTGCTGGTTTCGATAGGAAAGCCCGAATTCGCCCTGGGCCGCCTTGACGACGAAGCGGGCATATTGCGTCAGGAATCCGTCGTTCAAGCCGAGCCTGGTGCGCAGTTCGTCATGTTCGGCCTGCGTGGCACTTTCGTTCATCATCATTTCGACGGGATCGCCGACGAAACGGAAAATCATGAAAGCGATGAAGGTGACGGTCAACATCACGAGGATCGCATTGCCGATGCGCTTTACGAGGAAGGCGATCATTGCGCTTTCCGTCCCTGGTTTTGAGCGAGCCCGATTTTTCGTGAGGGAGGCCCGCCGCCGTAGGTAGGGTGCGGTGGGCCAGATTGCATCGTTACTTCTTCACAAGCCATAGGCGGGGAAGGTTGTCGGCAAAGAGCGGCAGGTCCGCGACCTTGTTCGCCGTCGCCCAGGTCAAAGGCTGCTGGTGCAACGGGATCATCAGCACATGTTCCTTGGCAACCTTGAGGGATGACGCTTCCAGTGCCAGGCGCTTGGTTTGATCGAGTTCGACTGCCGAGGCTTCCGTCAGTCTGTCGAATTCGCTGTCCGACCAGCCGCCCCAGTTGAAGATGCCATATGTGCCGCCCTTCGTGTGGAGGACCTGCGAGGTGAGGCTGTAGGTGTCGAGCATCGGGAGGGTCGCCCAGCCGAGCGTGTAGACATCGACCTGCCCATTCGAGCGCTTCGGCGTCTGGACTGCGCGGGGTCCCTGGTCAAGCTTCGGCTTCAGCCCGATACGCGACCACATGGAAGCCACGGCCTGGCAGATCTGCTCTTCGTTGACGAGCGTGTCGGTGCAGTTGAAGTCGAAGGCGAAATCCGCAGCGCCCGCCTCCTTCAGGAGCGCCTTCGCCTTTTCCAAGTCGGGCTGCAGCGGCGTATCGAGCGCGGCGTCGTAGCCCGGAATCTGCGGTGCGACGAGCGTGCCGGCGTTGCGGGACTTTCCGCGCATGACCTTCTTCTTGATGAGGTCAAGGTCGATCGCGAGCTGCATCGCCTGACGGACGCGCACGTCTTTCATCGGGTTGGGAGCGCCGGAAAGAAGCGTGTCGCGCTGGCTGAAGCCGATCATGACCGTGCGCAGGTCGGTGCCCTCGAGAAGCTTGACGTTCGGCGATGCCTGCAGGCGAGGGATGTCCTGAACGGGCGCCTTGTCCGTGAAGTCGATATCGCCGGCCAACAGCGCCGCCACGCGTGTCGCGTCTGAGGCAATCGGTGTGAACTCGATCCGATCGATATTGTGCTGCGGCTTGTCCCACCAGCCATCGAACTTGACGAAAACGGTCTTGGCGTCGGGCTGGCGGCTCTCGATTTTGAAGGGACCGGTGCCGTTGGCATGATAGGTCGCGTAGCCTTCTACGCCCGATCCGACGTCGGTCGGGGCCTCGGTATTGTTGTCCTTCAGCCAGCCGGCATCGAAGATGTAGATCGTTGTCAGGTCATTGAGAAGGAGAGGGTAGTTTGGCGTGACATCGATTTCGATCGTATGGGCGTCGATGACCCGCGATCCCTTATAGGCAGGAATGTTGCCCTTGAGCGGTGATTTCGGATCGCTGGCGCGCACCAGCGACGCCTGCACGTCTTCCGCAGTAAAATCGGCGCCGTTGTGAAACTTGACGCCTTCGCGGAGCTTGAAGCGCCAGGTCGTCGGCGAAACAACGTCCCAGGATGTCGCAAGCGCAGGCTCGATCTTCAGGTTGCGATCGTAGCGCACCAAACCTTCGTATACGTGATTGAGCACTCCGAGCGTAAAACTGTCGCCATACGAATCGGGATCAAGAGAACCCAGGTCGCGTGATGCTCCCCAGCGAAATGTCTCCGCTCCGGCTGGCATGGCCAGGCCGAGCAATAAGGCTCCGGCGAGAAGTAGTCTTCCAATTCTGATCATGCTGTTCCCCGATCTTTGTATTGTATGCAATTTTTGCTCAAAATCCGCGATTTTCTGACGAAAATGGCATGATTGCGCCAATGTCAGCGTCGGTGTTCAAACTGAAATCTTAATTTGCTTGCAGAGCGTATCAAAATTCGTATTCTAGATCGTATGCAATATCAACATAAATTTGCATGCGATTTTTATCCGTTTATGGCAGACAAAAATTGTGCATATAGAAGCGCAATGAAAAGCGCCGCCAAACCACGGGATGGAGACCTCTATGTCCACGAACCAGACGCGTAGTGATGCCATTTACGCTTCCCTGAGACGGGCGATCCTTGAGCAGGCGCTGAAGCCTGGGGTTAAGTTGCCGGAGGATTCCATCGGCGACACCTTCGGCGTCAGCCGTACGAGCGCTCGCAATGCGCTTGTGCGCCTGGTTTCCGACGGTCTGGTCGAGATCAAGCCCAACCGGGGTGCCTCGGTCGCCATGCCGACATTGGAGGAAGCACATGAGGTCTTCGCGCTACGCCGTTGCCTGGAGCGAGAAGTCATCGAGCGGCTCTGCACGCGCATGCCGAAAGACGGGATCGATGCATTGATATCGCATGTCCGCGAAGAGGAGCGCGCGCTGCGGTCGTCCTCGCCGCGGTCAATCCGGCTGGCCGGGGAGTTTCACATTCTGCTGGCCGAACTGACCGATTCGAAGCTGTTGATCGACTTCATCAGCCGGGTCGTGTCCCGCTCCTCACTCATTCTTGCCCGGTTCGGCCGACCCCATTCCGCCGAATGCGGCATCGATGAGCACATCCAGCTTATTGAGGCTCTGAAGCAGCTCGATCGCGCGCGCGCGACGGAAATCATGGATCACCACCTCCACGCCGTCGAAGACCGCGCGCGTGTCGATGAGGATGATGCGCCTGATGTCGGGGAGATATTGAGCCGCTACCTGGCTGTTTCCGACTAACGACAAAGACATCTCGGCATCGTTGTAAAAGTGGGCCATGCCGGAGACGACAAGGAAAATATAACAATGACGGTGCCCAAGAGCCTGCCCAGTGCAGCTGATTTTACGCGGTTCGATTTTGGTTCGCTGACACCGCGTGAGTGTTACAAATTGCTGATCGGCACTGTCGTGCCGCGTCCCATCGCCTGGGTGACCACGGTCGATACTCAAAATCGCGTCAATGCGGCTCCGTTCAGCTTTTTTGGCGTCCTGTCTGCCGATCCGCCGATCCTGGCGATTGGCGTCGAAAATCACGGCGATCTGAGCTTCAAGGATACCGGGCATAACATCCGCCATACCGGCGAGTTCACCGTGAACATCGTTGGAGCCGAAAACCTGGATGCCATGAATGTGACTGCCGTCCCATTTCCCGCCGGCGTTGACGAACTCGAACGCGCAGGGCTTACGGCTTTGCCAGGTACTCATGTTCGCTCTCCCTATATCGCGGAGGCACCGGCGGCTTTCGAGTGCCGCCGCCATGTGACCTTGCAGGTTGGCGGCTCGCGAGAGATTGTCATCGGAGAGGTGCTGGCACTGCACATCAGATCGAACCTCGTCAACGAGCGTCTGCATATCGACCCGAAAGGCCTGAATGCCCTCGGCCGAATGGGTGGCCACGGCTATGTCAGAACAGGCGAAACGTTCGATCTGCCAACGATGTCGCTGGATGAGTGGACCGCGGGGATCAGTTGAGGAAGCGATTTTCACGCTGACGGGGTATTCAAAGTCTGTGTGTCGGTCCCGGACTTGGCAGCGCCGATCTCGGCCGGCCGATCGAGATGGTCGCCGATGGCCCTGTAAACTTAACGCTGCGAAGCCATGATTTAGGATTATGCCTTGGGATCAGGCGACCTGCAGATGGGCGATCTCGCTCCACATCTGCATCGCGGCCCCTCGCAGTTCGCGATGGTTAGCGGATGAAATGTCGTGGCGGGGAATTTGAAAGAGGTTGGCGATCGGGTCGTGGATGGAAACGAAGCGTTGAAGCTGTTGCACCGGCTTGAAGCGCTTCATGATCCGTTCCCGTCTTCGGATCGGCTGATGGGAGTTTTCAGCCGGATTGTTCAGGCCCATGTGCGAGCGATATTCGACGCCGGGCATGATCTCCCGCTTCGCCGCACCATAGGATCGAAGCTTGTCGGTGATCATCACACATGGCGAACGGCGTTGTCCTTTCAGAAGCTTTCTCATCAACCGCTTTGCAGCCTTGGCGTTGCGGCGGCTTTGCGCCAGCACGTCAAGGACAAAGCCATGCTGGTCAACGGCACGCCATAACCAGTTTTTCTTGCCGGCGATGGTGATGACAACCTCATCGAGGTGCCAGATGTCGCCGAGCCTGCCGGCTGATCGCTTGTGGATATCATTGGCAAAGTGTCTGCCGAACTTCTCTGCCCACAGCCTCACGGTCTGGTGTGAGACGATGACGCCGCGCGCTGCCAGCATATCCTCGACCATCCGCAGACTGAGCGGAAACCGGAAATAGAGCCAAACGGCATAGGCAATAACGGCGGCTGTAAATCGGTGGCGACGGTACAGAGGATCACGGGCAAGTCTGGTCATGCTGCCAATTCACACATTTCGATCGCCGCCCGGTTAATGTGACAGTGCCCCCCGATGTCATCGAGATTGCGTCAGACCCATTCTTCAGAGCCGGTTCACAACCCGATAAACGATCCGTGCATCAACGCTAGGAACCACCACACCGCACCGACTTGACGTCAAACTCTATTCTCTCCAAAGATCAAATCGGCCTTAGGCAAGCGAAAGTGTCCGGCTTCATGTCGGAATCATCGTCCGGCATCACTGGAATGCGCACCCAATGGCAGACCACCGTTTCCCCTCTTGCGTGGGCGAACGAACCAGCATCGCGCGTCGATTTCAGAAGGCTTCATAAATGGCAAATTACGTATTCCTCAACTCATCTGAGTGGCCTCGTATGCCGTCGGGTGAAGCTGGCGAGTGGCGGAAGTTCTGGCGTGATGGCCGCAGCGAGCTGGAAGCCAAAAACGGGATTCCGCTGTTATGGTGGTGTCTGTTCGGGGAAACCGATATCGTCCGCGCCCGGATCATCGACAATTTTGACATCGATGATCCGGATGGAGAGCGTGAGAATTTCAAGGTGGAATCGGGCTATTCCGAGGATGTGACCTACCCTTACCTGGTCACGAGCCGTGAGCAGGCGCTCATTCGGCTGACCCGGCGGCGCGAACTCGTGCTGAGGGGTATCGGTGAGAAATACGCTCCCATCTATGATGGCTTTGTCGAGTTGATGGAGCGCGATTTTGGACCCTTTATCCTTGTCCGAACGGCTGGCCTTCCCGATCCTGAGGACGCAGAGTCCTGGCTACGAGAAACCGCCGGCTCCATGGACCGACTCGAGGACGGTCCGACGCCGATTTTTGAGAGCATGGTGGCAGATTTCAACACGTGGCAAAATTCCGACCCGATCTGGCTACTTAGCGGAGCGGGCGCAGATGCCTGGCCAACGCCTGCGCTTGCCTCGGTATTCCCAAATGGTCGAAAGCCAGCGCGGGATGCGTCGGATGCCTCCACTTCTGACAGCTATGCCTCAAGCAACCCCGCTCGTTCCAACATGCTGCCCAAGTTCGTCGTGGAATGGATCGGGCCTTTGTTTGTGGGCGGCTGCACCGTTATCGCTTATCTATGGACGCGGTCCATCGCGCTAGGCGCGCTCGCCTTCGTGGTATCAGTGGCCTTGTTTGCCTTATTGGTTACGAAGTTCAATCGCTAGTCCAGTAGCTTGTGCTGAAGAGGAGCCAAAGACATGCTCAAAGATCCATCTTGGTCGAGCCGCGATTCATGTCTCTGATCGGCTATGGCTGTCATGAGGCAATACGTCTTCCCGTCCTCCGGTTGCCAGGGAATTCCAAGTGCGGCTTCGTCGATATGGAATTGGGCGGCCGCATTTTTGCTTCGCCAAGAAGTTCTCATTTGAAATTGAGGCAAGGGCGTTTTCTTCAACTCGGAAGACAGGGAAAAGTGCAGCTGCTCAGTGGTTGACGTCTAGGGCGCGGTGAATCCCCGGTTCGCTTCCGTTCAAGACCTCAAGGCGAGCGAATTAACCTCACCTCCACTAATCTTCCAGCCTGAGCGTTCGGCGCTGGGGTCCAAAAACGGCGAG
>NZ_JBFUPL010000012.1:0-227832 GCF_041355235.1 Rhizobium sp. RCC_161_2 | reverse complement strand
CCACCTGCGCTCAATCCCTGTCGAAACGCAGCCGATAGACCGTAACCGGCGTCGGCAAGCACAGTGCCAAACCGCACACCTGCGGCAATCAACCGATCGATCTCATCGAGCGCAATCTCCGGTTTGGTGCGGGATATGCGCATTGGCTCGGGAACGCCGGCCTTTACCATCCGATCCTGATCACTGGTCCAGCTTTCGGGCAGAAACAGCCGCAAGCCCACCGGGACGGGAACCTCGTCGCGTGCCAGCGTCAACGACACCAACGTCTGGCAATTGGCGCGTTTGCCCAGCATCGAGGCATATTGCGGCGCGACCCCAACCGAGTGATCACCCTTCTTGGGTAGGCCTGTGTCATCGATCACCAGAAAGGCATCCGAGGCTCCAACAATCTTGTCGGCCTGCACCGCTAATTCCGCCTCGAGCGGACCAGCGTCCCAAATGCCATCCGATATGAAATGATGCAGGCGGTCGTAGTGATCAGGCGCAAGCCGTTCCGCCATCGGCTCAATGCTCTTGCGATCGCCCGGCCCGATGAGCCCCGAAATATACACCGGGCACATCTGCCGCCGCTTCTTGTGACCAAGCTTCTCAACAAATGGCTTCAGCCAATCCGCCAGGACAACGTCCTGCTCCGCCATCTCGCGCACCCCTGTGAACGCACACAAGATGGCCCATCATCGTAAATGGCCGGTTAATCTGCCAAAGTAGTGCTAGGTAAGTGTACAGTCGGAGGCTCTATTGGTTCAAAGCGATGTTACTTCTCAGTGGCCAATTCGCTGAAATTCTTGATGTTGACCGAGGCGTCGGGAAACCTCGCCGTAATCTCCAACGTGCCACCTAATGCTTCGATATAGCGTCGCAGATTGCTGACATAAATATCGGCGCGCTGCTCCAGCTTTGCGACAGCCGGCTGCTTCACATGGAGCGCGCGTGCCACATCCTGCTGAGTTTTTTCACGGGCCACGCGCAGCTCGTGTAACGCCATGTCTTCGAGAATTGCCTTGGTCGCTTCATCGTTGCGGGCACGGCGTTCTGGCGACATTCTGTTGCGCAAGTCGTTAAAGGAGCGATGTCCAGTCATATCAACCCTTCCTTCCCGATCTCGATCAGGTAATTGTCATATAGTCGATCAGCGACCGGAATCATGATTTCATAAAAGCGGTCGTCGCCGGTTTTATTTCCACCGACGAGCAAAATAGCAGTGCGACGCGGATCGAAAGCGTAGAATACCCGGTAGGGTTCGCCGCCGCTCTGAATCCGCAGTTCCCGCATATGTTCGTGCTTTGAACCTTCGACGCCGGATGAGTAAGGGAAGGGAAGTTGCGGTCCTTTGGCTTCTAGAAGCCCGACTACCCTCACAATATCGTCCTGAACGGCCTCGATCAGCGTCGTGTACCACTCACCAAACTCATCGGTATATTCAACGCTCCAACTCATCGGTGCTCCAAATGTATTCCATCTGTGGAATATTTCAAGCGATATTCCACAGACGGAATAACTTGACCCCTCAAAGTTGACAAGTGGAGATGGCGCCGAGCTGTTGGTGCCCCATGACGATCGTTCCATCGAACTTGTGATCTGGAGCCTGCGTGAGAACGACGTCGGACCTCGATGCGGCTTCCGCAACCGTCCGGAATAATCCGCTTCCCGCTGCATGCGAGCCGTCTCCAGCAGTTATGCCCATCGACGCCGACCCGACGTCGGAGCGAGGGAACAACCGGCAAGGCAATCGGGGAAGGCGATAGATCCGTATCAGCACGATTATTGTGGATCTAAGGCAGGTCTATGGGGCATCCCAATCCCGCTCTTGATGGATGGTTTCCTGGTCCAGCCCCGGATCTCCGTCGATCAACCCGCTGACGGGGTCCGTTCACATGGGATGTTCGCTGTCAATGCTCCATGGCAATCTCCTAGGCTTCAGCTTGGGGTAGTTTGTCATCGGGAAATTCTTTCGTTTGCTGAGCTGACCGCAGCTGTACGCCGTGCGTCGGAGACCGTTGCCGCCGCAAGCACCACCTTTCGCGCCGCTTGATGTCGCTACGCTGACTGCGTGGCGGCTGGGCGTATCGCGGTCGACTCCGATAAGCGGCACAATGAACCTGAGGAGCCATCAAAAGTTCCACAGGATGCTTCCTCGTTCCCGTTTTTTTTGCGCAGCTGCATTTTTGGTAAGGGTTCAAAACGGATAGGTCCGTCGACCTCCGTCTTCGTTCTGGCAGCGCCAGTTCATCAATTTCGACTTGTCTCGCCGTGATCATCAGATATTCTTTCGGCTTCCGACGCGGGTGAAGCAGGTCGCTCAGTCCTTGCCGACCGGAATGGCCGCTTCGCTGGGGCAGACTGTCCCCGGGTTAGCAGCGTCATTGAAAGCGGCCAACTGCCCGCTAACTCTTGATTGGAAACCCGAGGACTGATCATCGCATGACTCACCGAACCATCAGCAGTTCTGCTATGTTTTTACTTTTTGCCCTTCTTTCTTCATGCACCAGCGAGCAGGACAAGCAGCAAAAGACACTGCAGAACATTCTGTCATGGACGGCCAGCGCGGAAATGATCGTTGACGCTCGTACGTCTGGGGTGGTTCCAGACACTTACAGCCGGTTGGCGATCGAACGTTGCCAGGACGAAGTCACGTCTCTTGTCAACGAATTGGGCGATGGAGCGTCAGAGACCGTAAGAGTCATTCAGCCACTGCTGCAGGAAGCAGCCGACGCGGCCGCGAAAAGGGACCGGCCCGCGGCTGAACGCGTAGTTGAAGCGCTTCGTCATGCGCGGTTCGAGATCAACCGCGAGATGACCGAGGCATGAAGAAGCTCTTCCAGATCTCGCTCGGCATCGTCACCAGCGTCGGCGGCTTTCTTGAGACGGGGCTGATCGCGACTTCGACCCAGGCCGGTGCAGCCTTCGGTTATCAGCTCATTTGGGCCGTCGTCCTCGGCACGATCTGCCTTATCTTCCTTGTCGAGATGTCCGGCCGCTTCGCCATCGCCAGCCACTACACCATCGCCGACGGCATCCGCGACCGCTTCGGATCCAACATGTTCATTGTCATGTTGGCAGTCACCTTCATTGTCAACCTCCTGGTGCTGGCGGCCGAGATCGGAGGCGTTTCGCTCGCCCTGCAGTTCCTGACCGGCTGGAGTTTCCAGTGGTGGGCAGTTCCAGTCGCATTCGCGGTATGGCTTCTGCTCTGGCGGGGCACGTTCGGGATGATCGAGAACGGTGTTTCCTTCCTCGGCCTGCTGGCGCTGAGTTTTGTCGTCGCCATGGTGACGATGGGTCCGCCATGGACGGAGGTCGCCAAAGGCGCTCTGCCAACTCTCCCCGAAAAGGATGTGCTGCACTATGCGTTCATTGCCGTCGGCATCCTTGGCGCGGTTATCTCGCCATATCTCTTCTTCTTCTATTCGTCAGGTGCGATCGAGGAGAAGTGGGACAAGTCCTATTTCGGGATCAACAGGGTCATCGCCGCGCTCGGGATGACATTCGGAGCGGTGATCTCAGTCGCGATCATTGTCCTGGCTGCTATGGTCTATCCATCACATGGAATAGAAGCTGTCGACGGATACGAACAGATCGCCATGATCTTGACGCCGGCCTTTGGCGGCTGGGGACTTTATCTATTCTGCGGATCGCTGATGATCACCTGCTTCGGGGCGGCGCTGGAGGTATCGCTGGCCCAGTCGTATCTCGCAGCCCAAGGTTTTGGATGGAACTGGTCAGAATCTGCCAAGCCGAAGAGCGATCCTGCATTCAGTCTGGTCTATACCGTGTCAATCGCGGTCGCCGTTATTCCGATCGCTCTTGGCCTCGACCCTCTGCAAGTGACGATCTTTTCGATGGCCGTTACAGCCATCAGCCTGCCGTTCGGCGTAGCCCCCTTCATCTTCCTTATGAACGACCGCAAATATGTCGGCGAGCACACCAATGGCTGGATCGGCAACATGGTGGTGCTCTTCGTTATTGGACTGGCATTCCTCTTTGCAGTCGTCACCATACCGCTTCAGATCTGGGGAGGATAACTGTGCATCTCGTAAGAGACCTACTCGACAAACAGCTTCTTGATCCTGATCAACACAAGATCGGCAAAGTCGATGGTGTTGTCATGGAATACCGGGACGATCAGCAGCCGCGCATCGCCGCGCTCGAAACAGGATCCGGCGTCGTGCTCGATAGGCTGGGCTGGCGTACCAAAAGCCGACGGTTCCGTGTCAATTTCGCGAAGGTGTGCGACGTGGGAGTCGCGGTAACCGTCCGTGTATCGCGTGAGGAGATGCCCGTGACGCAGTGGCAGGAGTGGCTCCGGCGCCATATTCTTCGCTGGATACCTGGAGGCCTTTCGTGACAGAAATCATGCTTCAGCATCTCATTGGAAAGCGGGTGTTCGATTTGGACGGAAAACCTGTCGGCCGCATCGAGGAGGTGGTCGCGGAAGCTTTTGGAGCGGAACTCCTCGTAAAGGAATACCACGTCGGTGCATTCGCGTTAATTGAGCGGCTCTCGGCGGGCGAAATCGGGAGGACCCTCTTGCGCCTGTTAGGTGCGGTGCGCGGGCAGGGACTTGCGGTTCCTTGGGACCGTATGGATCTGAGCTCGATGAAGAGGCCGCAGATTACCTGTCCGATCGAAGAATTGCGACCGCCGCGATCGGACGTTCCACACCAGTTCTAGGCGGCTCGGTTTGCTGGTGCCGTATTTATATCGCTCGTGAGGCTATCGTGCGTTCGACCCGTCCTATCGCCAGCGCAGGCCGCGGCTCGACCGTCCCGGCGATTGAACAAAATGCTGACTGAGACGTTTGGTCTGCATCTCGGGCGTCGTCGGAGTTCATGACATGAGCATCTCGGATCAGATTTCAAGATTAGCTTTAGATCCATCAGTACGTCGCGCCGTTCAGAGGCTTCCTCAGCACCAGCTTCCGAACATTGATGATCGCTTCAACCATCTGCTCGCTCGCCTCTCTTTGGCCGAATCCGTCATTCCCGCGCCCATGACAACCGGGCAAGAGCGTGTCACCCTGGCGTAAGGACACGTGTGCAGTCCTGCTTCAAATGTTTCGTTATTGGGAGGCCAAGGCCGTATGTTTAGTCCTTATGAGTTAATCCCGCAGTCGTTTGTGTGCTTGGAAACCAAGGTGGCTTCTTCAATGTTCGCGAGAATTCGTTCTTTAATCAGAAAGCGACGGATGTTTTCGCGAAGGGACGTCAGAGGGAAAACTCCCTGCGCGGCCATCCGGCAGGCTTTAGAGATCACATTGTAGGTCACGCCGCGCTTCTCCATCGGCCATTCCTCAAGAAGATCCAAAACATCTTCCAGGCTTGCGAGCTGTTCAATGTAGCGGTCCTTTTTCACGAACAGCGGTCTCTCAAACAATTTGCTTGTCATCAATACCTCCTTGCCTTCACACGCATGACGGGGAAAGATTTGGTTGGGTCGCCGTTTTCGTTCAAGGCTCTCCCTGGCTTTTTTCGCATAGACGTGGTGGATCACAGAAACTCGGGACATCAGATGCGCATCAGTGTTTGCGGTCGGTGGTCCAAATAATCGTCGGGCATCCGAACCCACTAAGGAAGTTACGCGCTATCTGAGTGTACATGTTTAACTGCGAATCGCCCGGCTTTGTCAAAAACCGCACGGAGCGGCTGGCCTATGCTACGCACTGAGGTAGGTTTTGCCGGCTGCAGTTAGGCGATACAATCTTGCTCTGAGATCCGTGCCTTTCGACTCGACCAAGCCAAGATCCTCGGCAATGAGTGCTGTTTTCAGGCCGACCTGGTTCGGCAGTTTGCGCCATCGGCCTTTTTGCAGATGATCAAGGAGCAGGTTGAGGCGGATCTGCTTCGCCCCTTTCGTCACTTGCTCCCGATCAGTCGGTCATATTCCCGTTCAGGCGCTCCGTAGCATCCCCCGGCAATCTCCTCCAGCTTTGCTCGATCCCGGATACGGATGCGACCTCGCGTGGCTTTGATCGCATGCATCCCTTCCAGGATATGTAAGTGATCGGTCACTCCAGAGCGGCGCACGCCGAGCATGAGGGAAAGAAATTCGTGCGTCAGCGCCATATCGTCGTCACGAATACGGTCGTGGCACATCAGCAGCCAGCGCGACAGTCGCTCCGCCATATTGTACCGGCCATTCGCAAGTGCCGAATGGGCGAGCTGCAACTCGCAGGTATGGATGTAGTGTAAAAGGAGATCTCGCGAAGCAGTATCTTCGTCGATCAGGCGATACACAAGTTCCACTGGGACCTTGATCGCGCTGCCGTCGATCTGCACGAAGGTCCGATTGGGAGTGGTGTCAAGCCTAAGAACGCGATGCGTTCCGCACAATCCTTCCCAACCGATATGCCCAACCTCGATGGCTTCGTCATCGGCTGTTCTTGCGACGATCGATGCCAGTCCGTTTTCGAGGAAGAAGATATGACTGCTTGGCTGATCGCTTTCCACCAGCACCGTTCGGATCGGAAGATCGACCCGTTCCATGCCGGCTTGCAGAACGTCGAAGGCCGCCGTACTCAACGCACGCAGCAGCCGGTTCTGCACATCGGTTCTTTGGATTTCAGCCATTTTCTTGGCTCCTTCCGGGGAGGAGCCCGTACTCGAACCCATCAAGTGACGAGAGAGGTGTGAGAAGGTTATGGCGTACAATCGTCGAATACTCTAGCTTAACAGACGCACTGTACGGTTTTGACAATCACTCACGCAATCTCGACGGGATTGCAGCACGGTCTTGACTGACGCCGACTGTTTCCGCGAAAGGCGGTTGATGCCGATATTCCACCTTAACATTGCCACCAGAACAACGGTGATCCAGGATGAGGAAGGCGCCGAGCTCGTGGATCTTGCCGAAGCGCGGCGCGAAGCGATCAAGGATGCCAGGGGATTGATGAGCGCCGCAATTCTGCAGGGGCGTGACATCTCCCACCGTCATATTGAAATCTGCGATGCAGGTGGCAACCTGCTGTTGAAGGTACCCTTTTCTGCGGCCTACGAGGGTGGCGATTGAGCTCGTGGCGAGTTGGAAAGATATCCGGGGCTCGTCTACCCTCTGCGGATCGGAAGCCCGATATATTGTTCGTATTCGCGTTCCGGTATGCCGTATGATCCGCCGGCGATGTCCTCTAGCTTCCGGCGGTCCGTTATCCTGACGTTGCCACGGGTCGCTTTGATCGCATGTAAACCTTCAAGAATATGGATTTCGTTGGTGACGCCTGAGCGGCGGACGCCCAGCATGATCGACAGAAACTCATGGGTGAGCGGCAGATCGTCGGATAGCAGCCGATCATGGCACATCAACAACCAGCGGGCCAACCTTTCCGGCATATTATAACGCGCATTGGCAAGAGCGGAATGCGCCAGCTGTAGCTCGCAACAGTGGACATATCGAAGGAGCAGGTCATGCGCCTCGGGTACCTGTTTCACCATAGCCAGAAAAACCGACGTGGGTACGGAAATGCCATTCCCTTCGGCCTGCATGAAAGCTCGATGAGGTGTCTTCGCTACCTTCAACAGGACATGCGTTCCCGCCATGCCCTCATAGCCGATATGGCCGACTTCGACACTTTCGTCATCGCGGCTTATGGCAACGAGCGATCCAAGGCCACGCTCCAGGAAATAAACACGATCATTCGCTACATCTGGCGTCACCAGCTCGTGTCGCAACGGCAGATCGATGCGCTGCATAGCGGGCTTCAAGATGTCGAACGCCTGAGGCGACAATGCGCGCAGCAACAAGTTGGAAACCGTCGATTGCGAAAAGTCGGACATAGTCCAGCCTCCGGCGGGAATGAGCCCGAACTCATGCCGACGTATGGCAAGGCGTCGGCAATGGATAGCTTATGCGTCAAACTGCTGTTCCGCGCCAAGAGCCTGAGCCGCTTTGTGCGGTTTTGACATTTCTATCCCGTGACCGAACTCATCGCGGCAACATCAGGTCGATCAATGATTTTGACGGCGGCCGTGAAAGACAGAACAATGACCGTGAAGCCACTCTCATCGACGACGTTCATTAGCCACGCGGAAACGTCAGCATTCGCCAGCATGGTTCCCCGGAGGCGCTCGGCAATTGTTTCGACTGCTTCGCTTCGCGCGCTGTCGACATCTGGATGTTCCGAGCCTACCGTGTCCGCTATGGAAACGCCGTCGTGAACGTTGAAGAAATAGCGGGGCATTGATATTGATGCTCCTGAACAGGCAAGAGCATAGAAACGATCTCTCAGCCACTCGCGCCTGCCACGCACGGCGAGTGATGACCTTTTATTTCAGATAATGGAGTTCTAAAGAAGGTGGGACCCGGTGCCCATGCAGCCTTCTCGCAGGACGTGGCCGCGCTGCCCTCGCTCGGAAGTAGAAACGTGATCGCGAACCGGCGTAATTAAACAAAAGGGCTAGCCTCTCGTCCTGAAAGGCAGACCAATCAGACGCTCATATTCCCTCTCTGCCACGCCATAACTTCCGCCAGCGATCTCTTCCAGTTTGTTTCGATCAAGAATGCGGATGTTGCCCCGGGTTGCTTTGATCGCACCGATACCTTCCAGAAGATGCAACTGGTCCGTTATGCCTGACCTGCGAACACCGAGCATGATGGACAGAAATTCATGTGTGAGGCCAAGGTCACTTCCCAGGCGATCGTGGCACATCAGCAACCAGCGCGCGAGACGCATCGTAGATGCTGAACCGGGCATTCGCGAGCGCCGTGTAGGAAACCTGTGTTTTGAACGAATGAATGCACATCAAAATCAGCGCACGGAATTCTGGCAAGTTGTCCAGTGCAGCACGAATGACCGGCACAGGAACCAGATACCCATGGCCCTCACCTTGCATAAATGTCTTTGTGGGTCCTTGATCAGCATATAGCGCTACATGCAGTCCTCTGGCCTCCTCCGATCCTATATGCCCGACCTCTACCATCTCTTCGTCGCCCTCTGTTATCGCTACAACCGATGCTAAACCCCTCTCGAGGAAGCAGACGAAGTGCGTTGGCTTGTCTTGTGCGACGAACGTAAAGTTCAGGGGAAGTTCGATGGTCCGCATATGTGGTGCGATCATTGCGAAAGCATCTGGACGCGCGGCACGGAGCAAAAGGTTTCGTACGTCATCCTGAATAGGAAGGTTCATCTGTCGTCCGTGCGTAAGGCGGTTTTTTCCAAAACATGATCAACGGCTTATGCTGCAACCGGGCTGGTTTTTCCATATGCTGCTGTGGTTCGTACGATTTCCGACAGAACCGCACCGGTTATTGTTGGTTGGCTGCCGTAGGACACTCAGTCTATTGTCGTAGGGTGCCTCGAGCTTCCGGCGCATGTGTTCCACTGGCGAGTCAGCTGGCGTAGCGAAGTGAGCCTACCGCTTAAGGCACCGTCGGTGGTTGGTGCAAAGAAGCGGGAGATGCCGCAGTTGCACCGGTAGCTAGAGCTCCTTCTGACTAGCCCCTAGCCAACGTCCGGCCTTCATCCTTCGATCTCAGGGGCCACTGCACGTGAATGGATGAAAGAAGCCGCGCTAACCTCTTGAGGGGAATCACTTGCTGATCTCGCGGAAGCGATAGCTGAGGCCATGCCGGCATCGAGGATGATGGCCCAGGGACAGCCTGAACCGGTCTTCGACTTCGTTCTGGGAGACGCGTAGATATCTGCGGGTGCTGATCGAGATTGTAGGCGCTCAGCAGAAGCCACTTAACGCTGCGATGGTGATCGTGGCACGGCCAAAGGCCAAGAGATCATCCAGCTTTGCGGGATTTCAGCTCCTTTGCAACCGACTTCTTCAACGCGTCCATAATGTTCACGACGTTGCTCCTTTTCTCGTCATCATTCTTCGTGGATTTCGAGGTCGTGGCCTTCGACGGCTTCATGGCTTTCTTCTTATCTGCTATCAGTTTCAGCAAGCTTTCCTGGATTGGGTCGGGCACCATATCCGGCGACCAGTCCGTCAGCCGTTTTTTGAAAACTGCCTCAAGTGCTGAAACGCCTTCAGCATCCGACTTCTTATCTATGTCTTTGAAGTATTCGCTTTCTGGCCGCACTTCATCTCCGAAGCGAAGGGTCCACACCACGATTCCTTCGCTGCGTGCCTCCAGCACAACCGCCCGTTCCCGACGGCCGAGGACCACGCGAGATATGCCGACGACATTCTCCGCCTCCATTGCTTGCCGGATGACTGCGAAGGCTTCGTCGCCGATCTTGTCGTTTGTGGTGAGGTAGTACGGGGTTTCGAGATAGACCCACTCGATGCTGCCACGCGGTACGAATTTTTCGATGTCAATTCTGCGGACCGTCTCCAGCTCGACGGACCGAGGAGCTTTCGTCTCTGTCTCATTCTCGCTCCGACCTCGACATCGATGAGTTGAGCCTCTTTGGATAGTGCCATTTCTGCCCCTCGATTGCGTGGAATTAAAACTTTGGGCAGGGTCGATACTCATCAAGCAACGAAGGTCGGAAAGAAGCTCCCCCGTCGCTGCGGCCGGCCAGTAAAGCGACTACTTTCTTAACGATGTGCCCGACTATCCTCAGCCATACGGAACATTTTCCCTTACCGGCCTGTTGAAGCCGACGGTTTGGGGTGCCGCTATGACACTGACTTTGTGTCGTCTAGATCGAATTGTAACGAGTTGAGCAATTTCACTTGAAAGCTATTTTGTTAGAGATGGCTTCCGCCCAGAGAAATGTCGCTAATGATCCTTGAGTTACAGAACGCCATTCTTGAAATGATCGCCAAAGCCGAACCGCTGGCGGCCACCGTCGAGCGGCTTTGCGTCGGTGTCGAGGCGGCCGTTCCTGGGATTTCCGCATCGGTCCTTTTGGTGCAGGGAAGTACACTTCATACGCTCGCGGCACCTTCGCTCGCCGCTCACTATTCGGCGGCAATTAATAATATGGAAATCGGCCCGCTCGCCGGGTCCTGCGGTACCGCTGCTCACTGCGGACATGAGATAGTCGTCACAGACATCGAAACTGATGCCCGATGGAACGACTTTAAGGCTTTGGTTCTCCCGCTCGGCTTCAAGGCATGCTGGTCGACGCCGATTAAGAGCGGCGAGCGCGTGGTCGGCACATTCACCTTTATTATCGCGAACACCGGGGTCCAAACCCCATTGAAAAGCAGATCGTCGAGGCGTGCGTCCATCTCTGCTCGATCGCCATCGAGAGAAACGAGCGTGTGCAGGAACGTCACCGCCTCACCTACACTGATGCTCTGACGGGATTGCCCAATCGTGCCCACTTCAGTCGGGCCCTGGCTTTGGAACTTGTGAATTCCGCTGAACCCTGGGGCATTCTGCTGGCGGACATCGACAATCTCAAGCTGGTCAACGACACTTTCGGACATGCCGCCGGCGACACTCTCATTCAGGTCGTAGCAAGCCGCATATCGGCTATCGTGTCGCCGCAAAGCGCTTATCGTCTGGGCGGAGATGAGTTCGCTGTAATCGTCCACGGAGAGAACACCACGGATCTTGGCGGAGTCGCTGAGCAAATTCGCGCGGCACTTTCGTCCTCTTCTCAATGCGATGGTCACGTCGTCTCCCCAGCTGCGACGATCGACGGCGCTCTTGCCGGCACCAATAGCAACCCGGAACAGATCCGACAGAACGCGGATCTCGCATTGTATCATGCAAAGGAACACAACCGCGGCCATTATGTCGAGTACCGTCCAAGCCTCGGCACGGCGATTACGAGACGCTTCCGGGCGATCCGTGACGTCAGCGTCGCCTTGGCTGAAGACCGGCTTGACGCCCATTATCACCGATTGTCCGCCTCGATATCCGCGAGGTCGTCGGGTTCGAGGCCCTTTGCCGCATGACGACAAGGTTTGGAGACATCATTGCAGCCGCCAACTTCCACGAAGCGACAAAGGACGCGCATGTCGCCGCAGAGTTGACGCAGCGGATGCTGTTACCCGTAGCGAGTAATATTCGTGTCTGGCTCGACATGGGCCTGCCGCTTCAGCACGTCGGCATCAACCTGTCAGCGGCAGACTTTCATTCCGGCGATCTGCGCAGTCGGCTTTGCGAGCTGTTCGGCAATGCGGGCGTCCCACTGGAGCATATCATTCTGGAAGTGACTGAATCGGTCTATCTCGGCCAGCGCGACCATGTCGTGGCCGACCAGATAAAAGCGCTGAGGTCTGAAGGCCTGAAGGTGGCTTTGGACGATTTCGGCACCGGTTTCGCGTCACTGACCCACCTCCTGACCGTACTGGTCGACATTATCAAAATTGATAAACCCTTCGCCGATCGCCTGGTGCCGGGAGACGCCGCAAAATTCATCGACGAAGGTCTAATCGGCATCGCCCGAAACCTTGGGATGCGCGTCGTCGCAGAAGGTATCGAAACGGAACCCCAGGCGGCGCAGCTGGTGGAACCTGGCTGTACGCTCGGCCAGGGATATCTGTTCTCCAAGGCAGTCGGCCGTGGTGCCGCTACCGATCTTCTGAAGCGGCGGGGCCAGCGAAAAGCTGGTGACAATCGTCTCTCGAAAGCCTCGTAGGCTCGGTCGCGTTCGCTGATTTAGACCGCCGCTACGATCTGTAAAGGCCGTTGTCCGGGGCCGCATGCCTCATATCGCGGGCCACCAATGTCGTTTTTTCGTCAGGCGCATGACTTTAGAAGTCCGCTGGTTGACACAGCAGCCGCTTCACAAGCTAACTCTATCGTTCGTCGCCAGTCGGTGGCAATGACTCAGACCGCAGAGGCCTCTTCGGTTCACCGCCTGATAACTTGGCATGTGTGGGTCGGAAATGCCGGGAAACTATTCGTCGCTGTATGCGTTTTAAACCTCTTCCAATACGGAGGTGAATGTGGTCGATCCAGTACAATCCGACATCCACGGAGATCTTCCCGCTGCCGCGACGAAACAAGGGATGGTTGACCGAAAAGAGCTTTCTGCTTTCGCGTTCCAGCGGACCAGAATGCCCATAGTCGTATCGGACGCGCGACAGCCTGATTTCCCGATCGTGCTTGCCAACGATGCCTTCCTTCATCTGACCGGCTACACCGCAGAGGAGGTTCTGGGCAGGAACTGCCGCTTCCTGCAGGGTGAAGCAACATCGAAAACGGCGATCGCCCAAATTCGAGCAGCCGTTGCTCAGGAGAGCGAGACGACAATCGAAATTCTGAACTACAAGAAGGATGGCACCCCGTTCTGGAACCAACTGCACATAAGCCCTATCGTCGACGAGCAGGGCGAGCTCGCATACTATTTCGCATCCCAGATCGACATGACCGAGTATCGACGTGTGCAGACGCTTGAAGAAGCCGAACATCGCCTGCTACTTGAAGTCGATCACAGGACCAAGAATGTGCTGGCCATCGTTGACAGCATCGTCCGCCTATCAAAGTCCGACAATGCCGCCAGCTATGCTGCTTCTGTCCAGCAGCGTGTCCAGGCACTGTCGCGCACGCATATGCTTCTGGCGGAACATGGCTGGCAGGAGGTCGAACTGGCCGACATCATTCGAGCGCAGGTTCAGATTTTCAACAGCGGCGGAATTGAGATTGAGGGCCCCCGCGTGATGATCTCCGCGCCCTCCGCCCAACCCATTGGGTTGGCGCTGCATGAGCTTGCCGCCAATGCCGCCGTCCACGGATCGCTTTCACAAAGAAAAGGTAGCTTGCGTATCAGCTGGATACAAACCGGATCCGGCCTGACGCTCACTTGGGAGGAGCGCAACGGTCCGCCTCCGAAACAGGAATTGGGCGGCGGTTTCGGGAAAGTACTCCTAGCGGCCGTGGTGGAAAAGCAGCTCGGAGGTAAAATTTCCCGCGACTGGCGCGAACACGGCCTGTCTTTGGTGATCGAACTGCCGTCGCTGGATCGGGTAGGGCATCGGTTGCAGGAGCGGCCTTAGGGGGACGTTTGGACGCCGATCACCCCAAATGCGGGTCCTTATTCGGCTCTGACTCACTTTTGATGAATTCTGGGCGTCGGCTGGCGTTGGTTTTGCAAAAGGAATCAGCGTCATGGTTCATTCGCTTCGCCCCTCCGCACTCGTGCCCCG
Source organism: Rhizobium sp. RCC_161_2 (assembly GCF_041355235.1). Taxonomy (NCBI): domain Bacteria; kingdom Pseudomonadati; phylum Pseudomonadota; class Alphaproteobacteria; order Hyphomicrobiales; family Rhizobiaceae; genus Rhizobium; species Rhizobium sp. RCC_161_2. The sequence goes on along the minus strand of NZ_JBFUPL010000012.1, from coordinate 213,841 downwards.
AGGCTTTGTCATCGACGAGACAGCTTCTGCTGACGACCCGATAATACTCGCTGTCCGATCGGCGGATATGTTCAGCAGTTGTCCAGGCTGCGGAACAAGATCGGAGCGGATACACAGCCGTTATCATCGATGCCTGACGGATCTGCCCATCGCGGGAAAATCCCTGCGATTGGTTATTGCCGCGCGCCGGTTCTATTGCGATGCAGTGCTGTGTGGCAGAAGGATTTTTACCGAGCGCTTCGAGACAGATGTCCTGGCGCCGTGGGCGCGGCGTACGGCGCGGCTTGATCATATTGTCCATCATCTCGGGCTTGCTTTGGGTAGCCGGCCGGCGGCGGCTTTCGCCCGCAGACTGATGGTGCCGGTCAGCAACGACACCTTGCTGCGTGTCGTCCGACGGCGCGGCACGCCGCATTTCGTTCCGCCGCCGATGATTGGCATCGACGACTGGGCGTGGCGGCGCAACCAGCGCTATGGTGCGATCATCTGCGATCTCGAACGGCGCAAAACCATTGCACTTTTGCCGGACCGAGAGCCAGCAACCGCTCAGGCCTGGCTTTCGGATCAGCAGCAGATCAATATTGTCGCCCGCGACCGCAGCGGCGCCTACGTCCTTGCTGCGGCAAAGGCGCTGCCAGAGGCAACCCAAGTGGCCGATCGATGGCACTTGATGGAGAACGCCAGTCGGGCATTTCTCGACGCCATCCGCAAATCCATGCGACAGATCAGAACAGCGATCGGGTCAGCCACGATCAATCCGGACCTGCTGACGGCCGCTGAGCGGATCCAATATCAGGGCTATCTGCATCGAGAAGAAACTAATTCCGCCATTCTGGACTTGGCCAAGTCCGGTGTTGCAATCAAAGAGATTGTTCGTCGCACCGGGCACAGTCGTGGCCTCGTCAGACGGGTGCTACGTGGTCAACGATCCGACGTGCTCCGCGTGCGGGAGAACTCGCTCGAAGTTTATCTGCCATGGCTCGACGCCCAGTGGAGTGCCGGTCACCGCAATGGCACACAGTTGTGGCGCGAGTTAACGCGCCAGGGATTCCGGGGCTGCCTTCGTGTCGTGACCGAATGGGCGACGCGTCGGAGAATGGCGGAAAAGATGGATTGCGGGGCGCTGAGCCGTACGCCGTCGGCACGGGCTGTCGCACGCCTCATGACCATCGGGCGCGATGATCTTTCCAAGTCTCAGACCGTTACGGTTGCCGCGATTGAAGGCGGCGTGCCGCAACTCGTGGAAGCGCGGGAAGTCGTCGCCGCTTTCCAAGCCATGATCCGCAAGAAATCTCTCGCCGATCTCGAACCATGGCTGGAACGCGCCCGATCAAGCTTGGTCGCGGCCTTCGCCAATGGTGTCGCCAAAGACCGGGCAGCCGTGAGTGCCGCGATCAGTTCGCCCTGGTCAAATGGACAGACAGAGGGGCAGATTACCAAGCTCAAGCTTGTAAAACGCCAGATGTACGGCCGAGGGAAAATCGACCTCCTTCAGGCGCGCGTCATCGGTGGATAGGCCTCAGACCACCAAAATTGCGTCAGAGCCCTTATTCTCTGGTTGACCAAGGCAGCGCTCAAGCATCTGAAGCCCGGCTCGGCGATCATCCAGACGACGCCCGAGCAGGCTTATGACCCATCGGAGAACCTGGTGGACTATGCGATGACGAAGGCAGCGGCGACGAACTTCACCAAGTCGATGGCAAAGCAACTTGGCCCGAAGGGGATCCGGGTCAATGGCGTGGCGGCCGGTCCCATCTGGACACCGCTCCAGGTCAGTGGAGGTGCGACCATGGAGAAGCTCGTGAAGTTCGGCGACGACACGCCGCTTGGCCGCCCTGGCCAGCCGGCTGAACTGGCTTCCATCTACGTTCAGCTCGCCGACCGCAGGCTAGCTATGCCACCGGGCAAGTCTATGGCGCTGCCGGCGGTAGCGGCCAGCCATGACGCCGGATTTTCCAGTAAACTCTTCTCGACGACTCACCGATGATGTAGGGGCGACTACGAGTTAAGGTGTTCCTCCTGAAACCGGAGAGCATGAATGCAAAGACGAATATTCAGCCGCGAGTACAAGCTTGAGGCGGTGAAGCTGGTCAGGGAGCGTGGAATTGCCGTCGCGCAGGCTGCCTGTGATCTTGATGTCCACGAGAATGTGTTGCGCAAATGGGTTCGGGAATACGGCGACGATCCCAGCCAGACCTTTCCTGAAAAAGGGCAAATGAAGCGGAGCAGCTTGAGATCGAGCGGCTCCGTCGTGAAGTCGCAAAGCTGAAGGCAGAGCGCGATATCCTAAAAAAGGCTGCAGCCTACTTTGCCAGGGACGCGTTATGAAGTTCGCGTTCGTTGCAAAGCACCGCTCGATCTGGGGCCTTTCGTCGTTGCTTTGCAACGACTGCCGGGCAGAGGGTGGGCATGGCTCTGTGAAGCGCTGAGAGTTTCTCGCTCAGGTTTCCACGCCTGGTTCAAGCTTTCTCCGAGCGAACATGCACGCCATGACGAGGTCCTGCTGGAAAGGATCAAGCAGAGTTTCCAGTCCAGCGACCGCACCTATGGTGCCCGACGGGTCTGGCACGATGTGCTGGAGGAAGGGTTATCCTGCGGCCTCCATCGTACTGAGCGGCTGATGCGCTTGAATGCGCTCAGGGCAAGACCCAGGCGGCGTGGCTTGCCAAAGGACGCCGGTGACCGTGCCGTCATCATGCCTAACGTGCTGGACCGCCAGTTCGTGGCAGAGCGTCCGAACCAGAAATTGGTGGCTGACTTTACGCCACTTTCCTTTGGGGGCAGGCTGGTTTCTATTGCGTATTCAACGTGCTGCAAGCGGTTCCGTTACACGATTGTTAGAGGACACGATGTGTGAGCAGTGACGAAGGATAAGATCTTGAAAACATTGGTGGGCGATGCAGGAACTGAATCCGCTGCCCTAATTTCGATTCCCTTCAAGGCGAAGACGACTGACATCGTCCATGCAGATGCGGAGATTGTTTCCGCACCTGCATGGGCGGTTTGGATCAGCTATTCATCCAACCGGCTATGCAGCTTCCCAAACCTGATTGAGGATTTTCGCCGCAAGCGCCGCCTTATCCTGCGGCAGGAAACGGCCATAGTGCTGCTGAACGACATCCGGTGTATCCCGGATGGCATAACTGGCCTGCTCGTATGACCCGGTCTGCTTGAGGATATGCGTAGCCAGAATATCCCGAAGATTATGTGGTCCGTGCGGCAGTAATCCCTTGATGGCGCCGCGGCCGGTATAAGGGTTGTAGATGCCATAGCGTTGGATCACTGTTCGCCAAGCCTCATAAAATTTCGTCGAGTCGTATGCTGCGTCAAGGCTGGTCGTCTTCACTGTCTTGACGAATAGGGTGCCAGGATCCTTTGCCGGGCCGAGCAGCACTCCGCGATGGTGATCGATATAGGCCTCGAGGTAATTGTAGAGGTCGAGCAGGTCCGGCAGGATCAGCCGGAACGGCTTTGTCCGAAGAAGGATGATCCTGAGTTTTTGAAGGCAACCGACGGGATAAGGACCTCCCATCCGTTCTCTCGATCGCTCCAGCGCAGTTCGCCGCATTTCATGTCTTCCAGCCGTCGCTCTGATGTCGGAAAATGCCCGCGCGGGCACAAGCGAAGCTGTCGAAGGTTCTTTCGCCGGAGTCCCAGATGCAGGCCGAGGCGAAGCAGCAGAAACGAACGGACGGCCTCTGCGGCCGGCCGGGGATAACGGTATTCGTCCGGCATGTGCTTCAGGATCTCGTCTGTAATCTTGCGATATTCCGCGAGTGGGCTATCGGCTTCGAGGATCACCATTATCGGTTCGAACGGGTCGCGATGGACACGCATGACCCGTTGGATTTCCTTCGAGCGATTGGCGGCACGGCGGTGGAATGCATCGCATGCGCCGTGCCAGTCTCGCGTCGCAAACTCTATCTCCTCCGGCGCGATCAGCCCTTCGATCGGCTGAACCTTCTTCAATAGTTTCGGATGCTGACGGATCCAGCCGACTTCGGCACGGTTCAGCGCCATTGCCACCATCAGCATGTCTTCTTCCCACTTGGTATAGAAGCCACGCCGCTGCTCGCGCCATTGCAGCTACCAATCCTCCACATCTGGGAAGATTAGCAGGCCGAAGGTCAGTTGGCTGAGCGGCACGCCGCGCCCTTTGACAATGCCGGCGGGCGAGGCGGCGAGCGCCCCGAACATCAGCCCGAGATGCTCGGCCTTCTGCGATGCCGCTTCCTCGCCCCACACCCCGTTGCGTTGAAATCCGATCGCCGTCAGCGTCTTGAAGCGGATCAGATCCATTGCCAGCCGTGGCGGCGCATCGACGACGCCTGACAGGAGATCAGGATCTTCAAAGGTTTCCGTGTTGTGGCTGGTGCTGCCTGAAAGGCTTTGCGCCTGGGAACCGAATTGCATAGCGCTGTTTGATCGCCGCCGCCTGGTAGCGGCGATAGTCGGTCGAGCCCGAGATGATGACCCTGCGCCCTTTCCTGAGCCATTGTTCGAGGCGACCGATGATCCGGTCGGCTTTCAGGATGCGCTGGCTTATCAAATGCGCCGGTTCGGCGAGAGCTAACTGGCAACTGTATCGCGCCGTTATTCGCTTGGGCGAGACTTTCGATGAAAAAACTCTGCTGTCATGGGTTCAGGGCGAGCGGGTACCGCGATCTCTGACGAGCTTCGAGATCCTGTCCCGCATCGAACGGCGTTATCGACTGGTGCAGGGCTATTTCAAGGCGAAGTTGCCGCACCAATCCCGCTCCCTTTACGGCCATGATATGGGTGACATCAGTGCTGCGGAACGGGACTGATCGGTTTCGGTTGTAGTCCTCTGGGTACTGATGAAGATGGAGCCGGGGTCTTGTCGGGGATGATTTCCCGCGGCCTGGACCGCGTCGCAGTTTCCGACCTGCGCGGAACGGCTTTGTTCGATTTCGTCGACCGTATGTCTTCGGCGGCAGGCGGCTCTCCAAGCCAGCGGATAATCGCATCCAAACCTGGACGCAGCTGCTTCTTCAACTCTGCCGTCAATTCGCCTTCAATCCCACATGCCTGGCCAATGGCTGTCCAGTCCATTCGACCGTTTACGATCGGTGGTGCCTGGCGGTGGATGACGAGACCCATGAGATAGGGCCGAATGCTTTCCAGCATTCGCTTTGAGGCGATTGGCGCAATGCGCACTTCGCAGAAGTCCGAGATTTTTCGTTGGAAGTGATGAGTTGAAAGGTCGCGTTTTGCCATGTTCTTATTCCATTTTTCTCGGCACCAGTGCCGGGGGCGGGCCGGAATAGGAGCGGACATTTAACAAATGGTTTTGCGGCAGCTGCGATCATTCGGGCCAGGTGTCGAAAAGAAATCACAGGAGACGAAAACCGGCGAAGGCAGCCACAAGCTATGGCGTTTGTCATTCATTTGCATTATGATACCAGCCAAAGTGGAGATCGATGTGGCTGCAAATGCACTGGTACAAACTCGTATTGATGCCGAAGTTCGGGATCGTGCCTCGGTAGTGCTTGGAAATATGGGGCTGACCGTATCGGACGCGGTTCGTATCTTACTCACCCGGACCGCCAACGAGGGCGCGCTGCCGCTGGAGCTTCTTTCAGGCAGCGAGGCTCATGACGCTTGGTTTCGTGCCAAGGTACTCGAAGCGTTGAACGATACTCGACCGGACGTTTCAGACGAGGAAGTCGAGGTGCACTTCGCTGAACGCCGAGCGGCAGCCCGTATCAAAGCGGGTGAGCGCAAATCGTGAAGCTTACCTGGTCTGCGTTCGCGTTATCTGATCGCGACGCCATCTTTACGTATATAGAACTAGAAAATCCGTCAGTAGCCATTCTGGTCGATGAGCGGATCGTTGCTGCAGTCCGCCGGTTGATAGATTTCCCTGCGAGCGGTCGTGTTGGCAGAATTGCCGGCACCCGCGAATTGGTCATTAACGGCACGCCGTACGTCGCTTTAATGCCCGTTGACATCGTCACGTCCCGCCGTGGGGAACGTTATCTCGTTCTGAGGTCGAGGGCGAGGTTTCCAATGAATGTCCCGCCCGCAGGGAACTGACTGCCTGAAACATGGTTTTCGGACCTGTGATGTGGAGGTATCGGCTATGCGATGGCGTTCCTGGTTGACGGATTTGGGCGCGTGGACGGCCAGCCCCGCCGCTTTTGCCATCGTCGCTCTGTATGGAGTCTCCTGGCTCATCTTCAGCCCCGAGACGCTGGAATGGCACGGTCTTGCCACACTTATCACCTGGATGATGACACTGTTCATCCAGCGCGCAGAACATCGGGATACCCAAGCCATCCATGCCAAGCTCGACGAACTGTTGCATGTGCATGGCGATGCGAAAAACGAAATCACGCAGATCGACGAGAAGGAGCCGGAGCAGATCGAACGGTTTCGGGCATCGCAGACCGGATCGGATTAGCTGGCTCTAGCTGGAAGCGGGTTTCTCTGTGGCATGAGTTGACGGTCTGTCAATCCGAAGATGGCAAGGGCGGCAGGATGCGGCGTAATTCAGGAGCGAAGGACCAGCGGTGAAGACGCGAGTTCGGACAATTTTATTGGGGGCGGCTCTTACTGTTGCAATGTTCGCAGCCGCCGCTGCCTGGCTTATCACCAAACCAAATATCGCTTTCGAAGAGAATGATCCGGCGTTCATGAAGCCGGGCGATCCTGCTCGTGGCGAATTGATATTCGCCGCAGGAGATTGCTCATCGTGCCATGCGACCCCTGGGCAAAAGAATCGGTTGCAACTCGGCGGCGGCCTTGCGCTCGCCTCGCCGTTCGGCACGTTCCGGCCTCCCAATATCTCGCAAGATGCGAAGGACGGAATTGGTTCGTGGACCGCCGCTGATCTCGGCAACGCGCTGATCGGAGGCGTCTCTCCCAACGGGCAGCATTATTATCCGGTCTTTCCCTATCCAAGCTACACCGGAATGACCGTGGATGATGTTCGGGACCTGTTTGCCTATCTGAAGACGCTACCAGCAGTATCGGGCCGCGCGCCGCCCCACGACCTCGTCGCACTCTTCCGCATCCGGCGGTTCGTCGGCTTCTGGAAGCTGCTGTTTTTCGACGAGGGAAAGTCCGAAGCCGTGCTGAATGGCGATCCGGTTCACGATCGCGGCGCCTATCTCGCCGAGAGCGTTGCGCACTGCGCCGAGTGCCACTCGTCGCGCAATGTCTTTGGAGCGATCAAGCAGGCAATGCGATATGCCGGTGGTGAGAATCCTGAAGGAACAGGCTTCGTTCCGAACATTACGCCCGCCCGTATTGGCGATTGGTCTCAGGCCGACATTGTCGAGGTTTTGACCAGCGGCAATACCCCTGACCACGGGCGCGTCGGATCATCCATGGCCGACGTTGTCACCAACACCGCCAAACTCCCCGCAGGTGATCGAGATGCCATTGCGGCCTATATCAAATCTCTTCCGGCTCGGGCCACGCCCAAGCCGTAGTCACTGCTGGTAAAGGAAGGCAGCCAGATTCCGGGCCTCCGCCTCGGAAATGCCAGTGTCAGGCATCGCTGTTTTGGGATCGAACGCGCTTGGCGACACAATCCAGTGGACGAGTGTCTCCGCATCATTATTCGCGACACCGGCGATATAGACGCGCTCGCGCATGTTGATCAGTGGACCGCCGACCTGGCCGTCGGCCCCGGGGATTCCAGGGATAGTATGGCATCCCGTGCAGCCGTATCGCCGGAAAATATCAGGCGCCCGGGCTGGATCGCCGCGAGCAAGTAAACTTGCGACTTCTGTCCTCTGATTGCGATCTCTAGCCTGGTAGGTGAGGACCCCCGCCGCGAGCCCGAGCATCGTGACCAGTAACAGAACTACGATCTTGATGGGAAACCCTCCGCCGCTCATTTTCTATCTCCGGCACTGACTAGGATCAGTGTTGACAAGGGTTTATTAAAAGCGTGCCCGCAGCCTGCATCGCCAAGGCAAACGCAAATGCTGATCTCGCGAGAGCGCTGATCATTCTGATGAACGCATCTGTTCTTGATTGCGGGTTTCCACGCACCGTCAAAGGCGCCAGAGCACCGACAACCGCCAACAGTGCCAGAACCACCGTGGCCAGAACCGACCATGGCCTGCCCATCCGGCAGTCTGCGTAAGGCATGAACTGGCCAATCTGTGTACTGATGGCCCAAGCTAGCGGCGCGAAAACCAGTCCCCCAGCGACTGCGATCGAATATTTCATAGACGCGGCATCCAATAGAGACAAAGATAGAGCGGAACCCACGTTATGACGACGAAGTTCCAATACATGGCGTTGTCCTCGACGTCGCCATAGCGCCTGGGATTGTCGGCGTGCCGCGTGAACATCAGACACATCAGTACCAGGGTGTCGATCAGGTCGGTCAGGATGTGCGTGGTATGTAGTCCCAGCAAAACCCATGTGATCGAACCATAGGCATTAGTGTCCCACATCACGTGCATGGCCGGGAATTCGAAAATCCGCAGTAACAAAGGCGCAATGCCGAACAACGCCATCACGATCAGGCCGATCCGCACCTTTTTTAGCTCTCTGCGTTTAGCCCAGCCCGCCACCAGCACGTTTGGTATGACACTGACAGCGAGCAAAGCGGTCAGAAGAGTGCCAGGCAGCAGATCAGGCGCCGGCGCGTTGATCGGCCAGGCGCCGGCGATGCTCATCAGGTAAAGGTAGACGACAATTCCGAGAGCAAAGCCAGTCCCTTCGATCAACATGAACGCCAGTGTTCCCCACCAGGTCGGGCTGGCGGTGCCGGAGCCGTGCAATGGCAGGTGCGAGACATCGAGGACCAGTCGCTCTTTCATGACTCATCCTCCGGGTCGCCCTTGGGCCAAAACCAACCGGTCAGGGCGATGGCGATCGGTATTGAACCCCAAACGACCGCCCATGGCGAGAACATCGACCATATCAGCATAACCGACGTCGCGGTCGCTGCAATCAGTGGCCAGATCGAATTGGTCGGCGAAGACTCGCGCGCCTCGGGCTGCGCCTCAACGACGCTGCTAACGATCAGCTCCCGTCGGTCGAGCCGCATTCCACCCACCACAGGAAGATCTGACAATCCGGACCACAACGGTTCGCGGTCGCTGACGACCGGGATACGCCGAAAATTGTACGGGGGGGGAGGGGAGGTGGTTGCCCATTCCAGCGTGGATGCGTTCCAAGGGTTCTCTCCGGAAATAGCGCCGGAGCGGGCGCTGCGGATAACATCGATGAAAAACAGGAGAAAACCCGCGGCGAGAATAAGAGAGCTGATGCTGACGAACAGATTTAGGCCAGCCCAGGGCACCTCCGGCTGATACGTGTAAATTCTTCGCGGCATTCCGACGAGACCGAGAATATGCATGGGGAAGAACGTCAAGTGGAAACCGGTGAAAATCAGTCCGAATACCCAGCGCCCGACCCTCTCGCTCATCATCCGTCCAGAGAACTTTGGGAACCAGTAATAGATCGCCGCCAGCAGCGGAAACACTGCACCGCCGACGAGAACATAATGGAAGTGGGCGACGACGAAGTAGGTGTCGTGCACCTGCGTATCGAATGGCACCGATGCCACCATCACACCGGTCAGACCACCCAGAACGAAAGTAATGATGAAGCCGATGATAAAGAGCATTGGCGTTTTGAGGACCGGTTTTCCGTCCCAGAGTGTCGCAAGCCAGCAGAAAATCTGAATGCCGGCCGGCACCGCAATCGCCATGCTGGAAGCAGTAAAAAAGCTCTCGCCCAGTCGTGGTAAGCCGACGACGAACATGTGATGCACCCAGAGGCCAAAAGCGAGAACGCCGGTCGATATCAGTGCCATCACCAGAGCCAGGTAACCGAAGACAGGCCTGCGGGCAAAAGTCGAAATCATCGTCGACACCATTCCCACAGCCGGAAGGAAGATGATGTAAACCTCCGGATGGCCGAAAAACCAGAACAGGTGCTGCCACAAGAGGACATCACCCCCTTCGGCGGGATTGAAGAAGTGGGTGCCGACGAGGCGGTCAAGGATGAGGGTGCTGCTGGCAAACATGATTGCTGGCATCGCCATGATCACGAGAAAGGAGGTCACCAGCATCGACCAGACGAACAGCGGAATGCGATCGAGCGACATCCCGGGCGCACGCTGCTTAAAAACCGTCACCACGATCTCGACGGAGACAGCGAGAGCCGAAACCTCGGTGAACGTAATCATCTGCGCCCATATGTCGGCCCGCTTGCCCGCACCGTATTGGGGTCCGGCCAGCGGGACATAAGCAAACCAACCAACATCCGGGCCGACATCGAGCGCAAACGCAATCCATAACAGCAGGCCCCCAGCCAGAAACATCCAGTACGAAAACGCATTCAAGCGTGGAAAGGCGATGTTGCGCGTGCCGAGCATCAACGGCACCAGATAGACGCCCATCGCCTCCATGACCGGGACGGCGAACAGAAACATCATGTTTGTGCCGTGCATCGTGAAGATCTGGTTGTAGCGATCGGGGCTGATATAGCGCGCTTCGGGCGTCGCCAGCTGGAGGCGCATCGCCAAAGCCAGCACGCCCCCCAGGAGAAGAAAAACAAAAGCGGTTGCGATGTAACGCCGGCCGATGATCTTATGATCGACCGTTGAAAGCGCACCCCACAGGCCAGCCGGCGTTTTCCAGATGTGATCGAGCTTGAGGTCGATCGTCTCATCGCTCAAATTAAGATCGGTTTGTGAACGAGGACTGGCGCTCATTTGAGGCTTTCTAGATAGGCGGAGACCTGTTTCAGCTCTTCGGCGGAAAGCGGGACGACCGGCATGTTATTGCCCGGCTTGAGGGTCTGCGGGTCGGCTATCCAGGCAGCGAGGGACCCACGAGTGTTCGGCAACAGCCCTGCTCCGGTGGTTTCCCTACTGCCGACATGTGTTATGTCCGGCCCGGTTGTCCCGGCCGCCGATGTGCCGCGGACTGTATGATAGGCCGCACAGGGCTTGCTCAAGAACACCGCTTCGCCGGCTGCGATCTCCGTATCCGGCGGCGGCAACCGCTCGCGTTGCTGGCCCTGCAACCAACGCTTATAATTTTCTTCATCTTCGGCAACGACCAGCAGGGCCATATGGCTATGCTGCAGTCCGCAATATTCGGCGCACTGGCCCCGATAGACACCCGGGCGGTCAGCATGCAACGTCAGTTCATTCGTTCGACCCGGGATCAGATCCAGCTTTCCCGCCAGGCTGGGGACCCAGAAAGAATGATTGACGTCCACGCTTTCCAGCCGCAGCGTCACGTCTTTTCCGACAGGGATGTGGAGCTCGTTGGCCGTCTGGAACCCAGCCTCGGACCCACTGGCTGGATAGACGAACTGCCACCACCATTGCTGCCCACGGACAGTCACAGTCAGTGGCGCCTTGGAGGATGGACCGATCTGGCGCGTCGTATAAAAACTTGCGATCGTCAGACCAGCGATGATGAAAACGGTGGCCGCCACGGCTGCTGCGACAACCTTGCGCGCTTTCCGATCGTTGCCAGCAGTTCCGCGTCCGTCACGCGATCGTAGCAGGGACCATGCCAGCACCAGCATCACCAGAAGCCAGACAGCAGCGCACACAATGACAATGATGAGCTGTTTCAGGGCGGACGCCGATGCGCCGGCCGCGTCAAGCGCAGGCTGCGAGCCCATACAGCCTGAGAGGCAGATGGACACAAGAGACAGGCCGATGATCGGAGGGCGCGTCAAGGCGATGGCCCCTGATCAGGGTGCGCGCCGGCCGGTCCCTCGTCGAAGAGAGCAGCGGCCGGTGCGCGGTTCTCCGCCGGCCGGGTGTTTTTGTCGTCATTGCGACTGGGTGCAGTCGTTTTTGCCGAATAGGCGCCGATCGTTCTCACATAGCCGGCGAGTTGCCAAATCTCATCGATCGTCATCTTCTCGCGAAAGGCAGGCATTCCGTGGGGCCTGCCATCGCGGATGGATGCTACGACCGAGACCATCTCGGGACCGTAAAGCCACCATCCGTCCAGGAAAGACGGGCCGGCCGCACCCCGGCCGTCGCCGTGGCATGCCGAACAGCCAAACCAAGAATAGAGCCGCTTTCCCTGACTGAGATCGTAAGCGGTGCTTTCGTACGGCTTTCCGAGCTTGAAATAAATTTCTGGCGGCGCTCCGCTGATGTCATTCGGCATCAAGCGGATCTTTTCGAATTCGGCCGAAAGCGGTGGATCAAGGCGATAGGTACGGCCCGCCCTAGCCCAGCCGACGAAGGCGCTTGCGCCGACGACTACGGCGCCACCAAGTGCGATGGCTATAACTGACCGGAGGCTACCTTGAACACTGCCCATACAAAGCTTCCCGCGCCGGTTCAGTCCTTCGGCTTGTGCTGTGACCTGGTGATGAAGACCGGGAGTAGCTTGTAGGACGGCGTCTTTGACTTGGCATCGTGATGACCCAGTGGGAACAGCGGATTGGTTTCGGGATAGTATCCCGCACAGCAGCCTTTCGGAATGTCGTATTCGATGATCCTGAGCGCGCCGATCTGACGCTCTGTGGAGTGATCGATGGCTGTTCGCAGATCGACGCTGTCGCCGTTGGCAAAGCCGAGGCGAGCGATGTCTTCGCGGTTCATGAAGACGACTTTGCGAGTCCCGTTGATGCCGCGAAAGCGATCGCTGTAGCCGTAGATGGTGGTGTTGAACTGGTCGTTCGACCGTAGCGTTGCCAGATGCAGGACGTCTCCCCGCGTGCCATCGATCGCAAATTCCGGAAACAGCCGATCCGGCGTCAGGAAGTTTGCTTTACCTGTCTGCGTGACCCACTTCCGCTCTCGTGCCGGCAGGGGGCGAGCGAATCCCCCCGGCTGGAAGAGGCGCTTGTTGAAGTCGCTGAACGTCTCCGGATAGGTGCGCTCGATCGCGTCTCTGATTCGGCTATAGTCGTCTACCCACCCGTCCCATGGGACGTCACCCCGGTTCAAGGTGGCTTTCGCCAATCCGGCAATGATCGCAGGCTCGGATCTTAGATGGGTGCTCGCTGGCGTGGCTTTGCCGCGCGAGCCATGAAAATGTGCGACTGAGCTTTCGATCGATACAGCCTGTGGACCGGTAGCCTGGCTATCAATCTCCAGTCTTCCCAGGCAGGGAAGGAGATAGGCGATCTCCCCGTGGAGCACATGGCTGCGGTTCGGTTTAGTGGCGATCTGCACCGTCAGCCGCAATTTGCGCCACGCAGCCTCCATTGCCTCTGTCTCGGGCACGGCACGAAGAAAATTGCCGCCAAGGCCGATGAAGGCGCGCGCTTCGCCTTCGAGTACTGCCTTGCAGGTGTCAACCGTTGATCGGCCCGTCCACCGCGGCGGTTCGAACTTGTAAAGTTCCGAAAGCTTGTCGAGAGGTACCAGACCAGGCTTTTCGGTTATTCCGACCGTTCGCTGGCCTTGCACGTTGGAATGCCCTCGGATCGAACAGATGTTGGCGCCGGGTTTGCCAATATTTCCACGAAGCAGCGCCAGGTTGGCGATCATGTGGATGTTATCGACACCCATTACATGCTGTGTGACGCCCATGCCGTAGGCAATCAGAACAGCCTTCGCCTTCGCATAGGTTTCTGCCGCCTGCTTCATCTGCTCGCGTGTGAGACCGGAAACCCGCTCAAGCTCATCCCAGCTATAGGACCGGGCCGCATCGGCAAATTGTTGGAAACCAGTGGTATGCTCCTCGATGAAATCGTGGTCGAGGACATGCTTCTCGTCGGCCGCCGCAATCGATGCGGCAAAAGCAATCGTTCCGGCCTCCGATGGGTCATCCGGAATCCCGTCGTCTCCCGCGACTTTGCTCGCTCCCGACGCTTTGAGCGCATCGTCCGCCTCGATCAACGCCTTACACACGCCAAAGAGCGCTGCGATATCGCCGCCATTCTTCACCTGGTAGTATTCCGACGAGATCAGTGTTTCCTTCGAGGACAACATTTCCGTCGGTGCCTGGGGGTTCTTGAACCGTTCAAGGCCCCGTTCGCGCAGGAGATTGAATGTGACGATCGCAACTCCGCGGTGTACGGCATCCTGCAAGTCGTGCAGCAGCCGAGGCGAAGAGGTCCCGACATTCTGGGCGATATAAAATATGCAGTCGGTATTCTGAAAGTCCGAAAGCACGGCCGTTCCCACCGATGCACCGATGCTTTCCGGTAGAGCCACCGACGTGCTTTCGTGACACATGTTCGAGCAGTCGGGCAGGTTGTTAGTGCCGTACAGTCTTGCAAAGAGCTGATACATGTAGGCTGCCTCGAGCGAGGCGCGACCCGATGTATAAAAATCAACTTGATTTGGCGTAAGGGCCTGAAGTTCTTTACCGATCTCGGCGAAAGCAGCGTCCCACTCGACCGGCTCGTACTTGTCCGTTTGCGCGTTCCATAGCATCGGCTGGGTCAACCGACCCTGTTCCTCAATGTCATGATCGCGCCACGCTTCGAGTTCCGTCAGCGTGTGTGAGGCAAAGAATTCAGCATCCGCCCTGCGGTTTGTCACTTCCCAGGCCGTGGCCTTGGCGCCGTTCTCACAGAATTCGAGGGGATGCGTCTTGGCGGGCTTCGCCCACGCGCAGCTTACGCACATATAACCTTCTGGCTTGTTTTGCTTGTCCAGCAAGGCGGCGCCCCTCGCCGGGATGTGCTCCCGGAGCAGGATCCCGGCGACCGATTTCGTCGAACCCCACCCACCGGCCGGGCCAGTGTATGGTTTGATCGAGGGTTTTTCTTCCGGATGTGCCGTCATGATCGCTCCAACCTCCTCAAAGTTTCCTGAAAGCAGAAGTTCCTTCATTTAAGTTTTTCCGCTTGCGTTGGCGTCCGAACGTTTCGAACGAAAGCCGAACTCGGCGACGTCAATGCAAGGCCGAAAGTCTGCCGATGAGCCATTCTCTTGCGTAAGCATTAGTGATGTTAGCGATAGCGATCGGAAGCCGATTGAAGCCATGCGGCCCGGCGGGAACGATGCTTAGCGACGCGTTTCCGTTTGCATCTTCCCATCTGCGAAACATCTGGATGCTGTCATCGACTATAGGATCAAGCTCGCCCGCAATAAACAGAGCTGGCGGAAGGCCCTCCAACTGCGCGTACAATGGCCCATCGCGTTCGTTCCAGGGCAAACTCGGACGCAGCCTTTGAAGATTTCGAAGCGCGGCAGGAGCGTCGAGGATGAGGGAGCGACTATCAGCGCTCCTGAGGCTGTGCGACCCGCGGAAATCAAACGCACCGCATGTCGAGATAAATCCCGCAAACGCATCCACCAGCCCCCGGTCGCGCAGGCGCAACAAGGCCTGGGCAGCAAGGTGAGCCCCAGATGACTCGCCGCCTAAAACGATCCGTTCGACACCCAGATCTGGCAGGTTTCGGACTACCCAGTTCAGAGCAATCTCGCAGTGGGCTATGGCAAGATCGACGCGATCATCGAGGGCGTTGTGAAAGTCGACGGCAATAGCCATAACCTGGCATTCTCTAGCGACACTTGAGGTGATTCCGTCATCGAGGCGGGCATTGCCGAGCACCCATGCGCCGCCATGGAAATGCACATAAACACCTCTAGGCGCTCCATTGGGCAGGAGAAGCCGCAAGCCAACGCTACGTTCGCCGGACGCAATGCTTCTGCTGAAAACGCGGCAGTTATGAAAGAGGCGGGAGGGAACGATGGACTGCATCCCCCGTAACACGCCGTTGGCGACTTTCGCGTTCCACCTGCGATCGGTGTGGTAGCGTGGAAGCAATCGCAGAAGCGCGTTCAGCCGCTGAGCGCGGGTGACGTATTTTCCTTCAATTCGGTGGATCAAGTCGCAGTTGCCAGAGCTCATCCTGCTGCGCCTTCATTAGGCATCGGCGACCCCACTTCGTCGATGTCCAGCGGTTGGAGAGGTTGCGCGCCTTCGTCACTGCCATCGAACTGGATAGCGAGGCCGTGGTCGCCGAGACGGTCCTGCATTATGCCGGCCATCACGTCGAGAAAAGCCTCGATGCCAAACCGGGCCTCGAAGTCGCGACAAGCTTCCTTGAGTGCTCTGGCATCAGCGTCCATGATCTTATGCCGTCATCACGACCTTGATGCAATTATTCTTCTTGTCCCTGAAGATCTCGTAGAGAGCCGGGCCATCTTCGAGCTTCGCCCGATGCGTAATAATGAAGCTCGGATCGATCTCGCCTTCCTCGATTCGGCGAAGCAGATCGAGTGAGTAGCGGTTGACATGGGTCTGGCCGGTGCGGATCGTCAGTCCCTTGTTCATTGCGGCGCCAAAAGGGATTTTGTCGAGGAAGCCGCCGTAGACGCCTGGGACCGAGACGATGCCGCCGGGACGGCAGGCCATGATGGCTGCGCGCAGGGCATGCGGGCGATCCGTTCCCAACAAAGTAGCGGCCTTGACCTTGTCAACGACGGCGTCAAAAGATGCTGTAGCATGCGACTCCGCACCGACGGCGTCGATGCACTTGTCGGCGCCATGGCCCCCGGTCATCTCCTTGATGCGGTCCGGGATTGTGCCGTCCACCTCGTCGAAATTGATGATCTCTGCTCCAGTCGATTGCGCCAGGGCCAGACGCTCCGGAATATTGTCGATGGCAATGATCCGCGCGGCACCCTGCATCAGCGCGCTTTTGATGCAAAACTGACCGACCGGGCCGCAGCCCCAGACGGCGACGATATCCGTGGGTTCGATCTCGCAATTGGCTGCGGCCATCCACCCCGTCGGAAAAATGTCGCCTAAAAACAGCGCCTGCTCATCGCTCATTCCATCCGGAATGACGATCGGCGAAACGTCGGCATAGGGAACGCGCACATACTCCGCCTGGCCGCCGGCATAGGCGCCGGTCAGATGCGAGTATCCGAACAGACCGGCGGTCGGATAACCAAAAGCCCTGGTCGCGTTCTCGGCATTGCGGTTGGTGCGCTCGCAGACCGACCAGTTGCCTTTGAGGCATTGCTGACAATCCCCGCAGCAGATGGTGAACGGCACCACCACCCTGTCACCGACCTTCAGCTTCTTGTTGTCGCGTCCGACCTCGACGACCTCGCCCATGAACTCGTGGCCGAGCACGTCGCCCTTTTCCATAAAGGGAATGTAGCCATCCATCAGGTGCAGATCTGAGCCGCAGATGGCGCAAGCGGTCATCTTGATAATGACGTCGCGCCCATCTTCGATCTTTGGATCCGGAACGCTGTCGCAGCGGATGTCGCCCTTGCCATGCCAGCACAGTGCTTTCATCGATAAGCTCCTTGTAAGTTCAATTGGTCGCGGCTGTTCCGTCAGCACGGATTTGCGTGGTGACAGCCAGAATGAGCGCAAGAATGCCGATGGCGTAGACCGGCCAGCGCGGATCCATGGGAAAGTCAAACAGCCAGGGTGAAAGCAGCATTGCTACCCCGAAGATGGCATCAAGCAATAGGTGAAAACGGATCCGTAGGAACCGCACTGCGCCAAGCTCGTAGTCGGTCAGAAGGCTGTAGAGGATTACAATGATGCCGAGCGCGATAAGCACCATTCGAGGAGTGCGACTGAGTTCGAGAATAAACGGCAGGCCGATCACAATGAACCCGACGACATAGTCGGCAATTCCATGAAGCATGGTCGGTACGAAGCGCATGTGTTCCCCTTCTATCCTTTCTGACCTTCAAACTTTTCAAATAAGGCGTGGTTCCCGTTTCTCGGCTGGCGGGAAGTGCTCGGGCAGTTTTTATAGGATTACAATGTCCACCATGAGCGTAGATCACCTTGCAGCGACAGCTCCTGACGCGGTAGTTTCACCGAGCGCCGAGATCACTGCGCCCCTTGCAGGCGCGATACGGCTCTTGACCGTGCCGAGTTCGCAGCCGCACACTCCGGCGATATCCTCGTAGCTGTCACCACTTATAGCCATCAGCAACACTTGGCGTTTGTCGGGGTCGAGAGCTGAAATGGCTTTATCGACTTCTGCCGTCCGTAAGGACCATTCCTGGGTAGATTGTACCGCCTGTTCAGATGTAGCGACCTCCATGTCCGCACAGAGGGTAAACCTCTGGCGGATCTTGTATTTCGTGCAATAGGTGTTTCGGGCAATGGTGAACAGCCAGGATTTTACGTTGGTCCCAGGCCGAAATTGATCAATGTGTGCAAGCGCCTTAAGCATTGTATCCTGCGTGAGGTCATCTGCATCTGCCGCAGATCGTTCAAATCGCATCGCGAACCGGCGCACCGCCGGCACCAACGCGACGATGTCGTTTTCGATCTCCGCACCCGTTCCACCCAGTCCGCTCATTTGCTCTCTCCTCGTGATCGACGAAGAATGAGCATGAAAGCTACGCGCTCCGGCCTGTTCGGGAACAGTGCGGAACCGTACAAACAAACATCAGGACGGGAACGGCTAACGTTTCACCAAAGCCGGTGTCATTCTCGCTTCGGATGCCTCCTCTCCGATCTCGGACCTGCGGCGAAAAGTACCTATTGCTGGGCTGCTTCGAACATCATCCGAAGGATGGCGAAGACGCAGAGTAGACAGACCAGCCAGGTGAAGGCCAAGTTCAGAAACAAAAGTGCGAGCTTTCTCATGTGGCCGTGAACGTAGTCTTCGATGATCGTCCGCATGCCGACATCCATGTGGACGGCGCTGAGAAAGATGAAGGCAAGGAGGGCGGGGCCAATCCAGAAGCTGCCGATCGAAGCAACGACAAAGTCGCGATCTCGTCCAAACAGGTAGACACCGATCCCAATAAGATAGGGGGTCAAGAGGCCTAGCGCCAATCCCGAAGCTTGTTTGAGAACGTAGGGCCGTGTGCCTCCCTTTGCGGATCCCAGACCTCGGACGCGTCGGAGCGGTGTGGTCATCGTTGTCCTCCCTCACCGAGGCGCCTCTTGCGTCGGCTAATCTTGCTTAGATCTTTTGCCTTCAGTTCGTCCAGACTTCGTTGGTGCCTTGCTGACGAAGGTCGCGGCTCCTGTTTTAACGACCTGAAGGTCGGGCCGATCTTCAGGATGAGCAATGGCATTCTCATCAAACTCCAGCCCACGTTGGCTATCACCATGCTCAGAAATGACCGAGGGCGCAGCTAACGGTTCAGAGGGTCCCGCACCGGGCCGTTCCTCCGCCTCCCGCCGGTGCTCAGACTGCTTTCCCGCCGGTCGGCACTCTGCTCCACGGCTCCGATTGGTGCGTCGGTGGATGACATCATCCTGGCTTGCCATTCTTTCTTCTCCATAGGTCGATCTACGTGAGACTGTCGGTCCGATAGGCGTCGTTTCCGCTCTTGCCAGGCTTTGCGGGGTCGAGCACGTACGGTCGGCCCTCAGGTACAGCAATCGTTGAAAAATTTGCGGCTAGCTCGTAAAGACGAGCCCTCATGTGTTCGCCCCGTACCGGCTGGCCGTGCCCGGTAATGACCAGTTCCGGTTCCAGAGCAGCCAGCTTGGCAACTGATCGCTCAGCGTCATCCCAATCGGGCGTCAGATAGCGGGGCGGCCCGTGCATCTCAGGTTTTTGCGTGATGATCTCGTAGATCGATTCCTGACCTGTGGTGACGATTGCGTCGCCCGCGATCAGGGTGCGGTCACTTTCACGCCACAACGAGACGTGACCCGGCGAGTGACCCGGCGTATGCAGCCACTTCCATTCTGGCATTCCCGGCACATGCTGATCCACAGGCAGCATCTTTAGCCAGGCACGGACATCGACAGGGGACCGGGGAAACAGAGGCGACAATAGCGCCATCACGCCACCGCCGGCCAAGGCATCCGCTGGCGGATAGGAAGCTTGGCCGTTCAGGTACGGAAACTCAAGAGGATGTGCGTAGACTGGAACGCCCCAATGCTTCGCAAGCGCCTCCAGCGAGCCGGCGTGGTCGAAATGGGCATGCGTCATGATGATCGCCGACGGGCGTGTATTACGCCCGAACCGGGCTTCCGCCGTCTCGACGATCGTATTCTTTGACGTCGGCAGACCGGTATCGATCAGCACCCAGTTATTGCCCTTTGCAGGGTCGCCGTAGAAGATCACATTGACGATCGACATCAGGCGATATGCCAGATCAGGTGCGAAGACCCGTGCTCCAGACGCGCTTTCCTCAGTCGGCGCAATATCGTCAGTCTCAAGTGAAAGCTGAACCACCATCAAAATCTCCATCGTCAGCGCAACGAACTTCGCGATGAGGGCGAAGTTCCCTGCTGATTCTTTGAAAATATGCAAACAGGAGGGAACCTGATCGGCTGCCGCTTGTTCGCGGGGCTTCACAACAGAGGAGAGGTTCCATGTTTTATACTGACGGCAAGCTGCAATATCCTGTCCGGGTCGAGACCCCAGATCCCCTGTTCGCGCGAGCCCTGCAGCAGGCGATCGGTGGCGTCGAGGGCGAAATTCGCGTGGCAATGCAATATTTCTTTCAAGCGTGCGGTGCCCGTGGCAACCCGAAGTTCCGTGATCTGTTGATGAACACAGCTGCAGAAGAACTCGGTCATATCGAAATGCTGGCCACGGCGGTTGCCCTGAACCTCGAAGGCGCGCCGCTTAAACTCAAGGAAGAGATCGCCGCCGATCCGGTCGGGGGAGCGGTTCTCGGCGGTATCAATCTGAAGAATCTTCTTTCCGCCGGACTTTCGGCGATGCCCGTTGATTCCGACGGCGTGCCGTTCGACATGTCGCATATCTATGCCAGTGGAAACATCGCTGCGGACATGACGGCTAACGTGACCGCCGAATCGACCGGGCGGGTGCTGGCCGTGCGCCTATTCAACCTGACGAGCGACCCTGGCATGAAGGACATGCTATCATTTCTGATTGCCCGCGATACCATGCACCAAAACCAGTGGCTTGCCGCCCTGGAAGAGTTGGGAGGAGCGGCGAATGTATTTCCGATCCCGAACAGTTTTCCGCAGGAGCAGGAGAAGCAGGAATTCAGCTACGCTTTCCTGGGCTTTCAGGTCGATGGCAGCGATCCGGTCGCCGGCCGGTGGTCACAGGGTTCCTCCGCTGATGGAAAGGGTGAATTCACATCCCTGCCCATGACGGCCGCGCTTGGACAGAAGCCGGTGCTGGGTCCGGCAAAGCCGAACAGCGGTGCGCAGACGGAGCAGCTCTGAGCAATGTGTAGCGCAGGCTAACGAGAACCATGCTTAGATTCGGCTGGCGGCGGTGCCGTTTGAAAGGCGCCGGTGATGGGTAGATCATGGGAATAGCAGACGAGCCTTGTCGAAAGCTCGGATCCGTTCAGCACAGAAACCGCTGGGCGGGCGCGCGAGGCAATGCTCGCCTCGACCCGTTGAAAAGACTGCGAACGGACACCCGGCGAAGCATTCCGCAAGCTTGTCCCGCAGAAGGGAGGTCGCCTTCGCGGCACGCAGCCACCGTAGGTACGCTTCCTGACCGAAGTCTTTACCCTGCAGATCCCTGAGCCATCTTGAGTCCAAGGCCCCGTGGAGAGCGGTCTTTTTTTAGGGAGGAATACATGTCTGAAAAATGGAGTAAGCCGATTGAGGTCGGCTTCGGTATCTCTGGATATAGAACCATCACCGGTCCATTCGACGCTATGATTGTCTTAACGGACCTATGGCCAAGGAGATCCGGCCTGCGTTTCATCAGGGCTCGCAATGCCTGTAGCGCAGCGATTGCCGGTCGCATCGGTGCCGAGGATGCTCGGACGGAATTTCTTGCCGCAGCAGAAGAGGCTGAACTCAGCACCCACTGAGGTCAAGGTGTTTGGGTTCTCCGACATTGAATTGGGCGCCACGCTGTGCTGGCCAACGACGCGGTGTGTGCGAGCGCGAGGAATGACTTAGATTCAATGCACCGGGCCGCCCACGAAGCGAGAAACTGCGGCTCACGGAGCATCCACCGCTGCGCTGGTTCGGTTGCGCACGAAGCGCGGGAACTCGCAAGACCGACAGTGGTTCGTCGGGAAGATATAAATGAGGTCTCCCATGAATAAGGTTATCGACGTCGATTTCTGCGTCACCTGGCAATCGCCTGTCTTCGTCCGGATCGGCAACGGCATGCGGGAACGTCTCGACGGCCCTGATGCGGCATTGGCGGCGCTTCTCCATCGCTGGCCATCGCGCTTTGGTCCCGAATACGGCGTTGCCAAGCGCCGGTGTGTCGATGCGATCGCAAGTCACGGCAGCCCGGAGCTTGCCCGCAGAGCATTCGTAGATGCGGCGGTCGCTGCCAAGGTGCTCGCGTGACGGGCTCGGAGAAGCGGTCCACGCGAAGCTTTCCTCTGTCCCCAATTCATGGATCTCGAACGCGCCGCCATCATGGTGGCCAATGCCCGCGATCAACTCAAAGCCGACCACGCCGTGCTCGTCATAAGCCTCCGCCGGGAAACCACCGAAGCGCATGAGGCGATTTCAAAGACATTACCCGGTCCTCGAACTTGACACGCATTTTATCGGCATTGGTGACGAAGTAAGGACTGAGATAGCCGCGGTCGAACTGCATGCCTTCGACGACTTCGAGTTCGGTTTCGGCGGCCTTGGCTTCTTCCACCGTGATCACACCTTCATTGCCGACCTTTTCCATGGCCTCCGCCAGGTAGCGGCCGATTTCCTCATCACCGTTTGCTGAGATTGTACCGACCTGGGCGATCTCGGAATTAATGGAGATCTTGCGCGCGTTGGTCTTCAGTTGCTTGACAACGGCGTCTACGGCAAGATCGATGCCGCGCTCGAGGTCCATCGGATTCATGCCGGAGGCAACTGCCTTGGCACCTTCCTTGACGATCGCCTGGGCAAGAACGGTCGCGGTCGTCGTGCCGTCGCCGGCAAGATCATTGGTCTTCGACGCAACTTCGCGAAGCATCTGGCCGCCCATGTTCTCGAACTTGTCTTCCAGTTCGATTTCCTTGGCGACGGTGACGCCGTCCTTTGTAATGCGTGGTGCGCCGAAGGACTTGTCGATAACGACATTGCGGCCCTTTGGACCAAGGGTCACCTGGACGGCGTTGGCCAGGACATCGACCCCACGCAGCCGATGACGCAACGTCGCTAATCCATGTTGTCCTTGCGGGAAGTCGAACAGGTGCTACCGATGCCGTCAGTACCTCCCCTGCCATGCCCGCCTTCGACTGGAACATGTCTGACGATCAGGTTGCAAGTGTCCTGACATCTGTTCGCAACAGCTGGGGAAATGCTGCTCCGGTGGTGAAGCCGGCTGACGTCGCAAAGCTACGCGGTTATTTGAAGGACCAGTGAAACGCCTGATCACCTTCGAGAGGAACCGCTATAGCGTGCCTGCATCGTCTGCGAAACGGCTGTCAGCTTTCGAATCTATCCCGAGCGACCGGTCGTTGTGGCCGAGGACAATATCCTATGCGAACATCCGCGGAACATTGAGCGCAGCCACGACAAACCGCAGCGGGTGATTTATGACTGGCGACATTACCTTGCCGTCCTCCGGCGCAAGCCCGGCGCCCTGCGCAATGGTGCGCCTTCCTGGAATTGCCGTTGGTCTTTCGGCAACTGCAGGACCAGATGCTTCGCCGCCCCGGCGGTGATCGTGATATGGCCGATATTCTTGCCATCGCCCTCATAGCCCTGCGGAAGCTGACGGACGAAACGGTCGCAATGAGCAGCCCTCGCAGCCCGGAAAATCTCTTCATCCGTTGCATCCGGACGAGCAAAGCGGATATTGTCCATAACCGTCCTATGAAGAAGGGTGATTTCCTGCGGCACTACTACCATCGACCGGCGAAGGCTGTCTTGCGTGACATCAGCAATGTTCTAGCCATCAATGGCTATGCTGACGTCGTAGAGCCGTTGTAGCAGGTGAATTAGTGTCGACTTGCCCGCCCCGGAGGCCGACCACCCCCAACCTTGGCCAGCGGGAATGGAGATGTCGATCTCATGCAACGCTTCGCCAGCGCCATCATAGGAAAACCCACTCCGCGGAACTCAACCGAACCACCGCGTTAGATCAAGACCGGTGCTCCTCGATGTCTCGAACCGTCAAAGGCTGCCCAACCACCCGCAGCGTATCATCTATAATTCCGTAATATTGCACGAGATCACGAGCGACAGCGCCACGTCGGTGAGCCGCAAGATTCTGAAAGTCAAAGCACCACGTGGCTCAGCCAAGTCGCGAGCATATTGCTCTCGAAGTACGAGCCCCTTCGTCGTCCTGTCCTCCTTGGCAAATCCAGTTAAGCGACGCGCTCCACCACTCTTGCCGTTTGTCCGAGGCGTGTCCGGCGCCGATCCATGGCGCGTGCTAAGCGGCCTATTCGGGCTGCGTGAACGTAGCCTAGCGTGACCTGCCAAAACACCATAGACCGCGCACCATGTAGCCGCTTCAGTTGCCAAGAGACGCTATTAGAACGTAACCTTTATTTTACTGGGCGCCTCTGGGCGGCGAGGCGCAGCTTGCGCAGCCGCTCCGTCTTCTCTTCCCGACGCCGTCGTTCTTCCTCCGCCGTCTCTACGGCGATCTTATTGGTACGTTCGAATGCGGCCGTGCGCTGTTGCACGGTCAGAGTTCTTCTGATTCGGCTGACCATGATTACGATCTTTTGTTAGCATTTCCATATATATGGTAGCCGCTGCTCGCCGATCAACATCTAGTGATGGTACGCAAGCGGACACTACGGCCGCGGACGGAACAATCATTGCGCCCGCTTCGTTCCACATTCTTAAATGATTAACACGGAGAACCGGTACCGCATACGAGCGGGCGGAGCGCCACGAGGATGCGGCGCCTGAATCCAAGGCTTTTTTTCATGAGGCGCACCAAGATGAAGAGCGTGATCGCGCCTGGATGAGGACGGCTGCGGAGGCGCCGTCTTATTCGATACCGTTGACCTGGTCTTCGGAGTTTGTTTTTCAGGCCGTTGTATTTTGGTCAGGGATTGCCACCCGAAAAGCGACGAATGGAACAGAGGAAGTCGCTGTAAGTTCCAGAAGCGGGGGAGAGCGTGCCGCCACCTCCTCCGTCTCCCTGGGGGTGCGCCGCGGTTTCCTATGCCGGCTCCTCGTCCGGCACCGCGGCGCACCTTAGAGGCAATGGCTACCATGATTGGGAACGCTACGCTGCGGCCATCGTTGCATTTTGGCGTACATCATCCTTTCGACTAAATCACCGTCGTGGTCGCCTAGGCCAGATGTTGCGAAGTTGAGCGGGACGCGGCTTTGGTGCATCGATCATGGAGTAAGGGGATTTCGCTCTTTGATGTTTCGGCTATGCCGTGGCTGCTTTGCACCGTACGGATTTCGGGCGTGCGCATGCCAGCATGCGATTGAGCACGGCGTAGCCGAGGGCGACTTCAGTCTTCTGAGCTTGCAACGAACGAGCCCGCAGACGCCGCCCGATTATGGACTTGTAACGGCCGATGGCGGTCTCGACCAGCGACCGTTTGCCGTAGCCGGCTTGCCATTTCATCCGGCCGTCTGTGTTGATCGCGACGATGTGCCGGTCGCGCTGGTCGGTAGTCTCGATATCGGATCGGTCGACTGCATTGATCCGTGGCGGAATGACAACAGCCGCATTGGCGCTGTGCCCGGCGACGGCGTCGTACGTGGGCTTTCCATCATAGGCGCCATCGGCAGTGAGCCGTCCGATTGGAGCGTCGATCTGATTGAGAAGTGGAGCCACCTGCGAAGCATCGCCCGTGTCCTGGTCGGTCATCGTGTGGGCGATGATCTCGCCGCTATCGGCATCCAGCGCCAGATGTAACTTGCGCCAACCGCGACGGGATTTGGCGCCATGTTTCTCCTCCAGCCATTGGCCTGCGCCGTAGATTTGAAGGCCGGTGCTGTCGACAAGAACATGCACCGGCCCGTCCGGTGGTCCCTGCCGATCAACCCGTCTGTGGGGCGACTGCCACGTCTGAGCTCGTCGGCTGATCGTGGTATGATCGGGGACAGCGGGCGCTAGCCCCATCATTCGTAGCACCGATGCCAGAAATCCTTCGGCCTGGCGCAGTCGTAGACCGAACATCAGGCCTAGCGTCAAGGTGGTCTCAATCGCGATATCGGAATAACGGGGCTGACCACCGCGTGTCTTGCGTCGTGGGGCAGCCCAACCAACAAGTGCTTCCGGCGTCAACCACTCCGGAGCCGCTTTCTTCAGTGGGCGCAATGTCGTCGGTGTCGAGCGAAAGCTGAACAACCATGAAATTCTCCTTCTAGCCCCAACAAACTTCGACGCGAGGACGAAGTTCCCTGGCGTTGAGTCATGTGAGTTCCCGAAAAGTCGCGAGCTTGTGGAACTGGAAGGGCTATCAGTTGTTCGTATGGCTCCCAAACAAAGGAGTGTTCCATGTTCTACACTGACGGCAAGCTTCAATATCCTGTCCGGGTCGAGGCCCCAGATCCCCTGTTCGCCCGAGCCCTGCAGCAGGCGATCGGTGGCGTCGAGGGCGAAATTCGCGTGGCAATGCAATATTTCTTTCAAGCGTGCGGTGCGCGCGGCAATGCCAAATTCCGTGACCTGTTGATGAACACAGCTGCAGAAGAACTCGGTCATATCGAAATGCTTGCGACAGCGGTTGCCATGAACCTGGAAGACGCGCCTCTTAAACTCAAGGAAGAGGTCGCGACTGATCCTATAGGCGGAGCGGTCCTTGGGGGTATCAATCTCAAGAACCTGCTGTCAGCGGGACTTTCCGCCATGCCCGTTGATTCCGATGGGGTGCCCTTCGACATGTCGCATATCTATGCCAGTGGGAACATCGCTGCAGACATGACTGCCAACGTTGCGGCCGAATCGACCGGCCGGGTGTTGGCCGTGCGCCTCTTCAACATGACGGATGATCCTGGCATGAAGGACATGTTATCCTTTCTGATCGCTCGAGATAGCATGCATCAGAACCAGTGGTTGGCCGCCCTTGAAGAGCTGGGCGGAACGGCTGGAGCGTTCCCGATCCCGAACAGCTTTCCACAGGAGCAGGAGAAGCAGGAGTTCAGCTATGCCTTCCTCGGCTTTCAGGCCGATGGTAGCGATCCTGTCCTCGGCCGCTGGTCACAGGGGGCTTCCATTGATGGAAAGGGAGAGTTCACTTCGACGCCGATGACGGCGGCGCTCGGACAGAAGCCGGTACTTGGCCCGGCAAAGCCGAATAGCGGTGCGCAGACGGAGCAGCTCTGACACCAACCGGTGCCGGCAAGGTTGTCGGCCTCATTGCATTGGAGAGTGAGCGACGCACTGGTCACTGGAAGTATTGAGTGGCTGTTTCCCCGACCAGGATTCGGTCGGAACGGGCGGGCAAGCCTGAGCGCGGCCGTCGTCGCTCAAGTCATAGCCGTGGATGGAGCCGGTGGTGGCACCAAAGTTGGCAAGGCATAGAAATGGCTGGTGCCGAGGCGTTTTTGATAGGGCACATGTTTCGCCGCGCGGTCAAAGGTCATGCTATTGCGGAACTGGATGCGAAATTTAACGGTCGGAACCGTCATCTTAGATTCGCAGTTGGTATGGAAAACGGTGGCATCAAGAACTTGAAAGCCAGCCATGCTCCACCGAAGAGCTAAAAGGCAGCTGCCAACACTCCAGAAGTATCAGATGTTCCCGTTACCCTAAACGGGCGTCGGATGACTTTGAATAGGCCCGTACGCCGTTTAGTGGCGTCTGCCGAAGCGGTAACCAATAAAGGAAGCTATATAAACCGCAGCGTAAGGATGAGAATGGACCAGCCCCTCGAATGCTTTAATCATACCCGCTGTAAAGCTCCGAGGCGTGCGCGACTGCCGCTCGGTAAAGGCTCGGCGCAATCGAGCAACATCCGCGCGAAGTGCTGAGACTTTAGCTTGCAAAGATTCGGCGGAGCGGTCGAGCGGCTGCGTTCGTCCGTCCAGCATTGCCTGCGTGATCGCGCTCACCAGCGGAAGCGCGGCAATCTCTTCGATCTGTAGAGAAAGCTTCGGTCGCCAATTCGGATAACTGCTGGTCGTGCCCGGAATGTTGGTCGGCCTCTTTTCGTCGGTGAGATCGGCGAGGCGAACCGCTGCGAGGAGGCATGGTGTTTTAGCGATGAACCGGTGGGCGTCGATGGTAAGCTGAGAAACGTCGGTTCTTTCAAGGGCAAGGGTCGGCCGTCCGAAGAGGGTTTGATCTATTGCCTCCCTAAGATAGCGGCGCTCCCGTTCCCGTTCAGTTTCATGTCGTTGGGTCAGTTCCGGAGATACGATGCCATGCTCTGCTCGCGCGGCGATATCGGCGCCCTGCCACCAGCCCGCAAGCGTCTGATGGTCGTGTGTCGAAATACAAGCGAGAGCGAGGGACGGATAGGCGGACGCAGGCTTGAAGCTGGCGTCGTCGCGTTCGTAGGATAATATCCGGTAGGATAGGATTCGAGCGGCAGCGAGTTCATCTTGAAGACCGTCCGGTAGAAGTCCAAGATCTTCGCCGATTACCAGGCAACGGTAGTGATGCGAGATCTCTGCCAAAATGCGCAACAGTGCCTCTTGCGGGTAGGCGACATAGGCACCGTCTGCTGGATTGGAATCGACGGGGACTAGGAACAAGCGACGAAGCGCAGCGGCGTGATCGATGCGAATCGCTCCCGCATAGCGCATCGCCGTTGCCACCATACGCTTGAACGGCGGGTTGTCGCCTGACGCGATGCGGCTTGTCTGGAATCCTGCCAGATGCCAGTCTTGGCCATTTGGTGCGAAGGGGTCAGGGGGGCTGCCGACTGTCGCACCGCTGAGATAGATGTCAGGCTCGCTCCATGTGGCGGATCCGTCCAGCGCTTCGCCCACTGCAAGGTCGAGATAGAGGCCTATGCGCAGGACGGACCGGGCATGAGCCACAACCTCCAGCATTTGTTGATGAGCGACCCATTGCAGCCAGATATGAAACTGTACGTCTTCCTGGAAATCATTGGCAAAGGCCACGACGGCGGGTGCATGAACGTCTTGATACTGCTGCGGCCATCCATGCCAACCTGCCGTAAAACCGCGCCGTACCATTTCAGCCGAAAGTGCTTCAAAAATGGCGTGCTTTTTCAGGCTCTCGCCTTTCTCGAAAACGAAGTTTTCAAACTCCCTTCCGGTTAGCGACTCACCAGGATCTCCACCTTCTCTGTTCGACCACAGCGATCGCAAAGCGCCGAGCTTTGCCGCGCTAACACGATTGTAGTCAACCAAGTTGCCTTTGCGCAGCGCCGCCCGGGCTTTTTGCGATTGCTCGCTGTCCTGGAAACCAGGCAGACGGTCCACCGCAATATAGAGCGGGTTCAAGAAGAGCCGGTTCGATGGCTCATAAGGGCTGCACCGCCGGGCATCTGCCAGAAAGGGTGCGTGCAGTGGGTTTAGGCCAACGAAATCTCCACCTTGTGACGCGACCATGTCAATCATGGTCTTCAGGTCTTCAAAGTCGCCGATGCCCCAGTTGCGCCCGGAGCGCAACTCGTAAAGCTGAAGGCTGAGGCCCCAGACGCGTTCCTGGGATAGGAATTCGGGCAAGAAACATCGCGCGGCGCAATCGGGACATGGCGATGGCGCATCTGAACCGAACTTTACGTCTGGCTCTTCCTCCTCACCTTTCACATTGACGTTGAGAGCAGAAAGCAGTCTCTGAATGCTTTCATCGGAGACCGGCACTGGCTGCCCATCCGGCGATCGTAGCATCGGATCTATCCCATGTTGCAAAGCAAGGCGATGAAGTTTGCCTTCCGCCGGCGAAAACCGGGTATTCGATAGGGTTTGCTTATCCATCTAGACTCGCCTTTCTGACGTGCTTTCCTAACCCGAGACCTCCGATATGGTTTCCGGCCGTCGCAAAGAACATCGCCACATGTGCCGGTTTACGGATTCACCCCCACCGGGTTGCCTCGAAACAAGTCGCCTGATGCTCTGCGTTATTGAATGGTGCTGCATCCGTTAAGGTTCGCCCTCCGTTTTCCGCTGCGAACGGCACGGTCGTCTCGCCAAAAACGTGATGAGATGAAGAGTTCAATGGTGGCGTGTTTGTTTCGTCGCGACGTTTGCATCGCCGGTCAAAAAGGTGGCCACGGCACGGTGGCGCCAGGAAACTGACGTTTCGCGCGCACAGGACATACCGATCATCATGCGTCGGCGGACGCTGCGCCCGCAAATGGAACCACGGCTGTTCATGGCCGCAGCGCCGCGGTCCTGAACACGACAACCATCCCCCGTAAGGTGCGCCGCGGTACCGGATGAGGAGCCGGAAACCGCGACGCACCCCAGGAGACGGAGGGAGATGGTACGCTCCCACCCGCTTTCAGAACTCATGGCGGTCGTCGGTGTTCCCTTGGCGAGGGCGTTTTGGTCTGCTTCGCGGATGCGAGCCTCGTGAAGCATTTTCCAATGCTCCTCGCTCGTAGCCCGTAATGAAATGCAATCCTCAATGCAGAGTAGCCGGCCATTCGAGTGCGGCGGAACCCGCCGGCTGTCGGCCTGGGCAATCGCGGAGAACTTCCGTCGCTTTCTCAAGAGGCATGGCAAAGCTTGCGAACCCCAAAGACGTCTCGTTAATTTGCGACGGGGTCAGTGACCGGAATTTCTCTGGCATGTGTGGCGGCAGGGTTGGAATGTTCATTTGTGCGCAATCGCGGCTGCCTTCTCTGGATCGGCCATCAACTGAGGCCTGCCCTGACCTCGCTCTGAATCCAAAGACCTATATTTCGGCCTTTACCATGTTTGCCATGAACGGGCTTCACCTCAACTGGCGGCCTATGCGGGGGCAGGATCGATACCATCGGCCTGAGAAGAGAGGAACGCTCCTGCCGTTCCTTCTCCTCTCAGCTTGGGGTGCCTTTATGCACTTTAGCGGGCGCGTGTGGGTGATGGACAATGCCGACCTTAATATGGAATCATGTCACGCCGAGCCAATATGCAGTCAGGCGTGGGCACGCTCGACCGATATAAGGCTGCGAAACGGAATGCCTTCTGGAACCGAGAGCGTGAATGCCAGTTTGGTCAGCATTCAGGTGAAGGTGGAGTGCTCAATGAAGAATTTCGCGACATTGCTGATCGCCGGAGCGGTTCTCGCATCTTGCCAAAGTGTTGGCACAAGTTCGGGTCCTGGCTTGCAGCCAATTCCCGGAAGCATAACTTATGGAGGACAGCCCAGGCAACGCCTACAGAAGTCTCCCGTCGGTAGCACTGTCCCCCACATCTTCACGGACCAATGGGGCGAGCGCGTCAGAGAAACCTACATCTTGCAGCCTGACCGGACCCTAAAGCTCGTTAATCGCGTCTATCTCGACAGCCCATTCGATTGAAAGCCGAAGAAGCCGGAGGCCTCTTTAGCTTTCATCGCCATTGGTCGCGACGGCCATCTTCTGTCAGTTACGAAAATCGGTCCCAAGGATTGGGATATCGCCTATCAGTGTTTCCGGCACCGCGGAATGGCTTCTATGATCGCGGCGTGTCTGCTCAAGAACGCGGTGGGCGATTAGCAGGTGTCGCCAGTCCGTTCAACCGCAAGATCAGGTCACGTTACCGCGACGGCGCTGGTCGCGGAAGTTTCACCCAAGGAGGCAATCACTGCAGCCCGAGCGCGCGCAATCCGGCTTTTGATGGTGCCCAGCTCGCAGCCGCACACACCCGCGATGTCCTCATAGCTGTCGCCACTTATCGCCATCACCAACGCCTGGCGTTTGTCGGCATCAAGGGCCGAAATTGCTTTGGTAACATCTAGCGCCCGTAACGACCATTCCTGCATAGACTGTACTGCCAGCCCGGACGTTGCCGCTTCCACGTCCGGATAAAGCGTGAATCGTCGGCTGATCTTGTATTTTGTGCAGTAGGTATTTCTAGTGATAGTGAACAGCCAGGATTTCATGCTCGTACCTGGCTTAAATTGATGCACATGGGCGAGCGCCTTTAGCATCGTGTCCTGTGTTAGATCATCCACATCCGCCGCAGATCGCTCGAACCGCATAGCAAACCGGCGCACCGCCGGCATCAACGCAACAATTTCTCGTTCTAGCTCGGCACCTGCTGGATACGCTTCTGTCATGTTCTCTCTCCCTTTGTGGTTGAAGAAGAATGAGCATAGCGCCTATGCGTTCCGGCGCTTTCTGGAACAGTGCGCTATCGTACAGACATTCCTTGGGCATGAATGCGGGAGCAGATCATCTCCGTCACAAGCGCACCGGCTTTGACCTGGAGGACAAAGTTCTCTGTCGATGCGCAATTCACATTTCTTCTCGGAAAGGTTCGACCCGTGGGAACCCGAACGGCTGTCGGTGGTTCGTGGATTTTCGCACCAAAGCCTAGAAACTAGGCCAAGGCGAGAAGTTCAGGATGACCCAACACGATTCGTGCAATCAACGGAGCTTTCACATGAGCATTTTCGCCGACGCGACACACGTGCCCGCCCTATTTGGAATCTTTAGCCTCTCATGCTGGATTGGGGCAAGCCTGAGCGCCGTCGTTGGTATGGGCCGGGAATTCAGAGGTGCACAATCGCGACGGATCCCCCAATTCGCTACCAGTGCGCTTATCGCAGCAGGTTTGACGTGCGCAGTTGCCACGGTCGCCGTTTTGGTCCTTAACTTATGAACAGACTGGCAAGTGAGCCCGGTCCGCGGTCGGCTCAGCCGATACGCGTGAAAGAGGCCGGGGCCTACCGTGGCCGCATCTCTACAAGCCGAACGGAATGGTCCGCATTCAGCTGAGCCTTGGAAGGTTGGAACAACGAACCTCATGCCTGGCTTCGCTGAAGCCCTGAGGAATGCGGGAACTTTCACAAAGCCGAAACCATGCCGTCGTATCGGAACCGGTCGCAAAACCCGACGCACACGACAAGGAGACCTGTCTCTGACGACTTGCTGAACATACAGACACGCTGTGTCGCGGATGGCGATCGAGCAGTATGCGACCTGCTAGATGCTACGGCCTGGTACGATGAGGATGCCGACCTGTTCCTGTACCGTGGCGGCACGAGTTTCGTCACCGCATTTGCACCGCTGACAAGAGCCGCTCAAAAAATTGCAGTTGCTCCATGCCAGTTACGCTTGCGTGCTCAAATACCAAGCGGTCGTCGCGCCGAATTGCTCCGGCCTTTTTAGCAAACGTTGCGATAACCTTCGCCGGTGTCTCTGCTGTGAGTTGTTGAATTCCGCCGCAATTTGACTCTTTTTCAATTCCACATGTCCCTACGTGAGCGAAAGAAAACGAAGTATTCCGACAAATTAGGGATATCTACATAGGTCAAGGCAAATGCGCAGTTGGCTCATTCTTTGACGGAAGTCAACAGAAACAACGGAATGGGAACTGTCTGCACGACGGTCCTGATTGAAATGTTCTGCCATGCCTCGTTGTGCCGTTCTGCCAAAAGATTACAACGCTAGCGGCCGGCATCTGCTCTCACCTGTCTGCGGACGGTCCCTGCGGCACCCCTCCTTGTTCCCCACTCCCTCGCCGGAGCGGCGATGCTGACGGCGGCGATCTGCTGAAGCAGAAATCCTGCAGCGTGCGGCTCTGCAACGGATCGCGGATTCCTTGGGCTAGGATTTTGTAGCAGAAAAATATACCAAACTGATAATATATCCGGTAGCGAGAGAAATGCATACGGCAAACAGAAGAGCAAAGAACCTTGATGACATCCTGGCGCTCCTTCGTGGCATTTATCGACTCGGGAGCGACGCGACGATACGGCCATCATCACATCCCAGGCTGCCGAACGCCGCAGAGGTACCAATGTTCCCTGCAGGACATTCTAAGCTCGCGGTCCTCGCTTTGATGCGGGCACCCCCAAAACGGCCGCACAGCGCCAAGCTTTATCCCGTCGCAGCCGACACTTCGTCCAGCACATGATCCGATGCTATGGCTGCATGTTCATCAATTGGTCCATGGGCATCATGTTTTGCTTCAGATGATCCATGATCCAGATGGAACCGAGAACAATCAGGGCAACTACCAAAATGCCGAACGCCAGCGCGAGTACATTGTTGGTGTTATCGGGACCCGTGGTGATGTGCAAAAAGAACACCAGGTGGACACCCATTTGCGCGATTGCGAGTACGATCAGCGCCACGGGGATCGCTGGTCCGTATACCACATTCGACCCGGCCAACAGGAAGGAAGCAAGCGTGAGAGCAATCGAAAACCCGAGACCGATATTCGCGTTCAGCACCCAATGACCGCTTTCTTCCGGTGGTTCGTCGCCGGGCGCGTGATCATGCTGCGAATGCCGCGAGCCATTGTAGGTCTCCGTATCAGTGTCGGAGGTACTCATGAGCGAACTCCCATCAGGTAGACAATCGTGAAAATTCCGATCCAGACGATATCAAGCGCATGCCAGAAGAGGTTGAAGCAGATCAATCGATGAATGATCTCGCGAGGAAACCCTTTTACGAAAACCTGGGCCATCATGGTGGCCAACCAGACGCCACCGAGTGTGACATGCAACCCATGTAGCCCGACCAACCCATAGAAGGAGGTGAGCATCGCGCTACGCTGTGGCGTGAAGCCGCGCTTGGCCAGTTCCACGAATTCCTGCAGCTCAAGAAGAACAAATATCAATCCCAACAATCCCGTGAGCAGCAGGAAAATAAGCGTCCAAGGCTTGTTCCGAGCATTTGTCGCCGCAAATGACAACATGCAGGTGTAACTCGAGAAAAGCAGCGCCGCGGTTTCGAACCCCACGCGCTGGACATCGACGATATCAGCAATCGTCGGCCCGCCGGCCGTCGCTCCCCTTTGCACGGCGAATGCGGCAAAGAAACATGAGAAAATGATGATATCGCTCAGCAGGTAAATCCAGAAACCGTAACCGACAAGAATCCGCTTGTCGGCAGGACCGGTAGCTCCCTGGCCAGTCCCCATCGCGGGCTTCTCGGAGCCGTGAGCACGGTGCCCCAGGCGATGCGGATCTTCACGAACACGCCGTATGGCTTCGACGCTCGCCGGGAGGCTGTTATTGGTCATGGTAATGCTCCCTGTTCGGACATTCGCGCGAGCAGTGCCTCGCGAGCGGAGCGTCGAGCGTGGTCAACGCGCGCTACCTCCTCGACCGAAACCTCAAATTCATGAACGTCGCGCCACGCGAAAACCACGAAGCCGACAAAGGCCGCCACCAGCGCCACGATGGCAAGCCACCAGATGTACCAGATCATCGCGAAACCAAAGACCGTCGCGAAGAAGGCGGTATAGATCCCGACAGGAGTGTTTACCGGCATCTCAATCGGCTCATAATCCGGTTCGGGCGATAGTTGCTGCGTTTCCACCGCACGCAGCTTGATGCCCCAATAGGCTTCTTCGCCCTCGACATTCGGCGTGACGGCAAAGTTGAAAAATGGCGGCGGCGACGGGGTTGCCCATTCAAGAGAGCGACCGTCCCACGGATCCCCGGTGATATCGCGCAGCTTTTTCCGGTCGCGAATGCTGACGACCAACTGGATGACTTGGGCGATGACACCCAGGATTAGAATGCCTACACCGACGACGGAGACATAAAGCCACGGCGCCCATTCGGGAAAGTTGATGTGCTGCAGGCGTCGCGTCATGCCGTCAAGTCCAAGGACATAAAGAGGCGTGAAGGTTACCCAGAATCCGGCAAAAGCCAGCCAGAAAGCCGCTTTGCCCCAACCCGCATGAAGCCGGAAGCCGAATGCTTTCGGAAACCAGAATTCCATCCCCGCAAAGACGCCGAACACCACACCACCGACGATGACATTATGGAAATGCGCCACCAGGAACATGGAATTATGCGTCAGGAAATCCGCGGGCGGTATGGCGAGAAGGACACCCGTCAGCCCGCCTATGATGAAGGTGAAGATGAACCCCATCGACCACAGCATCGGCACTTCGAAGCGGACTCTTCCGCCATACATCGTAAAGATCCAATTATAGATTTTGACGCCGGTACCAACGGCAATAATGCTGGATGAGATCCCAAAGAAGGTATTGACGGCGGCGCCGGCTCCCATCGTGAAGAAGTGGTGCAACCATACCAGCATAGAGACGATGCAAATGAACATGGTCGCCGCCACCATGGAACGATAGCCAAAAAGCGGCTTGCCGGAAAAAGTGGAAAAGACTTCGGAAAAGATGCCGAAGGCCGGCAAGACGAGAATGTATACTTCCGGATGTCCCCACGCCCATATCAGGTTCACAAACATCATCGGATTTCCGCCCGCCGTGTTTGTGAAATAATGCCACCCGACATAACGATCAAGAGTCAACATGGCGAGCGTAGCCGTCAGGATTGGGAAGGCCGCGACGATCAGCAGACAGGAGGCCAGCGCGGTCCAGCAGAAAACCGGCATTCTGAGGTAGCTCATGCCCCGACACCGCATTTTCAATATCGTCGTGACGATATTGATGCCCGTAATCAAGGTTCCAATGCCGGAAATCTGCACCGCCCATAGATAGTAGTCGACGCCGACACCTGGCGTATAGCTCGTCTCGCTGAGAGGCGGATAAGGCAGCCATCCGGTTCGCGCGAACTCGCCGATAAACAGTGACATATTGACCAGGAGGGCACCGCTGGCGGTCAACCAGAAACCCACCGAATTGAACGTCGGGAAGGCAACATCCCGGACGCCGAGCTGCAGCGGCACGAGAAAATTCATGAATCCCAGTACAAGCGGCATTGCGCCGAACAAAATCATGATCGTTCCGTGCGCGGTGAAGATCTGATTATAGTGTTCGGGCGGCAGATATCCGGGCGCATCGATCGCGACGGCCTGCTGGGTACGCATCATGATGGCGTCGGCAAAACCCCGAATGAGCATGACGACGCCAAGCAGGCAATACATGATGCCAATGCGCTTGTGATCGACGCTCGTGATCCATTCTCGCCATAGATATGGCCACCATCCCCTTAACGTGACCAGGATCAATACCGCAGCAGCGATGAGGATGACGGCAATGGACGTAATCAATGGGATCGGTTGGGATAAGGGAATTGCTGAAAGTCCGAGTTTTCCCAACATGTTCAATCCTTTCCGCCAGTGGTGACCTCGCGACCCGCATGTTCCGGGGACTCGGGCTGTGGACCGGGGCCCGGCGGAATCGCCTGTTGAACGATGGCATTGAAAAGCCCGGGGTACGCCAATCGATAGGTCGCAGGCCGAACGCGCTCGGTTTGCTGCACAAGCTTGCCATAGGCGTCGCGATCGAGGGTGAGATCGGTCCCTTGAGCGCGCTTCATCCAGGTTTCAAAGTCGGCATCCGGGAGGCTCTCGACCTCGAACTGCATGTCGGAGAAACCGTCACCGGAAAACTGAGCGGATATGCCCCGCAATCGAGTGGATTCATCGGACTGGAGGTGCAATTGCGAGATCATGCCGGGCATGGCGTAGATCATCGATCCAAGGCGCGGCACGAAGAATGCATTGAAGACGCTCGCCGATGTGATGGAAAAATGGACGGGCGTTCCTGTCGGGATCACGACTTGATTGACAGTAGCAACTCCATTTTGCGGATATATGAAGAGCCATTTCCAATCGAGTGAAACGACTTGCACCTCGAGAGGCGGTTTGCTCGATGACAGTGGCCTGAACGGGTCGAGCCTGTGCGAGCCGATCCAAATCAGACCGCCAATGAACATGATCGTCAGGATTGGAATCGACCAAACGACCGCTTCAATTCGTCCGGAATAGGACCAATAAGGGAGATATTCCGCGCTCGGATTGGAGGCCCGATAACGCCACGCCATCCAGAAGGCCAGCAAAATGGTGGGAACCACGATGGCGAGCATGATCACAGTTGCGTTGATCAGAATAGCGGCATCACCGGCGCCTACAGGGCCGGTTGGGTTGAGCACGGCCAGCGAACACGACGACAGGCCAGAGCACGATAGGCAAAAGACTATTCCGCGCCGCAGGCGAGCGGGTGCCGATTTCGGAATCTCCAAGCCGCGCATTCTGGATCGTCCTCTCCGTTGCGGCCTGTCGAACTTGCAATGTCCAGCATTGTTCCCTCCGAAGTGTGCCTGACGACATTCCACCGGGAGCACCTACAGCGAGTTTTTTACGCCGCTTATTCGGATGTCGCTGCCTTGCTGGCACGGACGTTTTCAGCAGTGCATCTAGGCTGGAGATCGGTTCCGTGTCCCTGTTGCGACAACGGATTCGCTCCGCGTTGCTGGGGGGCAATCACCGTTATGGCGCACTGTGGGGCCGGCCAAGTGATGGTGCGATACTTCCGCAGCTCTGTCGTAAACGGCTGCCGATATGCTGATCGTCCAGCAGCGGCCTCGCATTCAGGCCGGGCGAAGCATGGCGAGGCTTCGGCCTTTGAGTCTCAAGCGGTCCTGTCCGGCAAGACAAAGGAGATATCCACATCTTGCGGATTGAATAGGATCAGCACATCGTCCCATCCCTCTTCCGCCGGCTGCTTGCGCGACAGGCGCAGCCCTATGGTCATGTTGTCCTCATCCTGCCATTGCGTATCGGTCTGCTCGCCGCCGCCGGGGCTAAGCCACCTTATCTCCAATCCGTCGCGCCAGCTCTCCCGCCTCAGGATTGAATGCTCACGCCGCAGCGCAATCAGCCGTCCGGTGAAGGCGCGCAGCACGTCGGCGCTCTCCGAGCGGTCCTCCCATGCGACCCAGCTCAGCGCGTTATCCTAGCAGTAGCAATTGTTGTTTCCCATCTGGCCGCGGCCGAACTCATCTCCCGCAAGCAGCATCGGAGTGCCATGGGAGAGGAATAAGGTAGCGAGAAAATTTCGCTTCTGGCGATCGCGCACTGCATTGACGAGCGGATCGTCTGTCGGTCCTTCGACGCCATGATTGAAGCTGCGATTGTCGTCGTGGCCGTCTCGGTTGTCGCATCGACCCACCAAGAACATCTTCGCAGGGGAACAAGTAACGGGCTGAGAGGTTAGCGCGTTAATCGCCGAGACTCGAGATCCGTCGGCGCAACGCGTTGGAGATCCTCGGCGATGACGATTGCATCAAATTTCGACCCCTCGTGCAGTCGTCCTCGAATTTATTATGTCAATCCGTTGCTGCTATCCGGTCCGGAGCGATGGAACGAGGTGTTCCAGCACGCAAGCGAGCTGGGTTTTAACAGCGTATTATCTGCGCCGTTGTTTCGAAGATCCACCGACAGCGTCTTTTCGGCCGGAGATTTCGACACAATAGACCCAAAGCTTGGCCTTGATGGGAACGTCGATGAGGTCCTCTCCGCGTTGGCGCGCGATGCCCGGTCTTATGGTGTCGAGCTGATGCTTGATGTTGTCATCGGGTCATCAAGTCCCGCGATCGGCTCGCTCGATCCACGGTTGTCGCCCGTCGCTCCGTTCCACACGCCTGCATCCATTTCCCACGAGAGCACCGGCGCTTGGGAAGGTCGGCTTAGACGACTGGCTGCGTGCGGTATCGCTGGCTTCCGCATGCTCGGCCTCGATCAACTGTCCTCGGAAAGCTGGCGGCGTCTGGTTGCCGGCGCAAAAGCCACACGGCCAACGACCCGTTGCTTTGCCTATACACCGGGGACGGATTTTTTTCTACGGGTTCAATTGCGTGATTGCGGCTTTGACGGCGCGTTTTCGTCATTCACGTGGTGGGACATGCGTCAGAGCTGGTTTCTGGAAGAGTATCGATTACAGCTGCCTTTCAGAACACAGATCGTCTTTCCTGAGACACCGTTCGGCATGCGCATAGCGCATGGTCACGAGAGCAGAGAGGTGCGGGAGCAGCGCTCACGTCGCGCCCTTTATCTTGCCAGCGAGCTCGGTGACGGTCTTATGATCCCCATGGGCTTTGAATTCGGTGCCGAGCTGCCTCTCGATCCGACGCATGGCAACGGCGAGGGCGTGCGTCGGCTCAAAGCAGATGGTGCTTTCGACATCACTGCCGATATATGTCAGTTGAATTTGGCCGCGCATGATATTCTCTCCCGGCGCGTGACCCTCAAGTGCGAGGCTTCGCGTCAGATAACAATCATCGCCCAGGCGGATCAACCCGATCTTAGAACAGCCGGAGCGGCTCGCCTGATCGTCGTCAACCGCGATCTGCGGCAAACCGCAGTCATTCCCGATGATCTTCTTGCCGGTGCACTGCTGCCGTTCCTGCCTGACGAAGACGAGCACACGTCGCGGCTGAAACCCGGCGAAGTCCGGATCGTTTCCGTACGAAAGCGCCCTCCTGTGGATGCCCCCGCTGGGGGCCTGTCCCTGGCGGATGCGACTGTGTCGCCGCGCATCGCCATCGAAAAGGTGGCGCCTGCCGTTGACGACGGAAGGTTTCCGATCAAGCGTGTGGTCGGCGAGGCTATTACAGTTGAAGCCGATATTTTTGCTGACGGCCACGATCCACTGGCCGCGGCGTTGCTCTATAGGGCACAGGGCGAGAGCAATTGGCAGGAGACAAGGATGGATGTTGCCGAGAACGATCGTTGGCGCGGGACATTTCTTCTTGATCGTGTCGGCAAGTTCGAGTTTTGTGTTGGAGCCTGGAAAAACCCCTTCGCGATCTTTCGCCACGAGCTCTTCAAGAAGAGTGAAGCGCGTCTTGATCTCCATCTGGAATTGATCGAGGGCGAAAACCTGATACGCCAAGCAGCGGCCAATCCCGCCGTAACGATGACGGTAGAAGATCGTAGGGAGCTTGCAACGCTTCTAACCGATCTCGAAGGAAGCGATGGGTCGGCCAAGACCGACATGTTGCTTTCGCCGCGCGTCAGCATTCTGATGGCAAGGGCTGACCGGCGCCCTTTTCTCACCCGCTCGAAAGCATTTGGGGTGGAATCCGAACGACGCGAGGCGGGTTTTGCCAGCTGGTTTCAGGTCTTTCCCCGTTCGCAAAGTGGCGATCCCAACCGCCACGGCACTTTCGACGACGTGATTGCCCGCCTGCCGGGAATCCGGGACATGGGCTTCGACGTCGTCTACTTTCCGCCCATTCATCCGATCGGCCACACCAACAGAAAGGGCCGCAACAATTCGCTGGTTGCCGCACCGACCGATCCGGGAAGTCCTTATGCGATCGGTTCACAAGACGGCGGCCATGAAGCCATCCATCCTCTTCTCGGCGCGTTCGACGACTTCGAACGCCTCATCGCCGAGGCGAAACGTTTCGGACTGGAAATTGCGCTCGATTTGGCGATCCAGGCGTCTCCCGATCACCCGTGGCTGAGGAACCACCCCGGCTGGTTTGATTCGCGGCCGGACGGGACAATTCGCTATGCAGAAAATCCGCCGAAAAAATACGAAGACATCGTCAACGTGGATTTCTACGCCAAGGACGCGGTGCCGGCGCTTTGGGCCGAACTGCGCGATATCGTTGAAATGTGGGTTGGCGAGGGAGTGAAGCTCTTTCGCGTCGATAATCCGCACACCAAACCGTTTCCATTCTGGGAATGGATGATCGGCGACATTCGGGCGCGCCATCCAGAGGTCGTCTTTCTCTCGGAAGCCTTCACCCGTCCCAAGGTGATGTACAGGCTAGCGAAGATCGGCTTTTCACAATCCTACACCTATTTCACCTGGCGCAACTCGCGCTCGGAACTTGAACTTTATATGCACGAGCTGACGCAGGGCGAGGCACGGGAGTTCTTCCGACCACACTTCTTCGTCAATACTCACGACATTAATCCCGACTTCCTGCAGAACGCACCACGTTCGGCCTACCTGATCCGGGCGGCACTTGCCGCAACGCTGTCGGGCCTTTGGGGTGTCTATAACGGCTTCGAATTATGCGAGGGAAGGCCCGACGCCAAACGCAAGGAATATGCCGATAGCGAGAAATACCAAATCCGTGCCTGGGACTATGATCGGCCCGGCAACATCAAGGCGGAAATCGCGATGCTCAACCGGATCCGCCGGGACAATCCGGCGCTGCACTCGCATCTCGGTCTGACACTGCTTTCATCATCGAACCCGAACGTGATGTTCTTCGAAAAGGCAAGCCCCGGGCGCCACAACGTACTTCTCGTCGCCGTGACGCTCGACCCGCACGCAATCGAGGAAAGCACCGTCGAGTTCCCGCTCTGGCGGTTCGGCCTGAATGACGACGCGACGCTTGCCTTCGACGACCTGGTCAGCGGCGAGAGGTTTGCGCGAACGGGAAAATGGCAGGTCGTCAGGCTGGACCCGGTCCGAATGCCCTTTGCAATCTGGCGCGTCAGGGCTGAGGAGGTCTGAGATGGACACAACGATCATGGAAGACGGCAAAGAGATTGCGGATGATCTGCTCTGGTACAAGGATGCAATCATCTACCAGATGCATATCAAATCCTTCTATGATGCCAACGGCGACGGTATTGGCGATTTCGAGGGGCTGTACCAGAAGCTCGATTACATTGCCGCGCTCGGCGTCAACGCGATCTGGCTGCTGCCGTTTTTTCCATCGCCCAGGCGCGACGACGGCTATGACATTGCCGACTACCGCAACATCAGTTCAGACTATGGAACGCTGGATGACTTTCGAAAATTCGTTGCCGCGGCGCACGAGCGCGGCATCCGCGTCATTATCGAGCTTGTCATCAATCACACGTCCGACCAGCACCCATGGTTTCAGCGCGCCCGGCTCGCACCGGCGGGAAGTCCCGAGCGCGACTTTTACGTCTGGTCGGACAACGATCAGAAGTTCCCCGAGACGCGCATTATCTTCGTCGATACGGAGAAATCGAATTGGACGCTCGATCCCGTTGCCGGATCCTACTACTGGCATCGCTTCTATTCGCACCAGCCGGATCTGAATTTCGACAATCCGCTGGTGATGGATGAACTCATTGATATCATGCGGTTTTGGCTCGAAACGGGGATAGACGGCTTCAGGTTGGATGCTATTCCCTATCTTGTCGAGCGTGAGGGCACCAACAACGAGAACCTGCCGGAGACTCATCAGATCCTGAAGAAGATCCGCGCGGCACTCGATGCGACGCATCCCGGCGTGATGCTGCTGGCCGAGGCGAACCAATGGCCGGAAGACACGCGCGAGTATTTCGGCGATGGCGACGAGTGCCACATGGCGTTTCACTTCCCGCTGATGCCGCGCATGTACATGGCGATTGCAAAGGAAGACCGGTTTCCGATTACAGATATCATGCGCCAGACACCCGATATCCCGCAGACGTGCCAATGGGCGATATTTCTAAGGAACCATGACGAGCTAACCCTCGAAATGGTGACGGACGCTGAACGCGATTATCTTTGGGAGACGTATGCTTCCGACAAGCGTGCCCGCATTAACCTTGGCATCCGCCGGCGACTGGCGCCGCTCATGGAACGCGACCGCCGGCGCATTGAACTCATGAACGCCTTGCTTCTGTCGATGCCGGGAACGCCGGTGGTGTATTATGGGGACGAAATCGGCTTGGGCGATAACATTTATCTTGGCGACAGAGATGGCGTGCGAACGCCAATGCAATGGTCTCCCGACCGCAATGGCGGGTTTTCGCGGGCAGATCCGGCCCGCTTGGTATTGCCGCTCATTGCCGATCCTCTTTATGGCTATGAGGCTTTGAACGTTGAAGCGCAGGTGTCGGATGCGCATTCACTCTTGAACTGGACACGGCGCATGCTGGCGCTGCGTGGTCGCCACTCCGCCTTCGGCCGCGGTACGCTCCGCTTCCTGACGCCGAGCAATCGCCGCATCCTCGCTTATCTCAGAGAGCTCGGTGATGAGGTCATACTCTGTGTCGCTAGTCTCTCGCGCCTTCCGCAGGCTGTCGAACTCGATCTGTCGGAATTCGATGGGCGCGTTCCCGTCGAACTGACAGGCATGTCGCCGTTCCCACCGATCGGCCAACTGACTTATCTGCTCACGCTGCCGCCGTACGGGTTTTTCTGGTTTCAGCTAAACACCGAGGCTGATGGACCGGTATGGCGCACGGCACCACCCGAACAGCTTGCGGATTTCGTCACCTTAGTCGTAAGGCGCAGCCTCACCGAACTCGTTGACCTACCACAACATGCCGCAGCACTCAGCCGCGACATCCTGCCGGCCTATCTTGCCAAGCGCCGGTGGTTCGGTGCCAAGGACCAGCCGCTCAAGGAGGCGCGTCTCGTTTCGGCAACACCAATCCCATTTGCAGACGGCGTCGTGCTCGGCGAAATCGAAGCCGTTCTGCCCGATCATGTGGAGAGCTACCAGTTGCCGCTTGCCGCTGAATGGGACGATACGGCGCCCAACATGCTCGGCCACCAACTCGCGCTTGCCCGAATCCGACAGGGTCGGCGCGTCGGGTTTCTTACCGATGGCTTTGCCGCGGATGCAATGGCGCGAGGAATCATGCAGGGGCTCCGCGATCGCTCGACCGTCAGCGGCCGTACCGGCACGATCGAGTTTATCGGCACCGATCATCTTGATTGTCTGACCTTGACTGAGGACATGCCCATTCACTGGTTGTCCGCGGAGCAGTCCAACAGCTCGCTGATCGTCGGAGATGTGGCGATGATCAAGTTGATCCGACACGTCTTCGTCGGGATCCATCCGGAAGTCGAGATGA
Source organism: Rhizobium sp. RCC_161_2 (assembly GCF_041355235.1). Taxonomy (NCBI): domain Bacteria; kingdom Pseudomonadati; phylum Pseudomonadota; class Alphaproteobacteria; order Hyphomicrobiales; family Rhizobiaceae; genus Rhizobium; species Rhizobium sp. RCC_161_2. Next base: position 169,596 of record NZ_JBFUPL010000012.1, on the reverse strand, counting down.
CGCGCTACCTGACGGAGAAGGGATACGAGCACACGGCCCCTCTGTTGGGCGAGGTAGCCCGCACAGATGGAGAGGGACGACGCTCGACATTGGTCATCGTGCAAGGGGCGATCCGCAACCAGGGCGACGCCTGGAACTGGATGTCGGCCAATTTGCGTCGCGTCGCCGATGAAGTCGTCATGACGGAGGCAGGCGTCGAGGCAGCTGACGAGCAATTGCGACCGCTTCTGCACTTCGTAGCCATGGTCGGAGAGCGGCTCGGCGAGCTCCACGCATTGCTGGCTGAACCAACGGACGACGAAGCCTTTTCGCCGCGCCGCGCGGAGGCGGCCGATGTCGAAACCATACGCAAGGCGGTCACGGGCGAAATTGCCTATGCGTTCTCGAAGCTTGCCGATCTCGGAGAAGATGTCGATCAGGACGTGGCCGATCGCGTCGGCCTGCTCCTTGCCGATAAGGAGCGAATTTTGGCCCGAGCCGGCGTGCTGGTCGATGGAGCGGCAGGGACACTGCTGACACGGGCGCATGGAGATTTCCATCTCGGTCAGATTCTGGTGACGGAGGGAGATGCCGTGATTATCGACTTCGAGGGTGAGCCGGCCCGTAATCTTGCGGAACGCCGCGCAAAGACAAGTCCGCTGCGGGATGCCGCAGGGCTTCTGCGTTCACTCGATTATCTAACAGCAACCGCCATGCTCGAGAATGATGCAATTTCCGATCACCATGACAGGCGTTGGCGCGACGTCATCCAGCGCTTCGGCGATACTGCACAAAAGACCTTCCTCACCGCTTATCAAGAGGCTCTGAACCCATCCGCGGATCTGCTGCCGACCAATTCTGAAATTCCGAGAATTCTCAATATCTTTCTCCTGGAAAAGGCTGCCTATGAGATCGCCTATGAGGCACGAAATCGACCGAAGTGGCTGCCGATCCCGCTTGACGGTTTCATCAACATCGTCACCTCTCTTGCGGAGGGCCGCCGATGACGGCAGAGATTGCGGATATCCTGTTCGGCGTGAACGCGGACGCCTTGAACGCGCTTGTCGAAGGCCGTCACGGGGATCCATTCTCGTTGCTTGGGCTGCATCAGGACGCAGACGGCCGCTTTAGAGTGAGGTTTTTTCTTCCCGGCGCCCTCGGTGTCGAGGTGATACGCCGTGACAACGCCATGCTGCTGTCGCGGGCGGCGATCGTTCACGCGGCGGGCTTGTTCGGGGCTATTCTTTCCGAACCATGCGCCTACAGCGTGAGAATCCACTGGCCCGACGCAATCCAGCTGACGGACGATCCGTATGGTTTCGGGCCGCTGCTTGGCGATCTCGACCTACACCTGATCGCAGAGGGCACGCATTACGACCTGGCGCAAGCGCTCGGTGCGAATTTGATGGTGGTGGACGGCGTGCCAGGGGTGCGCTTCGCCGTCTGGGCGCCCAATGCAAGTCGCGTCTCGGCGGTTGGGGATTTCAATGCCTGGGATGGACGACGCCATCCGATGCGACTTCGTCCGCAGGCCGGCGTCTGGGAAATATTCATACCGCATCTGACCGCCGGTGAGCGCTACAAGTTTGAGATTCTCGATCGACATGGCCGGCTTCTTCCTCAGAAGGCCGATCCTGTCGCGAGGGCTTCCGAACCCTCGCCCTCGACTGCCTCAGTCATTGCCTCGCCTCGGCCTTTTCGCTGGACCGACGGCGAATGGATAGCCGCTCAAAGCAATGGCGGTCAGCGTAAGTGGCCGCTCTCGATTTATGAGGTTCACGCAGGCTCCTGGCTGCGCGACATGCAGGACGGAGCGCGCTCACTGAATTGGGTCGAGCTTTCCCAGCGCTTGATCCCCTATGTCAGGGAAATGGGCTTCACGCACATCGAACTGCTGCCGATTATGGAACATCCCTTCGGGGGCTCCTGGGGGTATCAGCCGCTTGGGCTTTTCGCGCCAACAGGGCGCTATGGAACGCCCGAAGATTTCAGCTACTTTGTCGACCGGTGCCATGGCGAGGGCGTCGGCGTCATTCTCGACTGGGTGCCGGCGCATTTCCCGACGGACGTTTGGGGTCTCGCATGCTTTGACGGCACCGCGCTTTACGAGCACGAGGATCCTCGAGAGGGGTTCCATCGTGACTGGAACACCCTGATCTACAATCTTGGGCGCAATGAGGTCAAAGGTTTCCTGATCGCCAGCGCGCTTGAATGGCTCGACCGTTATCATATCGATGGCTTGCGCGTCGATGCCGTGGCCTCGATGCTGTATCGCGACTACAGCCGGCCGGAAGGCGAGTGGATCCCGAACTGCTACGGCGGCCGCGAAAACTTCGAGGCGATCGAGTTTTTCAAGCACTTGAACAGCGTTGTCCACGAGCGTCATCCGCATGCATTCATGATTGCCGAGGAGTCGACGGCCTTTCCAAACATCACCAAGGCAATCGAGGCCGGTGGACTGGGTTTCGACATGAAATGGAACATGGGATGGATGCACGACACGCTCCATTACATGTCGGAGGATCCCGTCTATCGCAAGTACCACCATGGCTCGATGACCTTCGGCATGATCTATACTTACAGTGAGAATTTCATATTGCCGTTTTCGCACGACGAAGTCGTCCATGGAAAAGGCTCGCTCCTGAGCAAAATGCCAGGCGACGAATGGCAGAAGATGGCCAATCTGCGGGCGCTCTATGGTTTCATGTGGGGCCACCCAGGCAAGAAGCTTCTGTTCATGGGCTGCGAAATCGGCCAATCTCCGGAATGGAACCATGATGGGTCGGTTGAATGGAACGTGCTCGACGAGCCTTCCCACATTGGCTTGCAACGGCTTGTTCGCGATCTGAACCGCATTTACAGGCACTTCCCATCGCTTCAATTTGGAGACGTTGAGCCGACCGGCTTTGAATGGGTCGTCGCGGACGATGCCGAACAGTCAATCCTGGCAATGCTGCGTTTCGATGAGGAGCGGCGTTCTGGGATTTTGATTGTCTCTAACTTTACGCCCATTTTGCGAGGTGCATACAGGATAGGCGTCCCTCTTAAAGGTCGGTGGCGGCAGATCCTGAACAGCGACGCTGGCGTGTACGGCGGTGCCAACTATGGCAACGCGGACGGCATTACCGAGACAATTGCCGCGCATGGGCGCGATCAATCGATTGTTCTCGATCTTCCACCGCTTTCGACGATGATGTTCGTTTGCGAAGATAATCGCATCTGACGGAGGAGGAGGCGAAATGAACATCGCTCGGGCGCGCCGATCGACATGCCTCATTTCGGCCGCTCAGTGGAAAGCCATGCGCAGATCGCCGATGCGGCCCGCAAGGGAACGGATGATATGATGGGTTTCGAGGCTCTGAATGTCTACTGCCATTGGGTACTGCAATTCCGGCAACAGCTCTGCGGCGATTTGATTGTCGTTTCCGGCACGAAGACTCGCGGATGGGATTGACGGCATGTGCAGTGATGATGGAATCCCCACGGAGCGGCCACCGAGCTTTCACTCGAGATCGACTTACGCTAGCGGGCTTGAACCGTCAGGATCTGGCTCCTAAATCTCTGACCGTCAAACTTGCTGATGAAAGGAGGCCGCTATGGCGAATACGCTGTTTGACAAGCCGTTATTTCTGAAAAAGGGCCGCTATATCCAGGAGCTTGCGAGCCTGGAAGATGTTTTCGACTTACTGGATGATTGGCCGGTAGAAAAACAGGGCGCCACATATGAGGTCTTGGTGAGGGCATGTCGGTTAGCCGCTCAGGGAGTATTTCCTCTGCCGGCAATACGGGAGAACGTGCGCCGATTTCTAATGAGAGAGGGTGTTCTTGCGAACATTGAGGAGGTCCCCCTCGGCGCGAAGTACACGAACGATCGCAATTTGGGGTCCTGAGTGAATCCGCGAGCCGAGGGCGTACAACAGCGCTACGACTTTCTCGGGTGCGCTTTCGCGGCCGTTCCGTTTGCAGTCATTGCCATAATGGCCGGGCATAATGCAAATTCCCGCCTTGATAAAAGCCTTAAGGGCGGGAGATTGTTGCCCTTCCGCCAAGCGGGGTTTGCTGCCATTGTCGTCTAGTCGATCATACGCAAATCGTTGGGGCGTTCCGCGCAGAACCTTTCATCGCGAGTGAGTGCGCACTGAAGCGGAAAGCAGATCGCTAGAAGCTGGCGGACGGTTACTCTTTAGGTCGAGTGTTGACCCTTGTAGCGCAACCAGTTGCCGAGAACCGCTGGCGAGCAAAACTAAAAGTTGACAATATGGTGCGGGCCGCCTATATGCGGGACATCGATATTTGCTTGCTGAGCTTTGGTTACCGCGCGTTTAGCACCGCGCCCTGAACGAACCTTCCTTTCAAAAATCGCTATCCAATTCGCAGCGCTTTGGCGTTGTGGTTCCTCTATTGCTATGAAAGGGTTCATCATGACCACTGGCACAGTTAAATGGTTCAATTCCACAAAAGGCTTCGGCTTTATTCAGCCTGACAATGGCGGCGCTGACGCGTTCGTCCACATCTCTGCCGTCGAGCGCGCCGGAATGCGCGAACTCGTCGAAGGCCAGAAGATCGGCTTCGAACTCGAGCGCGACAACAAGTCGGGCAAGATGTCCGCCTGCAATCTGCAGGCTGCCTAAACCATCCGGTATCTGCTTTCCCTTGACCACGGATGTACTGGCACTGTGAGAGCATGATACCAACCAAGGTCAGGCAAATTGCCTGGCCTTTTTTGTTGCCGCGACCTTTTGCGGCCTCCAATCGGAAAAAACCATGACACAGACACACCGTAAATCTCGCCAGCAGGAGGAGATTGCCTTCGGCGATGCGCAATCGCAATTTTTCGCCCGAAACAGAGCCGTCGATGAACTCGATTCTATTGTTCGCTCCCGCGAGGAAAAGACCCTGCGCCTTCGTGAAGCGCGGCTGGCAAAAGAAACGCACGACCGCGCTGTAGCCACGGCCGCCCTCGTCGCTAAACGCGCCAGGACGCCGTGACAGGTTAGTTAGGGTTCTGGCCTAGCCGTTCTGTGACGGTGAATGCAGCGACGGAGTGACCGTCGCTTCCGGCTTCCAAGCAATCTCCCATTGGCAGCGTGCCGTAGATCGCTGCTTGAGGTCAGCAATTTATAGGATTTCCCCATGGCAGACGGTGCAAACGAGCTTCAGGCGATCAACACGGCCTGGCAAATCGCGATTCAGGAAATCCTGCGGATGGTCATCCGGGACATGTATCACTCAGGTGGCGAGGTGGCATTCCTGGGACATGTCAAGCGCATCGAAGAGGCGGCGGTCGACAACATCTATTCGGACCTGAGGCTGCGTGGCACGGACGAATGGACCGAGGTTCTTGTTAAAGAAAAGGCGAGCAATTTCGTCACCACCTTGCTCACATCATTCACGTTTGACCGCGCTTGAAAGCAGCCATTAAGCCCGGTGAAACGTTTTGATTGATGGGCGGCGGCTTTGACCTCCTGGTCAGCGACACTGCAACCTCGTGTGCAGTTGCCAAACCAAACGCGTCAAATACGCTGTTGCCGAGTGGGGCGGACAAAGCATGTGAAATCGGACGTCGGCCTCCTTAATCACCTGACTCCAGCACGGATAAGATCCTCCAACTTAGCGGGACATCAGTGGCACCGACGTTGGACGCATCCCTGGCAAAGGGCGCGACTGAGTGTCGCGGCGTCCTCGATAGCGGTTGGCAAGCCGGTCGTTTCCCTGAGCGCGGCATCACGGGGGCATGCGGAGTAGATTGGCGGGCGGGATTTTCGATTGATCTCTAACGTGAGGCTGGCATTTCACCCGAAAGTCACGCGCGTTCTTTCGACTTCATAAGTCTTCCATACTGCCTCAACAGCGACGTCGTAAAGCGCGGGCCATTCTCCCATACCACTCACATCTGAGGAGCAGGTTCGGGTGTGGACCGGGGATCGCTCCTTCCAAGAGAATGGGTCCGGCTTTATGCAACTCGCCCATCCAGACAACTACCTCCGACACCGCGGCTGAAGCCGTTTTTTTCCTCTAACAGGCTGCTGCAAAACAGGATGTTGAGGTGAGTTTTGATTGGTTTGGGGATCTTTGAGGTCGATCGGGATATTTTGGCAGTCGATAGATTGTCTTGGGGGGATTTCACCCCATGGCCTTTTAGCCGGCAGGCATGGCCGAGAGCAGTTTCGGCAGCCTGACGAGGTTGTAGGCGGCGACGGCGAATCCGAAGACCGCGGCAACTTTGGGCCTGCCTCGAACCTTGACCCTGGCAAAACCGGCCTGCGCCTTGATCCAGCCGAACACCTCCTCGATGCGCTTGCGGCAGCGTAGACTGATGCCGTAGCCGGGATGGTGGGTGGTGCGCCTGTCGATGGCGGTCTTGCGGACCTTGCCGGTCTTTGAAACGGTGCCGTTGATGGCAATATGCGGCGTGACCTTGCGCTCACGCAAGCTCCCGACAAACGCTTCGACATCATAGGCCTTGTCGGCAGCGAGCGTGATGCGCCGGCTCTTTGCGCTTCGCCGGTCGAGCATAACAAGGGTTGCCTCGCGCTCGGCCAGCCCGGTCGCCAGCGTCAGTTCGGCATCGACGACAAGCCCGTTGCGGTTCTCCATCAGCGCATGACCCATGTAGCACAGCCGGCTTTCCCGGCCATTGGCCTTGCGGTAGAGCCGCGCATCGGGATCGGTGGTCGAGGCGTGCGTCTCGTTTGAGCGTTTCTCGCCATGAAAGTCGCGCTCGCCATTGCGTCCCGGCTGCGGCGGATCGCCCGAACCGTCCTTTGGCCGGAAGCTCTTCATGCTCGCCCAGGCGTCGATCAGCGTGCCGTCGACCGAAAAATGCTCGCTCGACATCAGCCGCTTGACCTTCGGCAGCGATATCAGGCCCGCCAGGAAGTCCCGCGCCACATCCGCTTCCAGCAGCCGGTCGCGATTGTGCGTGAAGCCGGTGGGGTGCCAGACATCGGCGTCCATCGAAAGCCCGACAAACCAGCGAAACAAGAGATTGTAGCTAATCTGCTCCATCAGCATCCGCTCGGAGCGGATCGAGAAGAAGGCCTGCAACAGCGTTGCGCGAAGCAGCATCTCGGGCGGGATGGGCGGCCGGCCGACGCGTGCATAAAGCACCTCAAGCCGAGCGCTGAGTGACGTCAGGACCTCGTCCGTCAGCGCCCGGATCGCCCGAAGCGGATGATCAGCCGGAACACGCTCCTCCAGCCGCACGAAACTAAAAAGCGCATCACCATGATCTGATCGTCCGCGCATCAATCCACTCCCGCACGCAATACAAACAGTGAATCACAAACTCAGCCGAGTGACGAGGCGTTTTGCAGCAGCCTGCTAAGCCGGTGAGACGAACACCAGCAAAACAGCGGAACACCGAGCGCACCGTCGGAGTTATCGCGTCATGAACCAGATGATTTCAAAAAGCGATACTGCCGCGGCAACCGCTGAAGCCAAGCTTGCCTCCGGTCTCGTTTACATCGCAGGCCTTGAAACCGGGATTACGCGCAAGCGGGGCAAGAAGAGCTTCCTCTACTATATGCCCAACGGGCGCCGGATCACCGACGCGGCCGAAATAGCCCGACTAGATGCGTTGGCCATTCCGCCGGCTTATACGGACGTCATCATCTCGACGAACCCGCACACGCATCTACAGGCGACCGGCACCGATGCTCGCGGCCGCAGACAATATCGCTACCACGCAAATTGGCACAAGGAACGTGCGCGTGCGAAGTTCGAGCATCTGGTCGACTTCGCGCATCGTCTTCCCGATCTCCGCGAGCGCGTTAATGTCGATCTACGCGGCCGCGGTCTGACGATGGAAAGGGCTCTGGCGACAGTCGTATGGATGCTCGACAACCTCTACATCCGCATTGGAAACAACACCTATGCGGAAACGAACCGCTCCTATGGAGTGACCACGTTGCGTAACCGGCATGTAAAGGTAGAGGGTGGCGATGTGAAGTTCCGGTTCAAGGGCAAATCCGGCAAGGAATGGAACCTCGTCCATAGCGACAGGCGCATCGCCAAAGTCGTGCGCGACCTGCAGGAGCTGCCCGGCCAGCACTTATTTCAATATATCTGCGACGAAGGCGCTTGCCGTCAGATCTCTTCCCACGATGTCAACGCTTACATCCGGGAGGTCACTGGCGACGAGTTCACTTCGCGTCAGTTCCGCACCTGGGGCGCGACATGTATGGCGGTCGACGCGCTTGCACCGATGGAACCCGCGGCCTCGGAAAGAGCAGTCGCTCGTCAACTCAATGAAGCCGTCGACCGTGTTGCCGCCAAGCTGGTCAATACTCGGTCCGTCTGCAGGTCCGCTTACATCCATCCCGCCGTCTTCGAAGACTTTCGTGCGGGCAGCCTTAAAGATGTTTTCAAATTGAAGACAAAGAGCGAGCGGCTTTTACAGTGGATGGACGAGGAGGAAATCCGCGTTCTTCTATGGCTAAGGAAGCGTTCACCACCAGCGACAACGCCAACATCGGGAGGTCAATCTTGAATACAGCCAATCTACAGCTCGAAGGTCTCATCATGGCGTTAGCGGCGATCTCAGAGACTTTAGTAGGGAAGGGCATCCTTACTCACCAGGAGATGGCGGAGGCACTCAGGCAGGCGGAGAAGGCAGTCGGAGAGGATGACGATCACCAGCTCTCCGCCTCCAATCGGGCTGCGACCCTGTTTCCAATCCGGGTCCTCGCCCTCGCCAACGAGGCTTCCCAGCGCGGCCGCAAGTTCACTTTCTCCGACTATGCGGAACTCGTTGGGAAGCTCACCTGACGAAATCCAGCGGCTGCAAATTGACGATCGTGTCCGGCGACTCAGATTTAGTTTTGCCAAACTGCCTGTTCAAGAGGCGCTCGACAGGTATCGCAATAGTTTGAAGCGGGCTGGCCAATCGAACATAATACGCTATGCGTATTATGTGCAAATTGATCCCCGAGAGGAAGCCCCGCCGATCCGGAAAGCCGTGCCGGCACTCGGCCGTCGGCTTTGGGCTGAGCGCCCGGAGGGGACGGTCACTTTAGCCGCCCTCAGCATCCTCGGAACGCTCAGCCGGCTCGGTCCTATTCCAGCGACGCGCTTAGCGGCCGAGGAACGATTGCAGCCACAGTCGCTGACCCGCCTGGTCGGCAATCTGGAGCGTGTTGGCCTGGTTGAACGGCAACGGAACATCGTGGACCGTCGTGCCCTTCGGATTGGTCTTACGGAGAAAGGAAGAACAGCCTTGATCGAAGACCTGAATGCACGGCAGCGATGGTTGGAAAAGGCAATGGCAACAGTGTTGACAGACGAAGAGCGCGCCGGCCTGACGACAGCTGCTCAATCCATGCTGAAGCTTGCATTCCATGCAAAGGACCTTGCGGAATGACGGCCAGCCCGCGCGGCTGGATTGATCACGCCATCTTCTGGCACATCTATCCGTTGGGCTTTGTCGATGCAGAACGCAACGCGATTTCAGATAGCGGCGCCCATCACCGCCTCATCGGAACCCGGCGCGCCCAATCTGTTTTCAGTTCTTACCGTTACCGACATCGAGATCGCATCGAAATTTGCCCAATGGTGCATTTATCCAGGTTTGTGAGAAGGGTGGGCCATCAGGCATCCAGGTTAAAGCTACCACACATCAAGCCGCATCCGGCAGCGTGGCTGACGATTAAATGGCCGAATGTCACTCAGCTGTCAGAATGTCTTCCTCCTCATCGCGCTGCCTGCCGCCCACGGCCGCCGCCGCTGAGGCGATGAAAGCGCCTATCAGCAAAGACAGAGATCCGATCAACGCAGTTGTAGCTCCAGCCTTCCCCGCTTTGTCCGCAGCTGCCTTCGCGGCGGTTTTGGCATCATCGATTTGCTTGAGCATCGTCTCGACCCTCGTGCGTGCGTCCGCTTCCGAAAGTCCGCTTCGAGCCGAGACAATCCCGGCGATATAGGTCTTATCGCCGTCCGGGATCTGGCCGCTCGCTGCACCCTGCAACAGGATGCGAGAAACTTCCGCAGCGGCCGCTCCGTCGTCATTACGCGCGCGGTCGCTGGCCTGCGCTGGCCGAAGCAAGGCATCGGTAAAATAGGCGGTCGAAAGATCGAGGCCACCGTTCGATGCCGCGGTCGCGGAAGCCGCAGCGGCCGTCGCATTCGCAAGACTTCCTGTAGCGCTTGCGCCGGCCCCGGCGAGCGATGTTAGTGAGGATGCGAGAAATCCGGCGACGAACATTGTAGCCAACGCCCAGCTCAGAAAGCCATGTGCGGTATCGCGGAAAAATACCTCGTCGGTATGGACTGCGGCCCATTTTGTGCGCAGCCGTCCAGTCAAATATCCGCCGAGAGCCGACGACAGCCATTGCACCACGACCAGCCAGATCGCAGCGGTTACGCCAACTGTTACCGCTGAACTGCTCTCGCCGGACCACGGCGACACCCTGGTCAAACCGAAGCCCGATCCCAAGAGCAGAAGAATGAGTGACGTGCCTGTCGCTGCAACGGCGCCTCCGATGATCGGACCCCACGTTATGGCCGACTTCGGGGATTCGACAGGCGCTGCGCCGGCAAGTAGATTTTCGGCCGAGGGCATGAGCGCCTCCTAACGGGTAAACAGAACAAGAAGAATGACGATCGGCAACGGAATACCGAGAAACCAGAGCAGGATGCCACGACCCATTTTGTGATACCTCCGAACGTGAATTGATGAACATTGCAACGTCGAGCCCTACATTTTGTTCCGAGGCTCTTGCAGAGCATCGCCGCTGTGCGAAGGCCGTCGCCTTTGGCAACAATTCTGGTCGTGAGGGGCAGGGCGACTGGCTTCTGGCCGACATACCCAAGGCGCGCGAGGGTTGAATCCGTGTCAATACTTTTCGGACAGGACGGCGGCTGGGCTAACCGGCGGCGGGTGACTGTTTTCCCGCCATCCAAGCCATCTCGGGTCTCTGTGCCGGCAAGCCTTGGGTGGCAAAAATGACCGACGCCGATGGCTTATTCAAAGAGTGGCCATCTGGAGATAGCGGCTTTCCGTCCGATCGAGCGCAAAGGCATCTCTTCCCTTCGCCGGCGAAAGCCTCGGCCTCCGCTTCCATTTCAACGAACCAACGGCCTATGCGCCTCTCGGCGGTCCATCCCGGCACGAACCAGTCATTGAGACGAACACTCCATCGCGCGGGGACACGCGTCGCGAAAGTGCTGCACGGTGATGCGATCGTGAGGAAGCTCAGTCGTCGCGTGCGGAGGTGAGGATCGCTGTTCAGTTCCTTTTTGATGTCATAAAGCGAAGCTGCGAACTCATGCTCACTCCCATGCGGCGGCCAATCGTTCAGGCGGCCAGTCGGCGCTGGCGTTTTATCCAGATCCTTCAATAGTGGGTAACGATTCCGGCAGAGCAACGGCGCCAGCCCACCGCCCGAGCTTGCGGACTTGCGTCGTTGGAGCAGAGGGTCATTCGCGGGCGAAAACAAATCTTGTCTCCGCCCAAGCGGGAACGTCCACTGCTCTCGTTCGTTTCCCCTCAATATGGAGGAAATCATGTCCAATGTTGTAAAGACCGGCGGCGATGATCCGAACAACGCCACCAGCTCCACTACTTTCGGCCGCTCGGTGGAAAGCCAAGCGCAGATCGCCGATGCGGCTCGCAAGGGAACGGATGATTTGATGGGTTTCGAGGCTCTGAATGTCTACCGCCTTGAACCGCTCGCCGCGCCCGACGATCCTCGCTGGCAAAACGCGCCTAGCCAAGGTGTGCTGCTTGTCGCCGCGAGAACATCTGGAGACGCAAGAATTGTCGCTTCGGCCCGCGAACTCGATTTCATGGAAGTAGACGCCGCGCCGGCTGAGGATGGCACCACGTCGAACGCTAGCGCTTTCAGAGACGACAAACTCTACACCGTGATTGAAGTTGAACACGGGCGCCGTGACCTGCGCCGAGGTGTGCTCGAAGGAACCGTTTCGGTAAACACCATCTCGTCAGCCCAGAGATAAGGAAAGGCGAAGGATGTAGTGCCGCCATTGGGCACTGCAATTTCGGCAACGGCTCTGCGGCGATGCGATTGTCGTTTCCGGCCGGAAAACTTGCGGATGAGATTGACGGCATGCGCAGTGATGATGGAATCCCCACGGAGCGGCCACCGAGCCTTCAGCTATGCACGAGAAGAAGCAAGGAGCTAAGCTCCTGCGCACGTTAGGACAGGAGAATCAGTCATTACCTTCGGTGGCACGTCATAGAACCAACTGACGATGAGGCCGAAGCTCGCGGCAAAAATTGCTGCCGTCGTCACGCATGCCAGGACGTTGATGGCGCGCGAGTTGACTTGATCGCCCATGATCTCCCGGTTGTTGGTCATCAACACGATGAGCAGCAAAAGCGGTGGGGTCGAGAAGCCTTGCACGATGGCCGACCACACCAGCGCCTTCATCGGGTTGAACCCGAGAAAATTCATCACGACGGCAATGGCGGTCACAGCGGCGATGATGACATAGAAACTTGGTGTCTCGCGGGCGGTTGCATGCAGGCTTCCGTTCCAACCGAACGATTGTGCGAGATCGTAAGCAGCGCCGGTGGTCATGACGGGAACTGCGAGAAAACCGACGGATATCACGCCGGCCGCAAACAGGTAGCCGGCCGCGTCGCCGGCGACCGGTTTCAAGGCTTCTGCTGCCTGGGCGGCGGTGTCGATATCCATCTGTCCGTTGGCATGAAGCGTCGTGCCGGTGCAGAGAATGATGAAATACATGATCAGATTGGAGAAGAGCATTCCGATGAGGATCTCGCGACCCGAACTACGCAACTCGCCGTCGGTCGCGCCCTGGCGCTGCTTCAGGGTGGTCTCCCCATTGGCGATCTTCTCTTCGACCTCTTCATTGGACTGCCAGGTGTAAAGATAGGCGGAAAGCGTCGTGCCGATGATGGCGACGAGTATGGACAGGAATTCCTTGTCGAACTGGATCGAGATAACGAAGGTGCCCTTCAAAGTCGCCATCACATCCGGCTTGGCGAGAAGGGCTGCGGCCACATAGGATACCAGCGTCAAGGCGAGCCAGCGGAAGATCTTCCGGATCAGCAGATAGGAGCCGAAAACTTGCAAGGCGAAAATGGTTGCGGCGACGATCACCACGAGGAGCGGCACCGGCAGAGGTACGAAGAGGCCGATGGAGGCGGCGATGGCGCCGAGATCGGCGGCGGCTTCGATCGTATTGCCGAGCACAACACTTATGAGGACGATCCAAAGCAGCCAGCGAGGATAGAAATCGTGGATCGCCTGGAAGAGACCTCGGCCGGATACCTGCCCGAGCTTGGAAGAGAGATAGACGACGGTGAACATCATCGGCAGCGTGATCGGCGCGGTCCATAGGATGTCTGGTCCGAAGCGTGCGCCGGCGCTGGCATAGGTGCCGATCGCCGAAGGATCGTCGGCGGCGGCGCCGGAGACAATGCCGCGGCCCAGAGCACCGCCAAAGCCTGATGCGTACTTTTTTTGATTCTTGTCGGAAGAGTCTTGCGCCATTAGGCAAGCCGCCCGTGCAAGCGCAACGGGATGACCGTCGTCCGTTCGAACCGCTGGCCCGATACCGGTCCATATCGCATTGTGATTTTCATAGCGGCTCTCCAATTCGATAAGCCGAACTCTTCGGTAGGGTGGCGGTTCCGAAGCCGATGAAATCCGTCTGCAGGCTTCCGCTATGATCGATATCGTCAGCCTTTAACGACGTAGGCGATCTTCACGGTGGTTGGATCAACGATGACGATGATTCCGTCGTCGAGCACGAAAAAAGCGATCGGCTTCGTATTGCGGTACGACCTGGACGACCCGTGGTGGAAGCGGTTCCCGCTCTATCGAGCAAGGAATATTCGAGCCCCCGGATATCCGGACGTCGGTCTTGCTGATCGGCCTGATGAGCTTCCTTGATGACCTGCTGCACCTGCGTTTTCTGTTCGACGGTGATATTGGTGTTTGTAGCCGTGTTGCCGCCGGTGTCGCCTTGCGAAGCCTGCGAGGAACTTTGTTGAAAGCCGGTTTTGTTGGACGCGCCACTCTGCTCGCTGGCGTCCTTAGAAGACTTGGGCTGATCCGAACCGCTCTGCTTGCTTGCCGATGACATCTGGGACTGGAAGGCGGGGAAGCCGGGTTTTGGCTGTCGGACTGCGAACCGGAGCGTGGCTGTGTCGTCCAGGGGTGGATGTCTTGCCGTTCTTGTGGGGTTGAGTTCCCGTTGGTCCCGTAGCCGGCGAGCCTGCCGGTGCTATCAGGGCTTGCTTTCGGCGCAGCACCTTTGGAACCGCCCGCCGGCGCGTTCTGCGTTGTCCCGCCTTGCTCCCTGGAGCTTCGCCGCAACCGCCCTTGAACGCGCACTTTTCGGGGACACGGTTCCAATTTTGCTTAGACCGAAGGTTTGATGATCGCGGTTATCCGGGCAAGGGTGCTATTTGGGGATCTCTTCGACGATCGGCCTGATTTCGAAGATTGGTCTATGGTGTTCGTCGAACAGCTAGACCGAAATCTCGAGCGGCGGCGATGGCAAACCTCCGGTGGCCATCTGGGCGAGGATAGCCCTTGCTTCAGCCTTGGCGGCGTCGACATCGTCGAAGTCATAACTAACAGGTTGGGCGCTGCTTGCGCCGATCGCCTGAACATAAAACCGAGGCATGGGTTTCTCCAGCTGGCAATGCCTTGATCTTGAGGGTCTATGGTTTGCTTTCTTTGACCGCCACTGTCGGTAACAGGGGTGCGAACGGCCGAACCGGTCAAGCTCGCATTGATGTGTTGCGCCCACTGGAGATGATCGACCACGATGGGAAGCATTGCGGCGGCGAATTGCTGCAGCTTGACATCCTCGCCCATGGAAATTTCCCAGGCAAGCAGCTGCGCCGTCTTCTGATGCTCGACGATCTGCGCCTTGATATAGGCTTCGTCGAAGGCCGCGCCGCTTAATTTTGCCAGTTGATCGCGCACCGCCTGGTGATCGGGATCCAATGCCGTTGGGACGGGAATGCGGGCATCATCCACCAGGGTCTTGAGCTTGGCATTGGCGTCGTCGTGATCGCGGATCGTCATGCTGGCGAACTGCCTCACGACGTCGGTCTTCGCTTTGCCGGCGGCCATCTTGCCGAATTCCGTCTCGGCCAAACCGCCGGCGGTTGCGAGCTGCGCAAACAGCCTATCCTGATTGTTGGTCTGGTCCGGGGCCGGAACGCTAGGCTTGGACATTCTCGTGTCGACCCCCATGCCAGCGGGATTGCCGATCTGTGCGGCAGCTATGCCATGCAGCATCAGCAGTCCGCCGATCAACATGACGGGGCGATAGATCGGCTTCTCCTTCGCTCTCATAACGTCACCAGATATGCGACGAGATCCTTCTTTTCCTGCTCGGTCAGCTTGACGCTCAGAATGAGATTGAAGAATTCGACCGTCTCGGCCAGCGTCATCAGGCGCCCGTCATCCAGATAAGGCGGCGAGTCCTTGATGCCGCGCAGTGTAAAGCTGCCTCCATCGCATCTAGAGGTTGAAATGCTATGGCTGTAAAAATCGAAAGATGAATTTGCATTTGGTTATAAAAGATCGGGAACTTCCTTGACTTTCAGCGGTTGGAAGCACGTCGATACGGCAATGTATATCCGTCGAGATCGGCGCGACCCAAACGCCGTCAGCTTCAGTCATTACGCCGAAGGTGAGCGGTTAATCTCACAGCAGGTTCGTGGCAACGGCGAGGCTCAGGTCTCGGCGCGATAGGGGGTTTTGCTGCTGTAAGCCATTTCGACCTGGAGGAGAAAGCGGTCGCCGCATGATGCATGTGGAGCGGCCCTGTAGGAGGAAATATGCAGATATTGTCGGTCGCCTCGGAAGTATTTCCGCTGATCAAGACAGGGGGGCTGGCCGATGTTACTGGTTCTCTGCCGAAAGCGCTGCGATCATACGGTATCAGCACGCGCACACTCGTTCCGGGCTATCCAACGATCCTGGAAAGGGTGCAGACGGCGCGCAAGATCGCAACGTTTGAACTGCTCGGCGAGCAGGCAAATCTATTGGCGGCTCATATCGGCGATCTCGATGTCCTAGTGCTGCATGCGCCAACCCTTTACGAGCGCCCAGGCGGTCCCTATCTGGACCAGCACGGCAAGGATCACACAGACAATGATCGGCGTTTCGCGGCTCTTTCGCTTGCGGGGGCGGAAATAGCCACGGGGCTGATGGAAGATTGGCTGCCCGATCTCGTTCATACCCATGACTGGCCAACGGCATTGACCTCCGTCTACCTCCGCCATGTCAAGCGAAGCGAGATTCCAACCGTCCTGACGGTCCATAATCTGGCGTTCCAGGGTCAATTTCCCGCGGAACGGCTTGCTCCTCTCGGTTTGCCCGCCGATGTCTACTCGATCGACTGCCTGGAATATTACGGGGACATCAGCTTTCTCAAGGGCGGCATCGCCACCGCGAATGCCTTAACGACCGTGAGCCCGACCTATGCACGGGAGATCCTCTCCGAAGACCTTGGCATGGGGATGGAGGGAATTCTCAGAAGCCGCCGGCGGATACTGCGCGGAATCGTCAACGGCATCGACGATGAGATCTGGGATCCTGCGACCGATCCCTATATTGCGGCCAACTTCGAACCCGGAACAATTGCGCAGCGGCGTCTCAACCGCGAGCACCTCCTGAATTTCTTCGGCCTGACGGATGACGACGGCCCGATCTTTTCGGTCGTTAGCCGGCTCACTTGGCAGAAAGGCGCCGATCTTCTACCACAGATTATTCCCTTCATCGCCGAAAGCCAGGGTAAACTTGTCGTCTGCGGGCAGGGAGATGGGCACATTGAGGAGATGCTCTGTGACACTGCTGCGGCTTTTCCGCAGACGCTTTCAGTCCACATCGGCTATGATGAGGCGATTGCACATCTTAGCCATGCGGGGAGTGACTTCGTCATTCAGCCTTCTCGGTTTGAGCCCTGCGGATTAACGCAGCTTTATGCTCTACGCTATGGTTCGGTCCCGATTGTCACGCGGACGGGGGGGCTTGCTGAAACCACCATCGATGCAAATGATGCGGCAACGGCTGCGGATGCTGCGACAGGATTTCAGTTTTTTCCCCCAAATGCCCATGAGCTCGGTCATGCCATCGAACGAGCGGCCACTGCTTTCAGGGATCAGAGGCTGTTTCGGCGGCTTCAACTACAGGCAATGAAAGCGGATTTTTCCTGGGGGCGTAGTGCTCGCCTGTATGCAGCGCTGTATTGCGAATTCGCCAAGGGCAAGATTGCTCCTGACCATTGGCGGGACCGCAAGGCCGGCTGACAATGTCATACGCCGATTTGGCGCCTTTCGCAGCACATCGCCTCCGGCATGCCAGCGTCAAAGCAGCGCAATGGCTCTTGATCGGTCGATGGTCGGGAACAAAGTAGATGCTTCTTTGTTCGAGTTCGTTGTGAAGCGAGGACATGACATTGCTCCCTGATGGTCTTCCCTCCGGACATCCCACCGCCCTAACCGAGATTTGGAATGTATCAAACCGCATGGAGAAATCCGGTCGTCGTTCGCCTCGCTGGCGGCACTCAAGTCATCAGGAACGCTGCTGAGGCAACGGATTGCTTATCTCAAGATTGGCCTGGCTCCCGTGGGAGAGCCTACGAGCGCGCTTTACAGGTCTGCTTCCGATGCTTCGAAGGTCACGTCACAGCAGAACAGGTCCGCGGCATGTTCATTGCCGCCTGTGACGAGGCCGATGTGTTGATTTCCCAGTAAGGCCGATGCCATCGACGGTCCACGCGAGGCCTTCTGTCCCTGAACATATCGAGGGCTGACTGGAGCAGCCGACGAGGACCAGGCAAAAGGAAACACGCCGGAACATTCATCGTCCGGAGACGTTATTTGCGCTGCCGTGGTTTTCGGCATGCTCAAAGCGGGATGGGCTCATGGTTCGTGATGGTTTATTGGCTACAAATCTACGTTCGGGATATCAAGAAATTCTGTCGGGCGGTCAAGCGCCAGATATCATCGAAAAATTGCCTTTGGCGATCTGCGCATGTGATTCGCAAGGTCGCATTCTCTGGTTCAACCAGAAGGCCACGCTGCTTTGGGGTCGCACACCAGACATCGGTTCCGATAGCGAACGCTATTGCGGCTCATTCAGGTTGTATTTCAATGGCCGGCAGATTGCGCGCGAAGAAACGCCCATGGCCACTGTGTTGCGCACCGGCATTCCAATGCGCGGCGATGTCGCGAAAGTCGAGCGGCCGGATGGTTCCGCGATATGGGCGATGGTTCACATAGAGCCGGTCGAAGATGACGATGGCCAGATTGTCGGTGCCGTCAATTGCTTCCACGACATCAGCGAGCGCATCGACGTTGAGGAGAGGGGCCAGGAGCAGGCTCAACGCCTCGCTGCGATTTATGGCCATGCTGCGATCGGCATCGCCGAGGTAAGCGCGGATGGCAAGCTCCAGCGGGTAAACGGCCGCCTTGCGGATTTGCTAGGCTACCCGATTGACGAACTCGTCGGACGGTCGATCTTTGATCCAGCCTTGGCTGATAACGCAGAGGAGGACATGCGAGAATTCGAACGTCAAATCCGTGGCTACATTGATCGCTACGGTGTTGAGAAGCGTTTCGTGCGTAAAGATGGCACCAAGATATGGATCGCCGTCAACTCCGAAACTATAAAGGATTCATCGGGCCAGTTCCTATATGCGGTGCGCGTTCAACAAGATATCACTGCACGCAAGGTCGCGGAAGCAGCCCTTGTACGGCATGTCGAAGAACAAGCGGCCCTGTATGAGTTTACGGATGGCCTCCAACGTATGGGAAGTCTTACCGAAATCTTTCATCTTGCACTGGATACGATTGAACGGGCGCTTCATTTCCACCGTGCCGCCATCTTGCTGTTCAACGACACGGGAGCGCTGACATTTGTTGCATCACGCGGTCTATCGCAACGGTATCAATCGGCCGTCGAGAGTCACGGTCCCTGGTCTAAGGACACTCCCGCTCCCAAACCAATCACGATTGAAGATATCGACAAAGCAGATCTCACGGAGCCACTGAAAGATACAATACGCAGTGAAGGAATAGGCGCGCTTGCTTTCATTCCGATTGTCTCGAAAGACCGCCTTCTGGGTAAGGTCATGCTTTACCACCGCAGTCCTCATCCTTTCATGGATTCAGAGATTCAGTTGGCACTAACTGTCGCCCGACAGCTCGGATTTGCGGTGGAGCGCGTTCGGATCGAAGTTGCCCGTGAACGCGCCGAGCGCGCAGCAAATCAGCTCGTTGCCATTGTGGAATCCTCTCACGACGCAATTGTCAGCAAGGATCTCGACGGCATCATCACGTCGTGGAACGAAAGTGCCGAACGCCTGTTTGGTTACAGGGCCGAAGAGATTATAGGAAAGCCGATTACGATGATCATTCCGCCGGATCGCCTGGACGAGGAACCGCTCATCCTAGGGCGGATTCGTCTTGGCGAACGGGTTGACCATTTCGAGACCGTGCGCCGGAGAAAAGACGGTAGCTTTGTCGATATTTCATTGACGATTTCGCCAATTCTGGATGATCGTGGCCGGATTATCGGCGCCTCGAAAATCGCGCGGGATATTTCGGACCGCAGGGCTGCGGAGACTAAACTGAGAGCCAGCGAACAGCATATGAAGGACCTGCTCGCGGCGATACCCGCGGCGATCTACACAACGGATGCAGAAGGCAAGATCACCTATTTCAACGAAGCGGCGGCTGAACTTTCAGGTCGGCGGCCTCAAATTGGCGCGGATGAATGGTGTGTCAGCTGGAAACTATATTGGCCTGACGGTACGCCTCTATCCCATGATCAATGCCCAATGGCGATAGCGCTTAAGGAGAACCGTGCTGTACGCGGCGTGGAAGCGGTCGCTGAAAGGCCCGATGGAACGCGTGTACCATTTATTCCCTATCCCACGCCTTTGCACGATGAGTCTGGCGCTGTTATCGGCGGTATCAACATGCTCGTTGATGTCAGCGAGCGAAAAGAGGCTGAGACACAGCTGCATTTGCTGTTCAGCGAGCTGAACCATCGCGTTAAGAATAATATGCAGATGCTGCAGTCATTGGTAAGCTTGGCGAGCCGGAAGACCGACAACGCTGAAGCCCGCCAAATTCTCCGGGATGCCAGCGAGCGGATTGCTGCCATGGCTGCCGCGCAGCAGGTCCTTTATCGCACGACGAATGCGACGCATTTCGCAGCTGGAGAGCTGGTAAGAGCAGTCAGTGAGGCCCTCCGTCATACATTCCCGACAGCCATCAAAGTCGGCTACGAGATAGACAACACCGTGTCATTGGAAAACGATATGGCGATGCCTCTAGCTCTTATACTCAGCGAGCTGCTCACCAACGCCGTGAAGTATGGGGTTAGCGAGCAGCAGCGAGCCATTCATGCAGGGCTCATAACCGTTGGTGACAAAATCTGCCTTTATGTTGAGGACGATGGTCCCGGTTTCGATTGGGAAACTGTTCGACACCGCTCGTCCGGACTGAAGTTGGTTCAAGGACTCGCGCGCCAGGTACGCGGAAAATTTTCAGTCGCGACCGTGCCGAGAACGAGATGCAGTATCCATTTTTCTTGAAAGGCGCGCGCCATCCCTGACTGCGGTCAGGCACGTTGATTTCTGCGCGTGAACCCGCGTCCATCGGCTTGGATTTTGACATCCGGCTATGAGGCACTTGCGCCTATCGGCATCCGACGGCACGTCGATGCGACAGTCATGGCGCGGTAACGGTATCATGTTGATGCAACGAGAATGAATGGATTCGCGGCCCGCAGCGCAGCAGCCCGTAGACGAGGCGCTGCGAGCTGATCGCGCGCGCAAGTGGCTCGAATATGCTCGCGAAACATCCATCAGCGTCTCCTCTCTCGTCCACCCCGAACTACCCTCCGGGGCGGTTGTTCCCGCCGTAAACGAGAACCGCATTTGCGGAGATGCATGGAGATCTACATTGCCTAAGCGATTCCAGGGGCAGCAGAACGACTGCGTCATGAAAGCGTTGAAATTCGTTCCTATGGATTTTCTGTCGGAACTTCTGGAGGGAACAAGATGACAGAGCCATCGTCCGAGCAGTTGCTCCTATTGTTGGTCGAGGACGAACCTTTGATGCGTATCGCAAACGAGGATACGCTGACGGAACAAGGCTTCCATGTCATCGCTTCCGCGGATGGCCATCAGGGAATGAGAGAACTGGAGCACGATGCAAGCCGCTTCAGCGTTGTTGTGACTGACGTTCGGCTGGGAAGTGGCCCAAGCGGCTGGGATATCGGCCATCGGGCGCGGGCGTTATTACCGGCCATGCCGATCGTTTATACCACCGCCGAAAGCGCCGCGGAATGGGCCGCCAACGGAGTGCCTGGAAGTATATTGATCGAAAAACCGTTTGTTCCCGCGCAGCTGGTTACGGCAATCGCAACATTGTTGAACCAATCGAATAGCTTCAACCCACATGAACTCGGCCCCACCGATTCATGATATCGTAGTTGTTTGCGCATGCGTACGCATGTCCATGAGCCCGATTGCTTGCGTCGCGGCATGAGACCCAGATAGGCACCCACGGATGTTGCGCTTCAAAAGCGGAACGGATCGTCGACGGCGCGAGGGAAGATCAGGCCGCTTTTTTCAAGGGAACAACTTCCGTGCAGTACGGTTTTGGTTTGTCGCGCGCGGCAGTTTCAGCGCGGCGCGATACATCAACGGAGACAGAGGATATGAAGCCACTGACCTGGCACGGCAAGCTCGATATCCGGTGTGAAAGCGTTCCCGATCCGCAGATCCAAGAAGGCCGCGACGCGATCATCAAGGTGACTGCGTGTGCCATCTGTGGTTCCGACCTGCATTTGTATAACGGCATTATGCCCGGAATGCATAGCGGCGATATCGTGGGCCACGAGACCATGGGCGAGGTCGTCGAGGTCGGCAAGGACAACAAAAGCTCAAGGTCGGCGATCGCGTCGTCGTGCCCTTCACCATCTCATGCGGCGAATGCTTCTTTTGCAAGCGGGGTTTCTTCTCGGGCTGCAACCGCAGCAATCCTGATCCATCGAAAGCGAAGAAACTGTGGGGCAGTTCTCCCGCCGGTCTGTTTGGCTATACGCATCTTCTCGGCGGCTACAGCGGCGGACAAGCGGAATATCTGCGTGTTCCTTATGCCGACGTCGGACCGATCAAGATCCCGGAGGGACTGACCGACGAACAGGTGCTCTTTCTCTCTGACATCTTCCCGACCGGTTAAATGGCGGCAGATTTTTGCAACATCCAGCCCGGCGACACCATTGCCATCTGGGGTTGCGGCCCGGTTGGGCAGATGGCAATCAAGTCGGCGTTCATTCTCCGCGCCGAGCGTGTGATTGCCGTCGATACAGTGCCGGAGCGCCTGATGCTTGCCGAGAAGTCAGGGGCGCGGACGCTCGATTTCATGGACGAGGATATTTACGACAGGATAATGGAGCTGACCGATGGACGCGGGGCGGATGCCTGCATCGACGCCGTCGGCACCGAGGCCGACCCCTCGGCAAGCTGGAATTCCAGATTGGACCGCATCAAGGTCGCGACCTTCATGGGCACTGACCGGCCGCATGTCCTTCGCCAGGCGATCCACTGCTGCCGCAACTTCGGAACCGTTTCCATCGTCGGTGTTTATGGCGGCTTCCTCGACAAGATCCCGATGGGTTCGGCGATCAACCGCGGCCTGACCTTTCGCATGGCCCAGACGCCTGTGCAGCATTACCTGCCGCTGCTGAATTCGGTCGCATGTGCGCGAATGTCGACGCGCTCGTCACAGACCTCGCCTCTCAACATGCCAAGATGGCAGCACCGGGAACGGCGAAGAACTGGGCCGAAAGTGCGAACGAACACTAAACTTGCGATTTTCTCTTCCAAGTCGAATGAACTGCACCCGAGGTTCAAGCCCCCTTCGCCTTTTGCGCGGAGGCAGACGCCGGGAGAGATTGTAATTTTGTTCGCGAGTGCCCATATCAAGAATCTGCCAGACACCCCCTTGGGAATCATCCGCCGCGTTGCCGTGGACGGCAAGCGACTGCCCTCCGGATGTTTCGTCACGGGCAAATCCAACCAGAACTGATGACGCTTGCCGATTGGCCGCGAAGTAAACCCTTTGAACAAGACAAACACCACTGCCGCGCCCGCGGCTGTGAAACCGCGTGAGCGCGATGAGGCCGCAGCCCGGCCGACCAGAACTGGAAGTCTTATCCCTGCCTCCTGACACGTCGTGAGCTGCAGGAACCAATCCTCGATCAGCTCGGCTGAACGGTAGGGCCCTCAACAACAGAAACAACAAATAAGGAGAAGACGATGCAGGTACTCGTCAGAGACAACAATGTCGACCAAGCCCTTAGGGTCCTGAAGAAGAAGATGCAGCGCGAAGGACTATTTCGGGAAATGAAGGAACGGCGCGCCTACGAAAAGCCGTCCGAACGCCGTGTTCGGGAAAAGGCGCAGGCCATCAGCCGCCACCGTAAGGCCGCACACAAGAAGCTTCAGCGCGAAGGATTGATCGCTGCGCCCAAACGAAAGACCTCTGCTCGATAGAACCTAGAATGCCGCGTACGCCCGGCGTCGCCGGCGGCGACTTTCCCTGGAAAGGATGAACAGATGGAAGAACTCACCAGCATAACGATCTCCGAAGAGCGCCTGGAGGATTGCCGCGATCTGATGGAACCGGAGCTACAGGATCTGATCCGGAGTACGCTGCAGACAGGCTTCTCGCGCGAAGAGATCCTGATCGCCATCAGCGAATTGGTCGCGGAGGAGTTCGCGACCGTGATGAAAACGCCGAGCGTTCATTGAATGGATCGTTTCCAAGCTTAAGGCGCTCCGGCGGGAGCCTGGTCCCTACGATTTAAGTTCGAACTTCGACACGGCGCTCGAGAGGAGGCCTCCAGGCGGGTGGGGTGAACGGGGCGAGCCTTGATCGCTTCTCCAGCGACTGCCAATCGCAGCACGGGTGCGCCTTGCACGAAACTTTCTTCTACCACCAACCAGCCTTTGCCAACTTTTTTCCGCCGGCGGGAAACGCACGTCGAGGTCTGTCGAATTGGTAGGAGCGGCCCATTGGTGGGCCGCTCCTAATCACTTATTCAAATCGGTGGCCATCTGGAGATGATGCTCCAGGGCGGGGCGGGTCTTTGCGGCCCAAGCCTTCAGATCGGCATTCTCCCCTTCGTCACCATAACGCTTGAACAGGTCGACAGCGTCTTCATGAGCGTTCTGCTGATCTGAATGGTACTGTTTGGTGAAGTCGTCACCCTGAAGCTTTTTCAGATCGTCCAGCTTGCTCTGATGAGCAGACGACATGGCCGCCGGGATTGTCGCCTTCACCTTGCCTGCGCTGATCAGTCCTTTCAGTTCATCCGAGGTCTTTTGATGGTCGGTCAGCATCTGCTGGGCAAATGCCTTCGTCTTGTCGTCCGAACGCTGGAGCGCGAGCTTGCTGGACTCGATTTCGAACATGTCGCTGCTAGCAGCCTCTAAAACGAAATCTTCGGTCTTGGGCGCAACGCCGATCACCGAGTTCACACCGGTTTTCTCGGCGGCGGACTGAGCAAAAGCGGCAGAACCTGCTGTCGCAAGGATGATTGATGTATAGATAAGCGTTCGCATAATGACCTCCTTTTGTCGAAGCTCGAACATCTGACGGTCCTTCTTGTTCCCTCTGCCCAGGAACATCCACCGATGAATGAAGTTTCGTTGCGATAATTCCGGAGAAGCAGATGCCACAGAGTGATCTTTTGAGAGAACCAGCCGGAAATGCCGCCTCCTTGCTTGAGGCGATGACGGATGACGACGTCTTTGGAGCGATGAACGTCTTGGAAACGATCAGCGAAGACGCTGAAGAAGCCGAGCGGGATGAAATCCTGTCAAGGATCGTGTTGGTTGAGGAGGAAATCGAACGACGCTTTCCGGGGCAGGTCCTCGCACCCTATCGTGACTGGAAGAAAAACCAGCCGCTGCTGTGAGCTATGGCAATGCTGGAGCGGCGGAAAGACCATGGAGGAAATAATGAGCAGTTCTGAAACAACGACCGACCATAAGACGATCCAGAAATGGGCGGAAGCGCGAGACGGCCGACCATCCGTAGTCCGCACAAAGGGAAAAGGTGGTGTGCTTCGCATCGACTTCGGCGAAAAGGAGGAAGGTTTCGAAGAAGTCAGCTGGGACGAATTCTTCAAGATTTTCGATCAGAACAGGCTTGCCTTCCTTTATCAGGACAAAACCAAGGA
Organism: Rhizobium sp. RCC_161_2; assembly: GCF_041355235.1. NCBI lineage: Bacteria > Pseudomonadati > Pseudomonadota > Alphaproteobacteria > Hyphomicrobiales > Rhizobiaceae > Rhizobium > Rhizobium sp. RCC_161_2. Next base: position 144,400 of record NZ_JBFUPL010000012.1, on the reverse strand, counting down.
TGGCGATACCAGCCGCTTCAGCAAGTTCGTTGACCGGATAGCTTGATGTTCCTTTGAGCGCCTGCAACTGATGACGTCATCAGCGGTATGTAGTGCGAAGCGCCCTACGCGGGGAACAATTGACCGGACCTTCGGTTTGATGCCGGCTCGCGGAGATATGAGGAGCCTCGGTGGGCACCGCCGATGCTCGACCATTCAGCTCTGGCGATCAGAAATCCCGCCTTTGGAATCGTGAGAGAATATGTCCGACTTGATCCATTTTTCTCCTCGCCGGCATTCGCCAAACCATCTCGATGCAGGTGTCGCTTCGGGCAATCGCGGCCGCGATAAGGTGGGCGTGCTGACCTTTCACCGCTGCATAAATTATGGGTCCTACTGGCAAGCCCGGTGTCAGCCCAACGCGGATGAGGCTTTGGTGCTGCTCAAGAATAACAAGATTGATACCCTTTACACGGACATCAACATGCCAGGATCAATGAATGGCCTCGGTCTTGCAAACAGGGTCTTATCGTTGTGGCCGGAAAGGAAAGCGACCGTGGTATCGGGTCTTATTCGCACGACGGGAGCGCATCTTGCCAAAGGCGTGTCCTTCGTCGCAAAACCCATGCCACCGGATAGACTTTTAAGATTGCTCTCATCGCTTAGAGCATTTCATGTTTTGACGGAAGCATAGCCAGCGTTTGTGATATAGTTTGAGCATTCGTCGGGTTGGATTGTTTCGACCAGGCTGCCGATATGACGCCAGGTGTCGTCGATGGTCCGCTTTTGTGCCTGGCGCATCCAATGCTTGATCTTCGAAAAGGCCTGCTCGATTGGATTGAGGTCCGGCGAATAGGGCGGCAGGAACCAGAGCCGTGCTCCGGCTGCTTTGATTGTCTGCCGGATGGCCGCCGACTTGTGGCTGCCGAGATTGTCCATGATGACGATATCGCCTGGCTTGAGGATAGGAACCAACTGCTGCTCGACATAGGCGCGAAAGCACTGGCCGTTAATCGGCCCGTCGAAGACACAAGGCGCTGCCAGCCGATCGCTCCTCAACGCACCCAGGAATGTCAGCGTGCGCCAGTGGCCGTGCGGCGTAAACGCCCGCAGACGCTTGCCCTTTAGTCCCCAGCCCCTGATGGGTGTCATGTTGGTCTTGATCCTGTTCGGCGGGCAATCGATTCACTGGATCGATTGCTTATCCGCCTCACCATCAATGAAGACCAGCCGTTCAGGATCGAGATGATGTTGCAAGGTCTTCCACCGCTCTCTTCTGCGAGCAACGTCGGCACGAGCCTGTTCAAGGGCGAACAGCGTTTTTTTTGAAGCGCAGCCCTTCGCTGCGGATGAACTCCCAAATCGTATTGTGAGAGACGGTAATGCCTCGCGATGCCAGTTCGGCCTTCAGGCCATGCAGCGTCAGATGCGGGTTCTGATCAAGCCGCTCAGCAATGAAACGACGATGTGGCTCCAGAATGCGTTTGCGATGGCCCCCCATCTTGCCCGGACGAACCGATCCGGTCGCGCGATAACGCTGGGACCACTTCACCACCGAAGAGACGGCGACCTCGAAACGAGCCGCCACTGCACGGCTGCTCTCGCCGCTCAACACGGCGGCAACAACACGCTCACGAAGATCATTCGATAAAGGTGCCGTCATGAGATGCTGGCCTCCACCCAGCCAGCATCATTGAATCAGAACAAAGTCGATTCGGGAATCCGGCCCGATTCAGAAAAATGCGGAAACGCTCTAGAAACGCCGTCTCAACCGCATGAGGGCCTGCGCACGAGCCGCTATTCCGTTCCCGTCCGATTGGTCAACCGATGCGGCGCTTGGCGATCTGGAATTTGCCGGCCTCCGATCAGCCGTTGGTATTCCTCTTCCGGGATGCCGTAGGAGCCGCCCGCAATCTCAACCAGCAAGTCTCGGTTCAGAATTCGAATGTTGCCACGTGTCGATTTGATAGCGTGCATACCCTCCAGAATATGCAGCTCATTGGTAACCCCAGACCGCCTGACGCCCAACATCAATCCCAAGAATTCGTGGGTCAATGGAAGACTGTTTCCCTCTATGCGGTCGTGACACATTAACAGCCAACGCGCCAAACGCTGATGCATGGTGAATTTCGCCGCTGCCAACGCGGTGTGAGCAAGCTGCATTTCGCAGGTGTGTACATAGTTCAACATCAAGATACGGGTCTCCTGATGGTCGAGGATCGGAAGAAAATCCTCGGTGCTAATCTGAAAGCCTCTGCCTGGCACCTGCATAAACGTCTTATTCGGAGTTTGGTCCACACCAAGGATCACCGGATATCCGGCGACGCCCTCAAAGCCGATGTGACGAATTTCCACACTCCTGCCGTCCACGCTTTCCGCCACCATCGAAGCGATCCCGCTTTCGAGAAAACAAACATGCTCGATCGGCTCTCGCGATCGCACAAGCGGGCGTCTCACCGGAAGATCAACTAATTTCAAATGTCGGGCCACATAGTCGAAAGTTTCCTCCGGAAGTCGCCGCAACAAGATGTTCTTTACGTTCTGCTGGATAGCTCTTGTCGACAATTTCGTCCCACCGTTGAACTAGGATCACGAGACTAAACCAATGATGCGGGCGCTTCTCGGTTAGTGCGTTTTTGACCATTGGAGCCGAGAAGCCATAGCTCTGTCTAAACCCTAACGCTGTTTCGTCATAGCATGATATCCAGCGCTAATGGCCGCGTGACGCTGGTTCCCTCCGCTTGCCACAAGGCCGGGAACACTTTTCAAGGTACTCGATGGCCTCCGGGCTTGAACGACCGGTGACTGTTTACAATATCATTTGACGGTACCATTGGTGGCTTGAAAGGAGGAAAACATGCCGCTGAACGATGTTCTATGGACCCTGCCGGTGAGAATCCGGCTGCAATGCGGTTTGGAGCGCACTTTCAGAGGCGCCTACGAGGCCTTGGATTTTCTCGAAAATGAATGGCCCCTGCGTCGCGGAGAGCGCCATAGACGAGCAATGGAAACCTGCCTCGGCACTCTCACGGGGACCGTCCCCGCTTCAATCGGACGCGATGCATTCATCGCAGCCTGTCTCGAAGCTGGTATGCCTGCCATGGTGACCTCATCCAAGCAAAAACCGGCCATTGATTCGGCCCCGTCAGCGCGCGTCGCTGTTAACTAGCACATCGGCGACGGCCTCGCCTCCGACGCGGCGATGCCTGGAGTCCGATCCGCATGGCTCCCGCAGATCTTGCTTTTGAAACACGGCTACCAGGAGCTGGAGGAAATGATGTAAAGGTCGGCGAAGGTGATCCAAACAATTGCCATCAGTTCCACCAATTTCGGCCGCTCGATGCCAGGCGCAGCCCGCGACAGTCGGATGATATGGGGATTTGCAACGTTGGGCTCACATTTCCCTCTCCGCACGTTGCAGAGTCTGCTTCTTCGATCGCATGCTGTCGACGTCACGTGCGCAGTCGATCCAGCGCATGACTGGTGTGACCGCAACCCCATGAATGAAGACGGAAATCAGAATAATCATGAAGACCGTCGCCCATAGGGTTTCAATTCGATCGAACTTTGCCTTTCCGGTCGCAAAGGCAAGATAATAGATCGATCCGAGACCACGGATTCCGAAGACCGCGATGATCAGCTTCTCAGCGCGAGCCTGTCGGCAGCCAATGAGGCTGATCCAGCCAGCGAGCGGCCGGATAACGGCAAGCGTAACGACAGCAACGATGATGCTCCGCCAGTCTACATGGGAAAGCAGCGAGCCTTCGGCAAGAACGGATCCGAAGCACACCAGCAGAACCATCATCAGCAGGCGCTCGATCTGCTCACCGAAATCATGCAGCTCACCGTGAAAGCTGCTGTCCCTTTCCGTGCCGCGCAGGGTGAGCGCGGTCACAAATACCGCTACGAAGCCATAGCCGCCGACGAGTTCAGTCGCACCATAAGAGAGACAGGTAAAGCCGAGAGCGGCTAGGCCGTCGCCGGTTTTGGCAATGCGACCCGACTTTGGGACCTTGAAGGTCAGATAACCGAGAACCCGGCCAACGAGCCAACCCATCGCCGTGCCGGAAGTCAGCTTCCACAGAACGTCGACCGCAAGCCAATGTCCGATCCAGTTCGTGGTGAAATCGCTATTGCCCGCAATCGCAATCGCTGCCATGACAAAGGGGAAGCTCAGGCCGTCGTTCAGCCCCGCTTCGGAGGTGAGAGCGAACCTGATATCGTCTTCTTCTCCTGTCTGTGGCGGGCCGACCTGGATATCCGCGGCTAGGACAGGATCGGTGGGAGCAAGGGTAGCGCCGAGAAGGAGAGCCGACGCCGGTCCAAGGCCAAGAAGCCCCCAGCCGAGCGCCGCGATGGCGGCAATGGAAACAGGCATCGCAAACACAAGCAGCCGCCAAGTGATCATCCACCGCCTCCATCCGAGCGGACGATCGATTTTCAATCCGGCGCCCATCAGTGCAACGATAACGACCAGCTCCGTCAGATGCTCGGCCAAACCGATGTTCTGAAGCGGGTTCCTCTGCGGAAGAGGCGTGAACGGTGACAGCGAGAGCACGACGCCGATGACGATACAGCAGATTGGAAGCGAGAGAGGCATCCTCCGCAACACAAGGGGCAGCCATGTCGTCAGAAGCACGACCGCGCCGAAAATGAACAGCGTGACGACATAGGCGTTCATGGAGCTATTCCCTCGCAGCGACCTGGTCCGGGCGACGTGCCGCCCGGCGACAAGTTGCGTCGTTAGGAACGTCCTGAAGGGCGCCGGGCCTCGCAGCAAATCGATCAGGCAGTGCGCGCCTGCTGCGGATGTTTGCCTTCCTCGAACTCCTCGACGATCTTGGCGCAGAAGCCGGGCAGATCGTTCGGATTGCGGCTGGTGACCAATCCCTTGTCGACGACCACCTCCTTATCGATCCACGACCCACCGGCGTTGATGATATCCGTCTTGACCGTCGGATAGGATGTGACCGTGCGTCCTTTCAGGACGTCGGCCTCCACGAGCAGCCATGGCCCATGGCAGATGACGCCAACCGGCTTGGCCTGCTCGAAGAAGGAACGAACGAAGGCGACTGTGGCCGGATTAGCGCGCAGCTTGTCAGCGCCGACACAGCCACCTGGGATGATGAGGCCGTCGAAATCGTTCGCTGAAACCTCCTTTATGGCCTTGTCGACCCAATAGCTGCCACCGGGGTCAAGGTCGTGGTTGTTGGTCTTGGCTTCGCCCATTTCGAGGCCGACAACTGTCACTGCGGCTCCCGCCGCCTCGACGGCTTCTTTCGGTTTTCTGAATTCCGGCTCCTCGGTGCCGCGCGGCGCGATCAGAATCGCGATCTTCTTCCCTGAAAGGGTCACTGGTTTCTCCATTCGTATAGTGAAGGCTGCGATGAAGTCATCGCAAAGAACCAAACCCTGGAAGGCTTTCTAAGTTCCAGATTGCGTCGCGCGCCGAACAGCCACCTCGACCACATGCAACCTGGGGCTTAGCAATCGCTAAAAAAACGGTGGAGTGATCGTGCAAGATCAGTAGGGTTTTCTTCCGCAACATGATGTCCGCTCGCGATACGATGCCCGCTTACCTCGGTTGCCCAATTTTTCCAGATTTCCATGGGGTCGCCGAGGAGACGCTCGAGATCGTCATATGTTGACCATAGGCAAAGCAGGGGGCAGACGACCCGCCGGCCTTCCGCCCGATCCCGCAGTTCATCGTCCCGATCCACGGTCAGCCCCGCTCTGTAATCCTCGACCATTCCATGAACGACTGCGGGATCATGGATTGCCGCCAGGAGGTCTTCATAGGCTTCCCGATTCATCAGCTCTGATTTGATCCCGTCGTACCAAGCGTCTGGATCAGCATTGATCGCCTGTTCCGGTTTGTGCCGTTGGGCGAAGAAGAACCAATGATACCAGTCGCGCGCGAAACGCCAATCCAACCGTTCGAGGTGCTCAACGATTGGAATACTGTCAATCACGGCTAATTTCGTGACGAGTTCCGGATAATCCATCGCGAGCCGAAATGCCACGTAGCTTCCCCGATCATGTCCTGCGACACCGAACCTTTGATGCCCCAACATCCGCATCAGCTTGACGCAGTCCAGCGCTTTTGCGCGCTTTGAGGAATGACGGCTATCATCCGTGTCCAATGGCTGGAAAGATTTGCCGAAGCCCCTCAGATCGGGACATACGACGGTAAAATGTGGGGAGAGCAAATCTGCGACGTAGCCCCATGTCATATGGGTTCTAGGGTGTCCGTGGAGCAGCAATAACGGAGGTCCGCTGCCCCCATGGCGAACCCGCAGCCTGCCAGGCCCGATATCGATGTTGTCGAGAACCATTCCATTGAACACATGAACCTCCGAACACGCCTTCCAAAGGCCTACGTTTTTCCGCCTGAGACGATGCTGGTCGACGATTCTTCTTGCCAGGCGGTCTCTTGTTCACCGTCGCGTCATCCGATCCCGTAAGCACCTTCGGCTTGGCGCTGATGACCGCTGTTGTGGCTCTTCTTGAGCAGCTTGCGATATTGACCCTTCGCGCCCTTATGGATGTTAGACGCATCGTTTCCGCCAGGATTGTCCGATTTTGCCATTTGCCTGCCTCCTATTACACGGCTCCGTCGTGACGAGGTGTGTCCCTGTCCAACATCAAGCATTCGATTCCGCGCCTTTTGAACAAAGCGTTTGATGACGATTGGTTCCGAAGTCTTGAGGATTTCGCCAGCATGCCAGGACCGTTTGAAGGGTAACGAGTATCGGAACACTGGATCGATTTGGAGAGATTTCGGGGTTGGAGACGTCCATGTCACGTTGAGGAGTGTATTGCCCGGTCAGCCGAGCGAGGCGCTCAACAACGGTGTTGAAGGGCTGGCATCCCAGGCAAGAATACGGACGATCGGCTTGATCTGAGGTTTTGACTGTATCCATGTGTACGCAACCGCACCGAGCGGTTTGGCGAATTGTTTTCGAAGCTAGTTTGAATATATTTCTCGCTGCACACGCACCAAACACCATGAATTGCCAGATCAACGGTCGCCAAGCCCGGCACCGAGGAGGTTCGCAATGATGCTCTGCAGACCAATATATCCTCAGGATTTCAAGGTTCTCTCGATGGCTGTTCAAAGCTGGTATCACCATTTCGACGTGAGGGCTTGCCATTACAATACGGAAAGACTTTGCGTTGCCGCCATCGCGCTGTTCAACGATGGGAGGACCGGCGTCGAGGAGATCGCCAGCGGCTTAATCGAGATGTTTCCTGCCCCTTATCTATTGAAGATCAAAGCTCCAACCTCAATGGCGGTGTACTAGTGGCGGCCATCATCGCACCTGAACGCTTCTGCGCGCCATGCTTTTGCAAGCCTTCTATTCGATCCGTCCGAGCGGCTTTTGATGGAGCGGCTTGAATACAATTGGCGGCTTACCGCCGCATAGTTACTTCAGCGACCGTTGATGGCAGCGAGCGCCGTGGCGGCATCCATCAAACTTTCCCGATCCGGATTGTGGGTTTCACCGCAAGCAAGCCGTGTCGCCCGCTCGGCAGCCGCGCGGCCGCCCATTCAATCCGGCGATGAAATCATAAAAAGAGATCCGTTGACGTCGCATAGTGTCGCTCCCTTGGCATTTCCATAGAATCCGGCGCTGATGATGGCATAGCAACCCGCATTCAGGCGCCAAGGAGCATGTCAGCGCACGGTGGCGCCGGTCGATAGGCTGACGCTGGCAGCGGCAATGTTTTCAACATCGTTGCCCTCCCATCATATGTGGAACGAGGACGGATGGCGGATGATTGGACGCCATGAGCTTGTCGTTGGTCATCGACATCAAGTGATTGGGAGGTCGGATCCGTCGCCTGCATTCGTCCAATGCGGGAACCTCCGCCAAGCTTTGCGGTTGGGTTTGGGTTGATCATACCCAAGGAGAAAGATTATGTTTATAAAAATGCTCTCGGTTTCCGTGCTTTCGCTGTCGCTTGGTCTTGCAACCGCAACCGTCGCCCAGCAGAGCGGCAACGATAACGGCTCCGGCTCGTCCTCCGGTTCCAACTCCTCGAGCGGTTCGAACACCAATAGCAATAAAGGTGGCACCAGCAACAACGGCGTCAGCGGTGCTTCCAATAATGGTGGTAGCCGCAGCGACACGTCAAAAGATGGCGGCAAAGCCAGTGACTGCAATGGACAGTCCACTTCGAAAAATACCACCAACATGAAACAGAATCAGGCCGCCAATCCGGCCGCGACGGCAAGCTGCCAATAACCAATAAGAAGATGCAGAGGCAGCAACCTTTCGGCTGCCGCCTCGCTTCCGGCCGCCTTCCTCAAAAGTTTAACGGCTACCACGCTCATGTGGCGAGGATCGCTATGCCGTCCATACCCACTTATTTTCACCAGATATCTGCGGTCCGTGAAGCTCGTTAGCGCGGGTGTTTGTGTACGCGAACGAGACGTCATACATGTGATAACGAAGAGCTTGGGCGAAATGAATCCGGGAACGCTCGAAACTGAGGTCGGCTGTTGCAAACGCGCTGCAGATAGCCGCGGAAAAAGCAGAGGAGCCTGGCGAGGCGCTTGCTGCCGCCAACTCCAGGTTTTTCGCATGCAGTCTTCGGGACTGCTCGTCCGAGCTTGGCACAGGCAACTTGAAAATAGGCGAGCTCCTACTGGAGCAGGGCATCATCTTCGTAAGTCTGTTGAACATCCGCGCGAAGGACCTTCCCACAGTGCATTGAGCGCAAATCATCACCTACCTTTGTGAAGCAGAATGCCGCGACCTATTTTGAGATGCCTCCGGCATGCTGGTCCCCGTCCATTCCTGTGCTCCCGCCGTTCACAATCTGACCGGGTTGAAGGGGAACGGTTCAGCGCGTCGCGCCGAAAACATAGGCGATGGCCGCTGCGACCGCTATCGCCGTCAAAGGTTGCGCCCGGATACCGGCTTTGATGTCGTGAACCACGCTCCGCGCGCCCGTCTCGGGAGCGTGGATTGGCGAGGCAAGATCCGACGTCGAGTCCGTTGTTCTGGAAGCCTCTTGCCCGATCGCTGGCATTTTTTTGTAATTTGAGCCTTGTGCTGACGGGGTATCTTCGTTGGCAGAAGGCAGAGCATCATCGCCGGGCGGTAGGTCCTCGCTAAAAGCGTCGAAATTCGGCTGCTGTTTCACACGATCCGCCGCTTCGGCATCTGCCCGGCCGATCGGAACCGCGCTGTGGGTGGCTGAAACCGGATCGGACGCCGGAAAGCTATCCTGAAGTCCGGTGTCGAGGTCGCCTCTTCGCAGGCGATTCCGCTGCTCTTTCTGCTCTTTTCGCATGGACTGGACTGCTGGGGAGTTGTTAGGCATCGATATTTCCTCCACTGCGCTTTTCATGATCGTGCCAGCGATTGCTGAGTGCTGAGGCTGGCCGGCGCTTTCCTAGGTGCATGACTAACCCAATACTTTTAGAACGATCTTGCCGCGCACATGTTTGTTTTTCAGTGTTTCCTGCGCTTTCGCGGCCTGCGTCAGGTCAAAGGTGCTGTCGACCACCACCTTGATTTTTCCAGCGTCAATCAACTCCGCGATCTTTTGCAACTGAGCGCCGTTTGGTTGTGCCGTATAGCGGCCGACGCGAATGTTTTGCTTTGCCGCTCTATCGCCGTCAGGCTCTGAAAGCGTCGAAATCAACGCACCACCCGATTTCACGATTTGGAAGCTGCGGTCCTGAGTATCGCCGCCGATAAGATCATATACCACATCGACCGGATCCACGATGTCTTCGAACCGTTCCGTCTTGTAATCAATGACCTGATCGGCGCCCAGACTTGTTGCAAACTCTTTGTCGGCACCCGAGACCGTGGTTGCGACCCAAGCTCCGCTTGCTTTGGCGAGCTGGATCGCGAAATGTCCCACGCCGCCGGCGCCACCGTGGATGATGAGGCGCTGGCCAGCCCGTAGGCGGCCATGATCGAACAGACCCTGCCACGCGGTAATGCCGACAAGAGGTACGGCGGCAGCATCGATAGGATCGAGAGATTTTGGCTTCATGGTGATTTCACTGGATTTCGCGACGACGAATTCCTCGTAACCTCCGTTTTCTGGAGAAAGAAAAGCAAATACCTCGTCGCCCATCAGGAAGCTCGAGACCTCGTCTCCAATATTCGCAATCTCGCCGCAGACATCGCGTCCAAGCACATACGGAAGCTCACTATCGGTAACTGCCGGATATTTGCCCTCGCGCATTTTCGCATCGGCGGGATTGACGCTGGCGGCAAGGACCCGGATGACAACTTCATTGCCAGTCGGAATTGGTTCCTCGATCGTTTCGACCTTCAAGACTTCGGGACCGCCGAAGCGGTGGATACGAACGGCTTGCATCGTTTTTCCTTCCGAAAGCTGAAATCAGTCCGGCATGTGAACGATCAGCGATCGGGTGGCTGCTCATGATTGGCGGCCGGAAAATTGGACATAGATCGTATCTTCGTCACGCGGACTGCCCACGATCTCCCATCGTATGTTGCCGCAAGGCCTTTCGCTCTTTAACGCCGCCGCTGGCTTGCGGCGACGCCCGGATTGACTTGGGAGGCAGGGATAGTTTTCAGGCCGAACTGTTTTGCCGTTGGCTGGCGAATTCGCATCAGGTATTGAGGCCGCCGACAGTCTCGTCGCCGGTCTTGACCCGAAGATTGTTTTGTACATGCGAAACGCCAAAGACGTCATCGACTATGTCTTCGGCCCGCCGCTTGTCCTGGCGGCTGAAAACGAATCCGCCCAGTGTCACTTCGCCGCCCGTAACCGAGACCTCTATGTCGGATGCGTCAAGAAACGGAGCATCCGTCAGTCGATCATTGACGTCTTCCAGGATCCGTTCGTCAGTGCGCTTGTAGCCCTTTGGGCCCTTGCCACGGAACTTGTCCATTTCGCGGCGGTGAGCGGCTTGGTCATCGCCGAACCAGGATGCAACTTCGTCACCCGCGCGATCCATGAAATCGCGCTGCGGAGGCTGGTCACCGCGCGAACGTTCGAAATTATATTGACGTGCATATCCACGTTCCGGATCGTCAAATGAACTGTCGCGGGAGGTGCGTCGCCCGGTGCGATCGGAGTAGCCGTAATCCGAATAGCCGAGATCATCGGTTGTCCAATTGTCTCGATCGCCTGCGAAATAACGATCCTGATTATTCGAAAAGCGCGGGCTTCCACTGTCGCGATCGGCGCCGTTCCGGTCCCAGTTCCGAGAACCGCGCTCGCGAGGCCGATAATCCCGATCCATGCCTCGGCCGTAGCGATCATTGCGAGTTTCGTAGCCGTCTGCCATGGATATTCCTCCTTGATTTTCTGTGTTTCCCGCTTTCAGTCGGTCTTGCCGTTCAGCAGGAGATTTCTTCAGGTCGAAATTCGCATCGAAGGTGTCGTCCACTTCGATAGTGTTTGTTCGTCGATTGCGCGGAGTGGCCGCTCATGCGTCTCGCGCCCGTCCTGGCCGCGCCTCGTCGCCGCCTCGAACAATCATCGAACAGCAATCGAATATGAAAGTTCCCGTTTTCAGGCGGATTCTGGAAATTTTTGGTTTTCGGGCTGGAGCGCATCGCAGGCGAAGGACCAATCTCCTTGCGAAAGTAAGCTCAGGCGTACCAAGCCTTAAAACCATCGACCGTCAGCATCTCAGCTGTTTGAAAACATGATAGTGCCGTTGACGAGCCATTCTATCAACACGAGCAAGGCGACAATGACGAGACCCAGCACCAACAGGTAGCCGGCGCGTCGTCTCTTGGCGCGCTGCGGCGCATTGTCGGTCGGCGACACGATCGGATCCTTCTTGCTCGGAACGTCGTCCATTTTGTTCGATCCCTTTATATTCGGACGGAATCTTCCCGCCGCTTCTGAAGCCCGGCAACACCAGACTTGTAACTTCGATGAAACTAAAATGTTCCCGTTCGAGCGAACACCGCCGGTGCAATGACGAGATGCTCGGTAAATCGGTGAAAGTGAGGGATAGTGCCAGTGTTCCAAAGATGGATCGAAGGCGCTGTCGGACCATTCAGGTCCGGCTCGCTTTGACCCTGCGATGAAGCGATCCATGGCGGCGGAATCTTAGAGGTTGCTTAGAAATTTCTCTGTCGTGACGAGATCCAATTGCACTGAAAAGCGATCGCTGAGAAGCTCGAGCGAAGCGTCATGCGTTTCGTCGGCGGCGCTGCAGACCGCATCCCTCAGAACAACGACACGATAGCCGAGATCGATAGCTCCAAGAGCGGCAGCCAAAACGCAGATATCAGTCTCTCCTCCGCTCAGCACGACGGTATCGACTGCTTCTTTCGAAAGCACGCCGTGCAGTTCTCCGGTTATCCATGGCGAGTAGGTCCTCTTGTCGAAGATGCGCGCGGGGGGGGCGAGAGCCTTCAGCGACGGCACGAGATCAAGGAGAGCGGGGTCGAGACGCTCTCTGGTCATCATCCACCATTTTTCATAGTAGGGCCGCCACATGCCGCGCACGTCTTCCGGCCGCGACGGCGTCATGAACCTCGTGAAAATCGTTCTATCGCTATGCCGCTTGGCCAGCTCTTCGATATGCGGCGACACTTTTCGCATCCACGGAACGTGCCATGGGGTCTCCTCCGCAAACACCCGCTGCATGTCGATGCAAAGATGAATCCAGTTATCGCGCATTCCCATCCTCCATACATGGTCTCAACTCCTGTCGAGACCTGGAGGTTCCCGCAATCAGCGCGGTCGGCCGGAGATCGCCAGGATTGCGTCGGCAAAGGCTCCCGGCGCTTCGCGTGGCACGAATTGTCCCACGCCATCGAGCAAGCGACGCTCGTGTGCGCCGCATTCGATCCGCTGCGGCGCGGTGACGCGGGCATCATATGTGATCAGGGCGCCCCAATCGTGGCCAAATCAACTCAACGGGTGGCCCCGAAGACCAGCGGTCGATCAGGGCGAGGACGTCGCTGGTGAGGGATGCGAAGTCGAACGGCCCCGCGGTCGGGCACGGCGCGTAACCGCGAAGCTAGGGTGCAACGACGTGACGTCCACGGCGGCCGAGCTCGGCAAGGAACGGCTTGGCGGTCGGCGGATGATCCGGGAAGCCGTGCAAGACGATCGTTGGTTGGCCATCGGGATCACCACCCTGCAACGCGTGAAAGGTGCCGTGTGGCAGGTCGAAAGTGACGAGTTCGAACTCCATCTGTGTCATCTCAAACCAGCATCGACTGCTGGGCGAAGATACCCGCCATCGCGCCGTGCGACGATGCCAGGGTGACCGATGGCGGCGTGATGGGGTTGGCGAGGTCGCCGGCGGCGTAGATGCCGGGCATGCTGGTTTCGCGGCGCTCGTCGACCTTGAGGATGATGCCGAGAGGTGTTTTGACCGTGGCGAGCCCCAGTGATTCATGCAGGCTTGCGGACGGCTTGTTGCGCGGATGCGCGAACAGGATGTCGACCGCGACATCGGGGCCGGTATCGAGCTTGACGGTGGCGTTATGGGCCCCGCGTCGGGCGATCCCAGTGATCCGGCCATCGACGACAGGGACGTCGCGGCGAGCCAGATCGGCCCGGATATCGGGCGGAATATCGTGACCATCGGCGAAGACCGTCAACCTGTCGGTCCAATCGTGGAACAGCCTGACCTGATTCATCGACTGCGGGCCGGACCAGACGAGACCCCAATGCTGGCCGGCGACTTCAAAGCCGTCACAATAGGGGCAGGGCACAATGGATGTGCCCCAGCTTTCGGCGAACCCCGGAACATTGGGCATCTGGTCGACAACGCCATAGCTCAGGATCAGGCGGCGCGCGCCAAGGCTTTCGCCATCGCCAGTGAGGACGGAGAAATTGTCGATGGCGCCGGAGATGCTGTCGGCCCGGGCATTGACCAGCCTGATCGTGGGATAGCGCGCCAGCTGCTGCCGCGCCTCGGCCAGAATGTCCAGCGGTGGCTTGTGATCGTGGCCGAGCAGACCATGCGAGTGGCCGGCGAAGCGGTTGCGCGGCAGGCCGGTATCGAGAACGGTGACCTTGCGGCGGGCACGGCCGAGCTGCAGGGCGGCGGCGAGGCCGGCAAAGCTGCCGCCGATGATGATGACGTCATCCATGGTGATGGGCTCCGTGTTGAGGATGGAGGGGAGTGGGTTTGGTCTGGCGCGAAATAGCGTCCAGCGATACGCGCCCGAGACGGGCAGCGAGCAGGGCTCCGGCATCGCCGAGACTGTCGCCGATCACTGTATTTACCGGCCGGACGATGCCGCATTCGATATCGCCGAGCGGCCTGGGGAAACTTGATTTGGAGGACATTGTTAAAACCCACCCATTGGCTTGCACATTTTAGATACTATATGGTATCGTAATACAAGCATTTGGATACTGTCAAGGACTGTAATTATCGTGACCCAAAACAGCCAGGCCCGGCGCGGCCGCCCCGCCAACGAGGCGCTTAGCCAAACGATAGTCGACGCCGCATGCGAACTCTTTGTGGAATTGGGTTTTCAAGCGACGACATTGGACAAGGTCGCCCAGCGAGCGAGGATATCCAAGCTCAGCATCTATCGGCACTTCGCGAACAAGGAGGCGCTGTTCAGCGCAGCCATCGCAGCCCACTGCCAACAGTTTGCACCACAGGCTCTTATTGAAAGCGTCGGCGGTTCGGCAGAACATCAACTCATGGCGGTTGGAACATACCTGCTTCGCACGCTGTTGAGCCCGGACGTCCGCAGTGTCGAAGCCATGATCATGGCCGACAAAACGAATCAAAATTCATTAAGCAAGCTCCATTATGAAGCAGGCCCTGCCTATGTCATCGCTCAAATCGAGGCCCTATTGCGTCAGTTGCACGCGAAGGCGGCTCTGAACGTGCCCGATCCTCTCCGGTCGGCCCGCTTGTTTGCCGCGCTTATCAAAGGATCCGATCTCCTGATTATCGCACGCTTCGATCAGGCGAGAGCAGAGGACGACAACGAAATCGAATCCTATTGCCGGTCGGCTGTCGCCATGTTCATCGCCGCGCACGGTGGCAACAACGCCGGGGCGGATAGCCTGGTCAGAACGGATCAGAAAAGGGATATGGTATGACGCAGAAAAATGTTTATCAGGTAGCCGACTGGAAAGGCCACAGCGGGGAGCGCTGGGTCGCCTACCATGCCCGGCTCGATGCCATGATGGCGGTGTTCGGCCAGGCTGCGATCGAAGCCGCCGCGCCCGCCAGGGGCGAACGCGTGCTCGACGTTGGCTGCGGCGCAGGGCGTCTAGTCTGGATCTCGCCGCCCGGGTCGGCGCGGGGGGCCATGTGCTTGGAGTGGCATATCCGAACCTTTGATCGGCAGAGCGCGCGCTCTAGCGCCGCAGGATACGCCGGCCCTGTTCCAGGTGGCCGACGCCAGCAGCGCCGAGCTGCCCGAGGGCGCGTTCGACATCCTGTTCTCGCGCTTTGGAGTGATGTTCTTTGACGATCCTACAGCGGCATTTGTTCACATGCGCCGTGCGCTCAAGCCGGGCGCGCGGGTCGCTTTCGTCTGCTGGCGCGGCATGGTCGAGAACGATTGGGTGCGCTTGCCGATGGGCGCGATGAAAGGCATCCTCCCACCGATGATGCCGCCCGGTCCCGAAGCGCCCGGCCCGTTCTCGTTTGGCGACCAGGGGCGCGTGGAGCGTATTCTATCGGCAGCTGGCTTCACCGATGTAGCTATCGCGCCGTTCAATGCCTCCATCACGTTTGGCGAGGGGGAGACGCGGGACGCGGCGCTCGACAACGCGGTGAAGATGACACTCGAGGTCGGCCCGCTGTCGCGCGCGCTCGCTGATCAGCCCGACGACATCCGCGCCCGCGCCTCGGCCGCGGTGTTCGTGCCGCCTTCGCGGGATGCCCCGGCGAGCGGTCGGTGATGATCAACGGCGCGGCGTGGATCGTCACGGCGCGCAATCCGGCAAGCTGACAAGGATTAATACGGCCCTCTTGCTGAGTTAGACACTTGAGCTTCCCAAATGACGATGAATCAGAATCTCTCTTGCAAACGGGAGGTTTGCGATGGGAGCAGCGATTTCATTACGGGCGGATTCTGACGCGGAAGGTCTTCGTCGTCTGGCCCGGAGCAAGCATGCGGCGCAGGCGCGTCGTCTTTTGGCGCTTGCCTTGATCTATGGCGGAGGCTCGCGCTCGGATGCAGCGCGTCTTGGCAATGTCACCCTTCAGATCGTGCGTGACTGGGTATTGCCGTTGCGGGGCATGCTTAGCCCGTTGGCGCCGCTCTGCCGCGCGAGGCCAAGATCTCGGCAAGCCGGACCGGTCGCAGACCACGGACATCGACACCGACGTCGTATTGTCGCGGGAATGGTGCCAGTTTGCCATGCGAGTGGCCATGAAGGTTGATCGCCTTCTTGCCCATCTTGTTCCAGGTCCTGAACGGATAATGACAGAGGACCAACAACTGATCGTCGATCGTAAGTTCGGAATAGTGTTGTGTGCTCGACCAACCTCGGGCCTCGGTCACCGCAGGCGGATCATTGTTGCCGATAATCAGATGCTTCTTGCCGTTGAGCATCGATAGCAGCTGATCGGGATCGCCTGCCCGTGACGACATCAGATCGCCAAGGTGCCAAACCTCGTCGTCGGGCTCGACGGTCTCATTCCAGTAGCGGATCAAGGTGACGTCGTGGTCGGTCATATCGGGAAACGGGCGATTGTCGATCCGCAGAACGCGAGAATCGCCAAAGTGAGTGTCGCTGGTAAAATAGATCATCTGCCACACCTGAATTTCTGCATTAGGATTCTTCAGTTCGCAGAGGAATCGCCAAGAGTGAAACCGACGGCCGCCGCTTGAAATCGGCGGCGGCGTTTCGGCTATCGTATGTGCAGTCAATCGCTGGCGGGCCGCAAAGGTTCCGGCGCAAGTGCGTATCGGCGCATTTCATGACCATCCAACGCCTCCGGACGTTGTCGAGCCCGCTATCGCGACAAAGCTGTCTCAAAGCAAATCGCTGCGGAGACGGAGAAGATCGGTAGGCGTCAAGGTTAAAAATTGGAGATCTGCTTGAGGATTGGTTTGCACCTGGGACCGGCATGAACCCGGTCAGCAAGATCGCTCTCGACAATGCCGAGGGTTATGGTCGGCACTTCGAGTGCGAATTCAAATATTATCCGGAGCGCTACGAGGGCGTGTTTTGGAAATTAGTGCCGGCGATTTAGGTTTTGGATCGCTCTATGCTCGCAGCGCAGGTGCCGTGGCATTGCCAGCACCGGGCACCATTGTTTTGTACGGTTTCGGACAAAGCGCCAGCTGCCGTTGATTTCATATGCAATTCGCTCAATTTTGACAGGTCTTGATCGCTGCTGAGGACAAAGCGAGTGGGCAAATCCAGAACTTTCATGATTGTGGCGGAGCACCGCATCGCGGATGACCTCTCTTCTCCAGGAATAGGGTCGGTCGGATTCCGGCATGAGTAGCGTTCCCTCCGGAAGACGGCACGATGTTGCGTCGTCAGATGGACCGGATCGTCATCCCGTGGATATTTATGTTGGGCAGCAAATTCAGCTTGCGCGAAAAAAACGTGGAATGCCCCAGAAGTCCGTCGCCAAATGCCTCGGTTTGACATTTCAGCAGGTGCAGAAATATGAATACGGCGCCAATCGGGTCAGTGCGTCCATGCTGTTTGGAATAGCGATGGCCCTTGAGACACCCGTTGCCTATTTCTTTGAAGGCCTGGCCGATACGGACGAGGGCGAGCCGGTTTCGGAAGAAGAAAGAAAAATGATCGCGGCGTTCCTGAATACGGTGGAGGGCCGACGGCTGGCAAAGGCGTTCGTGTCGGCAAGACTGCGAATCCGCCAGGCCGTTGCAGCGCTTCTCGAGGCTGAGGTAAGGCTCGGACAGGCAGCGTCGGAATCGACGGATTGATCCGTCTGACCTGCTGTTGAACGTTCAACCGTAACCAAACGGCCGTGGCGATCAATGTGGAATTGTCGCAGATGCCACTAGAATCCGGCATGGGCGGGTTTGACCGCCTTGGGCGCTACGGGGCCGGCCAATGCCGGCAAGCCTCTTCGACAACCAGGTCGCGGCCGCGTTTTATCTCTTTTTGGAAGCGCTTCCGTGGTGGGGACCGCGACGCCGAGCCGATCGGCCAGCGCGCGTGCATCCGCCGGCGCGCGGACCTTCACATCATTGTCGAAATAGACGTAGACGTCACGGCCGTGGTTCGATCGCTTCAAGGGGGAGAGGACGCGGTTGGCGTTTTCAGGCTCGCGCCCATCTGCCCAGGCGGCGATCCTCTCTGCCCATACGTCCAACGCCTTATTATCATAGCCACTGACATAGAGTTCTTCCGAACCATGCAGGCGGCAATAGACGAAGTCGGCGGTCACATCCATCAGCAGCGGCCACTCGACCGTGTCGGCACAGACAAGCCCGATCTTGTGCTCGCGCAGCAAATTGATGAAGTCCGCATCGACGAAGCTTTCGTTGCGGATCTCGAAAGCATGCCGGATTGGCTGCTTTTTCTCCGTCTCAAGCCAATCACGACCGTCCAGCCGCTCATCGTGTCGGCGGGCAAGCTCTGCCGCGTCCTTGGTATCTTTCGGCAGCAGTGTCATGAAGTGCGAAAACAGGTCGGCGTCGAAACGCATCCGCGGCGGAAACTGCCAGAGGATTGGTCCAAGCTTTGGCCCCAGGCGCAACAGGCCGGAGGCGATGAAATTGGCAAGCGGAGTTTCGACATTATGGAGCCTGCGCAGATGTGTGATATAGCGCGAGCCTTTCACCGCGAAGACGAAATCATCCGGCGTTTCGTCGCGCCATTTGGCGAAGACCTCGGGGCATTGCAGTCCGTAGAACGTGCCGTTAATTTCAATGGACGAAAATTGGCGCGAGGCATAGCCGAGTTCGCGCTTCTGTGTGAGGCCCTGCGGATAAAAAACGCCGCGCCAGGGGGCATAGGTCCAGCCTGATATGCCGATGCGGATCGTGCCTTTGTTTTTCATGTGGTAGGAACTGCGAGATTGACGACATGTTCCAAGTTCGGCGACCTGATGTCGTCGCCTAAACGGCCACTTGGCGAGATGTTCACTCTCAATCGCTTTCTCGCACATCAGAAATCTTGTCGATCGTGATCGGAAAATGGCGGATGCGTTTTCCCGTCGCATGGAAGATGGCATTGGATATGGCCGCGGCGACACCAATTATGCCGATTTCCCCGAGACCCTTGACCCCGATCGGGCTTGCTATGGTGTCAGTCTCGTCGACGAAGATCACCTCGATATCCTCGACGTCTGCGTGGGTGGGAATATGATATTCCGCGAGATTATGGTTCATGATCCGGCCGGTCGCATGGTCGATCATGCCCTCCTCGTGAAGTGCCATGCCGATACCCATGACTACGCCGCCGAGAATCTGGCTGCGGGCCGTCTTCGGATTGAGGATACGTCCGGCGGCGATTGCGCTGACCACGCGCATGACCCGCGCAACGCCAAGCTCCTCATCCACCCTGACTTCGGCGAACACCGCCGAATGGGTATAGCTTGAGAATTTCCCGGCCACGCTTTCGTCAGGGCTCACCTGTCCCTCCTCTTCAATGGAGGATATTCCGCGCGCATCGAAAATGTCACTGATCGCCACGCCGACCTGATGGTTCCCCGCAAGAACCAGGCGGCCATCCTCGACCGACACCTCATCGGTGGAGGCGTTGGCCAGCGGCGATGCATCCATTGCCTGCGCGTGAGCGAGCAAGGTTTTCCGGACGGCGAGCGAGGCTGCCTGCACGGCGGAGCCGGAGGATGCGGCGGTCCATGAACCGCCTTCGACGCCAGTTTTCGGCAGGGTGGAATCGCCGATCGATACGATGACTTTTTCGGTCGAGATATCAAAGACCTCGGCAGCGATCTGGCCGAGGATGGTGTATGTGCCGGTGCCGATATCCGAGGCGGCGGCCTCAATCACGACCTGGCCGTCAGCAAGCAACCGGACCTTGGCGGCTGCAGGCATAAGGCTCGCCTCCCAGATGCCCGTCGCCATGCCCCAGCCGATGAGATCATCTCCCTCCTTCATCGATCGGGGTTGCATCGGTCGGTTCGACCAGCCGAACAGGGCGGCGCCCTGTTTGTAACAGACGTCGAGCGCCTTGGAGGTGAGTTCCTTTCCTTGGTTCTGATCACGATCCGCAAAATTGCGCCACCGCAGGTCCAATGGATCGATTCCGATCTCGTAGGCGAGTTCGTCCATCGCGATCTCCAGCGAGGCAAAGCCCGTGGCTGCCCCCGGCGCGCGCATGTCGCCCGGCGTGGAGACATCCAGTTCGACGATCTCATAGCCGAGATGGACATTGTCGCATTTGTAGGCGAGGCCCGACCAGTTAACGATGACTTCCTGGTAATCCTCGTAACGAGAGGTAGCCTGCACCGCATTATGCATGATCGATTGGAGCCGGCCTTCTCCGTCGGCAGCCAGGGACACTGTCTGTATCGTCGCTGGCCGCCAGGTGAGATAGAACATCTCGCGCCGCGACATCTCGACCTTCACGGATCGCTGAAGGTCGAGCGCCGCCATCACCGCGAAAAACAGCTGATGTTTGGGCCTGAGGGCGGCACCGAAGGCCCCACCGACAAAGGCGTTCCTGACGATGACTTTCCGTGGATCGAGATCGAACACGTTGCAGATATAGTCGTGCGTATTCTGCGATCCCTGGGTCTTGTCATGAATGGTAAGCTCGCCATCGCGCTCCCACAATACGGTGGAGCCGAAAAGTTCCATCGGATTGTGATATTCGCCTTCGAGACTGTAATCGGCGGATATCTTGAAGGCGGCGCGCTCGAAAGCACCATCGGGATCGCCGCGCGGCTCCGGCGGTGGTGGCAGTCCCTTTCTCGGTTTTGCCGGAATGTAGCTTTCGCGCGCCTCGCGCGCGATATCGGTATGTGGCTCGGCGTCGACATAGCGAATGCGGACGAGGGCTGCGGCGTCGCGGGCAGCTTCATAGGTTTCGGCGATGACAAGCGCGACCGGCTGGCCGTCGAACAGTATGCGGTCGTTTTCGAGTGGCCGGAATGGATGGCCGGGAAGAGCGACTGCATCCTTCCATTTGCTGTCTCGCCAAGCTGCTTTCGGGCGATTCTTGAAGGTATAAATCTTCTCGACGCCAGGAAAATCCTCGGCCTCCTTGAGGTCGAAATCGGCAATCCGGCCGGTCGAGATCGTTGCGGGAACCGCCACTCCATGCAGCATTCCGGGTTCGTGATGCTCGGCGGCGTATTTTGCCTGGCCCGTCACCTTAAACGGGCCATCGATACGGGGAAGCGAAACCCCGATGATCTTTGTTTCGCTCAGCATGTCAGCGCCTCCTCATTGCGGCATCCTATCGGGCCCATCCGCCGGTCGACGTGTTGCTGCTTGTCTCAACGCGCGAACGACGGCTTTGCGGGCGAGCGGGATCTTGAAGTCGTTGCCACCTCGGCCTTGCGCCCCGGCGAGCAATCGTTCCGCGATGCTCCCAAAGGTCGCTTCATCGGCCGGCGCGCCCGCAAACTCCGCTTCCACCAAAATGTCACGCCACGGTTTATGTGCGACGCCGCCGAGCGCGACTCTAAGCTCGATGATGCGATCATCGATGAGCTGCATCGCTACGGCCACCGAGACCAGCGCAAAAGCATAGGAAAGCCGGTCGCGAAGCTTCAGATAGCTGCCACGGTTGACGAGGTGGCCCCCCTCGAGCCGGATGGCGATGACGATCTCGCGTTGACTTAACGTATTATCCTTTTCGGGATGATCGCCGGGCAGGCGATGGAATTCGCTGAAGGGAATGTCGCGCCGGCCTTGTGGTCCTTCCACTTCGACAACGGCGGCGAGTGCTGCCAGCGCCACGCACATGTCGGAGGGATGCACGGCAATGCATTTGTCGCTGGCGCCTAGAACGGCGTGGATGCGGTTGATGCCGCCGATTGCCGGGCATCCGGTGCCGGGTTCGCGCTTGTTGCAGGGCGATGCGGGATCGTAGAAATAATAGCAGCGCGTCCGTTGCAGGAGATTGCCGCCGGTCGTCGCGACATTGCGAAGCTGCGGCGAGGCGCCGGCCAGAATGGCGCTCGTCAGGAGGGGGTAGTCCCTCCTGACGCGAGGATCGTAGGCAACAGCCGAATTGCTGACGAGCGCGCCGATCCTCAATCCACCATCCGGCAACTCCTCGATCTGGTTCAACGGAAGACGGCTGATATCGACGATCGCCGAGGGGTGCACGACATCGTACTTCATCAGATCGACCAGGTTCGTGCCGCCTGCGAGAAGCTTTGCTTGTGGATCGGACATCAACGCCGTTATCGCGTCGTGAACGGTGTCGGCGCGGCTATAGGAGAAGGGGTTCATTCGGCAGTCTCCCGCGCTGGTTTCGCCGCCTGCCGGCCCATCACCTCCTCGATCGCATCGACGATATTGGTATAAGCACCGCAGCGGCAGAGATTGCCGCTCATCAGCTCCCGGATCTCCGCGCGATCATGCGCATTGTTTTCCGCTATCAGGCCGACGGCGGAACAGATCTGACCCGGCGTGCAATAGCCGCATTGATAGGCATCATGCTCGACGAAGGCTCTTTGCAGGGGATGCATTGTATCTGGCCTGCCCAGGCCCTCGATCGTGGTGACCCTGGAACCATCGAGGCAAGCCGCGAGCTTGAGGCATGAATTCACCCGTTCGCCGTCCACAAGAACAGTACATGCGCCGCATTGGCCGTGGTCACAGCCCTTCTTCGTGCCGGTAAGCTCAAGATCGCCACGCAACAGATCCAGCAGGGTAATCCAGGGATGGGCATCGAGTTGCAGACGATCGCCGTTCACGATGATCGTGATGGAACAGGTTGGGTGCGGAATGCTGATGTCCATGGGAACGCGCCTTTCGCCGTCAATAGAGGGAGATCGTTGCGGTCTAACTGCAGGACATAGCGATTGTTCCGTCTGAGGAGCGAGGCGCGATGTCGATGCGCTGCGCTCGGGCAGATCAGGGAGCTTGCCGATCACATGCGGCCATTCGAGATGCGTGCGTCTTCGCTCCTCTTCGGGTTTGAGGAACATTCGACAGTTCCCGTAGTTCGAAGATTGGATCGACGCATTTCGTCTGACGAGCTCAAGGGATATTACAATGCACCTGGATAACAAGGTACAGCAATGTATCGACAATTGCCTGCGCTGCCACAGTGTTTGCTTGTCTACGGCAATGAACCATTGCCTGGAAGCTGGCGGCAAGCATACCGAGCCGCGACATTTCAAAGTGATGATGGCCTGCGCGGAAATCTGCCGGACCGCGGCGCATTTCATGCTGATCGGATCGAGGCATCATCCACATGTATGCCGTGAGTGTGCGGAAATCTGCAGCGAATGTGCTGTGGATTGCGAGCGTATCGGCGATATGGACGAATGTGTCGAGATCTGCCGCGTATGTGCTGAAAGCTGCCGCCAGATGGCGGCGTGAACTGACCCCGTGCCAACAGCCGATCTCTCAGCAAAAAACTTTGATGGAGAAGAAGATGGAAAGCTCAAGAGAAGACAAGGTTCGCCTGCGCGCCTATCAGATATGGGAGGACGAAGGACGGCCAGAAGGCGAGGCCATCGCCCATTGGTATCGCGCCGACAGCGAAATCGAGCCGGAAGAGCATGCGGGCCAACGGCAAATGGACTCGAAACCCTCCGAGGGAGAAGAGACGGAATCGGCGACCCATGCGATCGAGGCACCTCAGATGCCGCCGAATAGAAGGCGCGGGCGCACACCGCTTTCAGGTGTTGCCGATAGCTGGAAGGCGCCGGATTCAAATCCCTGATGTGGTTGTGCTCGCTTTGACCTGAATTGCCGTGCAATGGCGATAGCTTGAACTCCCAGCCGTCCGCTTGGAACGACGGTTTGTCGGAGGTGTTGCCCTTTTATGTTTTCGCAAAAAGGTGGTCAGATGAGTACGCCGATGGATATGGATCCACACGACACGCACCATTTGCTGATGGAAGCGAAGGCGATACCGTATCTGATCGATCCGGACGCCGAGCCCTTTGTTGCCGCCGTCGTCAATGACCTCGCGGGATCACAGATCCCATTCCTGGTCGCGGGTACCTATGCCGTCAGCGCCTACACTGGAATTTGTCGGCCAACGAAGGATTTCGACGTCTTTTGCAAAGCGGGCGACTATGCGCGCATTCTCGCGCATTTCCAGGAGAATGGCTACTCGGTGGAGGTGAAGGACGAGCGTTGGCTGGGGAAGGTTTCGAAAGGCAAACATTTCTTCGATGTGATCTTTGCATCCCCGAACGGCACGATGCCAGTCGGCGATGATTGGTTGAGGATGTACGGCAGATCGAGATGGGCGGTCGTTCCGTCCGCATCATCAGCCCCACCGAACTGATATGGTCGAAATGTTTCATCCAGCTTCGTCACCGTTATGACGGCGCTGATATCGCCCATGTGATCCTCAAGGCGCACGATAGGATCGACTGGCGAAAACTGCTGGGATATCTGGAAGTGAACTGGGAGGTTCTTTTGATCCATCTGCTCAATTTCCGCTGGATCTACCCTTCCGAGCGCGACAAGATTCCGGATTGGCTGATGGATGAACTGCTCGGTCGCCTCGAAGCCCAGCGCGACCTGCCTCTGCCACGGACGAAGATATGCCGCGGCCGTATGTACTCGCGGATCGATTTCGAGATCGATGTGAAGGAATGGGGCTTTGCCGATGTGGGTGGCGATGGCGAGTTGCGTGGCGAGAAGGAGAATTGACAATGGCCCGAAGCCAACCGCGGAAATTGAGAATTGCCGCTGTTGCCGATCTTCATGTCAAGGAAGATCGTGAACAATCATACAAGGAATTGTTTGCCGAAATTTGTTCGAGAGCCGACGTGCTGGTGATCGCTGGCGATCTGACCGACCTTGGCAAGGCGAAAGAGGCTGAATTGCTGGCCGCCGACCTGCGGAACTGTACCGTACCGGTGGTAGCGGTGCTCGGCAATCATGATTACGAAAGCGGTTCTGTGGATGAGGTGACGACTATTCTGACGGATGCTGGCGTAAAGCTCCTGAACGGGCGGGCTATCGAGATCGAGGGGGTTGGGTTCGTGGGCGTGAAGGGTTTCGCCGGAGGATTCGGGCGCCACATGCTAAGTTCCTTTGGAGAACCCGCTATCAAGGCGATGGTTGCCGAAAGCGTCGACGAGACCATGAGGTTAGAGAATGCGATGCGTCAGGTTCGAGCCAGCCGCTCCATGGTGGTGCTTCATTATGCGCCGATAACCGAAACGGTCGTCGGCGAGCCGCCGGAAATTTTCCCTTTCCTGGGCTCGTCACGACTTGCCGAAACGATCGACCGGTTCAAGGTGGATGCGGTTGTTCACGGACATGCCCATCGAGGAAGCTATGAGGGGCGGACGCCGGCCGGCGCGCCAGTATTCAACGTTGCTGCCCACATCGAAAAGCCAACGGGAAAGCCCTACGCGCTTATCGATCTTTAACGAGCGGGCGAGCCCCGGCCTAGTGAACGCTGGGTGAGTTCACGGCCGTCGCAAAATCCTCCGCCGTCAATTCGCTGATCGCGATCAAGACTTCCTCGCGGGAAAAGCCCGACCTGATCGCCCGTTCGATCAGGTCCAACAGTTCCGGCTCTATGACATCGCGGCAGTCCTCGAGACGTTCTTCCGAGATTGTCAGATTATCCAATTCATACATTTCTTTTCCTTTTCGTCCTCTTTGGCGCCGGGTTGAAGCTGTGTCCGTCAGCGCGCGGACGATCTTCGCCGAGGAGTGGCGATCAAGCCCTCGCCCATTCCGCGTGGCTTTACGGCGCCGCCTGACAGCCTGCGCCTTTCCCCGATTGCGGCGTTCGGACGGTTTCTCATAGGCGCGCCGTTCCTTCATCTCCCGGAACAACCCTTTCGCGCTGCATTTTCCTTTTCAGTGCTCTTAGCGCCTGATCGATATTATTGTCTCTTACCAGAGCTTGCATATGGTTCTTCTTATTGTTGCCGTTGGTAAAAATGATAGCCGTCAGCCGAGTTGTTCGGCGACCAGCTTTTGAAGCTCCCTGCGCGTCAGCAGGCAGGTATAGGGCTATCGTCAGGCCGCTTGTCGGCCTCATCGCGCTCACGCGGCTTTGCCGCCGCGAGCGCAGTGGCGATGTTCGATTCGTTCAAGAGAATTTCCTGCGCCGGCCATCATCATCAGGCCAGCGTTCGTGATAGAGAAAGCGCCCGTCACGTTATGGAACGGAGGGCAGAAGCGAGGCAATCAATGCCCTCGTAGCCTTGGAGCGATACGATAGTCAAATCAGTGTCGCAGTCCTCACAGCATGAAATGGATATCCGATGGCGATATTGCAAGTGCGGAGCCATTCGCGCTGGGTCCTGACGCTGTCCTATGCATCCGGCGGAATATGCGAGTCTACGCCGATGGTTCGCAGATTATTATGAACTTCGGCGACGCCGGGTATGGACAGGGCGAACACTTCAATATCTCGCAACAGCGAATGCGTTTCGACGCTACCTTCCAATGTCACGATGCCGTTGTCGGCATGCACATCGATACTGTCGGCATCGATCTCATCGCTCTGATCGAGCCAATCGGTAATCGTCGCCTCCAACGCATCGCTATCGATGCGATCCGCGGGCAGAGGCCCGGCGGTGCGAGCCGTGTCTTCCTCAAGGCCGCTCGCATCGGCTGCGTCGACGATGACACCGGTGTCGGGCTCTTCGTCAAAATTTGCCGGGGTGGCGCCATATTCCCGATTTTCCGGGTCGGCTGACCCTAACCCGCTATCGTCCGAATACGGCCAGCCATCACGGCTGTCGCGGTCCTGATAATCGCGATAATCCTCTTCCCGTGAGAGGTTCCTTGGTTTTCGAGGCTGCGTCATGTCGACCTCCTTGTTGTTCGTTCCGCACCGCGAGCCGCTGGCGCGGGAATTCATTTGTTGGTGCGATCGAGCAGGATGCGCATTTCGTCGAAGCGCCGCTTCCGATCGGCGTCCGCATCGCCTGCGGAATAGCAGACTTCGGAAACGCAGAATCGCGTGAGATGATTTGGTGAGTCGGTCTTATCGAATTCGCATTCGAAGCTGTCGCTCATATCGGACTTACTGGCTCCCGGCCGGGTCGAATAGGTCAAGCGGGCTCCGGGCGGTTTCAATTCGGGAAAGGATTGGACGATGCCGACATTGAGATGGTCGGTGAGAAGGAAATTTTTGGCAACGGTTTGGCATGTGTTTTCGAGCTGGGGCGATTGAGCCACTGCCACAACCGGGATCATCAGGATGGCGTTCGCCACGATCAACGTCTTCATCGCTGCTCCAATCATTAAACCATATCGCTCCGGGAGTTCTGCTGACGAATTACGAAACGATCCAGCGCTTTTATGGTTCCGACAGAGCCGCGCGAGGGCAGGCGAAGAATAGCCGCCCGATGGCGGCCATTCCAAAAGACATGTCGATCAAGCCGCTTTCTGTGCCTTGGCATTGGCTGCGGTCTCGGCAAGCTGGGTCAACTTCTTGTCGGTTGCCACCTCTTCCTTCAGGGTCTGTTCGAGAAGCGGCACGGCTTCTTTCAAACCAAGTTGTTTGGCCCAGGCAATCAATGTGCCATAGCGCGCAATTTCATAATGTTCGACAGCCTGCGCCGATGAAATCAACCCGGCATCGAGCGCGGCCGAACCCTTGAATTCATCTGTAATTTCGTCCGCCTCGGCGATGATCCCCTGGATGGCCTCACAGGTCTTGCCACGCGCTGGTTTGCCGAGAATTTCGAACACCTGCTCCAAACGCTCAACCTGCCCTTGAGTTTCGTCGCGGTGGTGCAGGAACCCTGCCTTGCCTTCTTCCGACTGGGCGGCCCGCGCCATCTTCGGCAATGCTCTGAGAATCTGCTTTTCAGCGTAGTAAATATCCTTCAGCGTCTCGACGAAAAGATCGTTCAGCGTTTTCGGATTTGCCATGATTTCCTCCTATGGCGTTGTAACTGCGAGCACCGAACATGCCTGCTGTCGATTTGTTCCACGACAGCCATCGGTGATCCGCCAAAAACGTTCCATCCGGTTGCTATGGGGCCTTAGCAGCGCTTGCGACCCGCATCACACACGCGGTGGTGGCGCGTAATGTACCGGATCGGTGTCAAACGGAGCATAGGGATCGAGTGTGTCATCAAAACGCCTCCATCCCTGCTCGGCATAGAAGGCTCGCCGGTTGCTGATATCGACACGCGCTGCAAGATCGAGGATTTGGTTCGCTATGGCGACTTCCTCACCTTCGACGCGCGCGATCACAAGCGTCCCGCCGCGACGAACACTCTCGGCATAGACATTGGCATCCTCCTCCGGCACTCCAGATTTTATCAGCGCGCCGACGATACCACCGGCAGCACCGCCGGCGAGGGCGCCGCCCGCCGCTCCCGCCAGAACAGCAATCAACCACCCTGCAGCCACAACGGGACCGATGCCGGGGATCGAAATCACGCCCAATCCCGCGAGCAATCCACCCGCGCCGCCGGCAACCGCGCCAAGGCCGGCACCGGCGCCCGCGCCTTCCATGGCCTTGCCGCCTTGCTCCTGAACCTCACGACCGCCTTCAGTCCTGGAAACGCCACTGATCTCATCGGATGAAATTCCAGCATCCTCAAGTTGTTCCACGGCGAGCTTTGCATCGCGATAGGTGTCAAAAAGTCCAGTCACCATTGTCATAGAAGGTTCCTTCCTTGTTGTGCTTTTGCCTTGATCTATTTTTGATTGTCGGCTTTGTTCACTTGCCAACGATATTGCCCTGGTAATCGAGCGACACCTGAACCGGTTTGGCGTCCTTCACGGCCAATGCTTGCCCAACACCTTGCGCGTCGATTTGCAGAAAGGTGCTGTCGCTACAGCCGGCGTTTTCTGGCTGCTGGTCGGCGTCTGGCTCTATGCCAATCCTGCCGAAACCGTCATCATCAGCGCGGTCAAAGACAACAGAACTTTCCTCATTGGCTTCCTCGCTATCGTTTCTTTTGAGCTGATCTTTTGAGCTGAAGTTCCTGATGCCCAACCCATGGGAAGAGGCCATGTTCCACGCTTGCATGAAGAAAATTCCCCAGCCCAGATCTCCTGCTCAGCGCTTGATATTACCGATCGGCATCCGTCCTTCGATTCCGGGCCGTGGTCAATCAAGCTATAATGGAACAATCCTATTATTTGCGGATCGATGAAGCTGCTTGGGAACAACAGGTTTCCGCGAATGTTTGGGGATGCTCCTGTCGCTCAGCATGGAAAACCTCGTCATGACCGATCAAGATCTCCATTCGACGGCCCGGATTGGGAAGCACCCTGTTCATCCCATGCTCGTTCCTTTTCCGATCGTCTGTTTCGTCGGCACCCTTCTGACGGATGTTACCTACTGGCGAACGGCGGAAATGATGTGGGCAAATTTTTCCGCCTGGCTGCTGACGGCAGGTCTGTTGCTGGGTGTGCTTTCGGCGATCGCTGGCCTGATCGACTTCCTGAGAAATCGACTTGTTCGAGCGCAACGACCTGCCTGGCCACATGTAATCGGCAATGCCCTCGTTCTGATCCTGTCATTCTTCAATGCCCTGGTGCACAGCCGCGACGCCTGGGCCTCCGTCGTTCCCACGGGCCTGATCCTCTCCGCTGTCGTGGTTGCCATCATCCTATTCACTGCGTGGACGGGGAGGTCGCTGGTCTATCGTCATCATGTTGGAGCCGACCAATGATCAATAATTCGACCTATTGGAGGGCGCATTTTCTCGGATTGGCTCTTGTGTGTATTCCACTATTGGCCCTTTTTGGTTGCGACCGTAACGAGCCGGACCCGAATGGCCAGATAGGACCCAATCCGACACTGCCCGCGCAAACCCAGTACTTGATCCCTCCCATGCATGTTGCCTCGGTGGTTGGCTGGAAGAACGGTGAGAAGCCGACCGTTGCGCAGGGTCTGCAAGTACAGGCGCTCGCAACGGAGTTGAAGCATCCCCGCTCCGTCTATGTATTGCCAAACGGCGATGTACTCGCCGTCGAGTCAATCGCTCCGCCCGCTGCATCGGTCAAGCGTCCGAAGGATCTCATCATGGGGTGGGTTGAATCTCTTGCGACGTCGGGGGGCAGCGGCAATGAGGGAAGCAATCGCATAACTCTATTGCGTGATGCCGACGGCGACGGTGTCGCCGAGACCAAGAGCGTCTTTCTCGATCATCTCAACTCGCCCTTCGGCGTAGCCTTGGTCGGCAGCGATTTCTATGTCGCCGAGACCGACGCCATCATGCGCTATCCCTATAGGCCGGGAGAGACGAGCATCGCCGAGCCTGGCACCAAACTCACCGATTTGCCTGGCGGTCCCATTGACCATCATTGGACCAAAAGCCTTCTCGCCAGCCCTGACGGATCACTGCTTTATGTCGGCGTTGGATCCAATAGCAACATTACCGAAAATGGTATCCAGGCGGAAAAGGACCGTGCCTCGATATGGGAGGTGGATCGGGCGACCGGTCGTTCGCGCATTTTTGCGGATGGACTTAGGAATCCGAACGGCCTGAGCTGGGAGCCACAGACGCATGCGCTATGGACTGTTGTCAACGAACGGGATGAATTGGGTCCCAATCTCGTGCCGGATTATATGACCTCCGTGAAGGAGGGCGGGTTCTATGGATGGCCATACAGCTATTATGGCCAGAATGTCGATCCGCGCGTGATGCCGCAGCGTCCCGATCTTGTTGCCAGGGCCATTGTGCCCGACTATGCGCTGAGCTCGCATGTGGCGCCCTTGGGCATGGCTTTCTATACGGGCACTAACCTGCCGGAAACCTATCGAGGCGGCGCCTTCGTCGGCGAGCACGGAAGCTGGAATCGTCACGAGTTCAACGGTTACAAAGTAATCTTCGTACCCTTCCGTGATGGTCGCCCGAACGGCATGCCGCAAGACGTTGTCAGCGGTTTCTTGAATGCGCATAACGAAGCGCGTGGGCGGCCTGTCGGCCTGGCAGTCGACAAGGCCGGCGCGCTGTTGATTGCCGATGATGTCGGCAATACGGTGTGGCGCGTCGCCGCGGCAAACCGGTAATTGAACTTCGGTCATCTGAAAATGACCCCAACACAATGGCGTAAACTGACAAAGGGTAGTGCGGGAGGCGGCTTATGTGGCGGGCAAGTCAGTGCCTGCCGCCTGTTTCTCCAACCAGCGCAGCACCACAACTTCATCTTCATCCAGCCATTTCAGAGCGCTGGACCACTTCCTCACCTTCGCCCGCGCGATCGTGGTCAATTCGCCGTTCTCGAAGTCTTCGAGCACGCGCGGGTGGATGTAGAATCCTCGGCAGACGGCGCGCGTGTTCACCAGTTTCGCTGCAACGGCGTCGACGACTTCGTTGACTTGCCTTGCCCGGGCTTTTGGCGCTGTCAGCGGGCTGGACGGTCGCCAGTGCCGAGGCCGCCATGCGGGTGGCGCCCCAGATGCGAAATTGCCGCGAGCTGAAGTCCCCAGCCGCCGCGTCGCGAATAAGGCATTGACGTCCTGCGAGCGTATCGGGTGACGAGTACCATCCTCGTCCACATACTGAAACAGCTGCTGGCCGGGCAACTCTTGCAGCATGCGTATCGCGCGTATGATACGGCGGTCACTGTAGCTCAGCCGCCATTCCTTGCCGGATTTTCCCTTGAAGCGAAACTGGACGCGTGACCCAACCACTTTGACATGGCGATTGCGCAAGGTTGTCAAGCCGTAGGACCCGTTTTCCGCCGCATAGGCTTCGTTGCCGATGCGGATGAAAAGCTTGTCCATCAGCCAGACGACGGTGGCGAGCGCCTTCGGCAATCCAGGCTTCCTGCGTCGAAGATCGATATCGATCCGCTTGCGGATCCTGGGTAAGGCTCGAGCGAACTCCGCCAGTTGCGCGAATTTTTCTCGGTCGCGCTCTGCGATCCAGTCGGGATGATAGCGATATTGTTTCCGGCCCCTGGCATCGCGGCCGACGGCCTGCAGGTGCGAACGCGGATCTGGGGAAATGATGACGTCGGTATAAGCGGGGGAATGGCCAGTGCGGAAAACCGGTCAAGCTCGGCCTTGTCGATGATGCGTTTTCCACTTTGGTCGTAATAGAGAAAGTCTTTTCGGCCCTTCTTACGAGTAATGCCGCTCTCCAGCGTGGCGAGATAGATGCATCCGGAATCATCATCAGCCTTCCCCGCCGTCGGTTCAGCGGCTACGCGACCGCTTCCACCTCCGCGTCCGTGCTTGGTTGTGGCACGCCTGCCAACAACACCCGGTTCCGATCCCAAGCGCGTGTTGTCTTTCGTCACTGGCATTGCGAGCTGCCTACGCAAGCATGCGGATATGGGGCTCGCGATCCCAGTAACGTTTGGCGGCTGCACCAATAAAGGAAGAAAGATCGACAACGCCGGCGTCCGGTTGAATGCCTGCCTTGTCCAGCAAAGGCTTGGCTCGTTCGTTGTGGCCGATGGCCTTCAAGTGGCCGAAGGCATCCATTACCCATTGTACCGCGGCGCCTTCCTTGATGAGCATTGCCGCGCCCTCGTTTGACAGGATGACCGCCACGGCATCGAACAGCTGGGATGGCGAGCCGAGGAGTTGTCCGTCGGCGCGGATCGTATTGCCGTCTGAAAGTTTCGTTTCCCCCACCTTCGGCGCGACGACGAAGGGTGTGGCGCCGGCAGCGGTGATGGCACCGACGAGATCGTCGGTTGTTTTGGCGTCGCTGCCTCCAGCGATCAGGATGCCTACCGTGCGCCCCTCCAGCGTTTCTCTCATGTTCTTTTGGATCGAAAGAGCCGGGGAAGGGTCGAGGTCTATCGGCTTACGGGCGGGTGGGTTTTTTATGGGCAAAACGATGCCGAGACCGGCGGCAACGCGCTTTGCCAGATCGGCATCGACATTCAGCAGGTTGCCCACCATGCGTGGCGGCACCTGCTCGAGCTGCACCTTCGACAGCTCGAACACGAAGGCGGAGGCGATGTGGGCCTGTTCCGACGGTGTTTGCGATTTCCAGAACAGGCCTGCCTGGCTATAATGATCGGCAAAGATTTCGCCGCGTGCCCGCAACTTGTCCCCTTGCTCTCCTTCCCCAGCCTGATGGGCAAAGGTCTGAAAACCAGTGACGGGACACTCACGCGGACCGCTAGGCTCGCCGCTTGCGGCAAGGCTATTGGGTTCGTAATTGGCGCGGCCC
Organism: Rhizobium sp. RCC_161_2; assembly: GCF_041355235.1. NCBI lineage: Bacteria > Pseudomonadati > Pseudomonadota > Alphaproteobacteria > Hyphomicrobiales > Rhizobiaceae > Rhizobium > Rhizobium sp. RCC_161_2. The sequence goes on along the minus strand of NZ_JBFUPL010000012.1, from coordinate 111,300 downwards.
TTGGGGACGTTCATCTGCATCTGACCGTCGCGCTGGAAGTTCATCACCGGACATTTCGGCGCGTTGATTGGCAATTGATGGAAGTTTGCGGTGCCGAGGCGCGATTTCTGTGTGTCGAGATAGCTGAAGAGACGTCCCTGCAGCAGCGGATCGTTGGTGAAATCGACACCCGGCACGATATTGGCCGGACAGAAGGCGACCTGCTCTGTCTCGGCAAAGAAATTGTCCGGGTTTCGGTCGAGCACCATCCGGCCGACGATCTTGAGCGGCAGGATCTCTTCCGGAATGAGCTTAGTAGGATCGAGGACATCATAGGGAAGGCTCTCGGCGAACTTGTCGTCGAAGAGCTGCAGCCCCAGCTCCCATTCTGGAAAATGGCCGGAGGCGATCGTCTCAAACAGGTCGCGGCGATGATAGTCGTTGTCGGCCGCCTGCAGCTTCAATGCTTCGTCCCAGACCAGCGACTGCGTGCCGAGCTTTGGCCGCCAATGGAATTTCACGAAGGTGGACTTGCCGGCCTCATTGACGAAACGGAACGTGTGGATGCCGAAGCCCTGCATCATGCGGAAGGAGCGGGGAATGGCGCGATCCGACATCGCCCACATCAGCATATGGGTCGATTCAGGCATCAAGGATGCCCAGTCCCAGAAGGTGTCGTGCGCGCTCGCCGCTTGCGGATAGGCCCTGTCCGCCTCCATTTTGACGGCGTGGACGAGATCCGGAAACTTGATCGCATCCTGGATAAAGAAGACCGGGATATTGTTGCCGACGAGATCCCAATTGCCTTGCTTGGTGTAGAATTTCACCGCGAAGCCGCGTACGTCGCGCGGCGTATCGACAGAGCCGGCGCCACCGGCAACGGTTGAGAAGCGGACGAAAACCGGTGTTTTTTCGCCCTTGCGCTGGAACAGATCCGCCTTGGTGATGTCGGAGAGCGGCTCATAGAGTTCGAAAAACCCATGCGCACCCGACCCCCGCGCATGTACGATGCGCTCGGGAATGCGCTCGTGATCGAAATGAAAGATCTTTTCGCGCAGCACGAAATCTTCAAGAAGAGTCGGCCCGCGCACACCGGATTTCAGGCTGTTCTGATTGTCCGAGACAGGAATGCCCTGGTCTGTCGTCAAATGATCGACGCCTCCATGCGGCCCCTTGGCCGGTACCTGCTGATGTGTCTCACCGCCTTTGCCTCGCGAAGTTTCGAAATTCGTATCCGTCGCCATAGGGTCTCCTTCAGGTAGGAAATTTCGGGCCGAATCACCGGTTGTCGCCCCTGTTTCGAGCGATCGACGATCGTCACACCTCGGGTTTCAAATCTCGATCAGAGCGATGCCGAGATCCTGTCGATGACGGCGGTGGAGATGGGTTGGCGTCTCGCTGATCGTCGCCTCCAACGTTGGGTTGACGATACCGCTCAAGAAATGGCCGCCGCGTGTAGAGCCGTCCTTAAGACCCAAAACCGCATGGAGATGCAGGCTTGCCTTGCCATCCTCCCCGATCGCGATATCGCCGAGTAGGCTCAGAACTTCACACTGTTCATCGACTGGAATTTTGCGGTAACTGCGGCTGGCAAAATTAAACCAGCCGACGGTCGCCTTTTCGAAGGCGCCGATGGCAGTTACCGACGCCGCCGTCAGCCCTTGCGCATTGGCAAAGTCGCCGAGCGCGGTGAAGGCTTCCTCTTCGGCATCGAGGATGACGACATAGGTCCGGTGGCCGTTCGTTTCGTTAATCTGTTTGAAATTCATAGGTATTTCCTCGCTTATTCCTGCGCGGGTTGTCCGTTCGAAGCGGACACGCCTTCACCGACGGGGATGTCGGCACCGGTCACGAAACTGGCGCCCTCGCTCGCCGAAAAGGTGATGACGGCAGCCACTCTCTGCGGTTCGTAGACCAGGCCGAACCGGATGCGCTCCTTGAACTTCGCAACCGCTTCTCGTCCTTAAGCATGTCCTCGATCATACCGGTGCGTGTCAGGCTCGGGCAGACGGAATTGACACGGATACCCCTTTTTGACGAGATCGAGCGGCAAGGCCCAGTGAGATTGACGACTGCACCCTTTGCGGCGTTGTAAGGGCTCATGCCCCAGTCGCCGCCCGTACCCGAGACTGAGGCATTGATGATCACCCCCCGGGTCTTTTCTAGATATGAAATGGCGGCGCGGCACCCGAGGAATACGCCGTTGGCATCCGCGAACGCCTGCCAGCGTTCGTCCGAGATATCGGCCGGTTCGCCCGCCTCGTACACGCTGGCATTGTTGACGATGACATCGAGGCGGGCGAACTTCGCGATTGCCACAGCAATCATGGGGTTGACGGCAAAGGACTGCGAGACATCGACCACCTGCACCATAATCCGTTCGGCCGGACGTGCCGCCGCGACCGTCTTAACGCTGTCGGCGTCGCGATTAGCGGTCTTCTGCTTGAAACGATGCATCGCATGTCCTTTCGAGTGCATGGAGGAATGATCTCTTGGATGCGGACCTCGGCTAAAAACGGTCACTAGGCGGGAAAGGTTCCTTGAAAAAGGCAGCGTCATTTCTGGTCCCCCGCCAGCTGTTTTTTCCTTCCGCGCGGGAACCAAGCGCGGGCGTGGCGGTTGAGAATAGGAATTCAGCCAGCATCAAGGAGCAAACCATGCCTACGCATCCCACACCCTCGTTTTCGCCGCAGCAGCAACCGATGCCCGGTCATACCGCCGCCATGCGACCGGTGCCGGACCATGGCGAGGAATCCTATCGGGGATCCGGCCGGCTTCTCGGCAAGAAAGCGATTATCACGGGTGGCGACAGCGGCATCGGCCGCGCGGTTGCCATCGCTTTTGCACGCGAGGGCGCTGATGTCCTCATTGCCTATCTCGATGAAGACGACGACGCGGAAGAGACAAGGCATTGGGTTGAACAGGCCGGTTGCAAGGCCGTTCTCGTTTCTGGCGATATCCAGGATCCGCAGCATTGCCGTTCCATCGTCGAAAAGGCTGTGGCGGAGTTCGGCGCCGTCGATATCCTCGTCAATAATGCCGCCCACCAGGCGAGCTTTCAGGATATTGGCGATATCAGTGACCAGGAATGGGAACTCACCTTCAAGGTTAATATTCATGCGATGTTCTACCTGACCAAAGCTGCCGTTCCGCACATGAAGCCGGGCAGCGCCATCATCAACACGGCGTCGATCAATTCGGACAATCCTAATCCGACATTGCTCGCGTATGCCACAACCAAGGGCGCCATCCAGAATTTCACGGCCGGCCTCGCGCAATTGCTTGCGGAGAAAGGTATCCGCGCGAATGCAGTTGCGCCGGGGCCAATCTGGACGCCGCTCATCCCCTCAACCTTGCCCGCGGAGGCCGTCGAAAATTTCGGGAAGCAGGTGCCGATGAAGCGTCCAGGCCAACCGGCCGAGCTTGCGACATCCTATGTCATGCTCGCTGATCCGCTTTCGAGCTACGTCTCTGGCACCACGGTCGCCGTGACCGGAGGCAAGCCGCTCCTGTAGAGCGATGTTCCAGGCGACCTGAGGAGGCACATGGAAATCTACCGGCGCTATCGCCATGGGGCAGCCCCACCCGGCTCCATCATCGCCAAGTTCTATCATTCCGGCGATCAGATCAGGGGGTTCATACGCAAGGCCGCGCCAGCTGGCGAGGAGATGGAGCCGGACGATGCCTTTCGGGCTACCCGAAAGAAGATGGTCGGCGAACTGGCCCGGCCGATCTATGTCGAGTTGTCCCAAGGCGTTCAATGGAACTCAGCGTAGGGCGGGCTTAAGTAATGCCGTTAATCGTCCTGTTTGGTCGCTACAGTACCACCAAATGCCCCAGCGTGTCTTAAAAATTGCATGCATAACCCGGCTCTTCGCCGAGTTATGTTAGAGGCGTTGCTTATTTTTACGGTCGCCGCGCGACCCGCATGACTAGCGAGACAACGAATAGAATCAAGAATATAAAGAATAGAACTTGCGCGATCGAAGCAGAGGCGCCTGCGATTCCTCCGAATCCAAGAACTCCTGCGATGAGTGCCACAACAAAAAACACAAGAGCATAATAAAGCATCGTGATCTCCTTTTCGATTTGTATGGAGATAACGGAATTCATCGCAGTTGGTTCCAGGACGTTTAACCGGGCTGCGTCTGGTCTGTTGAGCTTTCCTGTAAAGGATGTTGGCACTGAATGCATCACCCAAGCACGATGGTGTTTTGAAATGATCTATCGCCTTCATCGGGTTCTGGTGGTTCGGCTGCCTGAAGAAAGAATTTTACGGGGATGGTCAGCACGAACCAAAGACTTGCTCCCAGTAAGAAAAACCTCCCGGCAGAGTCGACTATCCAAGCAAGAAATGGAAGGCTGGCGGAGACGAACAGAACCGCCATTCTCACGGACCATTCTGTCTGCCGTTTTATGAGCGCGCGCTTCTTGTGCAGTACATATTCCCGTCGGGCGTAGGTGTTGACCGCTTTCCAAATGAAAACCAACTTGTAAACGGAAGGAAGCGCGAGTATGGCAACAGCTGACGCGCAGAGAACAAGCTCGGAGCCGCGAAGATAATGTGCGGCAACAATCAAAAGAAGCGAGAGCATGCAAAGATGCCACGTCGGCTCCCACTGCTCGGGATCCTTCCCGCAACGAATGTGCCACGTCCGCAACCCGCTAGCTGCGCCATCGAGCAACGGACGATCGATGTAGCGATTAATCCATTCCAAGGCATAAAATCCTCACTCGTCGGACTGCACCGGAACATCATTCAATTTGTTCATCATCATGGCAACCCCGTCAACACGCGCCGAATCGACGTGACAATGAACGAAGTCATCGGCGTCACATCGAACGATTAGGACGGTTGTATCATAGTCATCCCGCGAAGGCCGCTACGATTTCGCCTGATAAAATGCCCACGTTTAGCGAACGCGCTGTTTAGGAGAGAGATTTGGGTTGAAAGTAGATGTTTCATGATCGTGACAGGGGTCGGAGACACCTGGCGGATTTCGATGTCATTGGCTGCAAATGTCCTTTGCATAAGCTTACCCCTTGCTTGGTTGAGAGGCCCGAGGGCGGCAAGCCACGGCTCCCAATCGGGAGATTTCCTGAACTGCGAAGGCGACTGGCTGAACCGTTGCCGAAATGCGCTGGCAAAGGCGTCAGGAGCTTCGTAGCCGGCATCCATCGCTATCTCGGTCACGCTGTCTACGTCCCTGTAGGCCAGCCTGTAGGATGCCCGTTTCATGCGGACGAGTTGGATATAGCGATGCACAGACAGCCCAAAGGCCGCCGCGAACCGCCGATGGAAATGAAACTTGGAGAAGGCGGCCACGCAGCTCAACTCGTCCAGGTCCAGATTGCGCTCGAGATGCTGATCAATGTGATCTAGGACCCGTTGCATCCGGGCATGGTAGTTTCGAAGCGTCGTCGTCATTATCCTGTCCTTGCCGTGACAGAACCAAATAGCCCCGCACAAGTGCTGTGCGCTCGACCGATCTTGCGGATTATCAGGCTTGGCTGCTCAGCAATAGCGTCGGCCTATGAGATAGCCACGCTCCGCCGCCAAGGCTGCAAGTGCGCTGGCACTCCTTTCCAGTTTCTCTTTCGATTGTAAGCGTCGGTTGTGTCTAGTTTGTCTGACTAGGCAGTTCTTCTGAGTACGTGGCTGCAGAAAGCAGGTCGTCGCGTTCTCGCAGCCCGCTCGCAAACAGCCTCGCCACTAAATAGGTCAGCCTTGAGACAGCAGCTGGGTCTTTGGAGATTCCCCTGGCATTCGCAACTTCCTTCACGACGCTCGCGCATAGATGCGACTCTTCTCTCGTTGGCAAAGACATCCGTTTCTCTCATTCGACAAAAGTGGCCCGCCCTTTTTGCAGGGCGGACCGAGTGCTTCAACCTAAAAGTCCATGCCGGCGTCAGCGGGTACCGCCGGGGCGGCGTCCTTCTTCGGCTTCTCGGCGATCATGGCTTCGGTTGTCACAAGCAGACCGGCATCAGAGGGGGCATCCTGAAGCGCGGTCCGGACGACCTTTGCCGGGTCGATGACGCCTTGAGCATAAAGATCGCCATAATGATGGGACCCCAGACAATAGCGGGCTTGGAAGATTCCATAGGGGCAGTTCCTGCGGGCACATCATCGACACGGGACATTAACACCTTCCTATCGCGCGAAGAGAACGAGAAGAATGACAATCGGCAATGGATCTTGTTGAGGCTTATCTCCTTTCGCAGAAAAGTTGTGGCGATGACCTAGAGGCGGACTGTTCAAGCGCGAGACCTCTGCGTGCGACGGCTGCTTTCAGGCTGTGCGGAGCATGGCGAGGCTTCGGCCTTCGAGTTCCAAACTCTTCTTGCCGGTTAGCTCGGCGGACGGCGCTGTTGGTTTTGATGTCGTGAACTCCAATATCCAAGCGGTCCTGTCCGGCAAGACAAAGGAGATATCCACATCTTGCGGATTGAATAGGATCAGCACATCGTCCCATCCCTCTTCCGCCGGCTGCTTGCGCGACAGGCGCAGCCCTATGGTCATGTTGTCCTCATCCTGCCATTGCGTATCGGTCTGCTCGCCGCCGCCGGGGCTAAGCCACCTTATCTCCAATCCGTCGCGCCAGCTCTCCCGCCTCAGGATTGAATGCTCACGCCGCAGCGCAATCAGCCGTCCGGTGAAGGCGCGCAGCACGTCGGCGCTCTCCGAGCGGTCCTCCCATGCGACCCAGCTCAGCGCGTTATCCTGGCAGTAGCAATTGTTGTTTCCCATCTGGCCGCGGCCGAACTCATCTCCCGCAAGCAGCATCGGAGTGCCATGGGAGAGGAATAAGGTAGCGAGAAAATTTCGCTTCTGGCGATCGCGCACTGCATTGACGAGCGGATCGTCTGTCGGTCCTTCGACGCCATGATTGAAGCTGCGATTGTCGTCGTGGCCGTCTCGGTTGTCCTCGCCGTTAGCCTCGTTATGCTTGTCATTGTAAGAGACGAGGTCATTTAACGTAAAGCCGTCATGCGCGGCGACGAAGTTGACACCAGCCCAAGGCCGGCGGCCGCGAAAGTCGTAAACGTCGCCCGAGCCTAGAATGCGCGCGGCGAAATCGCTGGTGATGCCCTTGGTGCCTCTCCAATAATCCCGCACCGTATCGCGATACTTGTCGTTCCACTCCGCCCAGCCGGCCGGGAATCCACCGACCTGGTAGCCGCCGGGGCCGATGTCCCATGGCTCGCCGATGAGCTTGACTCTGGAAAGTACGGGGTCCTGCCCCACGGCATCGAAGAAGCCGCTGCGCTGATCGAACCCTTGCGGCTCGCGGCCGAGAATGGTCCCGAGATCAAAGCGGAACCCATCGACATGCATCTCCTCTGCCCAATAGCGAAGCGAGTCCGTCACCATCTGCAGGACGCGCGGATGCGATGTATTAATGGTGTTTCCGGTGCCGGTATCGTTGATGTAGTAACGCGGCTGATCGGGCATCGTGCGGTAATACGAGAAATTGTCGATGCCCTTGAACGACAGTGTCGGGCCAAGTTCATTGCCTTCGGCGGTATGATTGTAGACGACGTCCAGGATCACCTCGATACCGGCATCATGGAAGCTGCGTATCATATCGCGCAAGCCCGCAAGCCCCTTTGGACCATAGTAGCGCGAAGCCGGCGCGAAGAAGGCGAGGGTATTATAGCCCCAATAGTTGCGAAGCCCCTTATCGAGCAGATGGGTGTCGTCCGGGAAAAAGTGGATCGGCAGCAGCTCGATGGAGGTAATGCCGAGGCTTTTGACGTAGTCGACGATTTCCTTGCAGGCGAGGCCTTCGAAGGTACCGCGCAAGCCCTCCGGAATGGCGGGGTGGAGTTTGGTCAGGCCCTTGACGTGCGCCTCGTAAAAGATCGTCTTCGACCAGCCGATCGACGGGTTCCGATCCGCGCGCCAGTCTTGATCGTCATGAGGTCCGACGACACGGCACTTCGGCATGACTGGCGCGCTGTCGGTCTCGTCGAAGGAGAGATCCGCGTTCTCGTGGTTCAGCGAATAGGCGAAATGCGCTTGCGACCACTCGACATCGCCGACAAGTTCCCGTGCATAGGGATCGGTAAGCAGCTTGTTGGGATTGTAGCGATGCCCGTTCTCCGGATCATACGGTCCATGGACACGATAGCCGTAAAGGGCGCCAGGCTTCATACCGGGAATGTAGCCATGCCAGATCTCATTGGTATATTCCGGCAAGGCGATCCGCTCGATTTCCCGGTTTCCATTCTCGTCGAAGAGGCAGAGCTCGACTTTTTCGGCATAGGCGCTGAACAGTGCGAAATTGACGCCATCGCCGTCATAACTTGCCCCCAGGCGTGAGAATTCGCCGGGTTTTATCTCGTGCGGCCCGGTTTTTTCCGTCATCGACATCCTCCTTGCAGCTGCGCGGCAGAAACCCGGTATGAGCGGATTTGTTCCGATGAGAGCCAGCCTCGCGTCGGCCGCAGTGTCGTTGCTCAGGAAACCGGAACGAGAACGGAGACCGGATAATCTGCGAGGATCGACGCTGCCGCGATATCGCCGGCATCGACGGGTTTTCCCGTCAGGAGATCCCGCTTCGGTCCGCGAAGCCATGGCGGAGCCAATACCGTCGTGTCCTGCCAGAAATCGGGTCCTCCATTGTCCATGCCGGAGGCGGCATAATCACCAAGCAAGCGCGGGGCGATCGTTATTGCCGTCTGATCTTCATAGTGGCGCGCAAATGCGACCAAATTGTCCTGCCGCCGGCCGATGACATCGAGCGGTTGGTACAGTCCATCAAGAAAGAGCTGCGGTCGCTCGTTGCGATACTGCAGCACGGTTCTTATGATGTGGCGTTTGCGCGACGCCGCCTGCCGGGCTTTGGAAGAGGTGTCGCTCGCGCCGGGTTCGCTGAAGGATGAATATTCAACGATCCTGCGGTTATCCGGGTCGACCAGATTGAAATCCAGACCTTCGCATCCCTGGTAGATATCAGGAATACCGGGTGCGGTAAGCTTGATCAGAGTTTGAGACAGGCTGTTCAAATAGCCGAGCTCGGCAAAGAGGCGCATAGCCTTGTCGAAGTCCGTTGCGAAGGCGTGATTGTCGGGAGAAAGCAACGCTGCGGCATACCCCAACACGGCCTCTTCATAATCGGCGTTTCGCGCCATCCAGTCCGTCCGCAGCTTCGCCTCCCTTATGGCCTTTTCGACATAGGCGACGAAGCGGGTCTGCAGCTCCTCGTTTCCATTGCATCGGAAATCGTCGGGCCAGATTCCCGCCAGGGCCTGGTAGAGCATCCATTCGACATTGGGTTCCGGCGCCGGGCCGTTCGAAAGGTTGCGGCGAAAAGCCTTGTTCAAGTCGCGCCACCGTCCGACGCCTTCAATCCAGACGTCGGGACACTCAGAGACAGCGTAAAGGCGCGCGCGGGCGTCTTCGCCGCGCTTGGTGTCGTGCGTCGATGTCGCCGACAGCCCATGTCTTTGATGCCGCGTGCGATCTACCATCATCCGGTGAAACATCGAGACGCCACCCGGCGACTGGCTCGGGTCGCCCCCGACTTCATTGGCGGCAATGAGGCGGTTGTATCGATAGAATAGCGTATCCTCCACCGCCTTGGCCATGATAGGTCCGCTAAGCTGCTGAAATTGTGTCTGAAATTCGACGGCATGCGCGCCATCGACATCTCCTCCCAATATTCGTCCGATCATCGCCAGCGCGGTCATCGACCGCGCATGCGGCTGGGCGTGAGCGACCGCAGCGGCGAGAATTTCTTCGTCACGAGCCTCCAGTGGCCCCCGGTCGCCGTAGATGCGATAGACCGGAAAAGCAATCAGCAATTCCTCGAGCGCAGACGAGATGTCGTCCGGATCAAGCTCGGGATAAATCGCCTGGGCAAGTTGGATAAGGCGCCTGACCTCGCCGGCAAAATTGCGGCGAATCATCAGCAGCTTTGCTTCGCGCAAACTTTCTTGAAAGTCAGCCTGTTTACCGGCTGTGGCCGCGTATGCCGTGTCGATTTTGCTCAAGCCGTCGCCGGCAATGAAAAGCTGCGCCATCGCCGAGATGAACTCGTAACCGGTCGTGCCAGACACAGGCCAGTCGGAGGGCAAGGTTTCGTTGCTGCCAAGGATCTTCTCGACCACGATGAAAGTATCCGCGCCGACGGCTTGGCGCAGGCGCGTGAGATAGGCTTTGGGATCGGCCAATCCGTCAATATGGTCGATGCGAAGACCCTGCACCTTACCGGATCGAACCAGCTCAATGCTCAGTCGGTGGACATTGTCGAAAACCTCGGGATCTTCAATCCGGATGCCGGCGAGCCCGCTGACCTCGAAAAAGCGACGGTAGTTGAGATGACTGGCCGCGTCATTCCAGTAGAGCAGCCGCCAGTGCTGCTCGGCAAGCAGCTGCTTCATCCCGGGCGCATTTTGGGAAAAAGCTCTCAGCTTTTCGTCGTCTCCGTCCGTCTGTGCCAATACGTGGCGGCTGCTGTCATCGCTCAGCGGAAAGCGATTATCGAAATAGGCAAGCATCACCAGATGTTCGGTTTGATCGTAAAAAAGCTCCAGCTCTCCAGCTGTCAAAACCTCGTCGAGCGGATTGCCGAGCTGCGGCAAGGTCAGTTTCTCGCTCCAGTCGATGTCGAAATGGCGAGCGTAGGGACTATGCCCTCCATGTCGCAAAACGTCACGCCACCACGCATTTTCAATCGATGCCGCCATATGGTTGGGAACAATATCGATGATGAGACCGAGACCGGCCCGCCGCAAGGCGCCGGCGAGACGCTCAAAGCCTTCTCGCCCGCCTATCGCCGGATCAATCTCGTTAGGGTCGATGACATCGTACCCATGCGCCGAGCCCTCGGCGGCGCTGAAAATCGGTGATGCATAAAGATGGCTGATGCCGAGGTCTTTGAGATGAGGGATGAGCCTGATCGCCTTATCGAAGGTAATGCCGCTGCGAAACTGTAGGCGGTAGGTGGAGGTGGGAACGATCATCGTGGCCTCTTTTTCATTCGGCCACCTAACGAAGCAGAGTGACATCTGTTCCAATCCGCAGGAACACCAATGCAACAGCCGCGTTGGGGAGCGGCAATCATTGGAACAGGTTTGAGCGCGAGGTCGAAAATGCAGCTGAGCAACATCGCACATGGTCCGGAAATCAGGGACGAAGCGGTCGCATTCTGCCTCTGGGCACCGCTCCATCAGCGCGTGACACTAAAAATCGAAAAGCGCGGACAATGGCAGATGAAGCGGCTGGCGGATGGATGGCATCGTGTTGAGATACCGGGTGCCCGTCCGGGTGACCTTTATACATTCATTCTCCCGAACGGCCTTGAAGTGCCGGACCCGGCATCGCGTTTCCAGCCGAATGACGTTCATGGGCCCAGTGAGATCATCGATCCAACCTTCGCATGGCGCACCGAGCCCTGGAACGGCCGTCCCTGGGAGGAGATGGTGATATATGAAATGCATCTCGGAGCCTTTACCGAGGCCGGCACCTTCCTGGCGGCGATCGAAAAGCTGGAGCATCTGCGGCGCCTCGGCATCACCGCGATCCAGCTCATGCCACTTTCCGATTTTCCCGGACGATACGGCTGGGGTTATGATGGCGTCCTGTCCTATGCGCCAGATAGCAGCTATGGTCGGCCCGAGGATTTGCGGTCACTCGTGGACGCAGCGCATGGATGTGGAATCAGCGTGTTTCTAGATGTGGTTTATAATCACTTTGGCCCAGACGGGAACTATCTGCCGCATTATGCGCCAATCTTCAGCGACACACACAAGACGCCCTGGGGCCGCGGTCTCAACTTCGACGGCGCCGGCAGTCGTTTCGTCCGGGATTTTATCATTGAGAATGCAATCTATTGGATAAGGGAATTTCGAATGGATGGCCTCCGGCTTGACGCGGTTCATGCCATCAGGGATGACAGCCATCCGCACATATTATGCGAACTCGCCGAGCGCGTGAGGGAAGCGGTTTCCGAACGGCCTATCCATCTGATCGCCGAGAATGAAGACAATAATGCCGATCTTCTGGCGCGGGACGCGCAGGGAAGAGCGCGACAATTCACGGCCCAGTGGAATGACGATATCCATCACGTCCTGCATATTGCCGCGACGGGCGAGACATTCGGCTACTATCGGGATTATGCCGGCGATGGCGCAAAGATCGGTCGCGCCTTGGCGGAAGGATTTGTATTTCAGGGTGAGCACATGCCCTATCGGGGAAAAACGAGGGGAAGGCCCAGCACCGGCTTGCCGCCAACCGCGTTCGTTTCATTCATCCAGAACCACGATCAGATCGGCAACCGGGCAATGGGCGATCGGATGAACGCGTCCCATCCGATCGAAGCCATAAAGGCAATTGCCGCCATCTATCTGCTGGCGCCGCAAATTCCAATGCTGTTCATGGGCGAGGAATGGGGATCGACGGATCCCTTTCCGTTCTTCTGCGATCTCGCTGATGAGCTGAACGAGACGATCCGGGCAGGAAGGAAAGAAGAGCTATCGCGGCTGCCTGGCTTCGATGTGAACGACGCGCTCGATCCGATCTGCGAAAGCACCTTTCGTCAGGCAAAATTGCAGTGGCGCGGAGCAATCCATAACGAGCCGTTCGTCGAATATTATCGTCTGCTGCTGTCGCTGAGGAGAAAATGGATCGTGCCATGTCTCGCGGACGCACGGGGCCATTCAGCCAAGTATGATAGTGATGGACGGTTGGTTTGCGTGACGTGGAAAATGGGCCGCTCCATCCTCCATCTTATGGCCAACCTCTCAGGCGAGGCCGTCGATACGACGGTGCCAAACAGGAAAGATATTATTCTAAGCCAGGGTGATATCGCGCCCGACAGGCTCGGTCCCTGGGCGGTGCTGTGGAGCCTGGCGCAAGAGTAGCGCGACACATGATGAACGAGGCTGCCCCGAATAGGCAACTCGGCGTCTAGATCGAAACGCGATAAGAAGAGACTGGACTTTTCATCTCGGTCCGCATGTCACGGGCTTGATGTAGGGCGTCCACGACTTGTTTGTCGGTAAATGGTTTGCCGATCACCGCGAAAGCATCGCCGAATTCCCGCCTGGCAGCTTCAGGCGTTCCGGTGACAAAAATGACCGTCGTATTGAAGCGGTCGATCAGGCGGCGGGCGAGCTGTAGGCCGCTTTTTCCATCCAGAAGGCCGAGATCGACCAAGGCAATGTCGGCTCGTGTGGCATAGGCTAAAGCCTGCTCAATGCCGGATGCCGGTCCAAGGACCGATAGACCCGCGTTGATGGCTATGTCCTTGAGTACCAAGGCGACGAGTCCCTCGTCTTCAACGATAAGCACGTTCATTATCATATCCTGCCAATTCGTGGAGCATCACCAAGATCGGTTCTTGGGAAATTTCGACGTCAACCATTTCGAACCGTAATGATGGACGATTGTTCCAGAGCCATCTGGCCGAACGATCCGGACGATCTAGTTCAGCATGGGCGCGAACCGGGATTGCGGGAGAGATCACGAAATATCCTAAACCAGCATTGGCATCCCGCCGGCCGTTTGTGGCGGTCGCACCGTAGGCACACGACTGCTCCGGGATCACGTGTGGCGATGCGGGCGCGGCATCAAGCGCGGGCAAGGCCAGAGACTGCTTCATTGCTCAGGAGAGTTACCAAGCTTCCCGTTTCTGCCTCCGGTCAGGCCACGAAAGGCAGATGGTGTACGAGTTCCGAACCTACTTTCTGACGGAGGGAGGTCTCCGGCCAACGCTCACGGGCTGGAAGGCACCGATCGAACCCGCCAAGACTATATCGACCACCTCGTCATCAACATGTTCGCACTTGATGGCCGCTCTCGTATTCTCCGCATCCGGGGATTCGAGAGCCTTAGCAGAGGGGCAAGCTGCGCGAGCGTCAATATGCCGCCAATCTGGCGGCTTTCCGTCAATTTGTGCTTGGAAGGCTGTACGCAGACGGCTCCCTTGTTCCTCGGGCTGGGAACTTGAAATCCCGATCCGGCGTTGTACGTATTCAATTTTTGTGATCGAGAGGTTATTGTGGTTGAGCGCAGGCAGACAACGGTGAGTTCCGGCATCTCCGGGCTAGATGAAATCCTCCGAGGCGGTTTACCCGAATCAAATCTCTACATCGTTCAAGGTGCGCCAGGCTCGGGCAAGACGACTGCGGCCCTACAATTTCTCCGGGCGGGCGTAGCGAACGGCGAGCGGTGCATTTACGTCAGCCTTTCTCAAACAAGAGCCGAATTAGAGGCGATTGCGTCGTCGCATAGCTGGACGATCGATGGCATCCGAGTAGAAGAGCTGTCGGCTTCCGATTCGATCAACCGCGCGGCCGACCAGACGATCTTTCAGACGGCTGAGCTCCGGCTGGACGAGACACGAAAGATGATCGAAAGCGCGATCGAGGAACATAAACCCAGCCGCCTGGTTTATGATTCACTACTGGAAATACGGCTGATTACCGGCGATTCGCCGCGTTTCCGTCGCGAGCTGATTGCCTTCAAGGCATTTCTTGCCAAGCGCAATATCGTGGCTCTGTTGCTTGACACCCAAACACAGGAGATCGATCGAACAGGCGAGGAAGTCGACGGTATCGCTCATGGCGTCATTCGTCTGGACAAGTCGCTCGAGGAATACGGCGCAGTCCGTCGCCGTATCGAAGTCAGCAAAATGCGCGGCGTGCCCGTCGCCGATGGCTATCACGATATGGCGATCCGTGAGGGCGAAGGCGTCGTCGTATTCCCGCGGATCATACCTGGCGCGGTGGTGAGAACCGTAGAGCCGCAGCTAATTAAATCAGGCGTCGACACGCTCGACGAAATGTTCGGCGGCGGGCAGGAAGCGGGAACGACCACGCTCGTCATTGGTCAGGCCGGCACCGGCAAATCGACTATGGCCTCCCTTTATGCGACCGCGGCTCTCGCACGTGGCGAGAGCGTTGGGCTGTTCCTGTTCGAGGAGCGAATCGAAACATTCTTCCGACGCTCGGAAGGACTTGGCATGGATCTGCGCCAGTTCTATGAGGATGGCCAGTTGATCATCCGCGATTTCAACCCCAATGAGATCTCGCCGGGTGAGTTCGGCCAGATCGTGCAACAAGCGGTGAGCAGTGAAAAGGTGAAGGTCGTCGTAATCGACAGCTTTACCGGATATTTGAATTCGTTGCCGCATCGCGAAAAGGCGGTTCGCGACATCCAGTCGCTCCTGAAATATCTCGCCCGAGCTGGTGTACTTACCATGCTTATTGTCGCGCAACACGGCCTGCTCGGCCAAGATGTCGGTATCGATGTCGACGTAAGCTTTCTGGGTGACACTGTGCTCCTGCTGCGCATTGCTGAGCACGATGGCAGGCTGCGACGCAGTGTCACCGTCGTGAAGAAGCGGCACGGCCCGCACGATCTCGCTGTACGCGAACTGTTTATTCAAAGTTCCGGCGTCGCGGTGATCCCATATAATCCGATTCCGGAGGCGTGATCACTCGTGGCCGCGAATGACAGCCATCTCGACTGGGTGTTGGCAATTGCGCCTTATCGGCGCGACGCCGAACACTTGAACACATTCCTCGCTCAGAATGGCGTGGACGTCCGGCGGGCGGACGGCTTGGATGAGCTGACAGCACTGCTGGAACAGGCGCCTGGGGTTCTTGTTGCAACCCAGGAGGCGCTCAATCCGGAGGTGTTGAAGGCGATTGGTCGCCATCTGGTCGATCAACCTGAATGGTCCGAAATGCCCGTGGTCATCCTGTTGGACCGTATGATGCCGCAGGCGCGCGTCCGATCAGAGTTGTCGTCAGTTTGGCCCCGATCGCGCCAGCTCTACTACCAGCGTCCCGTGACGGCACTCGAATTGCTCAGTGGCATTCAGTCGAGCCTCTTGGCGCGCCTACGCCAACGAGACGTTCGGGATCATATCGAGCGCGAGATTGAGCTCCGGCGCGAGCTCAATCATCGGGTGAAGAACATCCTTTCAAGCATCTCCTCAATCTTCCAAATGACTCGGCGGCGCGCCGTCTCGCTCAATGAGTTCGCAGACGATTTCGCCGGTCGGCTTGCCGCCCTTGCCAATGTGCATTCCGCGGTATTCCAGGCGAACGGTGAATCGGTCGAATTCTCCCGCATCGCCGAATTGACCCTCAGCCCATACAGAGCGAACGGCGCGAATCGCGTTAGGTTCGGGGGGCCTGCGGTTTTGTTGAGCCCCGAAGCCGCAACGACGCTTGCGTTGTGCTTCCATGAGCTTGCGACAAACGCGCTCAAATATGGCGCGCTTTCAAAACCAGAAGGTCGTGTCACCCTGAACTGGTCCGTTTCACAAGATGAGGATCTGACTATTCAATGGATCGAGAGCGGAGGTCCCCCGGCTTCGGAACCAGAACGGAGCGGATATGGAACACGGTATATCCGCTCGGCGTTATATAGTCTCTTTGGCACGCCGCCGAGCATCCTGTTTCGTCCACAGGGATTGCGCTGTGCCCTCGCCGGTCCACTTACGCGCGTGTCACCGAAGGATCCTGAGGTGTAGGAGGCTTGTTGGGCATGGAAGCGTCCGGATTTCCGTTAAAGATATTCTATCTCGAAGATAATCCGCTGATCATCTTTCAAATCGAGACCATGATTGAAGATTTGGGGCATATCTTCGTAGGGGCCGCAACAAGCTTTGCCGACCTTGTCGAAAAGCTGGATATTCTTGGTGTGGACGGGGTGTTGGTAGATATCGATCTTGCCGACGGGCGTACTGGTCCAGCTGCCGCCAAGTGGCTTCGTCAGCGAGGGATTCCGAGTATTTTCGTCACAGGGCAAGAAGCGATCGCGGCCGAGTATCCCCAAGTGGCGCTTGCAACTATAGGGAAACCAGTGTCAGATCTGGAACTCGCCGAGAAACTAGAGTTGTTCCGGTACTTTGATAGCGGCGGACCGAGCTGACAAGCCATTGGCCGTCAATAGCAATAATGGTTTCTGTCGACAGCTTCTTCGGCTCATCCCTACAAAGATTTGCTCACATTGCGGGCTCATTCGGAAAGGAGTCGGGAGCAGTTCTCGATAGGGAGGAGGAACCATGGTACTCGGTCATAAATGAAGATGGCTGCCGCATCTACGAGGAATGCTTCGTGTTTCGGTTTTATCGTTTGTCCTGAGTTCGAGGTTGAGTGCACGCATTTCGAGTGTTATAATTGTGACGCATACACGGCCCGGATTGGAGAGCCGAGTGGCCCTCCAATGTCGATTAGTCGAGAACTCTGATCACTTTTCGCGAGGAGGGCTCGACGATAACGCGCTCGTGGTTGAAGACCGCGTAGCCGTATCTTGGGTTTTCTGGAACCGTTCTGACGAGGACTGCTTCCGGCAATGGTTGGCCAACTACCACTCTTTCTCCGACGACAACCGAATCGTCGGGCAACGGCTGTTCACGCACATAGGTGACAACCTCCTGTGGTGGTGGATCGATGGCGGTACCGATAATCGCCCCCGCAACACCGCCGACTGCGGCCCCGACTGGACCGCCAACGACAGCGCCCGTCGCGGCTCCACCTGCCGCACCGGTGACGGTCGATGATTGTGCAAAAGCAACCCCGCTTGCCAGGGTAAACGAGAATGCCGCTATGCTAAGTACCTTCGTTTTCATGATATTCTCCTTTTTTGCTAACTGTCCGTGCGTAACGGAACTATAGGCAAAACAATCTTGGCTCCTATCGGTTCCTGTTCTGGGGCCTCAGTCGGAGCGGAAAAGACTTCAGTCCTGCTCGATCTGGGACCAAAGTCGCAGCGGTTTGCAGCTGCGACCGAGCGGCTGATTTCAGCCTCTTCTTACATCGTCATATCGGGAACAAATGCCGTGGACTGGGGTTTAAACGTCGGCAAGGATGTCATGCTTGCCTAGGTGCGCATTCCTATTGCGGCCTGAAAGCCTGCCGTTGGCCATTGTCACCCCCCTGCCAACGGCAGGTTTCGTTTTGATTGGGCTACTTTTGCTGGACGTTCCTGCCAAGAATAGATCGATAGTCCGATTTCCAACTCCGTGAGGTCCAATGCATAGGAACGAATCCCATCTGGCCCGCCTGGCGGCCCATGCAGAGACGATGCTGCACGGCGAGCTGGCCGAACAAACTGGGGCGATCTGCACTCGCGTCAGTGCCGACGAAACGATAGAAGTCCTTCTCATCACCACAAGCGAAACGCATCACTGGACCATTCCGAAGGGACGGGCGATCGACGGGTTGAAACCATATGAGGTAGCCGAACGCAAAGCTTGGGAGAAGGCTGGTGTAAGAGGCAAGGCAAGGGAGAATCCCTTTGGCTACTACACCTATCTGAAGGTCCTCGACGCCGACAATACAATGCCGTCGATGGTGGCAGTCCATGTCCTGGAGGTCGAAAACATATCCGCCACGTTTCCAAAATCCGGGCAGCATATCACGCAATGGCTGACGCCTTCGGAGGCCGCCATTCACGTAGAGGAGCCGGAATTGAAAGGACTGATTTCCCGATTGATAGGCCCTCCAACTGACTGAGATCCGTGCTCTCTGGCTCTGTCAGCTGTACCAGTTGGAGCGCCTCGGCATAGGCTGCGCGCTGCTCTTCATGAAAGAAAATTCCCGTCAGGGCATCGAGGAAGCCAAGATGATCGATTGGCGGGACGTCGGGCCGGTTGCCCGGTGTCATGGTGATGACATCCTTGGGTATGCCGACGTCCATTAGCGCCTTGGTGGCATCCTCGGCATCATTCTCGTCCGCGAAAAAGGCACTGAGGGTATAGGTTGTGGTTTTGCTTTCGGTGTTCATGACGTTCCTCCGGCGTTGACCTTATATCTTAACGATGGTTGGAGGCAGGGGTTCCCTCAATGCTTTGCTCAAGGCAATGGGAACAAACAGAGCGGCGATTAGTTGACATGAAATCGCTTTTAAATCGCAGCGAGCCGCCCATGCTCGATAAACATTCTCTGTCAGACACCGGTCCTTCTCTCGAGCGCAATCATGCCAATACGGCGACACTCGAGGAACTTCGGAACGACGCCGAATCCTGTACGCGTTGCGATCTCTACCGCAACGCCACTCATCTCGTCTTCGGTGAAGGTCCCGAAAATGCTGAGATTGTGCTTGTCGGCGAACAACCTGGCGATAAGGAGGATCTGGCGGGCAAGCCGTTTGTTGGTCCCGCAGGTCGCCTTCTTGACCAGTGTCTGGAAGAGGCTAGCATAGATCGTGACCGCTGCTACGTCACCAATGCGGTCAAACACTTCAAATATCAGATGCGCGGCAAGAAACGGCTGCATGCAAGGCCCAATGCCGGCGAAGTGCAGCGTTGCTCCTGGTGGCTTGGCGCCGAGCTTGAACTTTTGCAGCCGAAACTAGTCGTGGCGCTCGGTGCGACCGCAGTCTCATCGCTGCTCGGATCGAAGGTCAGGGTTACGCGTGATCGCGGCCGTATCCTTCGTCCAAGCGGACAAATCGAGATTCTCGTTACCATTCACCCCTCGGCGCTGTTGCGGATCAGGGAGCCGGGCGAGAAGGAAAAGAGCCGCTTGGCCTTCATCCGGGATTTGAAGAAAATCCGGGGCTTTCTGCGGCATTGAAACGTGCTTGGGCGTATCTGCCACCGGATGTCGAACCAACGTCGGCAGACGAAGCAGATGATGGATCGAAATGTCAAAGGGCATGTTACCAACAATCATGCGAGTGATGTCATGGCCGACAATCAACCCACCATCATGGAAAGCAAGCAGGGTCGCGCGCCCGAACGAGTTGCCAACAGGGCCGATGATCAAGCCAACACCGGGTCCAAGACGAAGCGGCCATCCTTCATGCGCCGTCATCCATTCGGGGTCTTTTTCGGCATCGCCGCTTTGGTGATCCTGATTATTGCGGCATGGTTCGGCTGGCGGATCTATTTCTATCCTTACGAATCGACCGATGATGCCTTCATCGACGCACGTAGCTTTTCGCTGGCCGCCAAGGTCTCCGGCTATGTCTCCGATGTTCCGGTAACCGACAACCAGCATGTACAGGCCGGCGGCGTCATCTTGAAGATAGATCCGCGCGACTATCAGATCGCCCTCGACCAGGCGAATGGACAGGTGGAGGTTGCCAACGCCTCGGTCGAAAGCACTAGCGCGCAAATCGATGCCGCCAACGCCGCTGTCGATGTGGCAAGAGCGCAGCAGAATTCGGCATCGGCCGCCCTGCAATATGCACAACAGGAATCCAACCGTCAGCAACAATTGGTCAAGAATGGATCCGGCAGCGTGCAAGCCGTGCAGCAGGCGACATCGACATTGCAGCAGGATCAGGCGAGCCTCGCGCAAATGCAAGCGAACGTCACCTCGGCATTGAAGAACGAGGCCGTTGCCGAAGCGCAAAAAGCCAGTGCTCTCGCCAGCCTCAAGCAGGCCCAAGCCCAGGTCGAGGAAGCACAGCAGAACCTTAAATATACGACGATCACCGCCGCCCAGCCCGGCCGCGTCGTCCGCCTTGCGGGCGCTAAGGGCCAATATGTAGAGGCCGGGCAGGCGGTTTCGATGTTCGTGCCGGACGAGATCTGGATCACCGCCAACTTCAAGGAGACGCAATTGACGGATATGCGGCCCGGCCAGCCGGTAGATGTGACGATCGATGCCTATCCGGACCATATGCTGCACGGCAAGGTCGCCTCGGTCCAACCGGGCTCCGGCACGGCCTTTTCCCTGCTCCCGGCCGAAAATGCGACAGGCAACTATGTGAAGGTCACGCAGCGCGTGCCGGTGAAAATCATCATCGACAGGTGGCCGGCGGATGTCGCCATCGGTCCTGGCATGTCCGTAGTTCCAACGGTTACCGTTCATCCGAGGCGCTGAGATGAGCGGCGCTGGCACAACCGCCAGCGGGGCGAAAGCATCCGCACAGGCCACAAATCCATGGCTGATCGCGGTCGTCGTGTCGCTGGCAACCTTCATGGAGGTGCTGGATACCACCATCGCCAATGTGGCCCTGCGTTATATCTCCGGCGGCCTTGCGGTCAGCTCCGACGAAGCATCATGGGTGGTGACGACCTATCTTGTCTCCAACGCCATCGTGCTGGTTGCAAGCAGCTATTTTTCCGAGCGGTTCGGGCGGCGCCGGTTTTATCTCCTTTGCCTGGCGACCTTCACCATCGCCTCGATGCTTTGCGGCTTGGCGTGGAATCTCCAGACATTGCTCCTCTGCCGCGTTATCCAAGGATTCGCGGGCGGCGGCATGGTGCCAATCTCGCAGGCGATCCTAGCCGATGCCTTTCCACCGTCAAAACGCGGCCAGGCATTCGCTCTGTTCGGCGTCGCCGTGGTCGTTGCGCCGGTCGTCGGTCCGACGCTCGGCGGCTATCTCTCCGATAATTTTTCCTGGCACTGGTGTTTCCTCATCAACGGGCCGGTCGGTGTCTTCGCCTTCACGCTGGTCTATGTGCTGCTGCGGAAATCGGCAGAAACGGAGCGCAAACGTCAGCAACTTCGCCAGAAGGGCATTCGTTTCGATCTCGTCGGTTTCCTGCTGGTCGCGACATTTCTCGGTTCGCTCGAACTTATTCTCGATCGTGGGCAGACAGAGGATTGGTTCGGTTCGAATTTCATCGTCGTCACGACGGTACTCTGCGTCCTGGCGTTCGCGATAGCGATCCCTTGGGTGCTAACGAAGGCAAATCCGATCATAGACGGATGGTTGCTGGGAAGCAGGCAATTCGGCTCCTGCTTCATCGTCATGATGGCAACCGGCGCGATCCTGATCGCCACCACGCAGTTCATTCCACAGGTCGTGCAGCAGAACTACGGATACACGGCGACCTGGGCTGGCCTTGCGCTATCTCCGGGAGGCCTTGTCACCATGCTCATGATGTTCGTCGCCGGCCGTCTCAACTCGGTGATCCAGCCGAAATACATGATCGTCACAGGTGCTGCGATCATTGCCGCATCCATGTGGCAGTTGACACGGCTCTATCCCGGCCTCAACTTCGGTTTTTTCGTATGGTCTCGCCTCTATATCGGCGTCGGCCTGCCGCTAATCTTCATCGCGATTACCTCGGCTTCCTATTTCGGCCTGCGGCCGGACCAGACCAATCAGGCTTCCGCGATGATCAATGCTGCTCGTAATATCGGTGGCTCGATCGGCGTCTGCATCGCTTCCAACGTGCTGGCGCATCGCGAACAATGGCATCAGAGCCGGCTTATCGAGCATGTGGTTCCGTCCTCGCCTGCTTACTATGAGACCCTCCGGACCATGACGCGCTATTTTGCCCAGAAGGGAGCTACGATGGCCGATGCCCAGGCGCAGGCAACGGCCTGGATCGGGCAGCAGGTGCAAACGCAGGCAAATTACCTGGCGTACATCGATGTTTTCCATGTGCTGATGCTGGTGGCGCTTTCCGCGATCCCGCTCGCACTGATCCTCAGCAATGTCGATCTGAAAGGAGGCGGCGGAATGCATTGAGGCTGGCGGAACCAAGCCCCCCGAAGTCCGTTCCACTTTCGCGACGGAGGAAAATCCATGGCAGTTCGTTCGTTCTGGAAAGGCTATCTGAAACTATCGCTCGTGACCTGTCCGGTGGCGATGGCGCCCGCGACCACTGAAAACGAGAAGGTTCGATTCCATACCCTCAACAGAAAGACCCAGAACCGCATCGTCAGCCGCTACGTCGATTCCGTGAACGGCAAGCCAGTGGACGAGGATGATGAGGTCAAGGGATATGAGCGCGGCGAGAATGAATATGTCATGCTTGAAGATGAGGAGCTCGATGCGGTGGCGCTGGACAGCACCCGCATGATCGATATCGAGATGTTCGTACCGCGCGACAGTATCGAATGGATCTGGTTCGATACGCCGCATTATCTGACGCCGGACGCCGCCGTTGGCGAGGAAGCTTACTGCGTCATTCGCGACGCCATGGTCGCCACCGGCATGGTCGGTGTCTCGCGACTGGTCATGTATCGCCGCGAGCGTGCCGTCATGCTCGAGCCGCGCGGACGGGGTATCGTTCTATGGACGTTGCGGTTTGGCGATGAAGTGCGCGATGAGCAGGATTACTTCGGTGATATCGGGACGCAATCCGTGGAACCCAAGCTGATGACGCTGGTGGAGAAGCTGATAGACAAGCGTAAGAAGCCGTGGGAGCCGAGCATGGTGGCCGACCCGGTCCAGCAAAAACTGCTCGACATCATCGCTTCCAAGAAGAAGGGCCGGAAGCGCCCCGCCAAGGCAAGGGCGGAAGAAGAGGCCGCGCCCGGCAACGTCATCAGCATCATGGATGCGCTCAGAAAAAGCATTTCGCAGGAGACGAAAACAAGGCGGTGATAGCGTTTGCCCGCGCGACTCAGGCGGCGCGTTTCCGTTTTGCCCGCGATGGGTGTAGCGTTTCGGCAGCGGCCTTGAAGTCCGCCCATGGATCCGATCGCAGCGCCGTCAGCCGAGTCGGCACGTTCAGCACCGTAAAATAGGCAGGCCCTATGGCGGGCGTGAGTTCCTCCCATGACAACGGCATGGAAACCGCGGCTCCCGGGCGGGCTCGGGTCGAGTAGGGCGCCACGGCCGTCATGCCCCGCTGATTACGCAGATAATCGATCAGGATCTTTCCTTGGCGCTTGGACTTGGTGGTGGTCGAGACGTAGCGATCGGGGCTGTCGGATGCCATGGCCTGTGCGATACCCTTCGTGAAGGCTTTGACATCGGGCCATTCGGTCTGCGGTTTCAGGGGGCAGACGATGTGCAGCCCCTTGCCTCCGGACGTCTTCACGAATGGGGTCAGGCCGGCCTGCTTCAGTCGGTCGCGTGTCTCTTCGGCGGCGATGATCACGTCGGTCCACACGACGCCGGGTCCGGGATCGAGATCCATGGTGATCGTATCGGGCCTTTCCCAATTGCCGACCGTCGATCCCCAGGGATGGATTTCCAGAACGGCCGCCTGCACCAGCCCGAGCAGCCCATCGAGATCATTGACGGCGACGAACGGCTCTTCGTCCATGGGGTCGCGTGCCAGCGCGATGTTTCGGTTCATTCCTTTCCAGGCGTGCTTCTGGAAGAAGTGCTGCCCGTCGATGCCGTTCGGGCAGCGCAGGAGGGCGAGGGGACGTCCGACGATGAACGGGCCAATATAGCGCCAGACCTCGGTGTAATAGTCCGCAAGCCCTTCCTTGGTGACGCCCTCGTCCGGCCAGTAGAGCCGGTCGCCATGGGTCAGCGTCACCGTTCGTTGCGCGGGCCGGGCCGGCTTGGTGGCGGCGGTCGTCTTCGGGGTTTCGCGCACGATCTCCTTCGGGTACTTGTCCTCCCGCAGCCCACGGAACGAGGCGTGACGTAGCAAACCATCGGCGGTCCATGCGCGGAGCTCGACCTCCGCCACCAGTTCAGGCCGCACGAACCTGACCCCGCGACGCTCCTCTGTTCCAAGCACCGTCGAAAACGGGTTCTCGTCTGCCTTGAGCCGTCCCATCCGTTTGAATAGCTGCTCGGCCACCGTATGGGTAAAACCGGTGCCGACACGCCCAACATGTTGAAGATCGCCGTCGTCGTAAACCCCGAGCACGAGCGAGCCGATCGCCTTGCGTGACGTGGTGGAAGGAACCCAGCCGGCGACGACGAACTCCTGGCGTGACGAGCATTTCGATTTCACCCATGTTTTGCCGCGTCCGGAGCGATAGGGATCGTCCGCCGTCTTGGAGATGATCCCTTCCAGGCTGAGACGGCAGGCATGCTTTAGCAACAGATCGGCATTGGCGTCGAAATGACTGCTGAATCGCAAGAGCCCGGTTTCGGAGGGAATGATCTGCTGCAGAAGCTCCTTGCGCTTGGTAAGCGGGCATGCCCTCAGGTCGTAGCCATCAAGGTAGATGAGGTCGAAGGCATAGAAGACGAAGCGGTCTCTGCGGCCTTCGCTGAGATCGGATTGGAGGGCCGAGAAATCCGAGGCGCCGGCCGCTAATTCCACCACCAGCTCGCCATCGACAAGGGCCGTGCCGATCGGAAGCTTCTTGAAAGCGGCAACGATCTCTTTGCCGAATTTTTCTGTCCAGTCGAGGCCGCTGCGGGTCAAAAGCTTCACCCGGCCGGCTTCGATGCACACTTCGAGCCGGTAGCCGTCGAACTTTATCTCGTGAATCCATCGGTCACTCGTCGGTGGCTTCGACACCAGCGTCGCCAGGACAGGCTCGACGAAAGAGGGCATCGCGGCTTTTTTCGCGCCCTTCACGGAGGCGGGCTCGATGAAGTAAGGAGCGACGGCATTCGGCGTCGCAGGTTTGGTTTCACCTTTCTTGCGATCGATCCTGCCGGTCTTGGACGACCAGCCGGGTTTTTCTCCCTCGACATCGGCAATCAGGCGTCCCGTTTTGACTGACTCGGGCCGTTCTTCCAGAATATCCGGTGCGCTCTCGGGGCGGGTGGTCTCGTCCTCGCCCTTGATCAACAGCCAGTTTTCCCGCTTCTCGCGCGGCTTTCCGGCCATGCGGATCAGGTGCCAGCGGCCGCCCAGTTTCTCGCCATGGAGCTCGAATTCAAGATGGTCCTTGGCATAGCCTTTGCGGGGATCGTCTAGGGGTGTCCACGTACCATGGTCCCAAATGATAACGGTTCCGCCGCCATATTCGCCTTTCGGAATGGTACCCTCAAAGCCTCCATATTCCAGCGGATGATCCTCGGTCTGCACGGCAAGCCGCTTGTTGCCAACAATCAAGCTTGGCCCCTTGGAAACGGCCCAACTCTTCAACACGCCGTCCATCTCCAGACGAAAATCATAGTGCAGGCGGCGCGCGGCATGTTTTTGAATGACGAAACTATTGCCGGTGTTCTTGCGCTTTCCGCCGCCTCTGCCTTTCGGCTCGGCGGTCTTCGAGAAGTCACGCTTGCGGTTATAGGTCTCAAGTGCCATGGGTCAGCCCGCCTTGCGCTGTTGCCGCGAAGATGCGCCGGTGGGCGATTTCCTTGTCTTGCGGCGAGTGGAGCCGGCTTTGTTCGCCGCCTGCTTCGGTCCTGCTTTATCGCCGCCCATGCCGGCGCTCTGGCGCAGTGCTTCCATGAGGTTGGTGACCTTCGTAACCTTGGGAGGCTTGCGTTTCGCTATGGCCTTGCCCTCGATCTTCGCCTTCACAAATTCGGTGAGGGCTGCCTCGTAGCGATCGTGGAATTCGCTGGCGTCGAACGCGCCCGGCTTGGTGTTGATGATATGTTCGGCAAGGTCGAGCATCTCGCCCTTGATCTTCATCTCCGGCACATCGTCGAAAGCCTCCTTCGCGGAGCGGACTTCATAATCGAAATTCAATGTCGTCGCGATCAGTCCCTTGCCGTGGGCGCGGATCAGGAGGGTGCGCAGGCGACGGAACAGGACCGCCTGCGCGATGGCCGCGACCTTTTTCCTGCGCATGCCTTCACGGATCAGCGCAAAGGCTTCTTCGCTGGCGCGAGCGGAAGGAGCAAGGTAATAGGGGCGGTCGAAATAGACGTCGTCGATATCGGCACAGCCGAGAAACGCCTCGACGCGCAGAACCTTGTCGCTCTCCGGCACTGTCGCGGCGACTTCTTCGGGCTCCAGCGCGATATAGTCATCCTTGTCGATCTCATAGCCCTTGATCTGGTCCTCGCGCGGCACGGGTTTGCCGGTTTCGCTATCGATGAATTCGCGCTTCACGCGATTGCCCGTTGCACGGTTGAGCGTGTGAAAGGAAATCCGATCGGAGGTGGAGGTCGCGGTGTAGAGTGCCACCGGGCAACTCACCTCGCCGACTTTGAGAAATCCCTTCCACTGCGCGCGCGGGGCCATGCTTCATGCTCCATTTCGACTTGTCAATTCAACGATGTCGGATCGGCATTGTTCCGTTCGGATTGCGTCTCCGGATTGCGGTGTCACATCTCGAATTCATCGTCTTCGCCGGCGGAGAGCAGTTCCACCAGTTCAGCCACCTTGCCGCTCGGCAAGGTTCTGCCTTCGCCGATCAGAGCTTCGTCGCTATTGACCCAGGCCCAGGCCTCCGCGAGCTCTTCGGGCGTTGCGCCCATCGCCGCAATATCGGCTATCAGGGTTTCATCGACCGGGCCAAGAACCGAGACGATATCTTTTGCCGTTATGGTCATGTGCTTTCTCCTCAGAATGCGGAGAGTCGGGCTATGGGCATGCCTCTCTCATCCAATGGGCGGAACGAAATCTCTCCGGCTTTGTTCCAGCATTTGAGATCTGTAACGAGCGGATGCGCGGAGGCAGCCATGCCGAGCACAATGATCGAGATCATGCCCCTGAACCCGACATGGATTGATATCGCCCTGCGCCTGTTGCTGGTTATTGCCGCCGGTGCAATGATCGGCATTAATCGCGAGGTCGGTGGACATGCAGCCGGATTCCGAACGACGATTCTTGTCGGGGTGGCGGCGTGCCTGACTATGATCCAGGCCAATCTACTGCTCTCCACGATCGGCAAGACATCGCAATCATTCGTCTCCATGGACATTCTGCGCTTTCCGCTCGGCGTGCTGACGGGCGTCGGCTTCATCGGTGGCGGCGCCATTCTCAAGCGCGGCGATCTCGTGACAGGCGTTACGACAGCGGCCACGCTGTGGATCATGACCGCGATCGGCCTATGCATCGGCGGCGGCCAATTGGTCGTAGGCTCGCTGGGAGCGGTTGCCGCCTTTGTCGTGCTATCACCCTTCAAATGGTTCGATGAGCTGATCTCGCGTCAGCAGAAGGCCCGCCTGGAGATCGAACTCGTAGGCGCTGCCGACCTCGCAAAGATCCAGGCGATGTTCGAGCCGCTCGGCTACACCTTCCTCTTCCTCGCAAAAACGGCGGTTGAGGCCGATGGCGTCGTCCATGTGACCTATCAGGTGCGTTGGAAACATTCAGGCGTCAGCGGCGGCGCGCTGGAACTACTTGCCACCGTCGAGGAGCATTACAAGGTCCTCTCTTTCGAGATGGTGACGACGGCCGCATGAGCTCCAATGCCTGTTTCGGAACATTCTTGATCGGCACTAGTTTGCCTCTCAGAGCAAAAGGGAGAAAGCTATGGCCAGATTGAAGAATGCTGCGACTAAAGACACGTCGTTGTCTTCGAGCGACGTTCGCACCCAACAGGCGCTTGATCAGGCTGCCGGCGGCTCCGGAGACATGGATGCGATCGTACCGGATTTAGTTTCCGGCGATGCGGAACCGGGCACTGACGATTCTCGATCGGTGGATTCGCCGGATAGCGACAGCCAACGTAGCCAAACCCTGGACAAGGCCAAGGGTCGGATCGCGGAGGCAGTGTTAGCCTCGCAGCCGCATAAACGCCATGCGCCGCGAAATGCGGCGTTGTTCGCGATCGGCGGCCTCGCCGGGTTCCTTTTGCACGGCGTTATCGCAAGCCGATAAGCCGATGTCGAAGACAACAAGCGAGGTTGGAACCCAATGTCATTCCTTGGTTGGATTTGTGAGTCCAAACCACTGGAGGGCGTCATGCAAAACAGGCCCAAGGAACATGGCGCCTCGCAGCAGCGACCGGATGCGGAGATATGCCAGGAAATCCATCAGAGACTAGACGAGGATCCGTTGCTGGATGCCGGTGGCATCTTCATTTCCGTCATCGGCGGCCGTGTCCCCGTCGAGAGCTCGGTCGAAAACGGCGAGGCCGGGTCCCGGGCCGAAACTCATTCCCGACAGGTAAGCGGCATCAGCGGTCACGATAGCAATCCTCGTATCCGCAAGCCGCAGCAGGATGGGAGTCCAACATGCGCGCTTTGTTGCTCGTCATTCTGGGAGTGATGGTGGCGTCGATCCTCAGCATCATCGTCATCAAACCGTTCGTGACCGGCACCCACGAGGATTCGACCGTCGACCAGAAGACCATCGAGCAGCCGGTACCAAAACCGTGATGCTTTCAGAAGTTATTGGTTCTTGGGCATGTCGTTTCCATGTTCTTCCGGCACATGGTTGGGCGGGATGACCGGCGTATCGCCGACCGGCGGCGCTGGCTTTTCCAACTCGCTGTCCCCGGTTGCCGGCGGCTTCAGCACGCCGCCACAATCCGAGAGCTTCGAAGTGTCGGTCTTCGAGTTTGGTGCGGTCTGTCGATCCGTTGTCCGGCCGTTCGTATCGGGGGCTTGGCAATGGTTTTTGTGGTCGTTGTTTGGCGCCTGTTGCGCGGAAATCTCTCCCGATATCGTTGCCGTCAGCGCGGCGGCGATAAGGAAGACCACTCCGTGATTGAACGGAAAACGCCCATTCCGTCGCTTATCCATGCATTTCTCCATCGTTGGAAGGACGGAGGTTGCAGGCCGGATGGATAGGAAGCTCGGCTGCCGTTTCGTTGGCCATGGAGAGAAAACGGAAAAATCTCCCTGTTCTTCAGCACCATCATGTCCGTTTGGCACGGCCTACAGCCTCAAATGGCTAACGCGTGGCCATGCACATGGTTCCGACCGGAATGATGGGGTCGCCACGGCAAACGAGCGGTCTTTTATGCGGTCACCGTCTTTGGCGACAGCAACGCCCTGCCAAATTTTCCTTCGTCACTGCACTTTTTTCCAGAGCGCCAAAGCCCTCGCCGGCGCGCTCGAAACGTCACGTATGTCTCAGGCCTGGCAAGTTACAAAGTTGCCAGCACTCGATTTGAAATCCGCCCGGCATAGTTCTTCCTCATCTCCACTTTCTGTTCCAGCGCGATGATGACATCGGTCGTCAGATCGACGCCGTGGAGTTTGGCAATATCGGGCAGGCCGCCGGGTGTGAAGACGTTGATCTCGAGGATTTTGTCGCCGACGATATCGAGGCCGACGAGGAACATGCCATCCCCGATGAGCTTGGGCCGGACCATTTCGGCGACCGCGAGAATTTCGGACGTGATTTCGGCGGCGGCGGCGGTGCCTGCGGCATGCATGTTGGAACGGACATCGCCTTTTGCCGGCACGCGCCGGAAGGCGGCATACACGCCATCCCGCTGCAACGGTCGGCCATTCATCAGGAACAGTCGGATATCGCCAGCCATCGCATCGGGAAGATAGGCCTGTGCGATCAGGTACCCTTCGCCGCTGATCGCCTCGAAAATCTGATTGAGGTTGCTCTCCTCGCTAGAGGCGATCTTGAAAACGTTCTTGCCACCTGATCCCTGCAGCGGCTTCAGGATGGTGCCCTGTTTCTGTTCATCGACGAAGGCGCGGATCTCCTCGATGCTTTTCGATATCAGGGTGGGCGGTCGCACCGCCTCGGGAAAGTCCTGAAAATAGAGCTTGTTCTGAGCGCGTGCCAACCCATCCGGATCGTTGACGGTGAGTACGCCGCGCTCGGCTGCAAGCCTTCCGAAGATCGCACCTGCATGCGCCGCCCACGGTCGATCGTCAGCATCTTCGGACGGGTCGTTGCGTAAGAAGAGCACGTCGATCTGGCTGATGTCGACGGTCTGGATTTTCGCCTGATCGCCCTGCAATGCGCTGATGAAGGTATCAGCTTTTCTCGGCTTTCCGTTCTTGAGGGCGGTTGTGCGGATCATCAGGCTGTCGTCCGGGCGAAATACGAAGTCACCTGGCGTCAAGTAACAAACGTCGTGGCCGCGGGCCATACCGGCAAGCGCGAGCGCGGTCGTCGTATAATCTTCGGTTTCCCCTTCGATGGAGTTCACAAAAAAAGCTATCCGCATTCACGGCTCCTGTCGCTGGATCATGTCGAGGGGACGCATGCCGCTTCTGGCCCGTTCCAGTCGCGTACGTCCCGCGTCAGTGTGAAGAAAGATAGGTTGGATCGCCGGCAAGCGGAGAAGTCCGCGCTCGGCAAGTTCCTGCATGACCTTGAAATGCGACGCGGCAATCTTGCCCATCCAGAATGGCTCCAGAGCACCGCCATTTTCGAGATGACCAAGAAGAGCGAGCAGGCCGCGCAGATAGATCGCATCCTTGGCAAGCCCGCCACCGCGATAGAGCCGCAGGGCAAGGTTGAAGGCTGCCGGTTCGGAGAAATTATAGTCCCTGACGAGTACGGAATAGGTTTCGGCAAATGTCGCGCCGTCAAGCATGGACGCGCATCCGACGACCCTTCCCGCAATCAGCTTGAGCCGCGCCGGCGTCATGCCGCCGGAGAGATATTCGGCAAAAACGGCCAGACCCTCCTGCATGCCCTCATATCCCGACAGTCCTGAGCGAAACAGCCGCAGGCCTTGCGCCGAACCGTTGAAATACGTCAGCAGATGAACGCCGATCTCATGTGACAGCAGGGGCTCGATGCGACGCAGATCCATCAGCGTGCTACGAGCGATTAGCAAACGATGTCCAGACACCATCAGGCCTGAGGGCAAATCGTCCCGAAGCTCGATCGATGCCTCGAAGTCGTTCCCCTGCCGTTGATATACCGCGATCATGGCCCTGGCTCGCCGCTCCACCTGGAAACAGTCGGCAATCTTGCCTCCCGTGCCCGCGTCGTCATCGACATTTGGCTCGGTTCCGTTCAAGGCGGTCAAGATCGTCGTCGCCTCGCGCAGCAAAGGCTGCTCGACCGGTTCGTAAAGCGCGCGGCCGAACTCGACAAATTTGGGGGTCTGTCGTGACGATAGTAGCGAAAGCTGCAGATCCAGCTCCCGCTGCTTTTCGCGATAGAGTTGGTAGAGCACCGGGTCTTCAAGATGTTCGAAGGAGATCGAGAACAGTCTTCGCTTGACCGCCTCTATCTGCAATCCGAGCGGGCGGTAGAGAAAGGCCGGCTGTGCCTGGTGGCCGCTGGCCTTGAAGGCTTCAAATGCGGCTTCCGCATTGATGGGCGTAACCGCCAGAAGGAAGTCGAACGTCGAAGCGATTTCATCGATGTTGCGGTCTACCCTGGAAACCGCGTCGATGAACGCCTTGCGTCCGAGCGCCCGGTGCGTGGTCAACTTGAAGAGTTGATGCATTGCGATGAAGGAGGCGAAAGCCTGCAGACCCGCATCGAAGAACATGGCCACAAGCTGTTCGCGGAGTTCCGGATAGATGTCTTCTGAGCCAGTTTGGCGGTAGACCGGCGCGAACCTTACCGCAATTGCCGAGCAGCCAAGTTCGCGCGCGATCTGCTTGTCGTCGCTCAAAGGAGCCGCCTCCGTCTTCTCCACGCGCGGTGTGCGAAACCGTGCTTCGCTATCGCTGACGGCCGTCGAGAATGCGTCGGCTGCTGCGATCGCATCAGCGCTCGACCAGATCGATACTTCGAATGGTGGCAGGAACGGCGCGTCATCGGTCAAAAACCTGTCCTGCGACAGTTCGCCAATGTCGAACAGGATGAAAGCGCCAAAGCGTTCTTCCAAAGTACTTGCGATAGCATCGATCACCGTTATGGCCGTCGCAGCATGCGGCGCTGTCAGGTAGGAGGCATTGGCTTGGGCAATATCCCGGGCCGTGGGCTCGGCGCCGTCCTCCGCTATATGGACGCATAGAAAGGGCAGGGGTCTGTCGATGTGCAGACGGCCGCCGCCGGGCAGATCGCGGCGGATCGACTTGCCTTCGCGGATACAGATCAGGATATCCTCAAGCCAATCCGATTCGTCCTGCCGTCTGAGCGGTGTCGCCTTGTTCATCGCCCGGACTCCAGTGCGTGCTCGAGTAGGGGAACGGCTGATGCGACGATGCCGCGGAGCTTTTCAAGGACATCGAGATCCGGTTCGCCTGTCCATTCATCCATGAAGAACTTCTTGAATTCGACGGCGATCGCGCAGCCGGTAAGAGGAAAATGCTCATGGATGAAGCGGGTCTGCTCGCCCTTTCCCTGGAAGGCGATATTTTCACGCACGTCGAGCCGGCAGCCGTTGATCTCGAAAGATTGGAAATAGTTTGTGAGGACATCGAGAACGTACGACCAACGGGCACGATCAAGGGAGGATGTGCCGATATTGATATGTGGCGCTTTTGCCTGTGCCGTCGGTGCAGTCGCGGATCCTGCTCGACGATGATTGTAGCTATGAATATCGAGAACCACGAACCGGCCATGCCAACGTTCGATACCCTTCAAAAAGGACAGCAGCATTTCGTAATAATCGTCATGGACCTGAAGAGACGTTTGGGCGTCATCAGATGAAAGCCTGTCTTTCCAGACCTTCAGTCCCCAGGCCTGTTCCGGCGTGAAATAGATCGCTCCATCGCGGCTCCGGTTGATGTCGACTTCAAAACGGGATCGATGGAAAACGATCCGGTTCGGGACGTCGAGGGCGATGAACTCCGTAAATGGGTCCTCCTCGCGAAGGCGCTCATCGGATGAAAGTGCATATAAGCCTTCCAGCTCCTTGCGAACGGCATGCCCATCGTGGATCGCCGTCGCCACGATCGGTGAGGCGCCGCGGTCGATTGTCCAAAGGGCGTCCGAATGAACCCGCGGGGTGATCAGCGACTGATCCATATCTATTTGTTGACACCTATCTGTGAGCGAAGAGCTGCGAGCAAGGCTGAACGCCCGCCGAGCGACTCAAGCGCTTCTTCTTCATCCGCAGGCTAAACGCATACGAGCGATAAAAGTTACGTGAGCCTCGATTGTCTCAAGATCTGGGAAAGCGCCTGCCGACGCACTCTGGCGCGCCGCCGCTTCCGTCGCATGGGAACCTATCCCTGACCTTGGGCGTTAACGGCTTGGAGGCTCCCAATGGCGTACGAGTCAGACATGGCGATATTTTTCGACGCGGCTACCAAAGCAACCACGGTGAGCTTTCGAGGGAAGTTGATTTATCTGCCGGGGCCATATCTTGACCGCAGGATTGGCGTCGCAGCCGGCGAACAGCGTTGTCGTGAGCTTGGTTGGCTGGACGTATAGCCATGGCCAATAGCGCCCCACAACTTATCATCAAACGGTCGGGCTGGAGCGTCTTGGGATAACTATTCGGTTAGGGCTTCGCGAGTATAGCGAGAGATCGCGAGATCGTCGTGTCGCGCTTCGTGAGCGGATGTTTTACGTGCGGCTACGCACGATGACGAAGAACCGGATCATCACGGTGTTTGATCGCTATCCGGAACAAACGGCACAGCTGAAGAAGCTCGGCGACCTGTTCGGCAGGGCCGGTCGCGTCCAGCTTGCGCAGGTGGAAATCTCAGAGATCGACCGTGGCCTCGACTTCATGGGCGACATCGACATCAGGATCAAGCAGTCGGAATCAACGATCCGGGCGATGACCAAGACCAAGGCAAATGTGAAGCTGTCGAAGACGGCCCTGAAGACGATGCCCGGCATCGGCGAGTTCTTCGTCCGGCTGATCGATGCGGAGATCGACGACATCAATCGCTTCCGGTCACCGAAGAAGTTGACCGCCTATGCCGGGTTGGTGCCATCGACCTATTCGCGCGGCGGCAAGACCTCCCACGGCAAGATCATCAAGGAAGGCAACAAGCATTGGGCTTTCGCCGAGGCGGTGACGCCAGCGATCGTCAGCGATGCGCAGCTTCGAGCCCGGTACGAGCATCTGAAGATCAGAGGAACCAACAAGGCGCGTGTTGCGATCGCGCGCAAGCTTTCGACGATCGCCTTCCAGATCCGGCGTGACCAGCGCGCTTACCAGCCGCGCGATACCAACCCAGCGGTAGGCGCGACGACGATATCCCAGCTGTCCTGATGTTGGTTTAGCGAGCCCGACAAGTCTGGGCTGCGCTCTTGAAGGAGAATGGGAAGCCGGGAGCCGAACGCCACTATGTGGCCGAAGCCACAGGCATCAGGATCACGCATTGGAGGATGGTTCAAGAACCGAACGGCAGATGGCTATCGCCCGTAAGGAAGAGATTTAGCCGGTCGGCAGGAACGCCAATCAAAAACCAAACGAACCCGAGGAAACGCCGCCAATCAAAGGCGTCCTGCCCCTTGCCTTCTTTCATTGGAGACAACATGACGGAACCAACGAGTGCACCCCTCTCGCTATCTTATCTGGCTTATCTGGTGCCGCCAAAGGCATCGGCAAGGCGTGCGTTGAAGCTTTCGTGAAGCGAGGCTGGCGTGTGGCTGCACTGGATCGCGATGAAGCAATACTTGCCACCTTCACATCCAAGAAGCAGGTGACATCACTGGTTGCGGATGTCGCGAACCCTGCCTCGATTGCCGTCGAACTAGGACGCTTCGATACGCCGGCTACAGCTTTAGTCAATGCAGCCGGCCTATTTCCTCCGACCTCGCTTGCTACCTTGGAGGTTGAGCGGTATCGGCACATCTTCGATGTGAACGTGCTGGGAACGTTGCTCCTAAGCCAGTTGGCGAGCCGCGATATGGTTGACGGCGGTGCCATCGTCAATTTTGCATCGACAAACGCGTTCGTTCCTCGGGCTGATCAAATTATCTACGCGGCGACGAAGGCCTCCGCCGTGAGCTTGACGCGCAGCATGGCGGTGGATCTATAGCACCAACCATCCGCGCCGTCGAGCGGCCTAGCGAGAAAGGCCCGGACTACCGCATCCTCGCGGGAGCTACGGTCGAATTCGGCGGAGCCTGGAAGAAGACCTCGAACGAAGGCCGCGACTACCTCTCGGTCAAGCTCGACGACCCGAGCTTCCCGGCCCCGATCTACGCAACGCTGATCGAGGTCGAAGGCGAGGAAGGACTCTCCCTCATCTGATCCCCGCCGAACCGGACTAATGGCAACGATGGCCCCGCCGAAAGGCGGGGCTCTCGCTTTTGGAGATTACTTGTTCAGTGCATCCTTGAGCGCCTTTGCAGGCGCAAAGGTCAGCTTCTTCGAAGCCGCGATTTTCACGGTCGCGCCGGTGGATGGGTTGCGGCCTTCGCGCTCCGGCGATGCCTTTGGCCTGGACCTTCGTAAGGCTGTTGTCGGCCGCGATCTTGTCGGCAATTTCATTGGTGGTGGTCATTGAATTCCCTCGTATCATCTAAGAACACACAATTCCTGTCAGTTTGCGTTGAGCTTGTCATTGAAGCGGTGCGGCGAGGAATACTGGATAGCCGGGATTTCCACAGCTGGTTTAGGCCTATAGCCTCGATTTTGCTTTTGGCGGAGAAGTTCGAGGAACAGACCGATGGCCTGCTTCTCTTCATTGAAGATGTGCACCTTCTGCCGGCCGTGTGTCCCAATCCTTCCCCAGCGACGCACCAGCGACACTTCCCCGAATAGTGTCGGCTGGACGGCGAGCACGTAGAACCGTGCCATGTTCTTCTCAGGCTCGATACGCTCGACATAGAGGTGATAGGGCTGAACAATCATCCAACGAGAATCGCGCGTTTAGATTCTGGCGTCCAATGAGAGTTTTGAATCGGATAGGCATCATCGATTCACAACAGTGATCCGTCCGTGCTCGGATCATTCGCACCAACTCCGACGCGGGGCAAATTCTCACTTGATCTGGTCGGGATTGCAGATCGCAGACATCAGGATTTACGAGAGGCCAAAAGGGCGGCAAGCGTTGCGGCGGCGATAATGACGCCGCCTGTAGCGGGATCCACAGCTCAGGCCCGGAAACAATGCACCACAATGCTGTCATGCAAAACACCAACGCACTGAAGATCAAGCACTTGACCTTGAAGGAAAGCCCTTTCCTCTCGGCGACAGTAAAATGTAAAACGCCACGGCGATTGCAACCAATCCAGCGAATGTAAAAGGCAAATCCATGAGCGTCGATTCCTCGCGATATTTCAATGTGATAAGAGCTGGAACTTTTCCCGATATAATAAACCGTCACGGCTTTATTTCGAGTGAACTGGCACATAAAGCGTCTTATGATGGCGGATCCGTTGCATTCGATTGGTGGGCTTTGGACGTCTTACCGACCTTGTGAAATCTGTTCTGCCCGACACAGGCGGTCATGTCCTCGCGCCGGAACCTGATGGCGCGCCCGCAACGCAGCGGCGCATTGCCTGCCGTAAAGACGATCTGCTCATCGCCGCGCATGCGCAGTACTTCGTGCGGCAGGATCAGCGGGCGGCGGGTGAGTTGCTTTGACCGCGAGCGCGATGATCCCTTCATTCCGGAAGATCGGGTTGTCTGGTCGACCTCGACCGTCGAGTCACCGCAGTGCTTCGAAATGTACTCTGCCGTTTCCGGGTCATTGATCGCAGCAAACGAGATCCGCGACGCGGACTCGCACCATTTGGAGCTGGCGTCACGGCCACCATAGGCCTCACGCATCTGACCGATCGACTGGAAGATCAGCGCCAGGCTGATCCCATATTTGCGCCCAGCGTCGCGGGCGGATTCGAGGATACGTAGATAGCCGAGGCGCGCGACCTCATCGAGCAGGAATAGGGTGCGGCCCGCAACTTCGCCATTGCGATTATAGATCGCATTGAGGACGGAGCCGATGACCACCCTTGCCAGTCCCGGAGGCGACTCCAGCACCTTCAGGTCGAGAGCGATGAAGATGTCGGTGTTGCCAGCGGCGAGATCGTCGGTCGAGAAACTGTCGCCCGAAACAAGGGCGGCATAATTTGGATAGGAGAGCCAGTGCGTCTCCTTCACGGCATTGGCGTAAACGCCGCTGAACGTCTCCCGCGTCATGTTGACGAAGACGGCGACGTTCTCGCGCACGAAGGTGGATTCCGACTGCTCGTAAATCCGCGTCAGCCGCTCGCGAAGTTTTGGCTCAGGCTCGGAGAGACTGGCTCGGACACGGCGTAGCGTCTGATCCTTTGCCTCCGTATGCCCGGACAGGCAAACGTCGGCGATCAGCGCGGTCAGAAGCTGCATGGCGGAAGCCCGGAAGAAGTCGTCGCGCGCCGAGGCGCCGCGTGCGTTGTCGGTCATGATCCATGAAGCGACAGCGACGATGTCATCTTCCCGGGTAGACCCGAAGCGGCCGATCCAGTCGAGTGCGTTAAATCCGGTGGCAGGGTTTGTGGGGTCGAGCACGATGACCTTGCGGCCAGCCTTTCGTCGATGCCCCACAACCATCGGCGCGACCTCGCTCGACGGATCGAGCACGACCAACCCGCCGCCCCATTTGAGCGCGGTCGGGATTGTCACCGGCGTCGTCTTGAAACCGTCGGAGCCGGCAAAGACGATGCCGTGGGATGAGCCGAAAGAACCATCGAAGCAAAGTAGCGGCGACTTGCCGCCTGCACCCCAGCTCTGCGGATTGTCAGTGCGGAACGCCACCGCCGCGACATTGCCGCGATCGACGCGGTATCGCTCGCCAATGATGATGCCGCCGGCGTCGGGAAAGAGCTTTGCCGCCTCCTGCATATTCATCGAGTTGGCGTTGCCATGCACTGCCCGTTTGCCACTGATGCAAATTGGCTCGGCCTGGGTAAAGGCGGCGTTGCCTTTGATGGCAACGCGCAAGGCAAACAATCCGCTGAACAATGCGGCGCTCGCGCCAACCATCGTCGCCGGATCTGCATATGCGAATACCGATTGTCCCGTCGGCACACTGTCGGCAATGCCGGCGAGGCGGATAGCTTCCCGGGCAACCGCGATAACGATGACAGCGCCGTTTCCGGCAATTGCGCTCAGCGCGGCTGCCCTGCTGTTCGCCGACCCGTTCGCGGCTAACAGCGCGATGACGCCGATTGCGGCAGCCGCGAGAAAGGGCAGGGCGAGACCGGCGCGGCCGAGGAAAAGCTCTGCCTGTGCGCTGGTCCCCAACGCCGCCAGCTTGTGCTCCATGCCTGTTGTCCCGACCATTGCGGCTAACATGATGAGCCCAGGAAGAAACCCGAGAAGCAGCCTATTTACTGTCATGACCGAACGCCTCCACGCCGATCGCAGTCAGGCGCGAGCGCTCAGCCTCGTCGCCTTTGACCCGGTGGCTGGCGTCGATCAGCAGCCCGAGCAGCAGTGCCCGCTTCTCATAGCGCAAGCCCGCCTTCACGATCAGGCCGCCGAGCTCGATTTTTTCGCGCGTGTCCTTTTTGCGCGCTTTC
The DNA here is from genome assembly GCF_041355235.1 of Rhizobium sp. RCC_161_2. Classification (NCBI taxonomy): domain Bacteria; kingdom Pseudomonadati; phylum Pseudomonadota; class Alphaproteobacteria; order Hyphomicrobiales; family Rhizobiaceae; genus Rhizobium; species Rhizobium sp. RCC_161_2. The sequence continues at coordinate 72,601 of NZ_JBFUPL010000012.1, read as the reverse complement.
GTCGTCATCCCCTTTGCCATCCGCTCAAGCCTCACTAGGCCCGCCCGCATCCGAGCCAGACGTGAACGTCGAGGTGGCCTCGCTACCGGTCCTGCCGCCGCTCCCATTTTTTCTCGCCGTTGCTGTCTCCCTACCTCCGCGAAACCGTCCTGCAATCTCCTCGAACGCCACCTGAAGTGCGGTCTCGTCAATCTCAATGTCGCCAATGCCTGCCCTTAGCGCAATCCGGCCAATCCGCTCGGCTTCCCGGGTTTCGGCCTGCTTCAGTTGGTCCTGCAGCCGAGCGATTTCTTCACGGATTTTCGATGAGGATTTCTTCATTCCGGTTGCTCCCTTGGCGTCTGGGCGTTGCACTTGCGACGCCCAGAGTCTCCCGGATGTGCTGAAAAAGATATCTGCAGATCTGCAGATCGCCAAGGGCGATGCTTTTGTGAATGATCCCGCCGTTCCGGAGGAGCGGATCCAAGGGCGCAATTATACGTCGCTGATGCGACGCGTGCTCAGAGGCCTCAGACGGCCCGCCGCTCCCAACGAACGAGGTTCATATCCGGGAGTTTCACCGCCGTGGCCATCGCCCACTTCTCAGTCAGCATCGTCAGCCGCGGCGACGGCCGCAGCGCGGTGTTGTCGGCGGCTTACCGGCACTGCGCGAAGATGGACTACGAGCGTGAAGCGCGCACCATCGACTACACCCGCAAAGTCGGGCTCGTGCATGAGGAGTTCCTGCTCCCGCCCGACGCTCCGAACTGGGCGCGAACGTTGATCGCTGACCGTTCGGTGTCCGGAGCTTCGGAGGCCTTCTGGAACAGCGTCGAGGCCTTCGAGAAGCGGATAGATGCCCAGCTTGCCAAGGACGTGACAATTGCTCTGCCGCTGGAGCTATCTGCTGACCAGAACGTCGCGCTCTTCCGGGACTTTGTGGAAAAGCACATCCTGTCGCAAGGCATGATTGCTGACTGGGTCTATCACGACAATCTGGGCAACCCGCACATCCATCTGATGACGACGCTGCGGCCGCTGACCGAGGACGGTTTTGGGCCGAAGAAAGTTGCGGCCATCGGCGACGACGGACAGCCGCTTCGAAACACCGCCGGCAAAATCGTCTACGAGCTATGGGCTGGCGACAACAAGGACTTCAATGCGTTTCGCGACGCCTGGTTCGAACGTCAGAACCATCATCTGGCGCTGAACGGGGTCGCGCTGCAGGTCGACGGCCGGTCCTATGAGAAGCAGGGTATCGAGCTCCAGCCGACCATCCATCTCGGCGTCGGCGCCAAGGCGATCGAGCGGAAAGCGATGGTGGAAGGGGAGCGGCCTTCGCTTGAGCGGCTCGACCTGCAGGAGGAGCGCAAGGCCGACAACCTGCGGCGCATTCAGGCGCGCCCGAAGATCGTGCTCGATCTCGTCTCCCGTGAGAAGAGCGTCTTCGATGAACGCGATGTGGCCAAGGTGCTTCACCGCTATATCGACGACCCGGGCATCTTCCAGCAGCTTCTGGCGCGCATTCTCCAAAGCCCGGAAATCCTGCGTCTGCAGCGGGACACGATCGAGTTCGCGACCGGCCAGAGGCTTCCAGCGCGATACACGACGCGAGAGCTGATCCGGCTTGAAGCGGAGATGGCACGGCGCTCGCTCTGGCTCTGCGAGCGGAAAATGCACGGTGTATCTGAGCCGGTGCTGGAAGCGACGTTCGCCCGCCATGCCGGCCTGTCGGCTGAACAGCGAGTGGCAATTGAGCACGTCGCCGGTTCCGCGCAGATCGCAGTGGTCGTTGGTCGAGCCGGTGCGGGCAAGACCACCATGATGAAGGCGGCCCGTGAGGCTTGGGAACTTGCCGGATACCGGGTCGTCGGTGGCGCTCTTGCCGGTAAGGCGGCAGAGGGTCTGGAAAAGGATGCCAGCATTCATAGCCGAACGCTGGCATCCTGGGAGCTGCGCTGGAAAAAGGGCCGCGACGCACTCGATGCCCGGACGGTGTTTGTTATGGACGAGGCAGGCATGGTCGCGTCAAGGCAGATGGCCGGCTTCATCGAGGCCGTCGTCAGGGCAGGCGCCAAGCTCGTGCTTGTCGGCGATCCCGAGCAGCTCCAGCCGATCGAAGCGGGCGCCGCGTTTCGCGCCATTGCCGATCGTGTCGGTTATGCCGAACTCGAAACCATCTATCGCCAGCGAGAGGACTGGATGCGCAAAGCCTCGCTCGATCTGGCACGCGGGCGCGTTGGCGAAGCGCTCATCGCTTATCGTTCAAAGTGCAAGGTGCTGGGCTCGGAGCTGAAGGCTCAAGCCGTCGAACACCTGGTCGCCGACTGGAACCGCGACTACGATCCAGCAAAATCCATGCTGATGCTGGCGCATCTGCGCCGCGACGTTCGCATGCTCAATGTCATGGCGCGCGAGAAGCTCGTCGAGCGCGGCATTCTCCGTGAGGGGCATAGCTTCAGGACAGCCAACGGCATTCGCCATTTCGATGCCGGCGATCAGATCGTCTTCCTCAAAAACGAGGGCTCGCTCGGAGTCAAGAACGGCATGATCGGCCGTGTCGCCGAGGCAGCGACGAACCGCATTTCAGTCGTGATCGGCGAGGGCGATCAGCGACGCCAGGTGTCGGTCGAGCAGCGCTTCTACAACAACCTCGATTATGGCTATGCGACCACGGTCCACAAAAGCCAGGGCGCTACGGTCGACAGGGTGAAGGTGCTCGCGTCACTCTCGCTCGACCGCCATCTGACCTATGTCGCGATGACCCGCCATCGCGAGGACTTTGCACTCTATTATGGCCGTCGTTCCTTTGCCAAGGCAGGCGGTCTCACGGAAATCCTGTCGCGCAGGAATGCCAAGGAGACCACGCTCGACTACGAGCGCGGCAGCCTCTACCGCCCGGCGCTCGCCTTTGCCGAGAACCGTGGCCTGCACATCGTCCAGGTCGCCCGCACCCTGCTACGCGACCGGCTCGACTGGACGCTGCGCCAGGGCTCGAAACTTGCTGATCTTGCTGTTCGCCTGCGAGCAGCCGGGACACGTCTCGGCCTGTTGCAAACTCTAAAAACTCAAACGACAAAGGAGAGCCGCCCGATGGTGTCAGGTGTAAAACTGTTCCCAGTACCGTTGAGCGATGTCGTTGGTCGGAAGGTTGCGGACGATCCCGCCGTGAAGAAGCAATGGGACGAGGTCTCGACGCGGTTCCGCTATGTGTTTGCGGATCCCGAGACCGCCTTCCGTACCATGAACTTCGACGCGGTCCTTGCCGACAGCCAAGTTGCGTCGCAGACGCTCGACAAGCTTGCCGCGGATCCTTCGTCGATCGGCCCGCTGAAGGGAAAGACAGGGGTTCTTGCCAGCAAAGTGGATCGCGAGGCCCGTCGCGTCGCCGAGGTTAACGTGCCCGCTCTGAAACGCGACATCGAAACCTATCTGCGGATACGCGAGGTCGCTCTGCAGCGGATCGAGGGTGAGGAGAAGACACTGCGCCATCGGGTCTCGATCGATATCCCGGCGCTGTCGCCGGCCGCGCTAAGCGTGCTCGAGCGGGTGCGCGATGCGATCGACCGCAACAATCTTTCCCCCGCGATGGGATATGCACTCAGCAACCACGAAACCAAAGCCGAGATCGATGGTTTCGGCAAGGCAGTGTCCGAACGCTTCGGTGAGCGGACCCTACTGACCAACACCGCGCGCAGTCCGCAAGGTGAGCTGTTCGACAAGCTTGCCGACGGGCTCTCGCCACAGGAGAAGGAGCAGCTGAAAGAAGCCTGGCCGGTGATGCGGACCGCACAGCAGCTTGCCGCTCACGAGCGCACTGCCATGACCCTGAAGCAGGCCGAAGAATTGCAGCTTTCGCAAAAGCAAACCCCGGTGATGAAGCAATGATGGGGCGGTGCGTGACCGTGCTTTTGGGCGCGGTCCTGATTGTCGTCACCGGCACCGCGGCGGCCGGTGTAATCGGTGGCTGCAGGTTGAACCTCACGGCGAGCGAGCCGCTCGGGATCTGGCGCATCGAGCAGCTTGATCGTCCCGCCGCAGTTGGAGATCAGGTGTTCATCTGCCTGCCGGTCACTGCGCCCTTCGAGGAAGCACGCGAGCGCGGCTATCTTCGTCGGGGCCTCTGCGCCGACGGTTTCGCGCCGCTCATAAAGACTGTCGCAGCAGTTCCCGGCGATCACGTCGAGATCGCCGGCGAGGTGATTATAGACGGGCACCCGTTTCCTAATTCCCGAATCCGGACGACAGACGGAGAGGGCAGAGCGATCGAACCCTATTCCGGTGGCATCGTGCCGCCGGATCACCTGTTTCTCCACTCATCCTTTGCGAGTTCCTATGACTCCCGATATTTTGGACCGATCCCGATCAGCGGCCTCCTCGGCCTCGCCAAGCCGATCCTCACCTTCGATCCCTGACCGCTTGCACGGACCGATCCTGATCGCGCTGTCGGTTGCGGTGGGCACCGTCGGCTGGAGCGGAAACATGCTGGCTCTTCCGGTCGCCATGTTCTTTCCATTGCTCTGGGCGAAATCGCCAACGCGTATGGTCGCTGCTGGAGTTTCGGCTGGGTATTTTCTGGCGGCCTCGCGTGGGCTGCCGCAGGGCGTCGCCAATTTCTATGCTTCTGATCTGTGGCCGGGGCTCTTGCTCTGGATCGTCGCCTCTCTTGCCTTTGTGATCGTCCACACGACGCCCTGGACAGATCGTCCTGGAAGGGGAAAGGCACTGCGGTATGGGTTCGCAGCGGTGCTGATGGCAGTTCCTCCCTTCGGGATCGTCGGTTGGGCGCATCCGATCACGGCGGGAGGCATAGTGTTTCCGGGCTGGGGGTGGGCAGGTTTCGGCGTCGCTGCAGCCGGCCTCATTGTCATGACGACAAGATGGTGGCCGGCTGCCACCAGTGCCCTGTTGGGCTTCTGGCTCTGGTCCGCCGCAACGTGGACAGGTCCGGGTCTACCGGAAGGATGGAGAGGCGTCGATCTCGACACATCGCTCGAGCAGCAGCGTGATCTCTTGGCCACAGTGAAACGTGCCACAGGTGGTGGCGCCCGCGTTGTCGTTCTTCCCGAAAGCAGCCTTGGTTTCTGGACCCCGACCATTGATCAGCTCTGGCAGACGGAGCTTGCGAATAGCCACGTCACGGTGGTCGCGGGTGCAGCCGTCGTCGAGCGCGCCGGTTACGACAATGTCCTGGTCGCGATTTCCAGGGGCGGCGGCCGCATCCTCTATCACCAGCGCATGCCTGTCCCGGTGTCGATGTGGCAGCCATGGCTTGGCTGGAGCGGGCAGGGCGGCCGCGCGAGGGCTGGCTTTTTCGCCAATCCCGTCGTCGAGCTCGGTGGCCAGAGGATCGCGCCGCTGATCTGCTACGAGCAGCTGATCGTCTGGCCCGTGCTGCAGTTGATGCTGCAGAGGCCGGACATGATTGTCGCCGCCGGCAATGGCTGGTGGACATCGGGCACCTCGATCATCGCCATCCAGAGCGCCAGCACCGCCGCCTGGGCTCGGCTGTTCAACTTGCCCCTCGTCGCCGCCTTCAACTCCCAAGCAGAGGAATAGCAACTATGCTCGATGCCGCTCTTATCCGGCAATGCGCCGATCCGGACCTGAAACCTGCCATCGTCGAAAAGTTCATCGAACAGGCCGGGTCGCCCGATCCGCTCGCTGTTACGGTTCGCTCCGGAAACAGGGTCATTCTGGTGCCGCAGGCAAAAACGCGCGAGGAGGCGATGGCGCTGATCGGAGAGTATGTCGGGCAAGCCGTCGTGCGCGTGGGGATCACGCAATATCCGGCCGGTCTCGGGATCAAGGATGTCTCCCAGCTGAAACCGGACCTGGTCGATCCCTGCGAAAACATCCGCATGGGCACGGCGCTGTTCGGAAAGGTCTACCTTATCGTCACCAAGTGGTACGGCAATGCCGCCGACGAGGCTTTAGAGGACGCCATCATTTCCTGGCAAAGCGGGTATTTCGAGGGAAAGGCGGTGTTTACGGCGCCCGATCCTGGCAACGTAAAACTCGCTGAGCCAAGGCAAGACGACCCCGGCATCGAGCCGGATGCAAGCGCACTTGCGAAGCCGCAGGACGAAGAAGGTCTGGACACCCCAAAGGCCGACGGTGGAAGCGATCCGAACAGGGCAGGGACGCGTATCGATCTCTCCGGAATCGGAGGCTCGAGATAGGCTGGATTTACGTCACGTCACAAATGCAACGGCGATCGTTCGACGCTGAGTACGCACGCACCGGGTGGGATGAGAGATCGCCCGATATGCGGAACAGCAAACCCGTCGCGCTTCTCGAAAGGAAACTGATGGAAGATCGACAACCGTCGCCATTGTCATGGTCGTTGGCGATATTGCGAAGGGTAGGCAGCCGAGCGGATTTGAATGTCGCCATCGCCGATATTCGTGAACTGTACCATTTTGCTCATCTGGTCTTTTTGGTGGTCCGACCTGCAAATCGGGCAGACGCCTATCCCTTCTATTGCACGACATATCCGGAGGAATGGACATCCCTTTATCTTCGAAAAAACTATTTCGCGATCGACCCTGTCATCGAACTCAGCCGCACCGGCTTCCTGCCCGTCGATTGGTCAAGCCTCGATCGGAGATCTTCAGGGACGCGCGACTTTTTCAAGGAGGCGGCGTCATTCGACATTGGCCGGCACGGTCTGACAGTCCCGATCAGAGGCCCGGGCGGCGAACGCAGCCTGTTTTCGGTGACGTCGAACCTGCCGAGGCCTGAATGGCGAAAACTACGCATATCGAGGAACCACGACCTTCAGATTCTCTCCCATTATCTGCACGAGAAAGTGCTGTCTGTGTCGGGCCTACGCCAAAGTGGTGGCTACCGGACACTATCCCGGCGGGAACAGGAATGTCTTCAACTCCTGGCGCGCGGCCTCGTTACGAAGCGCATCGCCGCGAGACTGCAGATTTCGGAGAATGCCGTGCGCCTCTACCTCAAGCTAGCCAAACGCAAACTCGATGCTACGACGACCTATCAGGCCATCGCGAGAGCAAGCTTCCTTGAAATAATCCAGACCTGACAATGAGTGACGGTGCTTTTCGGCGCACTGATCATGCCGTTTGAGCAGGTCAGAGTTGCGAGTCAATCTCCCAATACCGGTAGATTGCAAGGAGGCTTCTTGGCAATCAACTCTGCGCAATCACGTTTAGTCGCGAAAAAACGCCCTTGGCAGGGGTGATTGGCGGATCGGTGATGCCTGTTCCGAAAGTCGGATCAGGCGGCACCGGCGTTTGGCTTGAAACGAGGATCGCACCATGGTGGACTCCAAGACAATAGATGCCTGGCGGAAGGCTCCGCGCCTCAATTCGTTTGCTAGCTTCTTTGAGCGGACCGCCAGCGGACTGGGAGGCGCGCCCGACCTGGGGAAGCCCGAGCCTGAGATGGAACTTTTGTCGTTTGATCTCGCTTGCATGACATTCTGGGATACGCACAAGCGTTTGTGGGGGCACTTCGATAGCCACTATTTTGCAAGCATTCCTTATCGACTGGAGGAGGAGTGTCGCCTCGGTGCTGCGATCCTCTCGTTTGCGGAGAAGGCGTGGGCGTGCCGAGGACGTCCTGCGACGATCTACACACTGGGAGCTGGCGCCGGCACCCTTGCGAGAACGCTGGCGAAACTCGGTGACGGGCGCCTGAAAACCCTCAATTGCAGTCCAACGGCCGGCAACCGTGTCTGTTTTTTCGCCCGCAGAGGCAGCGACGATGCGCACTTCTATCACGGGCCGTTTTTCGAGCTGGATGACGAACGGTATGAGACCGATGAAACTCTTCAACTTTTCCGGGACGGATATGATGTTCTCTTCGAAGATACGACTTTCCAGATGTATGGGCGTGACCGGGACAATCAAACCGGCTTCATAGCACCTCGAATCCGCTCCAATGGCTTGTTGGTTCAGGTGCAAAAGCTTGCCCACGGAAACGTCGATGCCTATCTTGAACGAGAGCGCCAAAAAGACGAGGGGTTCAAGTCGAGGTTTTTTACTACAAACCAAATTGTCGAGAAGAAGCGCGGTGTTCTGGATACGATGTTCGACTTCCAAGTCGATCTGAAGACGTCGCAATCGGCTCTCCGATCATACTTCCGATATGCCGTCGTCACGTGGAATAGCGGAAACTTCTATACCATCGTCTCATCCAATTCCCTCAATTCCTTGCGTGATTTTGTCGGTTCGATGGTGAAGCCGGCTATACCGTCAGCCTTCCACTACGAGCAGGTGCCAAGCATCCTCGTCAATGATGAGAAAAACCCGATCCAAGCAGACTGGGCGTGGCGGCCGCCGCAGTCGATCCGCCCAATGGCTGAACGCTAGCATCCCATCCGAGAGCAGCAAAAATGAGCAAAGAGCGGCCGAGCGCAAGTTCCGGAGATAGTGCGGCGGAGCAGGTGAAACAGGCTTTGAATCATCTTATGCCCGACCTTGCCCGGTTCTGGGCGTTGCCGCTCGAGGACTACGCATATTCAGTTTATGAAGACCGCGCCCGCGGTCGATGTTCCATCCGCGACGATGCGATGATCCGGTTTCGGACGTTTGTTTCTCGTGTTGCGTTGAGGGCAGGCGCCTCCGAGGACGATGCAGAGCAAGCAAGCCGGCAAATAGCGTCTTCGCCAGTTATGCAAACCGGGCCTCATTGTCATTTGCTGATCGAGCCCGATGCCTTCTATACACACCTGTTCAGCGTGCTCGGCCTCACCGCCAATGCCCACCGGTGGCACATCTGCTACGGCTCGTCGACGGTGAAGTTCATAGAAAAGTCGAAAAAGGGCCCCGGATGGCTTCGGCTAGACGGCGAGGCGGTGAACGTCTTCGGCCTTCCTCGAAGCCGGATGGATCCTTACAGTGTCTGCGGCTTCAATGGGCCTTATCGCTTCACGCTGGCGGGACAGAATGGCGGCGAACCCGCCAACGCCGCTGCTGCCCGGCTCAAGGCCATCTTGCCTGACACGGACTTCCCGTCGGCAGCCGAAGCGATCAAGGCTGCCAATCAGACCCTATGGCAAAGGTCATTTCCTCAGTCTCTCAGGCTGCTGCAATTTGACGATATCGATGTTGCCGATCTTGTGGCCGAGCATTTCGAGGATCCGGCATCGTGGCTGTCCGCCCGTTTTGCCGGCGATGGCCTCTTCGCGGAAAGTGTGTTGCGAGCGCTGGACCAGCTGAATACCGGGCCATGGGAAGGATGGGTACGCCAGACAACTAATTTTTTCTGGGGCTTGGAGGAGGGCAGGATTTTTCCCTTGCGTCTGCAGGCGGGCGTTCTTTCAGGTGGCTCGTCTTCGATCTGTATGAAGTTCGATCCCGCAAACATCGCGAGCCTATTGCGCCAACGCAAATTGGTGCCGAATCTACTTATGACGTTTCTGGTGACATCGATCCTGCCGGGCGTTCGTGTTCTCGGCGGATGTCGGCAGACCGTATATTATCCCCTTATGCGGCATCTTGTTGCCACCGCACTCGAATCCTTGGGCGATCGCGATCTCCTCGATGCCCTGCGCGCGGACGAGCGGCCCGGGATGTGGGGACACCGCGTCCTGCGCCCGAGGGAGAGTTCTCCGTTCATGGAGATCGAAGAGAACGGAGCTGCGTTGGAGGTGGCTGCCAGATATGGCGCCCACTCTCTCGAGGTTGCCGCCGGCGATCTTGCCAGTTTCACCGGCGATCCGACTTGGGCGGAGCTCTCAGCGCATATCAGGGCTGAAGCAATTCACCCTGCTTCGGCGGAGTGGCAGTGGGCATAGTCGTCGCAGCCTATGGCTCGGCCCCCGACTGGAAGGCCCGCGAAGAGAACTCCCTCCCTGCGGCGACCGGTTGTTTGGGTTCGAAACTCTCCCAGGTCGGAGCCCGTTGCGATTTTTAGGAGTCCGTCATGGGAGCCGAGCGAGCATTGATTAGACAACTGTCCCCCGACGAGATCGATATCTTCCGGCGCATTCGGCTGGAAGCGCTTCGTTGCGAGCCGGCTTCGTTCGCGAGCCGATTGGAGGATTGGATCATGTTTCCTGTTGAGGAATGGCGCCGAAGGCTAGCCGATCCCGTCTTTGTCGCGTTCAGTAATAGCGAGCCTATAGGCATCATGGGCTTGTTGCGGTTTCGGCCGAGAAAGATGGCGCATCGCGCCACGCTCGTCAGCGTCTACGTGCGAAAGAGCGAGCGCGGGACAGGAATTGCCGCAGATCTCCTGAGCGTCGTCTCGAATGTGGCGAGAAGCCTTGGCATTCTTCAAATGGAGCTTGCGGTCAACGCCGAGAATTCGGCGGCGTTGCGCTTCTATCAACGCCATGGATTTGTCGAAGTCGGCCGGATCCCTGGCGGACTGGTGGAGGGTGACAGGGAAATCGACGACGTCATCATGGTCCGGCGACTGAGTGGATAAGGATTTGTCGCGTTCTTTGGGTTTTGGAATTCGGTAGCAGCTTTCGTAACGCCGTGAGCGTACGAGCACGATTGCTAAAGTTGTCACAGTTGACAAAGTTGCTTCAAAAGACCATCTTCTTTACAGGAGAAAAGCGATGGCACCGAAGATCCAACCCAAAACGCGAAAAGACGGAAGTGACAACCTCACCGGTCTGATGACGATGTTTGTCCTTGATGCGAATCCGTTCGAAGGGTTCGCGGGTTTCAATCTGCCGGCCGGCGCGCGTGTCGCTGTCGTGACGTCACAGCCCGAGGCGGCAAGTTCCGTTGCCCGCACGGTCGCCAAGCGCTTTCGCGGCAACCGCCTAGTCGTTCAAAAGGCGCGTCAGCTCGTAAGAGCAAATGAGCGCGCTGAGAAGAGCGAGACGATCAACAAGGCGGCATTTGAGCCAGACGCACGTAGCCAAGCTGTCCTTCAGGGCATCCGTATCGCTCAGAACGATCTGAGGGAAGCGGGCGGCGCTTATGACATGGAAGAGGTAAGGACGCTCCTGCACGGTGTGTCTCGTCAAGCGGTCGATAAGCGGGTGCAGGAAGGAAGTCTGGTTGCCGTTCCTGGGCCGAGCAACCGGCGCTGCTATCCGACGCTCCAGTTCAACCGAGATGGCTCTGTCATTGCGGGCCTCAAGGATGTGCAGGATGCTCTTCCAGTCGATAGTCCCTGGGCTGTATTGAATTTCCTTGCGCGGCCGGATGATCGCCTGGACGGGCGAAGGCCGATTGACGTTCTGCGCGAAGGAAATGTGCAATTGGTTGTCGAGGCGGCCAACCGGTATGGTGAGCAGGGCGCGTGACCGTTCCACTACCGCCCTCAGATCTCCATAGCCGCAATCCCAAAATCGTCTCAATCCCCGTTGGGAGTGACCTGCATCGGTTCTACACTGCGACCTACGAACCGGTCTTCTTCGACCGATCGACAAGCGGACGCTTCAATGCTCCCGATGGTTCATTCGGCGTGCTCTACGTGGCACGGTTGGTCAATGGAGCGTTTGCCGAGACGTTCTTGCGATCGCCAGGAAACACATTGATCGACATTGGGTTCTTACGACGCAAGGGCTATGTCCATCTCAAGACCGTCTCGCCGCTAAAATTGATCGATTTAACCGGACCAGGCCTCGCGCTCGTTGGCGCGACGGCGGAAGTCCCACATTCAGGTCTGCCCTATGCCGCACCACAGGCGTGGTCAAAGGCGCTGTTCGACCATCCTGTGAGCGCTGATGGAATAGCCTATCATGCTCGCCACGACGATACCGAACTCTGCTACGCGATCTTTGATCGGGCCGAGTCCGCCATCGGAGAACTGTCTCGTGAACTCGATCTCGATCAGGACTGGTTCTGGCGAGTGGGTGCCCCCTATGGGGTCGGCTTGGCACCCTAGCAATCCAACACGCGGGTTTCCGTTGGCGATACCGGTAGCCAGTTTCAACCTCCTCCTGCCTAACGGCCTCCCGGTGTTTCACGACTTCGGCCTTTTCAAGCGAACGTAGGCACCGCCGCCATTCTCGCGGATGAATTCTATTATGAGGGTTGGGCCGTACTTCCTGACGAGGATTGGCGCCAAAGGCTGAATGATCCTGTCTTTATCGCGATCAGCAAAAGCGAGCCCATCGCCATCATGGGGTTGTTTGCGTTTTCGCCCGAGGAAAATTGCCCGTCGTGCCACGCTTGGCGGCGTCTATGTGCGAAGGAGCGCCCCCCGGCGGAGTGCTGGATGGTGTGAGGGAATTGACGACGTCATCATGGTGTAGCGACAAGATGGATGAGCAGATTCCGCGTCTCCATCCCTCAAGCGTCTTGTTGTCAGTCGAACGGAGATCTCGCGACGTCCTCACGGGGTGTCCGCGGTACAAAACCGACAGTAAACCCGAACAGTCGGCCGATCTTCTCCAGTGTCTCTAACGTTGGATTTGCCGTTCCGGCTTCAATTTCGGCGACTTGGCGGCGGGTAAGGCCAAGCATCTTGGCAAACTCATCTTGCGTCATCCCGACGCTCTTGCGGATTTCGACCACGGCGCCGGGCAGGCGCAGCGCACCCTGGCGCGCCCGCTCGGCCAGATTCCGGCGCTGCTCCAGAACTTCTTCTTTCGTGGGTTTTTTCCAGCGGGCCATTTGATCAGCTCCTTTCAAGTGTCACGCGCAGGCCACTGAAACGCTGTCCGCAATCTCGATGCAGCGGCTCATGGCCCGCTCGAGAATTTCGGGCGGCGCGCCAATGTCTTTCGCCATCCGCGGCGCTTCCCTCAGGTGCTCGGCAAATTGGCTGATCGCGGCCGTGAGGCGGGCCTGTTCAGCCGGGTCGGGCATAAGCTCGGCGCAGATCAGTTTCCAATCGGGAAGGTGATCGCGGCCGGCGTCGCGCATGGAGGTCCAGCGCGTGGAGCGAATAATTCCTTCTTTGGCGAGCCGCATAGGTGCGAAATCGAATAATGGCGACAGCCGGATCCTCCCGTCAGGATACTTGCTCAAGGCCGAGTTCCGGCCGTGATTGTCGGGATTGCCGAGTGCCAGGTTGGCAATATCGCGCTTCAAGTATTCAACTACGTCCGCGAACGGATCGGACGAATATCGTTTCAGAATGTCGATATAGGTTTCGTGCGCGCCGATATGGCCGAAATCGGCAACGCCGATGGCCGATACCAGGCTTTCCTGCCCGAGGCGTATTGTCTGGCCATTTTCCCTCTTCTGCCGATCGAAACGAGGAATAACCAGCACGCCTTCCGCGTAGGTTGAGACTTCGCTGACATTCAGGCCGATTTCGGCAGCAATGCGGGAATAGAGTGCTTCGCCTTCCAGAATCAGACGATCTACGGGTTCGGTGCTGCGAACCAGTTTGACGATAACATGACGCATCGCCTCGTCGTCGTCGACGAAGCTGTCCGGGTAATACAGCCCGTCACCTGCCTGGGTCATCGAAACTTTCGGCCACTCGCCTTGAAGGCCGCTTGAGCCGGAGGCGAGCATTCCGAAACGATCGGCGACTTCCATGAAGCGGTCCGAGCGCTCCAGAATCTCCGCCTCGGTAACGCCTTGGCGCTGCACGCCGTGCAAACGCTCCGCTTCCGCGTCCGCCGCTTGCCTGATCCGAATATTTCCTATTCCCCCCGTCGCCGATCGAAGAAGCAAGGGAAGGTCGGAGGCGCGCGCCGCTTCCATGATCCCAAGGTGTTCTGCGAGCTTCCGCCTTGCATGTCCTTGCGGCATCAGGTCCAGGGCAAAAGAAGGCCAATGATGGCTATATCGGTTTTCGAGATCCACTGGATAGCGGACCGACAGCGCGCGAACGTCGCAGACCGCTTTGCCTAGCGCGAATTCCTGAGATGCTGCTGCAACGAAATAGTCGAGGTCATAATCAACGATCGACGCGCCCTGATAGCCGGCGTTGTCGTCGTTTATCTCGAGCGTAGCAGCTTGATGCCACTCACTATCAAAATGGATTTGAAGCTCTAGTCGCATTAACTGACCCTTTTAATGGATCACTTAATACAAAGTGACGAAAAAATCAACCCAGTAAGATGGGTCAAAAAATTCGATTCCGGCAGTCACCTTCCCAATTGCGAAGCGACCTTTTGAGCCTTTTTCTGGACTTTTTCTGGTCCGAAACTGGCATGGGAAAATGCCAATTGAGGCAGTGGCTGAACGCCGATTGTTCTGGCTACACTTCAATTAGCATGTCAGCGAAATGTTAAATAGAGTTGTGCTGAACGCTATAGACCCTCTGAAACTAAGACGGTTTGGTTGCGGCCATGGAAGGTCGTGATGCTATGCATGCCCGCCATTTTTAGGTTGTGTTGGTGGGTGACTTCCATTCCCCTAGATGTCATCAGGAAATAGTCAAACATGGAATGGCGCAATCGGCTGGCGTCATTTGTTCGTCCACGAACCATGGACCTCTCCCATAAGGTCGGACATCGCCGCTAAGTAGTTGCGCGCTTTTGAGAGGGAAGGTTGAGAAGGCGCTTGGCATGTCCGCGCTACTCCTTCTTCGTCGGATACCCTGCTACCAGCCGATATCCCAAGGTCGCGGCTTGCCATGAAAGATCACCACCCGGGCGTCTGCTGGGATCGAGCCGTCCCCGCTTTCATCATCATGGAGCGCCTGTCGCACATGCGATTTCCAAGAGACGATCTGGCCAGGCAATCGATCCTGCCAGCGGCTGGCGCGATCGAGCCAGAAGCGCTCCAGAAACGCTTGGTCGCCGCCTTTTTGATAGAGATCCATCCAATGCCGCGGCCGATCGATCCATTCAGCCCAGACATGCTCACGAGCGGCTTCCGGCAGATACATGATCGATGACTGCAAGCCCTCCGGGCGATAGATGTCGCGCATCAGGGTGAGTTGGTTGACGGATGCGATATCGGCAAGGCTGCCAACGATTGAGGTGTCGAGGTCCATGAAGAGGATGTCCCCTGATATCCCCGGCCGAAAAAGCTCCATCTTCGACCACCAGCCCGGCCAGTCGTACATCAACGGCAGGGTCCGAACGCCCTCGATCTCAATATCGGAAAGACACTGGAATGCCGCATCGGGCAGATGATTCACCACTTGCATGCGCAAGCGCAAAACGTGGTCGGCCTTGTATTCACCACCGGATCGCAGCACACAAAAGACGGAAATCACGTTACTCTGGCCTCGCTCGATACATCTGCTTCGACGAACAAAAATCCGTCAGAAGATATGGACCATTGCCGAAAGTGTCATCGGGCGCATCGTAATTTTGGCGGTCTGTGGACGATAAGACGCAGCTATATCGGCCTTGATAAAGAAGAGCTTTGCGTCGCCGACACAAACCATGTCGTCTGTCCAAACGATCCATCACAACGGGGACGTGATACCCTTCGAAAATGATCGGAACTATGTCAGACTACAAAATGGTTGCAGGATTGGTAGGCATGTCCAAAAAGTTAGTAATTGCGCTCGGATCGTTGTTGGTTGGCATATGGTTGAGCGCGGACATCGCGAACGCGGCGATACATATTCCGAAGGGATGCACGCCGGATGTCTTTCTGACGATATCAGGCAAAATTGGTAGAACAACAAACAGCGCCAACAATGCTTACGAGATGTCCGAACGCGAATTTCTGGCTCTGCCGACATCGACAGTGGCGACATCGACGCCATGGACTCCCAAAAGCGACTTCGCCGGGCCCTTGCTGAGCAAGGTATTGAGCGAAGTCGGCGCGACGGGAAAGACACTGCGCCTTATCGCGCTCGATGACTTCAGCGTGGAGGTGGATGCTGACTATCTGGAGAAATACGGCACGATCCTTGCGACCAGCAAGGACGGGGCCCGGCTGACGATCAGAGATTTCGGACCGGTCTTCGTCATGTATCCTCGCGACAGTTTCGGGGAGGAACTGGATACGCCAGCTGCGTCGTCATACCTGGTCTGGCAGCTATGCGGGATAGAAGTGGAATGAGATTATTCCATCTGGCGTGGTTCAGCATTCCCGCAGCGATTGCAACCACATGTATTGGCGTCGTGGCGTATAATTGGAGCGCCATAAGAGCAGAATACGTGCTGTGGGATTCCGCCAGCGCCAGGAACCCGTTATATTTCTACAAGCCGACCGCTCAGGCCCTGAGGGAGCTTGAAACCGTAAGGCTGGATTTGAAGACGATTGCCGATGGATCTGCCGCTGAACCGGATGGGCTCTCATTTGACATCGATGTCCTTATATCCGGCATCGATATCATAGTGCGGCCTTCCGATCTGAACGACGGATATAGGAAGCTTCCCGGCTTTTCCGAGGATGGAGCCGCCCTGGCTGAATTCGCGGCAGATGTCCTGCCTGCGATTAAGCCCGGCCTATCATCGGCGGATGCTAAGGCGTTGTTGCCGAAGCTGGAAGATATATCCGATACTTTGAACAGAGTATCCAAAGCGGCCTGGGACCAGGATAGCGAACTGAAAGAAAGGTCTTTCGAGACCATCCAGGCAGGGCACACAATCATTCTCGTGATTGCGGGGTTATTGGTTTGCGCAATTCTGTCCTTTGTTATCATTTCGATATTTTACTGGTGGGCGATCATGGCGAAGACGCGCGCCTTGGCGGCTGCGGAAGCGGCTGTCGCAGACAAGATTGATTTCCTGGCAATGGTCAGCCACGAACTCAGAACCCCGCTTCAGGTCATCGTCTCGGCGTTGGATATTCTGGAGCGACCTCAAGACGTAAACACCCGAAGCGAGTTGACCGCGCGCATCCGCCGGGCGGCCAACAGCCTGGCCGTCCAGCTTCGCGACATGCTGACGCTGGCTCGTGCTCAAACCGGATATATCGAGCTGCAACCAGGCGTGTTCGAGGCGGGGGAACTCGTTCGGGAGGTGGTGGAAAATTATCAGGCCGCGGCGAAGGCCAAGCATCTGGAACTGCGGCAAACAGGCCCCGATGAGGCCGTTTTCGTGGTCGCGGATAGCGAGCGCATTGCGCAGTTGCTGCATAACCTCGTTTCAAATGCGGTCAAATATACGCCCACCGGTTATGTTCAGGTCGATCTCGCAGCATTCGATGAGGCGGCGGGCGAATTGGCGTTGCGCGTGACGGATACCGGGCCTGGATTGCCGCCACAGATCATCGAGAACAGCATCGGTAAGGGGCTGTTCAGTCTTGGCAGCGGGCGCGGCATTGGCTTGTCGGTTGTCCAGACTTTGTTGCGACAGCTTGGTGCGCGCATGGCAATCAGCAGCCCGTCAGAAGGTGGGAGCATATTCGAGCTTGCAATACCCGCGGTCCCCGCGGCGGAGCGGTCATACGAGACGTCCGATGCTCACAAGCGCGTGCTCGTCGTTGACGATCATCCTGACCTTTTGAAAGGCCTTTCGAGTGTGCTTGAAGAGCTTGGATTTGTGGTCGACATGGCTCCTTCCGGCATGACGGCGCTGAATTTTCTGGCCGCACACATCTATTCGGTCATCTTCATTGATCTCGACATGCCGATCATGACCGGATCGGCGCTGGCGGCGCAAATCCGCAAGACGGATTTGCGCCATAAGACCAAGCTTGTCGCAATGTCAGCCGCACATCATGGTTCCAAGCACGATCTGTCTCTCTTTGATGCGGTCTTGAACAAGCCGATACGCCGACAGCAATTGCTGACGATCATGCAGTTTTGAAGCTCGAGTTCAAAGCGGCGAGGAGGATCGGCATGCTCGCCGGTTTGGTGAAGAATTTCAAATTGTGCCGCGCCAAAGCCGCGGCGATATTCTCTTCGTCGACATTGCCCGTCCTGATCTGCCCGGTCAGGATAACGATCGGGCAAAGGGCATTGCGCGCGCGAATGGTCTCGACCAGCTCCAGCGCGGTCTGGCGGCGTGCGTCTCGTTCGATGATCCAGTCGAGCACATAGGCATCGAAATCGGCATGGTCCTGCAAGGCTTGCGGATCGTTAAAGGCGACCGCATCGAGGCCCGCCATTTCCATGTAATGCACGATGGTTTCCGCGGTATCGGCGTGGTCGTCGAGAATCGCGACCCGACGGCGAGAGACAGTCGGTTCGATCAACAGACGGGTGACGGCGTGTGCCGGTATGATCGATCTGGCGTCAGTTGGCATCACGCGCCACGCACCATCGATCTCGGCGGCAACCAGTGTTCCCGGAGGCACCTGCCCGACGACATCTCCCAGCCGGATCCGGCAGGGCACGATATGGTTGTCAATGACAATGGAGGCATCCAGCAGTGCATCCGCACTATTGAGCGTTATGAGCTCTTCCAGCGTTTCGTTAAAATGCTCCGCGACACGCTTCAATTCTTCGAGCGACCACGAGGCATTCGCCGTCAGACGGCGATTTGCGGAAGAATAGGAAAGTCCGAGGATTTCGGAAACGGTGACCGCAAAGCGATATTTTGGAATGCCATGTCGGGTTAGGAGGGCTGCGATGCATTGTGCGGCAAGGCCTGCTTCGCCTTCAGGATGATCTGAGCGTATTTCGGATACACTTGTGCCGTTTTTGCTTAAATCGCTCATCAATTTAAATTCCATTATTGCCAATGTGCTAAATACGCGTATACGTAGAGTTAAGGCGCGCGTTGCGATCGCATCATAGTGTCCTGGTGCAGCTTTGGCTGCAATTCGTGGCGATTATATGTGGGAATCGCAAGATAACAAGAAGGCTAGAGCGGCTAGGTCTGCTGGAAATGGATATCTTCGCGCAAATGCGGCGTGGTCGATCAAGAGGGATCGCGAGTTTCGTGTCAATGTCGGAGCAATTGTATTTTGCTGAGATCAAAGTAAAGGGCGGAGAAATTGCTTGCCTGAACCGCAGAAAGACAAAATTCGTCGTCGTTTGTCGAGAGTTGAGAAGATAAAGCGTTTTTTTTATTTCGCAATATTTTATGCGATCTGCTTTATTCTTGTCGCGATATTCGACACTGAATGGGTAACCATTGCGCTAGGATGTCTTGTCGTTGGCATCGGTATCGGCGAGCTTAACGGATTAAGCGTCCTATCACTCTTTTCTCGACATCGTAATGAAAAAGACCAATGAGCCTTGGGGGCAAATGACATGGCAGATCCCATATCAACCAGAGCATCTGTAGATTCGGACGATAGTTCTAGTCCTTCTCATGGCTTTAATGATCCAGATACATTAGGGAGTGTGGGTAATTTTTCGTCCGGTATCTCTTCAGCCTTAACTGGTTTGGGAAAGCATTTTGACAAGCTTGCTGAATATATACCCAGTCTTGAGACAGAACTCATCTCGTATTCAACAGTTATGGGAAGATCCGCGACAGCTATCGGGGTCGTCGGGATGTATTTTGACATTCGATCTTTCAAGGCCGTTGGATATGGCGATAAAGCCAGCTTTGCCTTAGCTTCAGGGTCTTTTTTGGCGAGTGCGGGCGCCGGCTACGTAGTAGGCGAGGTTGTCGCGGGCTTTGTCGCAGGAACCGTCGCGGGATCGCTACTTGCGGGGCCAGTGGTAGTCGGAGCTGCGTCATTCGCAGTCGGCTATGGTATTAGTAGTTTAGTTCATAGCTGGTTTCCCGGAACGCCGCTCGCGGCTGCGGTTCAATCTCCAGTATCGGTCGTCGCGCCAACACCGGTTGCCGCTAATGGTGTGACGGGCACGCCTTTTGTCCCCACCATCACTTCACCTCCTGTGCCCGGCAGAATTTTGACCCCGGATGACCTTACTCCTGGTGCATTTGGAAGAACAGGTTACGGCGGCTCGCAGTCAATTGGTGGCACTAGTGGCGGCGGCACTAACGGGGGCGGTCATTATGATGACGACCCTGACGCTGGGGGCGATGCAATTGGCGGCGGTTCGTCCGACAGCGGTGGCGGGCAGTCTGGAGCAAATGGCTCGCGTTCGAGTAGTGGTAGTACACGTTCTGGCGGAAAGAGCTATAACCGGGGCGTGAACGGTGGTTCGCCAACCGGCAACGGCTCGTCGCAGAGCGGAGGTCGTATTTATACTGACATCATAGATGGTAAAGACTATGATCTTAATAAGGAGACACCTCCCGATTGGAGTACATATGATGGGTATTTCTCAGCCCCTAGTTCCGACGCAGATAATACCGGTGAACCTGGCGAACCCGTTCTCCTCGACGTTTCTGGCAATGGCCTTAACGTCAATACACTTTCCAGCTCATCCCAGTTTGTGAATGTCAACGGCGATGGCTACCAACACCGTACGGCCTGGGCCGGCAACGGTACTGGCGTCCTGGTGTTCGACGCCGACGGCGATGGCAAGATCAGCAGCTCGAAAGAATTCGCCTTCACGCAATGGGATCCGACCGCGTCGGGCGACCTCGAGGCGATCAGGCAAGTCTTCGACACCAATGGCAACGGCCAGCTCGATGCCGGCGATGCGCAGTGGTCGAAGTTCAAGGTCAGCGTCAACGGCCAGCTCGTGTCGCTGGCCTCGCTCGGGATCACCTCGATCGACCTGACGCCGAAGGGCAGCGGCCAGACGTTTAGCGACGGTTCGGCAATCACCGGGACCACGACCTATACCAAGTCTGATGGCACCACCGGGGCGGTCGGCGACGCGGTTCTTGCCAGCGATTCCGACGGCTATATCGTCAAGTCGACGGTCGTCACCAATGCCGATCAATCGAAGACGAACACCATCCAGGCCTATAATGCCGACGGCAGCCTGGCCTTCCAGGATCTGGTGACCACCAGCGCCGACGGCAACAGCGTCACGACAAAGTTTGATGATGACGGCAATGGCACCTACGACCGCTCGCAGACCGATGTGACGACGGTTGACTCGACGGGCGTCGGCAGCCGTGTCGTCTCGAACTTTAATGCCGATGGCTCGCTTCTCAACAGCACGACGACGGTGACGAGCGCCGATCATCTTACTATCACGACGACCGTCGATCAGGACGGCGATGGTAAGGTGGACCAGAGCCAGATCTTTATGACGAATGCCGATGGTTCGACGGCCACCACGACGAAGACACTGAGCGCATCCGGCGCCGTGCTGAGGCAGCTGCTGGTGCAGGCGGGTGCCGACGGTTTGACGAAGACGACCAGCACCGATGTCAATGGCGACGGCACCTATGATGATGTCGTTTCCGACGTCACCGTTGTTGCCGGCGATGGTTCGCGTACGAGGACAGTGAAGGATAGCAGCGCCAACGGTACGCTTCTGTCGAACATTACGACCGCTACCAGCGCCGACCGCCACACCAGGACAGTCACCAGCGATCTCGATGGCAACGGCACGGTGGACAAGCGCGACCAGACGCTAACCACGATTGCGACCAACGGCGATGTGACCACCGTGGTCACGACGACCAACGGCGATAATTCGGCGCGCGGAAAGGTCACGACCGTCGCCGCGGCAAGCGGTTTGTCGACCACGGTATCGACAGATCTGACCGGGGACGGCGTCACCGATCGCGTTCAATCCGATGTCACGACGGTCGCATCCGATGGTTCGCGCACGGAAACGGTGCAGCGGACGAGCGCCAGCGGCGTGCTGTTGTCGAAGAGCGTCACGACGACCAGCGCCGATGGCAAGACGAAAAACATCTCGGTTGACGCCAATGGCGATGGCGCGGCGGATACGCTGACGACCATTACGGTGGCGACTGACGGGACGATCACCGAGACCGACAGCGCTCTCAATCCCAACGGAACGCTGATCGGAAAGGTGTTGACGACGACGGGCGCTGATGGCTTGTCGAAGACCGTCAGCACCGACGCCAATGGTGATGGCATCTATGACACCGTCACCACGGATGTGATCACGGCAGGCACGAGTGGTGCGCGCGTCGAGACAGTGACGACGAAGAGCGCAAGCGGTGCGGTCATCAGTAAGACGGTGGCGACAACATCGGCCGACAGCCTGACGCAGACCGTGCAGACGGATGTCAATGGCGACGGTACGTTCGATCAGACTGTTTCCGACGTCATTGTGCTTGGCTCCACGGGTACGCGTCAGGAAACCGTCGCCACGAAGAGCAGCAATGGCACGCTGGAAAGCCAGACCGTTACGCTCGTCAGTGCCGACCGCAAGACCACTACAGTCAGCACCGACAGCAATGGGGATGGGCACACAGATAGCACAGGCGTGCAGGTCGTTGCTGCCAGTGGCATTCAGACCACCACGACGACCGCAACAAGTGCCGATGGCGTGCTGCATACGAAGACGGTTGCGACGGTCAGCGCCGACGGCCTGACCACGACCACGGCCAGCGATGTCAATGGTGATGGCGTCAACGACGTGACCACCGTCGATCAGACGGTCATCAACGCCGATGGCAGCCGCACTGAGACGGTGACCGACAAGAGCAATACCGGTGTCCTGCTCGACAAGGTGACGACGGCGACCTCCGGCAATGGTCTGTCGACGACGGTCCAGAAGGATGTCAACGGCGACGGCGTCTTCGATACCAAGACGACAAAGGTCACGACGCTTAACAGCGATGGCTCGACCTTGGTCACCACGACCGATTACGCGGGGACAACCGCGATCGATCAGACCAAGGTCACCACGGTTGCCACCGGCCTCGTCACCAAGACGGAATATAATTACGACGGCAACACCACACGCGACCGGGTCGCGACATCGACCAAGACGCTCAATGCCGATGGTTCGACGTCCGAGGTCGACACGGTGACCACCAGCGCCGGTGCATTGCTGTCGAAGACGTCGAACACCGCGACCGCCGATGGCAAGACCGTTACCAGCCAGGTTGATATCGATGGTGATGGTATACTCGATATCAAGGCCACAACGGCCATCGATGCGACAGGCCAGACGACGAAGACTGTGGCGATCTACAAAGCCGGTACGACGACGCTGAGCAACCGCGCCGTCACGGTGACGTCTGCCAACGGCCTATCGACGACCACAAGTTCGGATCTCAATGGCGATGGAGTTTATGAACAGGTCGTTTCAGATGCCACGACGCTCTTGGCCAATGGCGACCGCAAGGAAGCTGTCACCCGATTGAGCAACACGGCACCGATTGAACAGACAAGTGTGACGACATCCGGGAATGGACTGGCGAAGACGACGGTCGTTTCCAACGATCTGGTCGGTGCGACTGCCCGCAATGAGATCTATCGCCTCTATCGTGCGATTTTGGGCCGCGATCCCGACGCCACAGGATTTGCCACGTTTACGACGCAATTCAATTCCGGCACAACGGCAGTTCAGATTGCCGCCACTCTGCTTGGCTCTCCCGAATTCGCGCAGAAATACGGCACGCTCACTGACCTTCAGTTCGCCAATCTGATGTATCAGAATGCACTTGGACGAGCACCGGAAGCAGGTGCGGCTGAAGGATGGGTGAGCGCGATAGCGGCCGGGACCACTCGCGCCGCGCTGGCTCAGCAGGCCGCTGATTCACCGGAAGGGCTAGCACATACAGCGAGCGGTGCTCAGACCTGGGCACTTAACAATCCAGACGTCGTTCTCTCCGAGGTTAGGAGGACCAGGGACGTCATGACGCTCAATGCGGATGGTTCGACGACCGAGGTCGTGACCAATACGGGGCTCGTTGCGAACACGACGACGACAACGACAAGCGCGGATAAAAAAACCACCACTGTGACCTTCGATATCGACGGCAACGGCGTGCTGGATCAGAAGTCTGTTACGACCAAGAACGCCGATGGCAGCGTCACGCAAACCCTATCGGATCTGTCGTCGACAGGTGCGACGACGCATGTAACGACGACCATCACCAGCGCCGATGGCCTCACCAGAACGGTGAACTATGATACCGACGGCAACGGGGTGACCAACAAAAGCATTGCAGACGTCACCACTCTCAATGCCAACGGCAGCAAGACGACTGTGGAGCGAACCTCCGTCGCCAATAGTAGCGGCACGCTGGTGCTGAGTGCTGTGACACAGACGGATACCTCTGCCGACGGCCTCACGGTCACCACGAAGTGGGATCAGACCGGTTCCGGCACCTTCACCAAAAGCCGTACCGATGTAACGGTTTTGAATGCGGACGGTTCGCGTACGGAGACCGTCAGTTATCTGATGGGGACAACGCTCACCAGCCGGTACCTCACCACGACCAGCGCCAATGGTCTCTCGATCACCACCCAGTCGGATCTGACAGGTTCCGGCACCTACGGTGAGACCTCGACCGATGTGACCGTGATCAATGCCGATGGCACCAAGACACGAACCGTCTCCAGCACCAAGGCGGACGGTACGGTGATCTCTACCTTCGTAGCCACGACGAACGCCGATGGGGAGATCGTCTCGACAAGCGAACAACGCAAGGGGCTCGCCACCCAGACCGTCAGCGATACGATCGAAGTTCTTGCCGACGGAGCGAAGCGTGAGACTGTCGCCACGATGGACGCTTCCGGCAAGTTGATAGACAAGACGATCACGCTGACCAGCGCCGACAAGCAGACGGTGACGATCGACCGCGATGCCAATGGCGATGGCGTTGTCGACCAGCACCAGCAGTCGGTAACAGCGGATTCCGGCGTCGTGACGCTGACTGTCACCGACTACAAGGCCGCCGGCGTCAAGGCGGACAGCTCGACTACCACGACGACAGCCAACGGCCTGCAGACCACCACGGATTGGGATCTCGACGGCAATGGGACGCTCGATCGCCACCGCGTCGAGGTCGATACCAACAACGCCGACGGCAGCCGGACGAGCGTCATCTCCGACACGGATCTGACCACCAGCAAACTGGCGACGAAGACCACGATCCAGCAATCGTCTGATGGTATGGTGCGTACCACCTCCAAGGATGTCGATGGCGACGGCACGGTCGATCAGGTGGAAACGCTGACGGCGGATACGACCGGCGCAACGGTGTCGATTGTGACGAACAACGCCACGGCACAGAAAGCGACTTATCTGCTCGCTGGCAAGGTCTATTGGAGGCAGGCGATCGCTGCCAAGGTCGAGACCGACAGTTCCGCCGACGGCCATACCAAGACGGTCAAATACGACTATGACGGTAACGGCACGTTTGAAGTGGTCATGCAGTCGCAGCTTCAGGTCGATGGTTCG
The DNA here is from genome assembly GCF_041355235.1 of Rhizobium sp. RCC_161_2. Taxonomy (NCBI): domain Bacteria; kingdom Pseudomonadati; phylum Pseudomonadota; class Alphaproteobacteria; order Hyphomicrobiales; family Rhizobiaceae; genus Rhizobium; species Rhizobium sp. RCC_161_2. The sequence goes on along the minus strand of NZ_JBFUPL010000012.1, from coordinate 47,719 downwards.
ACCGTAACAGCTGTCACGGAGACGAATGCCAGCGGTGGTGTCATTGCCAAGGGTACGATCACCACCAGTTCGGATGGTCTGATCACGGTGCTGAGCAAAGACTCGAACAATGATGGTGTCATCGATCACACGGAGACTTCCGTCACGCATGCGGACGGCTCGGTCACGCTGACGAAGGTTGACCTCAACGCTAGCAGCGCCGTCACGAAGACGGTTGTCGATACGGTCTCGGCCATGGGCAGCCTGACGTTGCGGGTCACCAGCGACGGGCAGGGACGAAAGACGTCGCAGGTCGCGATCGCCAGTGACGGGACCTCCGTCACCACGACCTATGACGCTGCTAGCAGCAAAACGCTCAGTGTCGCCAATGCCAACAAGGCAGGCATCCTGACGACCGTTGTCCTTTACGATCCGCTCAATGCCAATGCCTGGACACGGGTTGAGCAGTCCTATGATGCCTCTGGCAAGAAGACGCTGGAAAAGCAATTCAATGACGATGGCACGCGAACGGAGATCACGTTCTACACGCCAACCGGTGACCAGCAGCATATCGATTTCTACAATGCCGCCGGGCAGAAAACAGCCACACGCGATTTCGATGTCACCAACGCCACCGATTGGAGCCAGCTCGACAAGAGCTTCAATGCTAGCGGCCAGCTTGTCTCGCAGGCGGCGCAGTTCCATGATGGCCACAAGGCTAACTGGTTCTGGGACCCGACCAATGCCCAATCCTGGTCTCAGATCACCCAGAACTACGATACTGTAGGCCGGATGATCTGGCAGATCGTCCAGAACGACGACGGCTCGAAGACCGAAACCGATTATGATGTCACGAACGTTCAGGGGTGGAGTCGGCTTGAGAAGAATTCCAACGCCGCCGGTCAATTGGTTTCCCAGGTTGCCTACTATGATGACAGTACCAAGGGCATCTGGTTCTGGGACCCGACGAACGCTCAGACTTGGTCCGAGATCGACCAGTCCTTCAACACCGCAGGCCAGATGACGAACCAGAACGTCAATTACGATGATGGCAGCAAGATTTTGTACGCCTACGACGTGACGAACGCACAGCCTTGGTCTTCTCTTGCCAATGACTATACGCCGGCTGGTCAACTCATCGAGGAGAACGTTTACAGCGATACAGCCGGAACATTTACGAGGACCGATCACGATGTGAACAATAATCAAGGGTGGACAACACTCGTTCAGAACTTCGTGAACAACGTCATCCACGATGCTGTGTCTTATAACGACGACGGTGGCCACACGAACTACCAGTATAACAGTTCGGGCAACAACACCGGCTGGCAGCGTTATGATAAAAACGGCGGTTCGATCGATCAGTGGCCAAGTACGGCACACGAGCCCGGTGGTCACGCGCCGGTGCTGCTCGACCTCAATGGCGACGGCCACATCGATCTGCGACCATTGGATTTGACGGCTGCGGCGACCGGCTCATCAGTCACTTTCGATTGGAACGGTGATGGTGCCCGTGATGCTACCGCGTGGGTGGGGCCTCAGGACGGCTTCCTGGCGATCGATCTCGGTACCGATGGTCAGGCAGGTCCCGACGGGGCGATTGATCAATCGGAGGAACTGGCATTCTCCGAATGGGCTACGCCGGATCAAGTGGCAGCCAACGGCGGTTCGGTCTCTGACCTCGATGGTCTGCGGCTAGTGTTCGACACCAACCACGACAATGTGCTCGACGCCAACGACGCACGCTGGAACGAATTCCGTGTCTGGAACGACGCCAACCAGAACGGCATCACCGATGCCGGTGAACTCGAGACCATGTCGGAAGCGGGCATCAAGCTCATCAACCTGTTGCCCTCGACGGATGGGAGCCAATCCTTCTCCGACGGCTCGTCGATCACCGGAACGAGCACCTACCAGACGACCGACGGCACCGCCAAATATCTCGCAGCGGATGCTACGCTCGCGTCGCTACCGGCGACCCCGATATCCCATGCTGCGTAACCGACCTTGGAGATAAGGGCATGTCGTTTCTTCGGCCTGCCCGCAGCCTCAGATCTCAAAAGAGAACCCTATGAACGCCAAATCATTGATTTCCCTGGGCCTGTTCCTTGGTATCGGCGTGGCGGTGTCAAGCTGTGTCAGTGCTCCATTGGGAGGCACAAAACAAGTCGAGACAACGCTCAGTATCCGTGCCGGTAAGCGAACCGAAGCTGTGACAGCCTGGTTCCTGCATCCCGATTGCACGTTTTCATCCTACCCCTATGTGGGACTTATTGAGCCGAGCAGCCACGGCAAAGTCGATATTGTGCATGGAACCGTTACGCCTCACTTCTTGAACAATACGCAAATGTATATGTGCAATCGCAAGCAGGTTGGGGGCGCCATTATCTATTACACGCCCGATGCTGGCTTTACAGGCAATGATCAATTTACAGTTCGGATCACCGGCCTTCGTGACGGAAATGGTGTTCGCGATCATAGCGTAAAAATTCGAGTCAACTAGGCGGGATCAGGCCACATCTGCACATGTTTACCGGCCAACAAGACGACATGACCATTGCCGATCACGGACAGGTACCGCCCGTTTCGGCGGATACGGAAAAGCGTGCCGACAGTGGACTGGCGGCTTTGGTCGCCATCGCCGGCTATTTTCGTATTGGGTCGAAGCCGGAGACGCTGTCGAGAGAACTTGCTCTCAAACAGCATGCCGAACCGGACGACATTCTGCGTGCCGCCAAGAGCATCGGCCTCAAGGCTCGTGTCGCCAGTATCGCCGGCGAGGCGCGTCTTGTTACACTTCCCGCTCCGGCGGTGGCTATTCTGTCAGACGGAACCTTCGCGGTCTTTGGCGGTGCCAATCCGGACGGGACCTACCGACTGATCAATGCCGTCGATTTTTCCGCCCGCAGTCTGTCGGCGCGCGAAGTCCTGGATGCAACAAACGGATCCTTCATCCTCGTTCAACGCCGATTTGCCGGTCCTGGCGCATCGCGGCAGAATTTCGGGTTCCAATGGTTCCTGCCGTCCATCTGGCGCTATCGTCGAGCTCTTGGTCACGTGCTGCTGGCGTCTCTGTTCGTTCAGCTGTTTGCGTTGGTGACGCCCCTGTTCTTTCAGGTGGTCGTCGACAAGGTGCTGGCACACAGAAGCTATTCGACCCTGATCGTGCTGGTGATCGGTCTTGCGGCCGTTGGCCTGTTCGACGTCATCCTGCAGTATTTGCGGACCTACGCGCTGTCGCATACCACCAACCGCATCGATGTCGAGCTCGGCCGGCGCCTCTTTCGCCATCTGCTGAACCTGCCTCTGAGCTACTTCGAGACCCGCGCGACCGGCCAGACGATTGCCAGGGTGAGAGAGCTGGAGACGATCCGCAACTTCCTGACAGGCCAGGGACTGTTCTCCGGCCTCGACCTGATCTTCACCATCATCTTCATCTTCGTGCTGTTTTCCTATTCAGCCAAACTCGCCTGGATCGTTGTCGCCTCCATTCCGTTCTATCTGGCAATCGGCTTTCTGATCCGCCCGCTGCTCAAGGTCCAGATCGACGAGAAGTTCGAGCGCGGCGCCTATAGCCAGCAATTGCTGGTCGAGACTGTGGTGGGCGTGCAGACGCTTAAGGCGGCCGCGGTAGAGCCTGTCGTCGCATCGCAATGGGAAGAGCGTCTGGCCGCCTATGTCGGCTCGTCGTTTACGACCACCATGCTGGCCGCCAAGGGCCAGAACGCGATCCAATACGTCAACAAGATCGTCTCCGCCGCCTTGCTTCTGTTCGGCGCGCAAGCCGTCATCAATGGCGAGTTGAGCGTCGGAGCGTTGGTGGCGTTCAACATGATTGCGGGCCAGGTATCGCAACCGATTCTTCGGTTGTCGCAACTGTGGCAGGATTTTCAGCAGGTGCAGGTCTCTGTGGCCCGTCTTGCCGACATCCTGAACGCGCCACCGGAGCCGCGCCCGGCGGTCGCCGTCAGTCTGCCGACGCCCAGGGGCGCCATCACCTTCAAATCGGTAAACTTCCGGTACTCACAGGATGGTCAGGATGTCTTGAAGGACATTTCCCTGTCGGTGCGACCGGGGGAAGTGATCGGGATCGTCGGTCCCTCCGGTTCCGGCAAGTCGACGCTCACCAAACTCGTGCAGCGCTTCTACATTCCGAATAGCGGTCAGGTGTTCGTTGACGGCCAGGATATCGCTCAAGTCGATCCCGCCTGGTTGCGATCGAACATCGGCGTCGTCCTGCAGGAGAACATGCTGTTCAACCGGTCGATCCACGAGAACATCTGTCTCGTCAATCCCTCGATGTCGCGTGCCGCCGCCATGCAGATGGCTCGATTGTCGGGAGCAGACGAGTTTATTTCCAAGCTGCCTCGCGGCTACGACACGCTGATCGAGGAGCGCGGCGCTAACCTCTCCGGTGGACAGCGACAGCGCCTTGCCATTGCACGCGCCTTGGCAACCAATCCGCCCATGCTGATCCTCGACGAGGCGACCAGTGCGCTCGATTACGAAAGCGAACGGATCATCCTCAACAATATGCGGGAAATCGTCCGGGGAAGGACGGTGCTGGTCATCGCCCATCGGCTGGCAACCGTGCGACACTGCAACCGCATCATCGGCATGAAGGACGGCCGGATTGTCGAGGAGGGGACGCACGAGACGTTGCTCGCCCGTCCCAACGGTCTTTATGCGCATCTATGGCAATTGCAGAACGGTCTCAATCAGCCATGAACCAGATCGTTCGCCCTCAAAACCTCCCGCGCAAACCAGCCCCGCCAAAGCGACAGCGCATCGATAACGAGTTCCTGCCGGCAGCCCTTGAGATTCTCGAGACGCCCGCGTCACCGATCCGTACAGCCTTCATCTGGTTCATTTGCGCGCTGGCGTTCGGAACGCTTCTGTGGAGCTACCTCGGCACGTTTGACATCGTTTCGGCAGCGCAAGGTAAGATCCAGCCGGCCGGCCGCGTCAAGGTCGTGCAATCTATCGAAGTTGGCAAAACCAAAGCCGTCCCCGTCGTCAACGGCTCGCGCGTCAAGGCTGGTGATGTCTTGGTCGAGCTGGATGACACAGAACTTAAGGCCGACGAGGATGGTCTTGCCGTCAACCTGCAAGCCTTCCGAGGCGAGATTGTTCGGCGAGAAGCTGTGCTGGCGGCGGTAGCGCAATGGAAGAGGCAGGGAATATGGGATAGCTCGCGTCCGATTCCCGACGCCGTACTGACGTTCGCTGATGGAACGCCTGCCAGCGTTCGCAATCGAGAGCAATCGATTTACACCGCCGATCTTTCTCAACTCAGCGCCAACCTCAATAATCTTGGCGCCCAGCGTGCCCAGCAGCAGGCGACTATCGACAGGCTTGGTGCGACGATAGCAGCTCAAAAGGCACTCGTTACGACGCTCAAGGAAAGGGTGACGATGCGCTCTTCACTTGTTGATGAGGATGCCGGCTCGCGATCCGGTGTTATCGATGCCCTCGAAACGAGCCTCAAGGAAGAGGCGACCCTTGCGGAGAATATAGGCCAGCTTGCCGAAGCCCAGGCGTCTTTTGTCGTCGCGACCAGCGATGGAGAAAAGACCGTCGAGGCGTTTATAGCCGACAATGTCGAGAAAGCAGGGGATGCCTCGCGGCAAGCCGACGGACTGGAGCAGCAGCTTCTGAAAGCCCGCAAGAGACGGGAATCGATGACCATTGCCAGTCCGATCGATGGCACCGTTCAGGCCTCTGCCATCACCACCGTCGGGCAAGTCGTGAACGAAGGCGCGGAGCTCATGCGTGTCGTTCCGGATAATTCGTCGCTGGAGATCGAGGCGTATCTTCCAAACAGCGATATCGGCTTCGTCTCTGTCGGCCAGCGGGCCGTCATCAAGATGGAGGCGTTTCCGTTCACGCGCTATGGCGTGATCAACGGACATTTGACGGAGGTTGCGACCGACGCAATACCCGAGCCGGATGCAAGCCAGCTGGAGTCCGATCCCGCCAAGGAACTGCAAGGCATCATTCCGACGACAAATGCGCAGCGTGTCCAGAACCTGGTCTTTCCGGTGACCATCAAGCTCGATAGCGGCACCATAAACGTCGACGGCAAGGATGTTCCGCTTTCTCCAGGCATGGCGGCCACGGTCGAAATCAGGACGGGCAAGAGACGAATATTGGAATATCTCTTCTCTCCGCTGGCGGAGGTGACATCCCAGGCTATGCACGAGCGGTGAGGCATTGGGATTGTCTTGGATGGACAAGGAAATCGGGTGCACATGACGGGCATCGCAGAAAATCAGAAATGCATCGTTTATGAATAATGCCCTAGTTGAGAGGAATGATTATGACAAAACTGCCTTTTTCCGTACTGGCCGTGTTGTTCGTCGGTGTCGGGGTGTCGAGCTGTGTCACGACGAATGCCGAGGGTATCAAGCAGATTCAATTCCATGGGCTTGCGGTGAGCGGCGAGCGGACAAGAATCGGCCGCGATTGGAGCTTGAATCCCGACTGCAGCATGCTGTCTTTACCCAAGGTGCGGGTGCTCGAGGCGCCGAAACACGGCAGGCTTGAGGTCAACTCTGAAGCCGTCTTCCCCACTGCAAGTGGGTTCTACAAGAAATGCAATGTGACCAGGGTTCGTGGTACGGCCGAGTACTACACATCCGACAAGGGATTCGTCGGCAAAGACAGGATCGTCACGCGATCCTCCTACGGCGATGGACTTGTCCAGGACGTGACTACCAATATCAACGTCGTCAAATAAATTGCCCCTCCCGCGGACCGATGCTTTCCCGTTTGAGCGGGAGGGCCTCCTTGTTTCAGCTTCGATGTCCCCAATTTAATCGGAAGAGTATGCGAACGATGACGCGATTTTTGCTGAGTTTTGTTTCCGCCATTGCAGCCATATCCTTGTCCGGGTGCGTAACCACCTCTGCAGACGGTGTGAGGCAAATACCACACGATCACGTCGTCAAGAGCGGTAAGCGAGAGCAAATTAGGCAGTCATGGCATCTAAATCCTGATTGCACCGTATCTCACGTTCCAACGGTGCGTGTCATCGAACTGCCGCGGCATGGGACAACAACGATCTCTGATGAAAAGGGATTGATCTCCAAGGCCAAAGGCCAGTTTGCCAGATGCAATTCCCTCAAGCTGCCTGTGGCTGGGATCTATTATCAATCGGCTCCCGGATATATCGGCAACGACAAGTTTGTTGCTCGCGTTTCATATGGGGATGGCCACGTTGTCGACAGGATGGAGAGTATCCGGGTGCAAAAATAGCTGGGCAGGGCTTGCTTCAATCAGGATCGGCAACCGGGGATAACCGCGGCGCCTAGCCCAAGCTCAAGGCAGACTTCTCGGTTCTGTTTGCCTTGAGAGGCTGGGAGGCCGACGGGCGCCAATTCGACGCTCAAAAAGCACAGGGTGATCCGGTGGGTTGCGGATCACTTGCAGAACGAATCCAACAAATGACCCTTTTGATGGGCCGATAAAAGCCATACCGCGAAAAAAAGCGACCCACTAAAGTGGGTCAATAATTTTATACCGACTGTCAGCTTCCAATTCCCGAAGCGACCTTGGGCGCCCATTGCCGGGCTTGTGTGCTGCCAAATTGGCATAGGAAACATGCTGATTAAGGCGGCGGCGGACCGCCAATCCGTTAATTACCATGTCGGCGAAATGTTAGATTGAGTTCTGCTGAGATGTCGCAGCCAAAGTCTGATGGTGTTGCTACCTCAGGATAGGTTTCATATCCGCCGTACCCTCACGACATCGGCTTCATGAAGCGAACGCCGACGCCACTTCCATTTTCCCGGATGAATTCGATCCCGGCCTCTTGAAAGGCTGCAATGATACTCGCGAGATTGTTGCTTATGGGCAGATGCGCCCCACGTTCAAAATCAGCGATAGTTTGTCGAGAGACATTAGCTGCCTTCGCAAGCTCTGCTTGGCTCCAGCCCAACATAGCTCGTGCTCCACGGCATTGCTCCACTGTGAGAAGGTTGTTACTCAAGGCAAACTTTCTGATTGACTTCTATCATTTTGTAGGAAAAACTGCAACTCAACGATCGAGTAGGTGCGCGAACACCTACCCGATCTAGCCACAACCAAGCTTACGGGAGCTCGGATCATGACTGATTCCGACAATAGCAGAACTTTGCCTCCGGTCACCCGGAGAGACTTCCATTCCTTCGTAGCAGCGTCTTTACCCACATATCCGGAGCTTGCCGCGTCGCTCACTGCGCCGCTGGAGGCTTGCAATGAGGATCTCGCCTTCACGATCTGGCAGGAATGGCGCGCGGCCCGGCAACATGTGATCGAATCATGCCTGCGTCAGCAGGGGCTCGAAACCTGGCTTATTTTGATGGCCGGGTCACCGCTGCACGCACCCGAAGCCTGGCAGGCCGCCGACAAGGACGTCGGATACAGCGAGGCCCTCGAAGAAGAACGGCGTGCGTCAGCCGTAGAGGACGAGGCGGCGGAAACCTTGTGGGATACGCCGGCGGAATCGATCATCGGCGTAACCGCGAAGCTCCATGCCATCGCCACCAAGTGGCAACCTTCGCTCATCAGCGATGAGTATCCCTGGCCGCAAATCCGCTCCGTCATTGCCGATCTGCTGAAGATCGATGTGGAAATGTCCTTCTCGCATTCCGACGCAGCGACGTAGGAGCGATCAACACCAGCCTTCCGTCCGCGTTGGGCTTGGGTCAACTGGCGTCTGCGATACCGGATCTCTGAGGACTTCGTTCCAGTGATGAATGCGTGGTGGAACGCCTTCCGCGGCGGCGGCCGGCTGCGCCAAAAATCAAAAAAATGGGAACTCGATAATGAAACAAGGAAATTCATTTTGTTCGCTTCTTCTGTCGGCCTTGCTGATCTCGCTTGCGTTCTGGAGCGCCCCTTCGGGGCCGGCACAGGCGCAGGAGCTTCGCATCGCGACGTCATACAAATTGATGACGCTCGATCCGCATTACGCCAATCTCAACGAAAATACCTCGCTGCTCTCCCATATCTATGAGCGGCTCGTCTATCAGGATGAGCGTCTCGACCTGAAGCCCGGCCTTGCCGTCTCCTGGCGTGCGACGTCCAACACGCAATGGGAATTCAAACTGCGGGAGAATGTCCGTTTTCATGACGGTTCACCTTTCACTGCGGATGACGTCGTCTACACGATCGAGCGCATCCGGGATTTCGTCAAATCGCCAAGCGGCGGCTTTCGCTCCTATGTCAGCGAGATCAAAGCAGTTTCGGCGCCCGATCCTCTCACTGTCGTCATCGATACGAACGGCAATGTCCCCAACCTGCCGCTGTCGTTTTCCTCGATCTTCGTCATGCATCGGCCGGGGCAGGGGTTCCAGACCACCGAGGAACTCAATGGTGGCAGCCCGCCCGACGGCACAGGACCTTACAAGTTCGAGAGCTGGAGTTCCGGCGAGGTACTGAAGCTTACTCGGAATGACGACTATTGGGGCCGCAGGCCCGCTTGGTCGGCGGTGACGTTCCGGATCATCGAGAACTCTGCGGCGCGCGTGGCGGCATTGACCACCGGGGATGTCGACATAGCGGACGCCATTCCGGCACGCGACGTCGCCTCGCTCAAACAGCGGGGTGCCAGGATCGAGAGCGTCAGTGCGGCGCGTGTCAATTTCCTGCAGTTCGACGTGGAAAGAGAGACACTTCCCGGCGTGACGAGCAAATCGGGCGAGCAGATTCCCAATCCCTTCAAGAACCCCTTGGTGCGGCGGGCGCTTGCGATGGCAACAGATCGCGGCATTCTCGTCGACAAAATCCTTGCTGGCTACGGCACAGCCGCGGCGCAGGTTTTCCCGGGCGGTCTGCCGGGCACTTCGGCAAACCTGAAGCCGGAGGCCCCCAACTACGATGAGGCGAAAGCGCTTCTCGCAAAGGCTGGCTTTCCGAACGGCTTCAATGTCGTTCTCGCCGGACCTACCGGCCGCTATCCCGGCGACGGCGAGAGTCTCCAGGCGATCGCGCAAAGCTGGGCACGTATCGGGGTCAGCGTCCAGCCCGCCGCCTTTCCGTTTTCGGTGTTCAACACCAAGCGTGCTAGCGGCGACTATGCCGTCTGGTACGGTGGGACATCCGGCGAGGCGGTCGATATCATTCTCCATGCTCTCCTGGCGTCGCCTGATCGCGAACGTGGAACCGGAGCCTTGAACTTCGGTCACTATCGCAACGCGGCTTTTGACGCGATGCTGGCAAAGGCGGAAAGCATCCAGGAAGGGCCGGAGCGGAACAAGGCGCTTGCCGACGCGACGGATTTCGTGATGGCCGACCAGCCGATCATTCCCCTCTACCACTTCCATCATATCGTCGGTTACGGCCCGCGGGTTGGCTCCTATGTGATGCATCCCCGCGGCTGGACGACCGCGATGCAGACGCTTCTAGTGACGGAGTGAACGATCATGGTCTTGATTTCAGCTGCATTGGGAAGACTGGGCCAAGCCTTCCTTCTTCTCCTTGCGATGTCGTTGATCGGTTTCATCGGCATCCACAGCATCGGCAATCCGGTCTTCAACATCGTCAATATCGAAACCGCCACGCCAGAGGATATCGGACGCGCAACGATCGCGTTGGGACTGGATCAGCCTATCTGGCGCCAGTACCTCCTCTTCATTGGCAACGTCGTCCACGGAAACTTCGGAACGTCGTATATCTACCATCTGCCGGCCCTCAAGCTCGTCATGAGCAAGCTTCCCGCGACGCTCGAGCTCGCATGTGTCGCGATGCTCATCGCGGCTCCGGTCGGAACAGGAGTGGGGCTCTTGGCCGGCCGGAGGAGGGGCACGCCGCTCGATCGGAGCGTCCTAAGATCAAGCGTGTTCGCACTGAGTGTCCCGTCATTCTGGCTGAGCATGATGCTGATCCTCACCGGCGCCATCCTGACAGGCTGGTTTCCATCCGGGGGCAGGGGCGCGACGGCAAGTTTCCTCGGGCAGGAATGGAGCGTCCTGACCGGGGACGGGTTCTGGCACATGGTTCTTCCTGTGCTTGCGCTGGCGATACCGAACATCGCGCTCATCGCGCGGCTTTCGCGATCGGGCACGATCGAGGTCGAGAGTCTGGATTTTACGAGGTTTTGCCGTGCCAAAGGGCTTTCCTCGCGACGGATCCTGCTCCGCCATACCCTGCCGAACATCAGTGTGCCAATCGTGACGATCATCGGCCTGCAATTCGGCGGCATGCTCGCCTTTGCGGTGGTCGTGGAATCGATTTTCTCGTGGCCGGGCGTCGGCAAGCTGCTGATCGACTCGATCCAGCTCCTCGACCGGCCAGTGGTGATGGCGACGCTGACCTTTATCTCGGTCGCCTTCGTCGCCTTGAACGCGCTTGTCGACCTCTTCCACGCCGTGCTCGACCCGCGCGTGCGCCTGCCCTCATAAAGGTAAACCGCCATGAAAGCTCATATTCTCCGGGCGTTGAACCGGCGTCCTCAATGGCCGATGCTGACCCCGTCCAAAATCCTGCTTATGGCCTACATCCTGCTTGCCCTTGCCGCGCCGGCGATCGCGCCGCAAAACCCGTACGACCCCCTGCAAATCTACGGATGGGAGGCGTCCTCTCCTCCCGGCACGTGGGGCAGCGGTGGCTATCTTTACCTGCTTGGAACGGACGGGCTCGGAAGGGATATCGTCAGTTGTATCCTCTACGGCTTGCGGATCAGCCTGGTGGTGTCTGTCACAAGTGCGGCTATCGCCGCCCTCATCGGACTGACGGCCGGTGTCAGCGCTGCCTATTTCGGCAAGTGGATCGACATCGCGATCATGCGGCTGGTCGACCTTCAGCTCAGCCTTCCGACGATCCTCGTCGCCTTGATCGCGATCGTCACGCTCGGGCCCGGAATCGACCGGATCATTCTGGCGCTGATCATTGCCCAGTGGGCAAGCTATGCCCGGTTGGCGCGCAGCGTGGCGCTCAGCGAGACGAACAAGTCCTACATGGACGCAGCCCGGCTGATGAGGTTGCCGACGTCTCGGATTATCTTTCGTCACATTCTTCCGAACAGCATCGCACCGGCCGTCACCTTGATACCGATCGAAGTCGGCCATGCGGTCGCGCTGGAAGCGACCCTGTCTTTTCTGGGCCTCGGCGTACCGATCGACAAGCCGTCGCTCGGCTCCACGGTCGCAAACGGATTCCAGTACCTTTTGACCGGCCAGTACTGGATCAGCCTTTTTCCTGGCCTCGCCCTCTTCGGCCTGATCGCAAGCATCAACTTCGTCGGTGAAAGTGTTCGACACCGTCTCGATCCAAGGAGCCGTTCGGTATGACTGACGTAACTGGAAAAATGCCTCTGCTTCGGGTGAAGAACCTCGGTCTTCGCCATCTCTCCGCATCCGGACCGGTTATGATCCTGTCTGACGTCAGTTTCGAGCTTGGGCGCGGCGAGATCCTCGGCATCATCGGTGAATCGGGGGCCGGGAAATCGACCTTGGGCAATGCTGTCCTTGGCTTGCTTGCGCCTGAGTTTCAGCGGACGTCCGGCACGATCGAGTTTGACGGCAAATCGATCGATGCTTTGGGAGGCGGGGAGGGCGCCATCCGCGGACGCAGGATCTCCGCCATCTTCCAGGATCACACCGCCTCGCTGGATCCTCTGATGAGCATCGGCGCACAGGTGGAGGAAACGATCCTGGCAATCGACAGCTCTGTCTCGAGACGCGAGGCTCGCATACGTGCTGTCGAGCTCCTGGCCCGCGTTGGAATTCCGGAGCCGCAGCGTCGATACGGCAATTATCCGCATCAGTTCTCCGGAGGGCAACGGCAACGGGTGGTCATCGCTATCGCGCTGGCGGGATCTCCCGACATCATCATCGCTGACGAGCCGACCTCAGCGCTGGATGCCACGGTGCAGAAGCAGATTCTTAGACTCCTTCGAACCCTCGTTGATGAGACTCGCGTCTCCATCATCCTGGTCACCCACGATATGGGGGTGGTGTCCGAGATTACCGACCGGGTTCTCGTCTATCGTCGTCGTCCGATTTTCTACAGCCTGGGGAATTTCATCTTCAATGTCAGGTCGGAAAAATCGACGTGGTTGGCGCCTGAAGTGTGGGAGAGCGTTGTCGGCCTGTGCTCTTACGGGCAGGATAACGATCTGATCGACATCAGATTCTATCCCATCGTGATCGGCGGGGAGGACGGTTTGAAGGATCGCTTGCTTGAAAGCCGGCTGGTTCCACATCTTGCGACGGGAGGAAGCGCGGAAAGAATCCTGCAACGATTCAAGCAGCAGTCCGCAAATCTGGGCGTGCAAATCGAACTGGAAAATGGGATCGGTGTTCTCCGCCTCTAAGAGGCAGGCTCGACCGCGCGCCGCCTCCGGAGATCGGGAGGTTGCCACGATCGGGTGGGGGAAGGGGCGGATGAGAGCCGTCAGGCGGCCACAGGATGAGGGCCTCTGAAAAACACCACTACCATTCATCGCTGTTGAGGGAATTGGATGTATTCGACTGAAGAAGAAACGATGGGCGTTCGCGATGAACTTGTCGCCCGGTTTTTCCGCTACGTTGCCATAGAAAGCCAGAGCAACGCCGCTTCAGCGCATCTGCCCTCTTCTCCGGGACAGCTTGAACTCGCCAAGCTACTGGCGCAGGAGATGCGCGGCCTCGGCGTTGGTGACGTCGTAGTCGACGAGCACGCGATCGTGACCGGTGTAAAGCGCGGCAATAGCCCGGGCGCTCCGCGTATCGGTTTCATCGCGCATCTCGATACGGTCGATGTCGGCCTCTCCCCGATCATCCGGCCGCAGATCAAACGCTTCGAGGGGCTGGATCTGTGCCTCAACCCGGAGAAAGACATCTGGGTGCGGATCGCGGAACATCCGGAAATTCTTCCCTGGCAGGGCGAGGACATCATTGTCGGTGATGGAACGAGCGTCCTTGGCGCGGATAATAAGGCAGCCATCGCGGTCATCATGACGCTGCTTGCCCGGCTTCAGCCGTCGCAGGCTCGCGGCGACATTGTCGTCGCCTTCGTTCCGGATGAGGAAATAGGGCTGAGGGGCGCCAAGGCGCTCGATCTCAACCGCTTCCAGTGTGATTTCGCCTACACCATCGACTGCTGCGAGCTTGGCGAAGTTGTCGTCGAGAATTTCAACGCCGCATCCGGCGAGATCGTCTTTACGGGCGTCAGTGCCCACCCGATGTCGGCAAAGGGCGTGCTGGTCAACCCGCTGCTGATGGCGCTCGACTTCATTTCCCACTTCGACCGCAGCGATACACCTGAATGCACCGAGAAACGCGAAGGTTATTTCTGGTTCAGGGACCTTGTTGCGAATGACAGCGAAGCCCGACTCAAGGTCATGATCCGCGATTTCGACAAGGCCGTCTTCGAACAACGGAAACAGCGTATTGGCGAAGTTGCGGCACAGATCGCGTCGCAACACCCTTCAGGGTCGGTGCAGTACAGCGTGACCGAGACCTATCATAATATCGGGGATTACCTCCAGGACGACAGCCGCTCGGCCGAGTTGCTGTTCAACGCCCTGGATCGGCTTAGGATCGAAAAGAAGCTCACACCAATGCGGGGAGGGACCGACGGGGCGGCGCTGTCGGCGCGGGGTCTGCCCACCCCGAATTTCTTCACCGGCGCTTACAATTTCCATTCGCGCTTCGAATTCCTGCCCGTTCCCGCATTCGAAAAGTCCTATGAAACCGCTCTCATGCTCTGCACTCTTGCTGCAGAGGGGGCAATGATCCCCAGACGTCAAAGGATGATTCATGAGTTGGCGTGCCCCCGTAAGTTCATGCGGCAGAATGATCGAAATTTATCTGAACCAGGTGTTTGCTTCACATGAAGGAGTGGATAGGAGAGGGGCATCTGTGAGAAATGTCACATCGTTTTGATTTGATGTATGTCGGAGCGCTTCGGTGCCAAAGGTTACAGGGCTCCGGGTGGAGGCGTCAACCCATGGTTGATTAACAGGATAAACACTTGCGGGGCGCACCGCAGACAAGACTTTGGGAGGATCGGCAATGAATTTAAGTGACGCGACAGTATCGGATACGAGTGAACTGCGCCCGGTGATCGGGCTTACACGGGGCCTGGATAACGCAGCAATCGAGACTTTAACGATCAATGCCATCCGGCTCCACAGACAACTCGTGGACACGGCCGATCAGTTATTCCAGGCATTGCCAGCAGACCATAAAACGGGAAAAGCTGTTGGAGGCGAGCAGCATCTCGAATACGTGGAAGCAATGATCGCGATGCACGCGCAGATGAACGCCCTCAATACGCTCGTTGGAGTTCTGGGTTATATCCCAAACGTATCCGTCAATTGATGCGTTCGTTCAGATGAGCCCTGCCCGGATGGCCAGTGCAACCAGGTGCGGCATGGTGTGAATCTGAAGCCGCTTCCTCGCTTCTTCGAGCTTGCTTTTGACGGAGTTGTATTTGACACCCTCCAGATCGGCGGCTTCGTCCATCGTTTTACCGACAGAAATCCAATGAAGATAGGCGGCTTCCTTGGGATCCAGCCAGGCTGGGTGCTGTTCACTCGGCGTCAAGGGCAGGAAAGACATGCGGGCATGGAGCTGCCCCACAGCTGCGGCGGCGGCCACAGCATCGATATCACGTTCAAGCTCGATCATGGTTTTTTCGGAGGCAAGCGTGAACATTGACGTAGATCCGTTTGCTGCCTTGACGGGAATGGTGATGCCGGAGCGAATGCCGAAGTCGGCGGCCTCGGCATAAAACGCACGCTCAGCTTTGGACAGGCGGTGTCTGTTCTGTTCGCCGCTCCAGGTGAAGAGCTGTTTGAAGGACTTAGCGCGTCTAACGACCGGATCGATGGTCGCTAAATTCCGTTCGAAATAAGTCTCTCGCCATTCGGGATGATAGTTGGACGCAGCAATCGTGTGACCGGGCTGGATGTGTAGATAGGCGTAGCCTTGGAAGCCGGCTTGTCTCGTAAGGTGTGCTAAAGCTTGCTTGAGAATATTCTCGTCACCCCTGAGCGCTGAGAGATCGGTCAGTCTATCCAGCCAATGCTGCATATGGTCACTCCGTTCGGTAGTCGGTTGGGACAGGTCCTTGCGCACCAATAGAAATTGTCATTGCAAACAGATGTGAGTTCATGGCGAACTGCGATTCGCGAGGCGTATAAAGCTAACCGGCATGTCTCATCTGAGCGAGCAGTTTCTTGCGGAAGACTTCGGCTCGCGTTCGATAGCTAAGACATTTGCGCGGTGTCGCGTTAAGGTGGTTGCAGATTTCGATCAGATCTACGTCTGTGACCGACAGCGGATCGACCTCTCTCGAAAGCCATTTCCGTACCCGACCGTTGGTGTTCGCAACCGTGCCCTTCTGCCAGGGTGATTGCGGATCGCAGAACCACGTTTGGGTGCCGATGCTGGCCTGGAGATACAACCAGTCGGTGAACTCCGTCCCGCGGTCGAAGGTGATCGAACGGCGGGCAAGATGGGGTCCCAGTGGCCGAATTCGCTGCGGGAATTGATGGAATCAGGTCTGTTTCGAATGGCGCATTCGATTGGAAAGACGAGACTTCTGGGTTTGCGCGCATATCTCGGGCGTCGTCTCCTGCGGCGTTCCGGCAAGTGTCGAGCCAGCTGCTGATCCCGGCCTTCCTGAGAATAGACATACTGATAGATCGTCTCATGACTCAATTTTGCAGACGAGCCACTGACAACTCTCAGACGTCCGGAAATCTGTTCCGGCGACCAGCCGTCCTTCAAGCGATCGATCACCGCAGCGCACAGATGTGGATCGCGCAATAGCTTGCGATACCGCCTGCGGCGATCGTCAGCCATCTGTTGCGCCGTCACATGCCAGTAGCCCTGCGCGATTGGAACTTCGCGATCGTGCCAGAAATTCCGACGCAGCTCGCGGCAGATCGTCGAGCGATCCCGACGAAGGGTGCGGGCGATCTCCGCCTGGCTGATCTTCTTCTCATGCATCCGCGCGATGACGCGACGTTCATCCATGCTCAACTGTACAAAAGAGCGGGCCATTCCATCCTCCTGAAATCATGGCCAATATTGTCTCTGTTGCATTTGAAAATGGAATCTGCCCCCCCTACATACGAAAGTCACATAATCAAGCTTATGGAACTACAATCTATTCTCTTATCTTCGCACTTTACCTCGTGGATACTGCCGGGAGCATGTATGCCCAATACGCACTCGGCATGGCGCTCATGTGCGGCGTCAAAATCGCCAATGGCGACCTGATCATTCTGCTCGCATTGATCGGCAATTCGTTTGCGGCTTTGCTCGGTATCGGCCCTTTCACACTGATGATCTTGCTGATCCCCTTGGCTGCGGCGCGGGACTTCCTGGCGGGCCTGATATCGCTGCCGAAGGTCAAGCGGCTGATGTCGAGCGAGCATTTTTCGGTCGACGGCACGCTGATCGACGCCTGGGCGAGCATGAAGAGCTTCCGGCCAAAGGACGGTTCGGGCGATCCGCCGCAGCCGGGACGCAATGGCGAGCGCGACTTTCATGGCGAGAAACGCTCAAACGAGACGCACGCCTCGACCACCGATCCCGATGCGCGGCTCTACCGCAAGGCCAATGGCCGGGAAAGCCGGCTGTGCTACATGGGTCATGCGCTGACGGAGAACCGCAACGGGCTTGTCGTCGATGCCGAACTGACGCTGGCGACCGGGCTGGCCGAGCGCGAGGCAACCCTTGTTATGCTCGACCGGCGAAGCGCAAAGAGCCGGCGCATCACGCTCGCTGCCGACAAGGCCTATGATGTCGAAGCGTTTGTCGGGAGCTTGCGTGAGCGCAAGGTCACGCCGCATATTGCCATCAACGGCACCGTTTCAAAGACCGGCAAGGTCCGCAAGACCGCCATCGACAGGCGCACCACCCACCATCCCGGCTACGGCATCAGTCTACGCTGCCGCAAGCGCATCGAGGAGGTGTTCGGCTGGATCAAGGCGCAGGCCGGTTTTGCCAGGGTCAAGGTCCGAGGCAGGCCCAAAGTTGCCGCGGTCTTCGGATTCGCCATCGCCGCCTACAATCTCGTCAGGCTGCCGAAACTGCTCTCGGCCAGGCCGGCCGGCTAAAAGGCCGTGGGGTGAAATCCCCCCAAGACAATCTATCGACTGCCAAAATATCCCGATCGACCTCAAAAATCCGCAAACCAATCAAAACTCACCTCAACATCCTGTTTTGCAGCAGCCTGCTAGATCACATTGATCAGCATCTCGACCGCAATCTGGACCTGGACGAGTTGAGCTGCGTGGCCGCCTTCTCCAAGTTTCATTTCCATCGGCAGTTCGCGGCGGCCTTGGGGCTGTCTGTGCATCGCTATATCCAACTCGTCCGCATGAAACGGGCATCCTACAGGCTGGCCTACAGGGACGTAGACAAGCGTGACCGAGATAGCGATGGATGCCGGCTACGAAGCTCCTGACGCCTTTGCCCGCGCATTTCGGCAACGGTTCAGCCAGTCGCCTTCGCAGTTCAGGAAATCGCCCGATTGGGAACCGGGGTTTGCCGCCCTCGGGCCTCTCAACCAAGCAGGGAGTAAGCTTATGCAAAGGACATTTGCAGCCAATGACATCGAAATCCGCGAGGTGTCTCCGACCCCTGTCACGATCATGAAACATCGAGGTGATCCGGCAAGGATCGGCGACACGATCAAACGCTTCATAGCATGGCGCAAAGCCACTGGCCTGAATCCGAAGACCAGTTTGACTTTCAACATCTTCCATTCCGATCCGCGGGTGACGTCTCCGGACGAGTATCGGCTGGACCTTTGTGTCAGCACGGATCAGCCGATCAAGACGAAAGGAGAGCACATTGAGGCGGGCATTATCCCCGGCGGCCGTTGCGCCGTGCTGAAAGTCGTCGGCAATACTGATGATCTGGAGCCTGCCGCGCTTTACCTCTATCGCGATTGGCTGCCGGCCAGTGGCGAGGAAGCGAGGGATTTCCCCCTGTATTGCCAACGTCTCAGCTTCTTTCCCGAAGCACCTGAACATGCGGCGGTGGCAGAGCTCTTCCTGCCCCTGAAATAGCGAACCTTTGTGGCGGCTTGTCCGTTTCTGTCCACGGCGGCGGACAAGCAGTTTTCAACCCAAATCTCTCTATCCTGCTAAACAGCGCGTTCGCTAAACGTGGGCATTTCATCAGGCGAAATCGTAGCGGCCTTCACCGGATGACTACCGCTTGAGCGGAACAACTTGACCAAGGCTCACGGGCGCGGGAAGCTTGATCTGCTCGAGGCACGTATTCGGGGCATTCTGATGTCATCGAGATGGCGTCAGACCCCGTTTGGAGGCCGGTCACCCCATTCGCGGGGCCCTAATCACAGCAGATCGTGTGAAAGTTGTGCCAGGCATCACCACGTGGCCTTTTCACGTCGAGTCAAGTCGTTCTGCCTCTCGGCGAACCAATGCTTCAACGCGGTCCGCTACCTGATGGCGTAATCGTCGGTGTACTCGGCGACGGCTGGTGACAGTCTCCCGATGGAAAGGCAAATCTTGACACCATAAAGTACGCGGAAAGTTATAAGACCCGTTTCTCTAATCGGGCATTTGGGTCAAGCTCTTTTTGTTTTGATCGTTGATGTGCTTTTTAGAGCCGGAAGTGTATGTCCAGCGCCCTGACATCTCGCCGATTTGTGCGCTCGAAGCTAAGCGGCGTCACAGAGATCGCTCCGCTTCGAAGCACCGCGGCTTCGGATCCTTCACTGTCATTGTCGGTGCTTCGGGCCAACTTCAGCCAAAAGTATGGGAGATCGCGCGGATCCTTCCCCTGCACAATGTGGATGTCATTCAGATATCCTATTCCCTGGGTCGTCGTTCTGATCTCCTGAACGTTATCAGCAACAGCATCAGGTATATTCACATTCAGACAGACGTCCCTGGCCCACCCTTTCGACACCAGTGCTTTGATGATTTTTGGTGCGAGCCGTTTCGACGTATCCCAAGGAACCTTGTTCCTGTCAGAGAACGCCTGGCTCATGGCGATCGCGGGAATACCCAGGAGCATCGCCGTCATTGCCGCACCGACTGTCCCGGAAAAAACTGTCTCGTTGCCTAAATTGGCGCCGCGATTTATCCCGGAGATAACAAGATCCGGCGGCGACAAGAGCATCAGATGGCGTATGGCCAACGCCGCGCAATCACCTGGGGTGCCTGACACGCTGTAGATATGATCCCCTAGGTCATTGATCCGTAGCGGCTCGTGGAGACTCAATGAATGGGACGTTCCACTTTTGTCGTGATCAGGCGCTACCACCCAGACTTCATCAGCTATTTCCTCACAGGCACGCCTCAGCGCGGCCAGCCCTGGAGCAGCCACTCCATCATCATTCGTCAGGAGGACACGTTTCAGTCGGTTGAATGCCATATTGTTCTCTCGTCATGCTGCTGCAGTCCAAAGCGCATTTTTGCTGTTAGAAATTAGCTAATTTAGCTTAGATACATTGTTGATCACGAGCAAGTAAATTCGTATCTTCCTTCGGACGTGGACCGCGTGTGCGCGGAAAAGAAGCAAAGGACCAGCAGTGCTCCCCGACAATGACGTCGCTCGTTTGCGGCAACAACTGACAGCATTGGTTCGACGCCTTCGCCGAGAGTCGCAGAACGATGCGGCATCATGGACGCGAATGCTCATCATCGGCGCCATAGACCGCATGGGAGGACGGGTTACCCCCTCCGCGCTTGCAGCCTCGGAGGGTATGTCATCAGCGGGTATGGCAGCCCTGCTGCGTGATCTGGAATCGAGCGAACTTGTCCTTCGGACTCCCGACACCAATGATCGGCGAAAGATATGGGTCACGTTATCGCCCGCGGGTCAGCAGGTTCTGGAACAAAGCCGGAGCCGCAGGGAGGCTTGGCTTAAAAGTGCGATGAGCTCGGTTCTCACGCCTGATGAACAAGCCCAGCTACTGGCGGCAGGCGCGTTGATAGAAAAAATCGCTTCCCATCCTTAATTGCGGTAGAGGCGGGCATGATCCCAAGGGGCGAGATTCTGCGGAATCTGGGCCAGTTTCATCGGAAGCGGCGCAGGCTGCTGCAACACGTACGGGCAAGCTCTTGTGCAGGCCCATATCACTTCCCCACTTCAATTGGGAATATCCACCCGCGCGATAAGACCGCGCGGGTGATGGGATAGAAACTTCACCGTTCCCCTATGGGAATGAGCGATATCGGCGACTATGGAAAGGCCAAGTCCAAATCCTGCCGGCCCTGTTCGCGACGCATCGGCCTTGAAGAAGGGTTCAAAGACCTTCTCTCTCAGAGCTTCGGGAATACCGGGTCCGTCATCAATAACCGAGATTGAAAATCCCGTGTCATTTTCATCCAACCGAACGCTCGCTTTTGAAGCGAATTTCATGGCGTTGTCGCAGAGGTTCGTTACCGCTCGGGTAATCGAAAGAGGACGGCAGTTTGCGATGAACTTGTTCGGGCCTTCATACGTCACGTCGAAGCCCACGTCGGAAAAGTCGCTGCAGACAGTTTGGAGGATGCTCGCCACGTCGACGCGCTCTACCTCTTCGGTGGCGTATTCGTCGCGGAGATAGTTCAGGCTTTCGGCAAGGAGGCCGTCGATATGGTCGATATCGACAAGCAACGCCTCCCGCAAGGCCCCACCCTCCATTCGCTCTGCGCGCAATCTCAGTCTGGTCAAAGGCGTTCTAACATCGTGGCTGATACCCCTGAGCATCCGTGTCCGGCCATCAACCATGAGACGGATCCGATGCCGCATGCCGTTGAGTGCGCGCGCAAGTGATACGATCTCGATCGTGCCGCGCTCTTCGAAGATCTGCGAGCTGCTGTTAATATCGGATTCTATCGCCGCCTCGGAGATCTTCTTTATAGGCTCCGTCACCGTTCTGATCGCGAAGATGAAGAAGAAGACAAGCAAAACGATAACCGCGACGAAATAATATGAGCTCTGGCTCAGAAACGCGCTCGTTAAAATAGTGTCCGGAACACCAAAGAACATGAGCATTGTTTGATCGTCGACCCTTTCGGCAATAACGCGGCGGTCATCTAGAAAGGCGCGCCAACCACCGAGAGGAGGCTCACCGTCCGGCGGAAACAGAAAGTCGATGCCCCTCCCCGCCATGTCTTGCATTTCGGGAGACACTCTGAACTTCGTCGCCAAGGATATGGGTGCGAGTGAGACGTCCAGTCCGGAGCGCTGAGCGTTCGCCAGGATAGACGCGCGTTCCGCCGGAGAAGCTTGCGCCAAAATACGAGCGATCGTCCTGGCTTGTTCCGCTGCGTTTTCCAGATTTGGGACAGCGTAGGCGTTCTTTGTATAATTCTCCAAAGCGCGGCCGGAGACAATAACAGTCACAAGAGCGAGAAGAATGATCACGGTGATCTGTCCACGAAGGGTTCTCGGAACGACGCTGACTTTCCTAGCCATCAATCTCTTCCACAGCGGCGGTGAAGATGTAGCCACCCAGGCGCACCGTTTTCAAAAGCATGGGATCTCGGGGATCGGCCTCGAGCTTCTGCCTCAAGCGGCTGATGTGAACGTCGATGCTGCGTTCTATCGGACCCGCCAATCCTGCATGCGTGACGGCCAGCAGTTGCTCCCTGGTGAGCACACGACCGGCATTCTGACAGAATGCCAGCAACAGGTCGAACTCGTGGGTCGTCATCGCGACGCGGGCGTGGCTGGGATCGTGAACCTGACGGCGAATCGGATCGACCCGCCATCCATCGAAACGGAACAGGCGCTTTCGCTGGCTCTCCATCGGAGGAGAGGCAAGTCTGGAGCGTCGAAGAAGGCCCTTGATGCGAGCCGTCAGCTCTCTGAGCACGAACGGCTTCGTGACGTAATCATCGGCACCGATCTCCAATCCGACGACGCGGTCGATATCGCTGCTCACCGAGGTCAACATCAGGATCGGGATGTCGCCGCCGCGACGAAGTCGTCGGCAGATGCTGAATCCATCTTCCCCCGGCAGCATCACGTCCAGCACGACGAGGTCGAAGTCGAGAGCGCGCATTTTCACGTCCATGGCAACGCCATCGGCCGCGACTTCGACGAACATTCCCTGCTCGCCGAGACTCTCGCCTATCATAGCTGCAATTTGCGCATCGTCTTCTACGATCAGGATCTTCGGCGCGTCTGACATCGTTCGTCCATTGTGGTCCCTAGGTCGGTCACCTCCCGCCTTTTAATTCCCTCCTATCATAACCGGGCATGGCTACGGGCGGCATATTATTAAGTTTTGTTGCTGCCAAAGCGAATTGGCGACGCGGCTGAAACAAATCTTAACACGATGCAACACACGCCCGGCAAACGACGTGGGAGAGAACGGCGGTCCAATCCGCTTGCCTCTCTCATCCAAGAGGCACGCCAGCCGATACCGGAGTGCTTATGTTTAGCCGAATGCTCGTCTGCACAGCAGGCGCGTCTGCAATGCTTTTAACCGCCTGTTCTGACGAAACCTCGCCGGAAAAGACGCCACGCGCCATCCGGGCGGTGACAGTCAAGTCGGAGGTTGTCGGCGAAACCTTCAGCCAGACCGGAGCGATCCAGCCGCGTTATGAAACGCCGATGAGCTTCAGGCTTGACGGGCTGCTCGTCTTTCGCGTCGACAACGGATCGACCGTCAGGAAGGGCGACATCCTGGCAACGGTGGAAAAGACGCCGTCCCTGATCAACCTCTCGTCGGCGTCCGCGCAGGCGGATGCCGCAAAATCGGACGTGGCGCTCGCGGATATCACCGCGGCACGCAACTGGGAACTCCTTGCAAAAAACGCTGTATCGCGAGCGCAGGTACAGCAAAGCGACGCCAATCTTCAGGCTGCAAAATCGAAGCTTGAGGTCGCCACCTCAGCGCTTGCAAGCGCCGAACAGACCCTGTCCTATACGGATCTGAAGGCGGGACGAGACGGCATCGTTTCAGGAGTATCCGTCAATGTGGGGCAGGTCGTGACCACGGGACAAACGATCCTGACGCTCAGTTCGAATACCGAACTCGACGCCGTCTTCGACGTCCCGGAACAGATGCTAAGCGAGAAGCTGGATGACACCGACGTCGAGGTCAGCCTGATCTCCAATCCAGCCCTTGTTACCAAGGGAAAAGTTCGCGAACTCACGCCTTCGGCCGACACGGCGACGCGAACTTACCGTGTAAAGGTCACCCTCGAGGGTGAGATGGAAGGCGCTCCCATGGGAGCTGCGGTTAATGGCAAGGTGGTCCTCTCGCCAAAGCGGGTCTTCAAGGTCCCCGCTTCCGCGCTGACCAGCCGGGGTCAGGACCAGGCCGTTTTCGTCTACGCACCTGAAACGAAAACGCTACAGGTTCGCATCGTCAAGATCGAACGATATGCCGAGAACAACATGTTCATTTCCGAAGGTCTGGCCGATGGCGACATTATCGCCACGGCAGGCGTCAGCAAACTGCGCGACGGCGAGGCCGTTACCGTCGAGAAGGATGAACGCTCGTGAGCGAACAGCCGCACCATCGCCATGCCCGCTTCAATTTGTCGAAGTGGGCTCTCGATCACCAGCCCCTGGTTATCTTCCTGATGCTTGCGACAGTCGTCGCCGGCATCCTCAGCTGTCAGAAGCTTTCGCGCAACGAAGATCCACCATTCACGATCAAGACCATGGTCGTCGGCGCGCGTTGGCCGGGGGCCAGTGCTGCGGACACCGTCAATTTGCTGACCGACAAGCTGGAGAAGAAGCTCTCCGAAACCCCGCACCTCGACTACACGCAAAGCTACACCAGACCTGGCCAGTCGGTGATCATGGTCAACCTGCGGGACGACACACCACCCACCGAAGTCGATGGCACCTGGTACACGGTTCGCAAGAAAATGTCGGACATCGCCTCGACATTGCCGGACGGCGTCCAGGGTCCCTTCTTCGACGATGAATTCGGCGACACCTATGGCAGCATCTACGCCTTCCGTGCCGAGGGCTTTACCCAGCGTGAGCTGCGGGATCGGGTAGAGGCTATCCGCGAGGAAATTCTGTCGCTGCCCGACATCGGTAAGGTCAACATCCTCGGTGCCCAGGAAGAGCAGATCGTTGTCGAATTCTCGCCGGGCAAGCTTGCGAGCCTCGGCATCGATCCGTCCGCCGCCATCGAAGCCATCCGGGCGCAGAACGCCGTCAATCCGGTTGGGATGGTTCAGACGACAGAAGAAAAGATCTCCGTGCGGGTCAGCGGAGCTTTGGCCTCCGAAGACAATCTGAAAGATATGACCTTGAAGCTCGGCAGCCGGTATTTCAGGCTCGACTCCATCGCGACGATCTCAAGAACCATCGTTGATCCGCCCGCAGCTTCAGTGCGCGTCAACGGCAAAGAGGTGATCGCTCTTGCCGTGTCGATGGCGAAGGATGGAAACCTCCTTGCCTTCGGCGAGGCGCTGAAGGAGCGCATGCACGCAATCGCATCCAAGCTTCCCAACGGGATCGACATGATCCAGGTCGCGGATCAGTCGACGGTTGTCGAGGATGCCGTCGACGGCTTCACGCAAGTGCTGGTCGAAGCGATTGTCATCGTGCTTGCCGTTTCTTTTGTGTCATTGGGAATGAGGGCCGGCCTGGTCATCACGGCATCCATTCCTCTTGTCCTCGCACTGACATTTTTGGGCATGGAGCTGACAGGCATCGGGCTTCAGCGCATTTCGCTCGGTGCTTTGATCATCGCTTTGGGCCTTCTGGTCGACGACGCCATGATCACCGTCGAAAGCATGATCTCCTGCCTCGAAAAGGGTAAGTCGCGCGTGATCGCGGCAACCCATGCCTATGAGACCACTGCGTTCCCAATGCTCACAGGCACGCTGGTGATGATCGCCGGTTTTATTCCCGTCGGCTTTGCCGCCTCGAGTGCAGGAGAGTACACATTCTCCCTTTTCATGGTGGTCCTCATCGCGCTTTCGGCGTCGTGGATGGTCGCAGTGCTGTTTTCACCGATCCTTGGCACATGGATACTGCCGCAGAGCCTCGCTCACGCCCATAAAAGACGAGGCGCTGTCATCTCCGTCTATCGCAAAGTCCTTGGCTGGAACCTCCGGCATCGCTGGGTAACAATCCTTTGTGCGATCGCGGCATTTTCCTTGTCTGTCTTCGGTCTCGGCCAATTGAAGGAGCAATTCTTTCCAGCCTCCGACCGACCGGAGCTTTTGGTCAGCCTTACGCTCCCTCAAAATGCCTCGCGTGCCGCCACCGACATCCGCGCCCGCGAACTGGAAGCAATCCTGCGGACCGATCGCAACATAGATCATTTCACTACCTATGTCGGCTCGGGATCCGTTCGCTTCTACCTGCCGATGGACCTGCAGCTCGACAATGACAATGTCACGGAAACTGTTGTCGTCGCGAAAAGCGTTGCCAAACGCGAGACTGTTCGCCGCAGAATTGAAGCAGTCCTCAATGAGCGATTTTCGGATCTGGTCACACGCGTTTCGCCGCTGGAGCTCGGCCCCCCTGTTGGCTGGCCGCTGAAGTTCCGTGTTTCCGGCCCCGACTATCAGCAGGTACGGACCCTCTCCGCGAAAGTCGCCTCCGTTGTTGGTGAAAATGCCGAGACCCGTGATGTCAATCTCACCGCCGGAGAACCGCAAAAGAGCGTGACGGTCATGGTCAACCAGATCGAGGCTCGCACCTTGGGCATGAGCTCGGAGTCCATCGCCAGCGAAATCGCCTCGATCTTCTCCGGGTCGAAAGTGACAACGGTGCGCGACCAGGACAAGCTCGTCGACGTGATGGTCAAGGGCACGGAAACCGACCGCACATCGGTAGCGGCGATCGGCAATCTCGAACTGCGAACTGGCGACGGAAACTACGTGCCGCTTCGCCAGGTCGCGACGATTGCCTACGGCATGGAAGATCCGATCATCTGGCGGCGGCAAGGAAAGCCGATGATCATCGTCCAGGCGGACGTCCAGAAAGGCGCCCTGGCCGCGACGGTCGCGGGGCAAGTCAACGAACAGCTCAACGCTTTGCGGGCAGAGCTTCCCATGGGCTACTCCATCATTGCGGGCGGCATCACCGAAGAAGCGGAAAAAGGCAACTCCTCGATCTTCGCCGTCATCCCCGTAATGCTCTTCGTTATTGCAATTCTCCTGATGATCCAGCTGCAGAGCTTTTCCAGAATGGCATTGGCTTTGCTGATGGCCCCCTTTGGTCTCATCGGCGTGATCGGGGCGATGTTGCCGACCGGCACACCCATGGGTTTCGTCGCCCAGCTCGGGGTCATCGCTCTGTCCGGGATGATCATCCGCAATGCGGTCATCCTCATTCAGGAGATCGATCAGAACGTCGCGCTGGGTCAATCGCCAAAGGAAGCCATCACTGCCGCCTCGATACATCGGGCCCGCCCCATCGTTCTGACGGCCTGCGCCGCAATTCTCGGGATGATTCCGATTGCCTCCGAGATCTTTTGGGGACCCATGGCCTTCGCCATCATCGGCGGGCTTGCTGTGGCAACCGTGCTCACCCTGACCCTCCTGCCCTGCGCGATGTCATTGCTGCTTGCAACCGAAGGCAGACGGCCCGATCTCGCGGTTTCGTTCGAAACACAAGAACAGGTGTGAATGCGGAGCGCCTATGGGCGCTCCGCACCGCCGACAATTTTCCAGACAGCCACAGATCATTACAAAAGGCAGACATTTAATGAGACATTTCCCTGCATTATCCAGCTTTAACGATTGGATGAGGTCCGTATCCAGCCACCCGGCCTTAGTAATCGCTCCCCTTGTCCTGGCCCTTGGCTTAGGCAGCTGCAGTTCAGTGCCGCTGACGCAATCAGGATCCTTGAAGTCCTATGGCGATCTCGGTCCGGTCGAAGGGCGCATGAGTAAGTCGCGGATCTTTCTTGATACGTCCGCTTTGTCAAACGCGACCTCCGTCGCCATCACTCCCACCAGATTGTCACCACTCGCATATTCGAGGATACATGATGCGGGAAATGACAGACTGGTCTCGAATGCCCTAGACCGCGCATTGTGCATCGATCTCAGCGACAAATATCGTGTCGTTAATCCTGGAGAGCCAGCTGACATCACCGTCCAGGCCGTGATCACGGACATCGTACCCACGAGCAAAGCTGCAGCAGGTCTATCGACTGTTGTAACCCTAGGAACATCCGTTGTTCTTCCTGTCGGGGCGCCACGGCTTCCGATCGGCCTTGGCGGCCTTGCTGTCGAGGCGGAAGCGCTGGACGCAAACGGCGTGCAGAGAGCAGCCATCGTCTGGTCGCGCGGCGCAAATTCGATCACCAACGGAGCGCGCGTCTCGGAAGTCGGGGACGCTTATGGGCTTGCGTCATCATTTGCAGCGCAGTTCTCGGAGATGCTGGTGAAAGGCCGCAAGCCATCGGGTTTAGATCTATCGCTGCCATCCGGACAAAAGCTGAAATCGCAATTAGGGGGCAAACCAAAGAACGCTGCCTGCGAAGTGTTCGGAAGAGCGCCGGGGCTTGGCGGGGCGTTG
Source organism: Rhizobium sp. RCC_161_2 (assembly GCF_041355235.1). NCBI lineage: Bacteria > Pseudomonadati > Pseudomonadota > Alphaproteobacteria > Hyphomicrobiales > Rhizobiaceae > Rhizobium > Rhizobium sp. RCC_161_2. The sequence goes on along the minus strand of NZ_JBFUPL010000012.1, from coordinate 19,343 downwards.
GCTGGTATCGTTGGGGCTCCGCCGTCATGGACTGATCATGCAACGCAGCATTAGCCAGGCACTGGATATGCGCCGATAAGAGCGATCGTCGAACGAGCAACGCGGAGTTTCAGTTTTGCGCAACGCAATGCTGTTTCACGCTCCGTTGGGGACCGGCCCGCTTTCGCCTCACCCAAAGCGTATGGGATCAATGCTGCCCACAGGGCAGCGAAGTGGCCCGGTTCCAAACAGGGCTTGGTCTCTACTCGATCCAAGTCCGGCATGTCTCCTCACCAATGAGGGGGGCGGCCCGGATGAGGATTAGCCAAGCGCGAATAGCCGGTGACGCGGGTGGAGAACGCCCTGGCGCGGCAATAGCGACGACTGGCGCCGCCTGGCCGTCCGATTGCCGTCCGATTGCCGTCCGACATCGCGAACGCACAGCACCGAAGGACCGAAGCAGGCAGTCCGAACGGCGACCTATGGCTCCGTCGCGCGCATCGCAGCAGCATAAACTGCTGTTGCGGCGCTGCTCGACCAGCGGAATTCAGTGCCATGGCTTGCATCTTAGGCTGGAACTCGCTGTTTTGACGAAGGAAATGCCAATTTGGACAAGAAGACTAACTTTCGACGACGCAGCATGGTATGCCAATTCGACAGTCTTCTTTGATAGGTTATGCTTTTTCGGCCTGTGGTTCTGTCCGCAACTGTTCTCGGTCCATGGCAAAATCGAAGCGCTCGGAGGGGGTAAAGGCAAAATGAGCCGTCGAGTTGATGTTGGCGGAGCGCCCGCGCTGTAATTTGCCATCTTCGATCTAACGCAATTGCGAGTGCCTAAGGGTGACCAGCTCAAATATGCTCACAAGCTCAGGATCCCTTCAACGCAAGCCGTCCCATTTGACAACAAGGACCCACGCCAATGAAACTGACCGACTTCAAAGCCCTGACCTTCGACTGCTACGGCACGCTCATCGACTGGGAATCAGGCATGTTCGAAGGCCTCAAGCCCCTGACCAGCCGGTTGGCGACCCCGCTAACAAAGGACCAGGTGCTCGAAGCGCACGCACGCCATGAATCCTCGCAGCAGCTTCAGACGCCGGCAAAGAACTATCGCGACTTGCTGCCCATCGTCTACAAGCGCCTCGCCGAAGAATGGGGGCTTTCGGTAACCTGGGCGGAGTGCGTTACTTATGGGAAGTTCGTCAAGAATTGGCCGGCCTTTACCGACTCCGCTGGCGCTCTTCAGTATCTCAAGCGGCACTACAAGCTCGTCATCCTCTCCAACGTCGACAACGAGAGCTTCGCTTCCAGCAACGAGAAGCTGCAGGTAGAATTCGATGCCATCTATACCGCCGAGGATGTTGGATCCTACAAGCCGTCTGACCGAAACTTCGAGTACATGATCAAGAAGCTCGAGACACTGGGCATTCAAAAGCATGAGATCCTGCACACGGCAGAGAGCATGTTCCACGACCACGGTCCCGCTAATCGCCATGGTCTTGCGTCCTGCTGGATCTATCGTCGCTACGACCAGGACGGTTTCGGCGCCACGATGCATCCCGGTGACATGCCGAAATACGACTTCCGTTTTAACAGCATGGCTGACCTTGCCAAGGCGCATCAGGAAGCTCTTCGGGGCTGAAGTCGGAAAGGAGCGCGAGAATGGCGGCGTTACCAAAACTAGACCGGATCGATATCAATATTCTCGCGAAGCTTCAGCAAAATGGCCGGCTCTCAAATGTCGATCTTGCCGAGGCAGTAGGCTTGTCGCCAAGCCCCTGCCTTGCCCGCGTAAGGCGATTGGAGGAAGCCGGGTATATCGCCGGTTATAATGCTCGGCTCCAGCTGTCGAAACTTGTCGAACACATCACTGTCTTCACAGAAGTGACTTTGAACGACCATAAGCGAGAAGACTTCATCAAGTTCGAGGCCGATATCCGTCGAAATGAGGCACTTCAGGAATGCCATCTTGTCAGCGGTGGCTATGACTATCTCCTGAAATTCGTCGTCAAGAGCGTGGCGCGATACCAAGAACTGATGGAATCAATCCTTGACCGCAATATCGGCGTGGAAAAGTACTTCAGCTACATTGTTATCAAGACAGTGTTCGACCGGGGAGCAGTACCGTTCAAGTCGCTGTCCGAGGACCCCCATTGAGGCTCCCACAGCACGGCGAGCCGATCGCATTAGGGGACAGGGCCGACCAGGTCGCCACCTGCTGCCAAGCTGCGCCCAGCGGGCGGGCCGGCCCGGCAAGCTGAACAACAGACACATCAGACGAAAGACCACAAGATGGACCGTATCGAAGACGTGCTTACGCGACTTCCGGGAGAGATCGTTACGCGCGATTAGGATATCATATCCGCCTATACAACGGACTTCCGCCGGCAATACGTAGGACGAACAAGGGCTCTGCTGCGCCCGCGAACGGTGGCCGAAGTCCAGAAGATCGTTCGCGCTTGCGTCGAGTTCGCTGTCCCGCTCGTCCCGCAAGGCGGCAACACGAGCTATTGCACGGCGGCAACTCCGAATGAAGACAACAGCGAACTGGTTATAAGCCTTGAGCGGATGAATAGTGTTCGTGACATTGATGCGGCGAACCTTTCCGTGACTGCGGAAGCCGGAATGATCCTGAGCGATCTTCAGCAGGCTGCGCTTGACGTCGACCTACTACTACCGCTGGCGCTCGGCTCGCAACAATCCTGCCGTATCGGTGGAAATATCGCGACGAATGCGGGCGGAATTAACGTCGTTCGGTATGGAATGGCAAGGGAGCTGGTGCTCGGTCTCGAGGTCGTTCTCCCGGATGGTACGCTCTATAGCGAACTGAGCCCTTTGCGGAAGAACAATGCAGGCTATGACGTGAAGCAGCTCTTTATTGGTGCCGAAGACGGCACGCTCGGTGTTATCACGGCTGTCTCCCTAAAGCTCGTCCGCAGACCTCGCCAGACGGTCATGGCGTTTTTGGCGATAGACGACATTATCAGCCTATCGCCGATCCTGGACGCGGCCCAGATCCACACGGGTGAGGCGATCTCGTCGTTCGAGCATATGTCTGATTCGTCGCTCCAACTGCTTCTCCAGCCTTCAAGATCTTGGCGACGGCCAGCGGTTCGACGGCATCATCGGTCTCGACCAGGATCGCCCGGTCGGCGCCCATGGCGAGTGCGGTGCGCAGCGTCTCTTCAGCCTTGGCAGGCCCGATCGAGACGACCACGACTTCCTCAGCCTTGCCGGCTTCCTTCAGCCGCAGCGCTTCCTCGACCGAGATCTCGTCGAACGGGTTCATCGACATCTTGACGTTGGCAAGTTCGGCACCCGTGCCATCCGGCTTCACACGGATCTTCACGTTGTAGTCGACAACACGTTTGACCGGGACGAGTATCTTCATTTGTGGCTCCCCACCTTGGTTCGATCTTGGAAATGGGCGCGATCGACTGTCTACAGTCTCGACCGATCCGCTAGCCGATTATATGCCTTGAGTGTCCTGTTCCAGAGCTCTGCGTATGCGGCGTCCGTCATGTAGGCCGCATGGGCTGTGACCGTCGCGTTCGCGAGCTTCGTATAGGGATTTGTTGCCCGAAGCGGCTCTTCGGGGAATACGTCCAGAGCAGCGTGACCGATCTGCCCCCCGGATAGCCCTTCCAGGAGCGCATGCTCATCCACGAGCGCGGCGCGCGCCGTGTTTACGAGAATAAAGCCCCTGGCCGGAAGCATGATCCGACGCAAATCGATGATCCCACACGTCTCGGCACTTAGGGAAAGATGGAGTGAGACGACGGTCGCGCCATCCAGCGCCTCGTCAATGTCTGCGACAAAGTTCGGGTTGTCCTTGCGGGTCCGGTTCCATGCCGACACCCGCATACCGACAGAGCTCGCCAAATCGGCCATCGTCGCGCCGATCCCGCCAAGCCCGATCACGGCAATCTTCTGGTTTTCGAGCTGCAGCCCGCCTAGGGGCTTCCATTCGCCAGCGCGCAGATCACGATCCATCGTCGCGATGTTTCGAGCGGCTGCAAACATAAGCGCGAAGGTATGTTCCGCAACAGCTCTATCGCCATAGCCGGGTGTCGTCATCACCTCGACGCCCCGCTGGGTGGCGTCATCGAGATCGAGATAGGTTCCGGCTCCGGTTCCCATGAAGATCACGGCACGGATTGACGGGCATGCCGCGAAGACTGAAGCGGGGACCGACGTGTGTTCGACGAAAAGCACGTCTCTGTCCGAGCACAGTTCGATCAGTTCGGCTTCCGTCGGTGTGCCGTGATTGATCCGTACCGAACTTGGGACCTGAAGCCCTAGCGTCTCGATGACGCGCCGAAGTTCCTCAGTGCAATCAGCAAAGACTGCTCGCATCGCACAACTCCTCCTCTGGCACCCAGGGTGTCCCCCGGCGCGCTCATTCAAAACTCCGCCCGGCAGGTGCACTGCCGGGCGATCAGATACCGACTTTACGCTGCCGACGAGAGGCGCTCGCCGTCGATCGCATCCCCCAAGATCCGCAACGCCTCATCGAGATCTGTATCGGACAGGACGATCGGAGCCAGGAACCGGACAATATTGCGGTACACGCCGCACTTGATGACGAGCAGGCCGCCCTCACGAGCCCGTTCCACGACCCGCTGCGCGCGCTCCGGATCCGGTCGCTTCGAGGCTGAATCCGTCACGAATTCGATTGCCTGCATGAAGCCGCGTCCGCGAACCACGCCGATGAAGTCATGTGTGGACTGAAGTTCTTCCAACGCGGCATTGAGCTTGTTGCCGAGCGCCTTGGAGCGTTCCAGCAGTCCGTCCTGTTCGAAGGCATCGAGAACGGCAAGTGCCGCTGCACAGGCGATGGCGTTACCGCCATATGTGCCGCCGAGCCCGCCCGGCGTCGGCGCATCCATGATCTCGGCCTTGCCCAGCACACCGGAGATAGGGAAGCCGCCGGCGAGGCTTTTTGCCACCGTGACGAGATCCGGCTGAATGCCCGAGTGTTCGAAGCCGAACATCGTGCCGGTCCGTCCGAAGCCCGTCTGAATTTCGTCCGCGATTAGAACGATACCGTGGCGTTCGGTAATCGCTCGAAGCTGTTGGAGGAACTCGACAGGAGCGGCCAGGAACCCGCCATCGCCCTGTACAGGTTCGATAATGATGGCAGCAACGCGATCCGCAGCAATTTCGGTGGCAAACACTTCTTCGAGCGCTGCGATCGCGCCTTCAGTCGTCACACCACGATAAGCGTCTGGATAGGCCGTGTGAAACACTTCGCCCGCGAACGGGCCGAAGTTCTGCTTGTAGGGCTGGCCGAAGCCGGTGAGCGTGACACCGAGCAGGGTGCGGCCGTGGAACCCGCCACGGAAAGAAATGATCCCGGGACGATTGGTATAGCCGCGAGCAATCTTGACGGCATTTTCGACTGCTTCGGCACCCGTGGTCAAAAAAACGCTCTTGTAGGCCGCACCCTTGCCAACCAGCTTGTTGAGGCGCTCGGCAAGCTTGATGTAGGGCTCGTACGCAGCAACCTGGAAAGCCGCGTGGGTGACGCGCTTCAGCTGCTCTTCGACCGCCGCCACGACACGCGGGTGGTTGTGCCCAACGTTCAGCACGCCGATGCCGCCAACGAAGTCGAGATAGCGATGACCTTCCGTATCCCAGATATAGGCGCCTTCAGCACGTTCCACGAAAATCGGGTGGGCAGTTAAGAGACCTCTCGGGATATTGTTCTGGCGGGCGGCGAGAAGCTCTTCTTTGCTGCGCTTTGTCATGATATTTTCCTTTCCGAGTGATTATTTCGGGTAGACAGCGCCATTTGGGTTTGTGCAGGAACCGCCTGCCGATCGGCGATCCCTTGTTCAGATGAATGAAGGGTCAGGCGAATGCGTCGAGCGTACCGACCACGGGCTTGTCCCCACTTGCATCGACGACGCACGACCGGGCCGGCGATACGTTCTCCTCGGTGATGCCCAAGGCGGCTATGTCGGAAGGGATCTCGGCGCCGACGGCAAAGCTTGCCGCAAGCCGGGCCGCGGCGGCCCCGCCCATCACGCCATTGCCACCCTGACCCGCCAACCAGATGAAGCTATCTTCCTCGAGATCGCGGCCGATGACCGGCTCATGGTCTAGTGCGAAAGTCCTGAGGCCGCCCCACTTATGCTTGACGCTCTTCACCTCCATCGTTGTGAACGTGTGGATGCGGTCGATCGCGATTGCGACCTCAAGCTCGTCGGCCTGTGCATCGCAGGGTTCGGAAGGTGCCATGTCGACCGGCGAAACCATGATGCGCCCGGCTTCCGGCTTGAAGTAGAAGGTTTCAGCCACATCGAAAGTCATCGGCCAGGTTTGGATCGAGCTGCCCGCCGGCGGGTCGAATACAACCGCGGTACGGCGGAACGGGATGACGTTGCGATAGGACAGGCCCGCAAGTGTCGCTACTTCCTGGACCCAGCCGCCTGCCGCGTTGATCACGACCGGCGCTTCGAACGAGCCAGCAGGCGTGGATATGCGCCAAACACCATCCGCTCGCTTCAACGCCTCGACTCTCGCATTCGTAACCACCCGCCCACCACGAACGCGGAGCATTTTCAGATAGCCGGTTAACAGCGCGTCCGTGTCGATGTCCATGCAATCCGGCTCATAGAGGGCCGATACGAACTCGCTCGACTTTATGACCGGGCAGAACCGCAAGGCTTCGTCAGATGACGTTAGTTCGATCGTCGCCCCTCGACGAAGAAGCTCGTCTGCCTGGGCTTTCAATTTCGCTTGCTCGCCGTCGCGGGCCAAAAACAACGCACCACGGGGCGTGACGAGCGGGACGTCCGTGAAGCCGTCAGGAGGCGTCTCAAGGAACGACCGCGATGCCGTAACCAGCCGGCTCCACAGCGCCGGTCCATAGTTCTCTGACATCACAGCCGCAGAGCGTCCGGTCGAATGATATCCGGGAGCGGATTCGGCTTCGAGAACGATAACCTTCCCGTTCTCGCTCAGTTCATAAGCGGCGGAAGCTCCCGCGATCCCCGCACCAATAACAATAAAGTCAGCCGTTTCCATTCCCATTCCCCTTTGTGAGCGTTCGTTGCGACGCATCCGTTTAGAAGACAGCTTCGCCGATCGCGATATCATGCGTTGGCCGCAGGAGCTTGACGTTGCCGTTCGTGTCCTTGGCGCCCAGGATCAGGATTTCCGACTGGAAGCCTGCGATGTTGCGCGGCGGCATGTTCACCACGCAGGTCACGATCTGCCCGATCAGCTCTTCGGGGCTATAGCTGGTGATCTGGGCACTCGACCATTTGCGGCCGAGATCCCCGAAATCCACTTCAACCTTATAGGCCGGATGACGTGCTCGCTCGAAAGGCTGGACCGTCAGGACACGCCCGATACGGATATCCACCTTCGCAAAGTCGTCATATAAAATCTGAGCCTTTTCCATTGCCAACCTCACTTTCGAATTTGAGCCATTGTGCACCTGATCCGGCAGTGGCTTACGATGATTGGAGGGGGCAAATTTGATCGTTGCTATCAACGTTGCAGTTCGTTTCGGCAGATTGTGCCGCATGACCTGGAGAATGATGTCTCAAACATCTGGAGAACATCATGACCATAGCCCAGCAGCTGAAAGATCCGGCCCTTTTCACCGAACTCTGCTACATCGGCGGGGACTGGGTGGGTGCCGCGGGCAAAGCCACGTTTGCGGTCGACAACCCTGCAACGGGTGAGATCATCGGGCATGTACCCGAACTGGGCGCAGCCGAAACCGACAGCGCTATTGCTGCGGCGGATGCAGCATTCAAATCCTGGCGCAAGAAAACAGCCGGCGAGCGCGGCGCGCTCCTCGAACGTTGGTTCGAACTCATGATCGAGCATGCAGACGACCTTGCGCGGATCATGACGCTGGAACAAGGAAAGCCGCTTTTCGAAGCGCGCGGTGAAATCACTTATGGAGCGTCCTTCGTCAAGTGGTTCGCCGAAGAGGCGCGCAGGATCTACGGCGAAACCATTCCCGCTGCTTCGGCTGACGGACGGATCATCGTTCAGAAGCACCCAATCGGCGTCGTCGCTGCGATCACCCCGTGGAATTTTCCGAACGCCATGATCACGCGCAAGGCTGCCCCGGCTCTCGCCGCGGGCTGCACGATTGTGATCAAGCCGGCCGAAGCGACGCCGTTTTCCGCGCTTGCTCTTGGCGTTCTCGCCGAACGTGCGGGAATCCCTAAGGGCGTCATCAACATCGTAACTGGGAGACCCGCCGAGATAGGCGGCGCCTTGACCCGCAGCCCGATCGTCAGGAAGTTGACGTTCACTGGTTCTACACGGGTCGGAAAACTGTTGATGGAACAATGCGCTGCGACCGTTAAGCGGGTCGGATTGGAGCTCGGCGGCAATGCGCCATTCATCATCTTCGATGACGCCGATCTCGATGCCGCGGTGACCGGTGTGATGGCAAGCAAGTTCCGCAATGGCGGCCAGACTTGCGTTTGCGCCAACCGCATCTTTGTCCAGGAAGGCGTCTACGAGGCGTTCGCCGGTAAATTGGCTGCGGCGACCAACAATCTCGTTGTTGGCGACGGTCTGGTGGAGGGAACGACAATCGGCCCGATGATCAATCGCGCTGCAATCACCAAGATCCAGGAGCATGTCGACGACGCGACCGCGCATGGCGCATTCGTAGTCACCGGCGGCAAGCTTAGATCGGGGCTGTTCTACGAGCCGACTGTCTTGATTAACACGACGGTTGAAATGAGGATCGCTCGGGAAGAAACTTTCGGCCCGGTAGCGCCTCTCTTCCGCTTCAATACCGAAGACGAGGCCATCAATTGGTCGAACGATACGCCGTTTGGTCTCGCTTCCTATCTTTACACACGCGATATCTCGCGGGCGTTCCGCGTCGCCGAGGCGCTTGAATTCGGCATGGTTGGAATCAATGCTGGATCGGTATCGACGACGGCAGCTCCCTTCGGCGGCATCAAGGAATCGGGCCTGGGTCGTGAAGGTTCGCATCACGGGCTTGAGGAATTCCTTGAACTGAAAACCCTTCATCTCGGCGGCATCTAAAGGGTTCAATGCCATGGAACAGCGGATCTTGCCTCCCGATCTCGAAGATCCCCCAAGTCCAAATCCACATCGACAACGGGTGGCGGCGCTCACATTCGCGGCCTTCGTTCTCGCCTGCGTCGCAATTGTCGTCTGGGTCCAGGCCTGAACCATCGGTACTAGACAACGGAGCCTGGCGATTGACGAGCTTTCTTTTTTCCAATTGGAGCAGGCTAGCCGAAGCCTGAATTCTTTCTGCGGACCTGTAAGCGGCATCGACTGTCGCGCCGCGTTCGCCCGAAAAATATTGGGGCGCTTCTCCATATGTCGAAGCTGCACTTTGGCAAAGGCCGCCAAGCCGCAAGATCTGGACGATATAAAAAATTCCGAGTGGTCGCCCCTAGCCTTTGTATGGCGCGTCTTGGGAGCGGTGCTCCGTGGGACGCGAGGATCCCACGAAATGGGTTTGCGCGTGACGTCTCCGACAGAGTTGCCTTCTTTCACCAAGAGCTGATGGGGGAGATCGGACCGGTGAGGGACGTCATGACAAGCCCTACGTGCGAGCACCTGCAGCATTCCTTTGCCAAGTTGCGATAGCTATCTTTCCAAAAAACCGACTCCCAACGATATCGAATTCGATCGACCGATCCGCATGCGCCGCGCACCTTAGCCTGACCACACTGGCCGGTGCGCTCGGCATTACGCTCCAATAAGTATGGTGTGCTGCGGTCTTTTGCCGTTGCGTTTTCCCGCCAAAGCCAATGATGAAGTGTGGCACAATGGCATCTGATGCCCGATCTAATGCAGAGTGCCGTTGATGACCATCTTCGACATAAACGCTGACAGCAAGTTGGGGTCAAAATGTCCCGGCGAACGCATCATCATATTGACCGCCTCTCCCTGCGACCACGCAGGCTTGTATGGCCTGACTGTTGTCAACGCGTCGTAGACATCGCAAATGGCTGCAAGGCGCGCCTCGTAGGGTATTTCCTTCCCGGCAAGACCGCAGGGATAACCTGAGCCGTCGAATTTTTCGTGATGATAGAGGCAGATATCAAGCACCTCCTGCCGCGAATTTTCAAGGTGGGAGATCATCTCGTATCCTTGTCGAGGATGCGTTCGGACAAGGTCCATCTCGCCGGCGGTTAACTTGCCCGTATTCGCCAATATTGCGTCCGGCAGTGCCATTTTTCCAAGATCATGGACCAGCCCTCCGAGCCCGAATAGCCGCACATCCTCTTCATCATGCCCTAGGGCGCGACCGAACGCGACCATCAGCGCACTGACGGCCAACGAATGAAGAAACGTAACCTCATCTTTCTGCTTTAGCTTCGCAACCGCAATAAGTGCGCCCGCATTATTCACCGTCGAGGCCATAATCTTCTCGACCGCTGCCGTTGCGGCGTGCGCCTCAAACGTTCCGCCGATCCTTGCCGCAGACAGAACACCAAGGATGTGGGGCTTTGTGTCTGCTATGTGTTGGTTTTCACGCGGAACTGAGCCGGTTTTTCCACCGAGAAGTGAGCCACCTCTGAGTATGGTTTTCTGATCAGGGTTTGGTCAAGGGGTTGGGCTTTTCTCCTCTTTTTTGTGCTGCTGCGGCCGAGCTGGCTTTGAAGCGGAAGCTGTCGTTACCGGTTTCCAGGATATGACAACGGTGGGTCAGGCGGTCGAGCAGAGCTGTCGTCATCTTGGCGTCGCCGAAGACGGTTGCCCATTCGCTGAAGCTGAGGTTGGTGGTGATGACGACGCTGGTGCGCTCGTACAGCTTGCTCAACAGGTGGAAGAGCAGCGCTCCGCCTGAAGCACTGAACGGAAGGTATCCGAGCTCATCGAGGATCAGCAGATCGAGACGGACCAGCGCCTCGGCGATCTGGCCTGCCTTGCCCTTTGCCTTCTCCTGCTCGAGCGCATTGACCAATTCGATGGTCGAGAAGAAGCGGACTTTTCGGCGGTGATGCTCGATAGCCTGGACGCCGAGGGCGGTCGCGACGTGTGTTTTGCCTGTGCCCGGCCCGCCGACGAGGACAATGTTATGCGCTCCGTCCATGAACTCGCATCGATGCAGTTGGCGCACCGTCGCCTCGTTGATTTCGCTGGCGGCGAAGTCGTAGCCGGAGATGTCCTTGTAGGCAGGGAAGCGCGCAGCCTTCATATGATAGGCAATCGAGCGGACCTCGCGCTCAGCCATCTCGGCTTTTAGCAACTGGGACAGGATCGGCACGGCCGCATCAAAGGCTGGTGCTCCTTGCTCGATCAGGTCCGTGACCGCTTGGGCCATGCCATACATCTTCAGGCTACGCAGCATGATGACGACGGCGGCGCTGGCAGGATCATGACGCATGACGACCTCCCACAATCCGAACCCGCAAACCATCGTAGCGTTCTACATTGGCCTTGGGTTCAAGCAGCAAGGTCAGCGCCTGTGGCGTGTCGATGTCAGGACCGTCAGTCGTCTTCCCATCGATCAGACGATGCAGCAGGTTCAGCACATGCGTCTTGGTCGCGACGCCTTGATCCAGAGCCAGTTCCACAGCCCTGACGACAACCTGTTCGTCGTGATGAAGCACCAGAGCGAGGATGTCGGCCATCTCTCGATCACCACCGGGGCGGCGAAGCATCTGGTCCTGCAGTTGTCGAAAGCCCAGCGGCAATTCCAGGAAGGGTGCACCATTGCGCAGGGCACCGGGTTTGCGCTGGATGACGGCAAGGTAATGTCGCCAGTCGTAAATCGTCCTCGGCGGTTTGTCGTGGCTGCGTTCTATGATCCGCGGATGTTCGCAGAGGATATTGCCCTCGGCTGCAACGACCAGCCGCTCGGGATAAATCCGCAGGCTGACGGGCCGGTTCGCAAATGATGCAGGCACACTGTAACGATTACGCTCGAAGGTGATCAGGCATGTCGGTGAGACGCGCTTGCTCTGCTCGACGAAGCCGTCAAACATTGCGGGCAATGCCATTAAGGCAGGCTGCTCATCAGCCCAAACATCCGCGATCGAACCGGACAAGGTGCCATGCGGTGTCTCGCGCCACAGGTCCTGGCAATGCTGCTCCAGCCATGCGTTCAACGCCGCTAGATCTGGAAAGTCCGGCATCTGTTGCCACAGCCGTGGTCGGGCATCCTGGACGTTCTTCTCGACCTGACCCTTCTCCCAGCCTGCCGCTGGATTGCAGAACTCGGGCTCGAACACGTAGTGGCTGGCCATTGCCATGAAGCGGACGTTGACGTCTCGCTCCTTGCCACGGCCGACCTTATCGATCGCCGTGCGCATGTTATGGGATGGACGCCTCCCTCCGAACCTTCACAATGAAGGGCCAACAAAAGGAGGAAGTCATGACATTCGAACTGCTAGCCATCGATCTTGGAAAATCGTCATTCCATCTGCACAGTATCGCTTCGGATGGCACTATTCTTTCGCGTAAGGTCAGCCGATCGAAGTTGGCTGAGATGGTGAAAGCGATCGCTCCAAAGACGATCGCGATGGAAGCCTGTGCCAGCGCTCATCATTGGGGGCGGCAATTCAAGGCTGATGGGCGAGAGATCCTGCTTATCAATCCTCGCTTCGTAAAGCCCTTTGTACGCGGCTCCAAGAACGATGCGGTCGATGCCGCGGCGATCTATGAAGCTGCAACACGCCCGACTATGCGGTTTGTACCCGTCAAATCGACCGCGCAACAAGACCTTCAGTCGCTTCATAGAATAAGAGAACGCCTGATTGTTCAGCGTACCTCCCTGATCAATCACGCACGAGGCCTTCTCGCTGAATATGGAATCGTTTTACCGCAAGGACCGTGGCGCTTTGCTGCCCAAGCTCCGTTAGCCGTTAAGAATGGAGCTCTTTCCGATCTCGGGCGCGAGTTATTCCTCGAACTCCTCGACCAGCTCACCGATCTAAATGGGAGGGTCGCCAAACTCGACACGAAGATTAGCGAGATCTGCCGTGAACGAGAAGATTGCCGTCGTCTGTCCGAACTGCCAGGCGTCGGTCCGATCATTGCAACGGCACTCGTTGCTAGCGTTGAGGACGGACGTCACTTTAAATCCGGGCGAGAGCTGGCGGCTTGGATCGGGCTGGTCCCGCGACAATACTCGACTGGCGGCAAACCACGGCTTGGCGGAATTGGCCGCCGAGCGAACCATTATCTACGTCGCCAGATGATTCATGGTGCACGCGCAGTTATCAGCCGACTTGCCAGTCACGACGATCGCCGATCTCAATGGCTGAAAGAACTCGTCGCTCGCCGGGGATTTAATAAAGCGATCGTGGCGCTTGCCAACAAGACCGCGCGGGTAGCATGGGCCTTGCTCACGCGACAGGAGCGCTATGCCGCACAATAGTCATTTGCCAATCGTTGCCTATGAGGCAATGATGAATGCGAGTAAGAACTGATGGCGTAACGGCACGGACCGCAGCTTCGGATCCTGATTTACGACAAGGCCACAAAGGTCGATCATGTTATGAGGACAGAGGTAGCGGACTCCCATCAAGGCCAGGAGCGTGATCGCTCCAGCGATAGGCCGGATAGATTCACGCATCCAATGCCGAGTGCCGCCAAATGTTCATCTCGCCCGGGAGGCGTCCATAGATTATCGTAGATGCCGCGACCAGGCACACCGCCGAACACGCGGAACCCGTGCCAGTGGGCGTCGAAGAGCATCTCGTGCGTTTGCAGCAGGTAGGCTCGGACCAGAAAAGCTCGGCTGTGCGATAGCTTGATATGCGCCACCTGAAGCTTCGTGCGCTCACCGCCGATCACGGCATAGTCCTCACTCCAATCGAACTGGAATGCTTCGCCTGGGCGGAAAGATAGCGGAACGAATATGCCGCGGCCCGCCGTCTGCTGCTCAACCCGCCACTCACGGGCGAAGGCGGCGACCCGACCATAGGAGCCGGTAAAGCCGAGAGATACCAGATCGGCATGAAGCTGCTTCAGCGTGCGGCGCTGCTTGCGCGACCTTCCGGCCTCGGTCTTCAGCCAGGCCGCAAGCTTGTCGGCAAAGGGACCAAGCTTGCTCGGCCGCTCCGGTACCGTGAACGTCGGTTCGATCGTACCAGCGTTCAAATACTTCGCGATCGTGTTGCGCGACAAACCAGTATGCCGGCTGATCTCGCGGATCGACTGCTTCTCGCGCAGCTTCATCCGACGGATGATGTTTAAAAGTCCCATGTGGATCACTCCGTTGCCCCCGCCGCTCACCGCGTTGGGGGGAAGGTTCACATGGCTCAATTCTCAATGGAAATTATGCGCCTAACCGGCTCAGTTCCGCGTGAAAACCAACACGCTACGTCGACAAGTACGTGTTATGCGGCGGTATTTGCATCGGATTCCCAATCGAGCGGTATTTCGAATTTCAGAATATCACCATTACGGACGACAACAGTGGCGCCGGTGTCACCACGGCGGCGGTCGATTTCAACAACTGCCTCGTCAAAAACACTCAAGATATCACCATCCGTCCGACCTTTCTCAGGTTCATCCCCTTTCGATCCACTATCCCGTTTAAAGTGAACCTCAGCCGCTACGAAAAAAGAAAGGCGCGCTACGGTTCTCGGTGACTTTGATGGATCACCGCGAAATGAAAATCGAAGTGACAATAACGTGGAACTGAACAGAGCAAGCTTATTGGGCTTGAGAATTTCGGCGATCATCAGGAAGTTCGCCGATCGGCAAAAACTGATGCGCGTGCGAGAAGGGAGTTTCAGTACCGTTCGGCTTTAGCGCGGGCGCCGTTTCTGCTCTGGATGCTGCCCGACCCTCACGCGCTATCGTCCTGCCCGCCAACGAATAGCGCTTCCTGAGTGACAGAATGGGCTTCTCAATCAAGTGCCAGGAAGCAGCAGCAACGCAGAGGACGATGGTGCCCGTGATCAAAGTCAGCATGACAATGCCGACTACCGTGCTGACGAGGATCGGCGGCCCGAGCAGAATAGCGAGCTGGATGAAGGGAACGTGGTAGAGATAGACACCATAGGAATAATCGCCGCCCTCCAAAATCTTCGGTAGCGGCAGGCGCGACAGACCGGCATAGATGGTGATGTAGGTGAGGACCGGCATCAGCATCAGGCGGTTTGCGACACTTTCAGTTGCACTCACGTCGAGCAGGAGCATGGCCGCGAGTGCAACGGCAACGCAGGCAGCAAACAGCATTCTGCTCATCGCGATCCAGTCCCGCAACTGATAGGCAAGGATGCCGCACAGGAAGGCGGTGATCAGCTGGGAGCCGCGACCAACGAAGAGCGTATGTAAGCCCCAGAAGTCCCCTGCCTCGGCAGATGTGAAATGCTCGACCGCAAGGCCTGCGACCACAAAGATCGCTAGCAGCAGGACGGTTGCCAACGCCCGCCGCACCACACCTGTGACCATCATGACCGACATGATGATGTAGCAGTTGATCTCCCAGGGAATGGTCCACAGCGCCCCGTTGACCTGCCGCACCGGGTGGCCTGTGAAGACTCCTGGCAGTTCAAAATGCGCCCAGCCGATAATGTTCAGCATATAGGCGAAGAATCTCGCATCGGTGAAATAGTCGCCGAGCGGCAGCGTGGTGACGGCCGGGCCGATGATGAAGGCGCACACCAGAATGTCGACCGCAAGCGCCGGAACGATGCGCAAGGCGCGATTGAGGAGGAAATTTTCGAGACTAAGACGCTGCGCGCTGCCGGTGATCAGAAAGCCGCTCAGGGCGAAAAACATCGGCACCAGGCTGTATTCAAAGAACCATAACACCGGGCCGTGCGCCAGCGCCGAGTGACCGGAGTTGGTGAGAACGTGATAGAAGACAATGGAGAACGCCAGCGCAATGCGCAGAAAATTGAAGCCCGGCCCAAAGCCGCCATAGCCCGCCAGCATCGCTCCAAAGCTCTTCATCACACTCTCCGCAAGCCCGAAGCCGCCACGATGATACGGCGACGTATCTTTCGGATGCACCTTACGATGTCTTGTTCAATGAAAGGTTGAATATGCAACACTTACGTTTATTAAAATTGTCGCCTTGAGCTATTTGAACCGGCTGTTCCGTTGCTCCGAAGCATCAACTGGATTTCCGCACGAAGACCGTAAACCGTGGTCTTGAACGGAAACGAACCGCAGGCCCGGCAATAGAACATTAGGCCTTTGTCCAAGCACCTGATAAACTGGTAAGTATGGGCTGTCCGTTATCACCTACCCGGGCAGGAAATGCCGGCCCTTAAGAAGGAGAGCTCCTAGTGGGTTGGAAAACGCCAAAGATTGAATACGTGAACGGTTACAGGATTGTTGAAGTCGATGGCCCCATCTTCAAAGTCTACGAGGGCGACCGTCAACTCGGGGAAGACTTCCCCTATTCCGGTGAAGCGGCAGCCCACGCGAAATCTCTGCCGAGGCGGGACGCGTCACAGGAGTTGGCATGTTGAATATCAGTACGATTTGACCCTTTTTGCCACTTTCGCGTGCCCCTACCCGAGCGAAGAAAAGCGAAGTATCCCAACAAATTAGTAGTATCTACATGGGTCACCGCAAAATGCGCAATTGGATCACTCCCTGGCGGAAGTCAACAGGCTGGCTTCTCAGTGCGTCTCACGCGCACACCAAACCAATCGTCACCTTCAACAATAAATTCAATGCCAGCCTCTTCCAATACCGTACGCAGATGATCAAGGGTTGATTGCTTGAGCTCTTCGCCCCGTTCGAGTCGAACAAGCGTATTGGTCGAAACCCCTGCCCGCTCGGCAAACTCGACAATACCCCAATCTAGAGCCGCTCGCGCCATACGGAATTGAACCGCCAACATTTAAAATCGCCATTTTTTGGCGAAACGCATTGCTCCGCCAAGTTTTCAGGTTACAATCGAAAATTTGCCGAATTGGCAGACGGCCAAGCCGGGCGTTCGTACCGCCCTGCCTGACCTAACCACAACCTAGCTATCTGGAGCTTGGATCATGGCTGATTCTGAGAATAGCAGAACTTTGCCCGTAATTACCCGTAGAAAAGAAAACCCGGAACGCGGCACGGCAGAAAACCTGCCACACATCATCGACTGTGAAACGGCTCCGAAAATTCACCCCTTTCGGACGACATCTAATCTATTGAGTTCAAATAGCAATTTTTCAGGATTGCGGGGTCAGCGCCAGCAATTAGTTGACCCTAGCCAATGTCTCAATTTTCTAAGCGCTTCCAAATGGTTGTGGTAAACACTCATGGGGTGAATGCTCGGAGCCGTTTCACAGGCTGGTGTGGGAACTGCCGCAAACGCTCCGCCGATCGAGATGACGTCAAGTCCCATCGCTATGATCTAACGCTGTTCGACAGGTTCGTCGGCCAGATGCCCCGGGCCTGAGCAGAGGCCGTGGGCCGTCCTACGTCATCGGCGCCTTGCAGGTCATCCTATATATGATAATGCATGTCGTCCTACGCGTGGCGTAGAAAACGTCTACATATCAATATGTTATATGTGAGATGGCAAACGATCCTATGTCGACGTTCGGGAGTTTCCGGACACGCCATCAAAGGCTCGCGGATTTTTCCCTGAGCCCTCTCGCCACAGTATCAAAGAAACGAGCAGAGCAGGTGAGATTCGGGTATAGGTAACTGCACCTATTCCTGTCTGGAAGCGCCCAATATGACTGACGTGACTGACATCGCTGCATCGGAGGCACTGCTGATTGCCGTTTCCGACCAGATCGCTGAGATCGGTATCCTTCTGAACGAAGCAATAAGTGAGATAGTGACCACTTCAATCAATTGGCATGAGACGATAGCCGCGATGCGCGGCGAGATTTGCCAAAAGACTGCAGATCTCGCATGCAAAATTGACGTTGGACCCGAGCGGGACTTTGTTCATGCCGAGGTGCACAGACAGGTTCAAACTCTGTTTGACGAAATATTGACAGTGATCGACAACTGGGCGCTCCGGGTTATGTCTCCCGAGTCGTCGAAATCCGGCGCGCGCAACCTGCACTGAGCGGCCAAGCACGTCCGTTTCAATCCTGACACAGGCTTTTCCGCCGATCCTCAAGGACTGACATACCGTGTCGATCAGCTTGATTCAGCGGAATCAATTCTCATGTAGAGATACGGTTTATTACCTGCCAGTATCAGTGGAATCTTTCAGATTGACCGGAATGCGCCTTCTGTGCGGTCATAGTCTGACTTGTCGCGAGCGGTTGTGTCTCGAGCCCATCGAGCATTATTGCTAGGCTCTACAGCGTCTTCCGAAGACCGACATTCGACCCTATGGTGGAACAACGAGTTTAGGAGGTGCAAAATGATCGTCGCGCAGGTTTCCGATATTCACGCTGCGCCGGGCAACGACAACATGTCGCGTCTCGCTCGCGCTGTGTCATGGCTTGCCGAAGTCAAGCCTGATGCTGTCGTGGCTTCCGGAGACCTTATCGATGAGGGATGGATCGAGGGATATGCTGAGATCGGGAGTCGCCTTAATGAGCTGAATTGTCCTGTTTTGGTGGTGCCAGGAAATTCAGACAATCGGCATGCGCTTAGCTCGGCGTTCACCAACCGTCACGGTCAGGTCGACAACTGCGAAGCTGTTCATTTCAGAGCCGAGTTTGGCACAATTCGGTTGTGGGATTAGACACCAGCCTGTCTGGATCGGCGGCTGGTGACGTCGCCCAACATCTGGACTGGCTGAAACAAGCTCTGGATTTGCCAGGAGCACAATCAACGCTCATCTTTACGCACCACCACGTCGTGCCATGCGGGATTCCACCGATGGACGCGGTGATCGCGCAGGGACGAGAGGAGCTAAGTGCACTGTTGACCCAGCGCTCCCTCAGACCACTAGCAATCTCGTCCGGTCACGTACACCGACCTATGAGCGCGGCATTGGCGGCAATTCCTACTCACATTTGCGGGTCGATCTGCGCCGCAAACCCACTTTGGTTTGGAGGCCCTAGCGTTCCTGCCGTGAATGATCCACCGATGATTATGGTTCATCGGTTCGCAGCTGATGGACTGGTCAGCAGTCACGTAGGCGTCTGAACCCGCTTAGGGCCGAACTCGGACCACATTGCGAGACGTTTGGATGTCGGCTCTCGCCCTACGGCACCCCAACATCGGACAGTCCCCTCACGGCCACAAGCAGCCGTTCTTTGTAGAATGCCTTTCAATTCCTGGCGTCGTCCAACTGTCATTTTTGGGGAGCATTCTAAGATCAGCAGCGATTGATCGAGCTGGACCGGGTGCGCGGCCAGGAGGTCTCAATGGCGCAGACGCCTGACAGGATGCTCATCAGCGAGACAGCTTGGAAAAGGCTTTGGCCCGCGAAGCCGTCATTCGGGGCGTTGGTGCAGCGATCGCCGTGTAAGCGGACGTCTGTCTTTGATGCCTTTGCTACTCGGTAGCTTGTCTGTACC